>JBFLYC010000013.1:0-95641 GCA_040756735.1 Bacillota bacterium | reverse complement strand
CTTGCAGGTTGCATGATGCAAGATGCAGGAAGCAAGATTTACTCATGCCTCTTGCTTCACGCTTCTTGTCTCTTGAACAGAGGAATGTCCCCAACGTAGGTCAGGGGACACACCGTCTTGCAGGTTGCATGATGCAAGATGCAGGAAGCAAGATTTACTCATGCCTCTTGCTTCACGCTTCTTGTCTCTTGAACAGAGGAATGTCCCCAACTTAAGAGGAATGTCTATGCAATAGTTCTAAGAAGGGGGGAAAGTTGTGGCCCAATACACTAGCAAGAATGCCAGGGAGTTTATTGAGGAAGCAGAAAAAATAATTACTCTGGCCAAGGAAAAAGGGGTTTCATTGCGTCTTATAGGGGCATTGGCCTTCAACCTTCATTGTCCGAAATACAACTACATTCATGAAAAATGGGGCAGGGTGTTTACGGATACTGATTTTGTATCAAGGGTTGAGTATGGACCAATTTTAAAGGAAGTATATAGTGAACTCGGGTATCAGGATGATGAAATGATCACAACCCTTTACGGATCAAAAAGGATGGTATTTGATAACCCTGATACTGGTTTTCATTCAGACATCTTTTTTGACCAGCTGGATTTTTGCCATGTATTGCCCCTAAGGGACCGGCTAGATGTGGACAGCCTCACCATACCGTTAGCCGAACTTGTCCTGGAAAAGATGCAGATTGTGCAAATCAACGAAAAAGATATAATTGATACTATTATGCTGCTCTTAGAACATCCAGTCGGTGAAAGTGATGACGAAGTAATCAACGCAAAAATAGCTGCCCGCTATCTTGCGGCAGACTGGGGGTTTTGGAAGACTGTAACTTTAAATTTTGATAAACTAAAATCAATCCTGAGCAGTTCAGATTTATTTTGTGTAGAGGAAAAGAAAGTGGTTCAAGAACGGCTTGCATTATTAGAGGATTATATTAATAAGGAGCCAAAACCTTTAAAATGGAAAATGCGGGATAAGATTGGGGCTAAAGTCAAATGGTATAAAGATGTGGATGAGCTTTAGGCTAAATTTTCCATTAATAGCCCTGCCTTTACAAGCAGGGAATTTTTATGCATTTTTGTGCGAAATGCACTATAGTGGATAGATAAATTCTCAAAGTAGGACAAAGGAATATCTCCTAAAAGCTTGAATTCTCAGACTAATAGGAAAATACACATCATTTTTAAATGGTATCCAAAAAAGGAGGGGAGGTATCTTTATATGGCATTATTGCTAAGGGGTGAATTTGACTTATGTACAGGATGTGGGGCTTGTCTCCTGGCCTGTTCATCCAGGGCGGTAAAAGGGTATAGTCCCAGGTTTGCTCGCTTGAAGGTTACAATGGAACAGGAAGGACTTGTTAACAGGCCTATAGTATGCACTCAATGTGAAAATCCTTTTTGCCTGAGAGCTTGTCCATCAGAAGCCATTTATAAAGACGAGGAAACAGGCAGGGTGCTGGTAAAAAAAGAGATTTGCATTGGCTGCGGACAGTGCATGGAAGCATGTCCAGATGGAATGATTGTTTTAGGGATTGATGGCAAAGCGGATAAATGCGACATGTGCGAGGGGGATCCACAATGCATTAAGTTTTGTGCCCCAAAAGCCTTAAAGCTGGTTCAGGTTTGTGAGGGAGGTGTTGGTTAGATGGCTGGTAGTTATATAGGTAAACTCTTGCTTGTCAATTTGAGTGAAGGATCTGCATTTCCAATTGAAATAAATCCTCAGGTACAGGAACTTTTTGTTGGAGGCAAGGGATTTGGCGCTAAAATTCTTTTTGACATGCTCCCTGCGGGTTGTGATCCCCTAGGTCCAGAGAATATACTTATGTTTATGCCTGGCCCCCTTACCGGAACTATTGCTCCTGCCATGAGAGGTTGTGTAGTTACCAAGTCACCCCTGACCGGTACCTTTGTAGATTCGTATTTTGGAGGCCATTTTGCTCCAGAGATTCGTTATGCCGGTTATGATGGACTGGTTATTATTGGAAAGTCGAATAATCCATGTTATCTCTGGATTGATGATGATAAGGTTGAAATAAAATTAGCTGAACACTTATGGGGATTAGATACCTTTGAGGTTAATGAGAGAATAAAGAACGAACTTGGCGACAAAAGTATCAAGATTGCATGCATTGGACCTGCTGGAGAGAAGTTAGTAAAATTTGCATTAATCAACTGTGAATATAATCGCCATGCGGGCAGGGGTGGTACTGGAGCGGTTATGGGTTCTAAATATCTTAAAGCAGTTGCCCTGCGCGGCAGGAAGGTTATTAGGGTTGCTGATCAGGAAGCCTTTGATGCTGCGGTGGCCAAGGCATATAAGGACCTCAAGGACGAGCCCTCCATCGCAGGATTTAATGTGGATGGGACTGCCAGCGCCATAGATTTTGCTAATGAAGAGCATCTCCTGCCAACTTATAATTACTATGATGGCGCCTTTGAAGGAGCTGGCGGATTAAATGCAGTAGCACAAAGAAAACACTTATGGCTTAGGGATGCTGCCTGTGCCGGATGTCCCATAGCCTGCAGCAAGGTTGGAAAAATTAGAAGCGGTCGTTATAAAGGTTTGATTTCAGATATAGTTGAATATGAAACGGCTGCAATGGTTGGCAGTAACCTGGGTATAAAAGATACTAAGGAAGTAATCCGTCTGGTTAAGCAATGTGATGCCCTTGGGTTAGATGGAATATCTGCCGGTGGCGTTGCAGGTTTTGCCATTGAGGCTTTTAACAAGGGATTAATTACTCTTGAGGATACCGGAGGATTGGAATTGTCCTTTGGAAATTCAGAAGCAGTGGCATATTTGTTTAAAATTATTGCCAGTCGAGAACAGGGCTTAGGTGATACCTTGGCAAGGGGAGTTAAAGAAGCAGCTCAAATCATAGGTGGAGGTGCAGAGGACTTTGCAGTACATGTGAAGGCTTTAGAGACTCCCGCCTGGGGTCCAAGAAGTGTGCCTGCAATGGGATTAGCTTATGCCACAGGTGATAGGGGAGGATGTCACCAGAGAGCTTTCCCGATTCTTTATGAAATAGGCGGTACTTGGAAGGAAGAACCGGTAGATCGTTTGGGGCTAAAAGATAAGGGAGAAATTGTTGCATACATGCAAAACTATCTGGCTGCCCTGGACACCCTGGTTAAATGTGATTTTGCCCAGTATGGGATTAAGGGTGAAACATATTGTGAGCTTTTGTCTGCTGCTACCGGGAAGGTCTGGTCTATTGAAGATCTGCGCACATTGGGAGAAAGGATTTGGAATCTCATAAGATTGTTTAATATTCGAGAAGGTTTTGGACGTAAAGATGATACCTTGCCTAAGCGTTTTATGGAGGAGCCGCTGCCAAGCGGACCTAATCAGGGGCATAGGATTAGCCAAGAGGACTTGGACATAATGCTCAACGAGTATTATGCGGTTAGGGGATGGGACGATCAGGGGGTTCCCACGGAAGAAAAACTGCAGCAGTTAGGTTTGGGTAGTACAGGGAAGACGTTTGAAATAAAAATAATATAACACATGAATGGAGAGAAGAAAAATGAAAAATTTGACTGAGCTTCATTATTTTGAGGTGCCTACTGTTATGAAGCATGGTTTAGGGGCGGTAAATTACCTCCCGGAAGAACTATCTGTCCTTGGCGTAAAAAGGCCCATGATAGTTACGGATCAGGGTGTTGTAAAGGCAGGTATTATAAACCAGGCGCTAAAACCTTTGAAGGATGCTGGCATATCCTATGTGCTTTATGATGAGGTTGTGTATAATCCTCCACTAGCAACAGTTGCTGCTGGAACCAAGAAATACCAGGACAACAACTGTGATGGACTTGTGGCGGTTGGCGGCGGCAGCCCAATGGATGCTGCCAAAGCAATGGGTGTTGAAATCGTACATGGAGAGCCGGTTTTAGAGTACGAGTGTGCTGATGGCAAAAAGCCCCTGTCCAAGAGAATTCCTCCCCTGGTATGTATTCCAACCACAGCAGGCACTGGTAGTGAAGTTACCCTGTGGGCAGTTATTACTGATCCGGCAAGGCAGTTTAAATTTAATGTAGGTGGTCCATTGATTGCAGCTCATTTGGCTTTAATTGACCCCATGCTCCATTTGTCTATGCCTGGTTGGGTAACAGCCGGTACCGGCATGGACGCTCTCTGTCATGCTATTGAATGCTATACCTGTGCTTATGCCCAGCCCCAAACAGATGCCGTTGCTTTGTTGGCCATAGAATATGCAGGAAAATATTTGAGAAGAGCAGTAGCTTACGGCCAGGATATTGAGGCAAGATACTATATGGCCATGTCCTCCATGCTGGCAGGACTATCATATGGCGCAGCCAGCGCAGGAGCTGTCCACGCCATGACTCAAACCATGGGTGGTATGTTCCCTGTACACCATGGTTTGGCAGTTGCGGCAACGCTCTGGCCTGTAATGGAGTATAACTGGATGGGTGAACCTGCCAAGTATGCTCGTATGGCTCAAGCCCTGGGTGTTAACATTCATGGAATGTCAGAGAGAGATGCTGCCCTGGCAGCAGTGGAAGAAGTGAAAAAACTGACAAAAGATATAGGTATTCCTACACTGGCAGAAATGGGATTAAGTGTAGATGACATTCCAAGATTAGCCAGGGAGGCCTTTAATGATCCACAAACCATTGGCAATCCAAGGGATTTGACTATTGAAAGCTACGAGAAAATATACAGAAGGTGCTTTTAAAGGTCAGGGGACACACCACCTTGCAGGTTGCATGATGCAAGATGCAGGAAGCAAGATTTACTCATGCCTCTTGCTTCACGCTTCTTGTCTCTTGAACAAAGGAATGTCCCCAACGTATGTCAGGGGACACACCACCTTGCAGGTTGCATGATGCAAGATGCAGGAAGCAAGATTTACTCATGCCTCTTGCTTCACGCTTCTTGTCTCTTGAACAGAGGAATGTCCCCAACGTAGGTCAGGGGACACACCGTCTTGCAGGTTGCATGATGCAAGATGCAGGAAGCAAGATTTACTCATGCCTCTTGCTTCACGCTTCTTGTCTCTTGAACAGAGGAATGTCCCCAACTTAATTGCAACACTAGTTACACCTCCATAGAGGGTTTAGGCTGTTGGATATTCTGCCAACAGCCTAAACCTTTTGTGTCCTATGCAGTGATAAATGAGTAGATTACCCCAAGAAGTCCTATGGCTGCTAAAACCAAGGCCGGTTTGACAGGCATTTCCCCTTCCCTTTCCATGGCTTTTCCAAACATGAAAAATACTAATGGGTGAACCAAAAAGGGCATTGCAAAGATAAATGGTATTAATTGAGCTGCTTCAGGTCCAAACATTCCTCCTTGGAGGGCGGCAAAAAGTCCAAAATGGGATATGGCCGAAGACTGCCCCATGGCTGCATAGCTTAAAGGCATCTGGGTGAAGCTGAGGGATGTCAGGCCTCCAAAGACCGCACACAACTGCCAGCCAAAAGAAAACTGCATTAGACCTTTAACTTCAAGGGCATCCTTGCCGCCGGCCTTGCTGAGGTTCTTGAGGGCAAGTACTGTCAAGGCGATGCCTGCGGCTATAACCAGCAGAGAAGGAATTAACATCAATTGTCCTCTTTGTGCGCTAATTGCCAGAATTGAGAATACAAAAATATGACCAAAAAAAGGAATATTAATCATAATGGGCGCCCTGTTTGCTGCGATTTTTCCCAAATCTCCTGCAGTACAGGCCCCGGTTAATCCAGAATGAGATAAGGCGCCTGCCATGCCTGGAGCCAGGTTGCGAACATTAGCTGTTTTCCCGACATACATTAAGAGGGCTATTCCGCCAAACATCCAAAACATCTGCCCGAAGAAACCATATGCCAGGACCGCATCCATACCGGTGATGTTAAAAGCTTCACTTATTCTAGAGCCTCCAACCATGAAGTTCCCGGCCAACACTACAGGGATGCCGGCAAAGAGCAAACATCTTACTGTGGGGCCAAATCTCCATTTGTAGAGCACTGCCCCAAAGCCAGCCGACAGAAGCATGGCAAAGAAAATTTGCGGCAGAGCTATTATGGGTCTAATCCACACTGCAATTTTATAAGAAATTATAAGAACCTGGATAATAGCAGCTATTTCTAAAAGGCCTTTACGGATATACAATGGTTTGTTGGCTACAGTAGCTTTGTAATCTATTAAAATTACTGCGCCGACAAGTCCGATATAAGCTATGAGTGGATAATATTTACTTAATTCGCTTATGCTTATCCCAAGAATCAGTCTGGTGAGCGCTTCTATACCTATCAGCAGGAAAAAGGCCCTGATAATAAAGACCAGCTGGGTCCTGTTCGTTCCTAATACTGTTTCTTCCTGAGAAGGAATAACCATACTATCAGGTTCTAATTCTATGCCGCCCATTATCTTCCTCAACTCTTGTCCCCCGACAAAGAATGATACTGTCAGGGCAATGATGGTTGTTTTGCTTATTAAGTCAATCAATGGAAATTCCGGCAAACCGGCTTTAGATACACCGCTGGCAACTAGTACATAGCCCATAGTTAATCCGAAAATAACGATAATTAAAATGGGGGAATACCTGGTTCCAGCTACCACAGTTCTGGCGATCAGTACCATGGGTATTAATAAAAACAGTGAGAGCCAAAATTGGTTTAAAATCTGTAGTTTTGCAATTTGTTCGAGAATACCTTCCATGTTTCTCCTCCTCAACTAATAAGGTTATTTAGTTTTCTATATAGTACTTTTCCAATAGGTATAATGAGATGTTAAAAAGACGCATGTGAATATTATAACATTCAAATATATCTCAATCTACAAGAAATTTTTTTGTCTTTTGTATTGACATGAGGCAAAAGGGTAGTATATAATGTGACTGTATAGTCACATGACCGGCTAGTCATATAGCTATGCAGTCATAGATTTAAAGAATCATAGTTTTAACATAAATAACAGGTTTCGAAATTGGAGGAATGAATAACATGCCCAAACAAACTTTTTTTAATTTGCCTGAAGAAAAAAGGCAGAAAATAATTGATTTAGCCATTGAAGAGTTTTCAATAAACACTTACAGCAAAGCTTCTTTATCTAACGTGGTAGCCCGGGCTGGTATAGCCAAGGGGAGTATGTACCAGTATTTTGAGGATAAAAAGGACCTATACACCTATTTGGTTGAGCTTGCTGCACAGAAAAAAATGTCTTATATTCAGAGGCATAAGCTGGATCAGGATGATTTTTTTCAGATGCTGGAACAGCTTGTAATGGCAGGAACTCAATATAACTTGGAAAACCCAAAATTGGGGCAGCTGATGGCAAGTATCATGGATCCCATGGCAGAAAGTTTTTTAAGGGAGCTGTATGCGGGATTAAGGAAGCAGTCATACCAGTATATGTACAATCTCATACTTGAAAACCAACAACAAGGCAAATTACGCAAAGATGTTGATCCATATCTGACGGCACATCTCATAAACGGCCTGCTGGGCAACGGTTTAGTTGAATATTTTCTTGAGCGCTTGAATGTGAATTATTATGAGTTTTTAACAAATCCACAAGTTTTGCAAGGTATTAGTAATGAGGATATTGAGAGGGTAATTAAAGATATCATCAAGTTTATCCGTAATGGATTGGAAGGGGGAAAATAATCCATGATTGAGGTCAAAGGCCTATATCATAAATATCCAGGTGCAGGCAAAATGGCAGTTAATGGTGTGAGTTTTTCTATAGAAGAAGGTGAAATCTTTTAAACAGGATCAAGGGGTAACTATCTTTTTTACAACCCACAATATGCAGGTGGCCGATGATTTATGTGACCAGGTTGCCTTTTTAAACGATGGTGAAATTGTAGCCTTAGATAGTCCTAGAAACTTAAAGCTTAAATATGGAGAAAAATCTGTTATAGTGGAATCTAGGATAAATGGCAGTCTAAACAGTGAAGTGTTGTTTTTGGAAGAAGAGGCCGATAGGGGTAGATTAAATGATTTAATGAAGTTGGGGGCCATTGAAACCATTCATTCCCAGGAAGCTACTTTAGAGCAAATTTTCATAAAGCTCACAGGTAGGGGGTTAAGTTAAATGATCGCCAGACTTTTTAAACTATTGAAATTAGACAGCAAATTAATGTGGCAAGCTTGGTGGGCAGATTTATTAACGAAAATTAAAACCCTCCTTCCTAGAGTTTCATCAGCAAGGCCAGGGCAACAGCCGTTATCAACAGCAAAGTTTGCAGGGGAAGAAGCAGCGGGTAGCTCTCCCTGTATCCAACTTTAAAGTATTCATTTGTAACAATAAGGCATAAATGTATTGGTGAAACAACGTAACCGAACATCATCCCTGTAAGGATTACCGACAGGTAAGCAACTCCTTCTGCCCCTGGTCCGACTAAAGGGACGAAGATAGGATAAATAATTGCTGAACCCACTATGGGGTGGCCCGCAGCAAATCCAATGAGTACAGATGTAAAAACTAGAAGAACTATGAGGGGCATATGTGCATTTATTATAATGTCTGCAAACATGGGAACAGCTCCTGAACTATTAACAAAAGCTCCAAAAAGAGTAATTGTGTATACCGCAAGTCCAAGCTGCCAACTGGTGTCTTGAAGAATAATTTTTTTTGCATCGCACAGCCTGATGACTTTCTCTGTCCTTGCATCTATTACTACGGTTAAGATTATTGCCAGTGACAAGCTGATTATGAAGTTTATACCAAAACCAAGTTTTAAGATTAATGCAATTATTAATGGAGAACCATAGACAAGAAATTCTTTAATAGCAGCAAAAAAAGAGTGTTCAAGCAGGCTTTTTGCCCCATAAGGTGCCTGACTTAGTTTCATTTCAGGCCAGAATTTGTGAAGAACAACTAATCCCACTATTAAAGACAAAGTAACCGGTATAACATGAAATTTAATAATAGGCAGAAAACCTAACCCGCTGATGTCAGCAGCTATAATTAGCAGGGGACTCAAGGGATTTAAGAAAACTGACAAGTGCCTAAAAAAAATGTTTGTCCCTGATTTAAAGCCAGGGGGCATTTTTATTTTATCACCTAACTTATCCACAAAGGGGCAGGACATTATGGCACCTCCAGGTATTGCAAGCAGTCCTACAATAGCCGGAAGCAGAGCTAACAGCACATGTACGCTGCGCATCATGGTTATCAGTGAGTTGATTAGCTTTTCAAGTATATGGGTGTTGTACATGACGCTGCTAAACAACGTGATTAAGAGTACAATTACAATTAACTCTATGGTACTCGCTGCCATTGTCGTATGGTAAACAATGCCAAGAAAATCTCTCGGGCTAATTGATGAGAATAAAGTCACTACAAGTATTCCGGCTGTTAAAGCTGCAGCCACATTACCCCAGCGTGTTACAACATACACTATAAGAATCATAGAAATAAATAAACCTGCTAGTTCCACCAGCTAGGCCCCCCAAGTACAACCTGTTTTCATTAATTTCCCCTTATATATTGTAAATTTAAAATCACAGAAATGGAACATTTTTTTATAGTGCTAGTTAATACATTATTTTTTGAATAATTTTGCCTCAAAAATTAAAAATAACTAACGTATAGAAATATAGAAGACAATACAAAAAAACTTTTAGGTGGTTAGTTATTTTGCCATTTGAGGAGCAAGCAAAGCAAGAAATCCTAAATAAACAACTTCATTCCTGGGTAGATCAATGCAAAAGTTATACTTCACAGGGCAAGGTAGCGTCTTATATTCCTGCACTAGCAAGGGCAGAACAGAAGGACCTTGGTATCAGCATAATTGGCTTAAATGGCCTGCATTTATCTGCAGGAGATTTTAAGGCGCCTTTTACATTACAGAGTATATCAAAGATATTTGGTTTAATAGTTGCCCTAGAGGTCCATGGCAGCGATTATGTATTTACCAGGGTTGGCGCTGAGCCTACAGGAGACCCCTTTAATTCAATAGCACGTTTGGAAACTGTGCAGGCTGATAAGCCTTTTAATCCCTTAATTAATTCAGGAGCCATTACTGTTTGTTCCTTGCTGCCGGGAAGCAGTTCGGAAGAAAAATTGGAATCTATCATGAAGCTGTTAGAGAATATTTTAGGAAGACAGCCTGTAATTAATGAAGAAGTGTACCTGTCGGAGATGGAAACTGGTGATCGTAACAGGTCACTGGGCTACTTTTTAAAGGATGCCGGTATGATAGAAGGGGATGTGGAGGAAACTTTAACCTTATATTTTAAAATGTGTGCCATAGAGGTTAACTGCTTGGACCTTTCCTTGATAGGTGTAACTCTTGCTAATAATGGCTCTCATCCGGACTCCAAAGAGCAGCTTATTTCAACACAGGTCTGCAGGATTATCAAGACGCTGATGTTTACATGTGGTATGTATAATGCATCTGGAAAATATGCGGTACAGGTGGGTATTCCTTCTAAAAGTGGAGTGAGCGGCGGTATCTTGGCTGTAGCATCTGGAAACAAATTATCTCCTATGCCCTTTGGATGTGGAATTGGAGTGTATGGCCCTGCTCTGGATGAATACGGCAACAGCATTGCTGGGGTTGAATTGTTAAAATATGTATCAGAAGAATGGAATGCGCATGTCTTCTAGAATCCAGGTTTTTCTAATAAACTAACACCACAGGCGTTGTCGCTGCGGTGTTAGTTTTGTTTGGCGCTGTGGATTATGTTAGAAATATTGCAGTTAAATAATTTTTTACTTGACTTCAGCTTTAGGCCTTATGAGCAGTGAGATAGCCCAGATACCAGCTACACCTATAATTGTGTAAATGATCCGGCTTACTATGGCTCCTTGGCCTCCAAAGATGGCTGCAACAATGTCAAAGTTTAAAATGCCGACAAGCAGCCAGTTTAGCGCTCCAATTATGACTAGAATAAGAGCTATTCTGTCCAGTGCCATTATGTACACTCCTTTCTTGTTTTCCCTAATAATTTTTTGCGAAATATAAATTGATTACAGGGATTGTCTATACTATCTCCAAATTTTAGAAAAATATTCTCATAACTTTTTAAATTTTTCAAGCTAAAATAGTTTGACAATGGGACAGTATTTTACATACAATATATGTGAATTAAAAATATTACATCTTTTTAAAGATGGTTTGGGTCAGATTTATTATATATAAATCAGGCATTAAGCAGCAGGTATACCTGCGGGACCTTCCCTGCAGGTATTTATTTTTTGTTTGGTTTTAAGGGGGTACCTTGGTGAATCAGATGCTTGGAAAAGAAGAAAAGAACAGATACGGAGAACAGGTGTGTATTCATGTTCTTCTTTTAAATATTTTACTTGCAGTTATTAAAATGATTGCAGGCATAATCGGAAGCAGTATTGCCCTGGTGGCTGATGCCTTTCACTCATTGTCAGATGTTATAACCACCGTAGGTGTCATTATCTGTCTAAGAATATCAAGGAGGCCGCCTGATAAAGAACATCCCTATGGACATGGTAAAATTGAGTCAATAGCTGCTAAAATTATCTCAATCATTCTAATTTTAGTAGGCGTTGGGATGCTAGTATTAGCAATAAATAAAATTATTATTAACAATTTATTAATACCGGCTGAAATTACCCTGTGGGCTGCAGGTTTATCCATTCTGGTCAAGGAGTTTTCCTACAGGTATACACTGGCAGCCGCGAAAAAACTTAACAGTACCGTTTTGGCAGCAGATGCATGGCATCACCGATCAGATGCTGTAAGCTCTGTTGCAGCTTTATTGGGAATTGCAGGCGCCAGAGTGGGGTTTCCAATTTTTGATCCTCTCATGGCGGGAGTGGTTTCTGTTCTGATCATCTGGGCAGGTTACAAGTTGTTAAGAGATTCTATAGATGAATTAATGGATACATTACCTGATGAACAGGTTGTAAAAGAGATTTATGAGCTGTGCAATGGGGTTGTTGGTGTTAAAAAAGTCAGAAATGTCAAGATAAGAAAGTATGGAATGTATTTTATGGTTGACCTGGTAATTGTGGTGGATCCCATGATTACAGTTGATGAAGGACACTCCTTGGCTGCTATAAGCAGACAAAAAATCCTTGAAGATAATGACATGATTAAGGAAGTCTTTATCCATGTAAGCCCTTATGAAAACCAGCAGGCTCCGGCTTGGGAACAACCATAGTCTTATTTGGGGACCTATTGGGGTACGCCATGGGGACGGTTCCATCGTCTTCCCTTTGGACCTTCGCTGCGCTACGGTGACGCTCGAACCGTCCCCATGGCTCCGAACCGTCCCCATGGCTCCGCTGAAGCCGGTCACCCAGCAATAGTTACACTATACTGAAATATTCTTTCAAAAAGTAACTATCATTTAAATTATTTCTTTGAATTGTGAAGGAAAAGACGTAGATTTGCAGAAAATAACTTTATGAGCATATTTAGCCTAAAATTACCACACGAAGGAGGGGTGGATAGGGTGAAACGGCTGCTGTTAAAGAATGGCAAGGTCGTTGCTGAAATGGGTGTAGTACAAACAGATCTGATGATTGAGGGGGATACAATAATCAATCTTGGTCCCTGCGATGCTGCTCTAGAAAACTGTGAAGTCTTAGATTGTTCAGGGAAGTATATCCTGCCTGGGGTCATCGATGCCCACGTTCACTTTTATATGCCGGTGGGACCAGGTATCTATACTATTGATGATTTTTACAGCGGAAGCGTTGCTGCAGCATGCGGGGGAGTCACCACTGTAATTGACTATGTGGAGCCAATGGATGATCAAATGCCTCTTGATGCTGTTAGAGAGCGCAGAGCAGAGGCTGAGGGTAGTATCGCCATTGATTTTAGTTTGCACTATGTTGTGAGACAATGGGACTCTAAATATTTGCAGCAATTAGACCAAATAGTTAATGATGGATTGACAAGTTTTAAAGTATTTACTACCTACGAAGGCATGATGCTTCCCTATGAAGCTATACATGAACTCTTGAAGTGGTGCAAAGACAGGGGAGTACTGGTTACTTTCCATGCGGAAGACGACGAAATAGTGACAAGGGCTACTCAAAAACTACTTGCAAGCGGTGTGGTTTATCCCAGTTTCCATGCTGATAGCAGACCGGCTATTTCCGAAGCGGAAGCTGTTCGCAAGATAATTAATCTGGCTAAAAGCGCCGGTGCACCGATCTATTTTGTGCATGTGTCTTCTTATGAAGGCGCAAAGGTTATTCAAGAAGCCCGGAAAGATGGCTTAAATGTATTTGCAGAAACCTGCCCACACTACCTTTATTTAAATTCCGGTATTTATAAGGACAGCTCTGATCCCCAATTATATATCATGTGCCCGCCTTTAAGGGATGAAGGGGAGAGAGCTTCCATGTGGAAGGCAGTAACAGAAGGCGTCTTTTCTGTTATTGCTACTGACCACTGCGCCTTTTCCCTTGAGCAAAAACTTCAGGCAAAGACATTTAATGAGACTTTAGCCGGGATTCCTGGTGTGGAAACCCTGCTTCCCCTTATGTACCAAGCCGTCAATACCGGAGAAATAGACATTGTCCAATTAACCCATTTCTTATCAAAGAATCCGGCGGAAATCTTTGGGTTATATCCCCGTAAAGGTGTGATTAGAGAAGGCAGCGATGCCGACCTGGTTGTTTTTGATCCGGAAAAGGAAGTGGTTTTAAAAGGGAGTGAGCTGCATTCCAAAGCCGGTTATACTCCCTTTGAAGGCAGCAAGCTTAAGGGTTATCCCCAGGCAACCATCCTCAGGGGCAAAATAATTTATCAAGATGGGGTGTTCATAGGAGAAAAAGGTTTTGGCAAGTTTATTCCAGGGCAAAAATTTAAAGTTTAAAAAGAGGTGGCAAAAATGGCAGCAAATTATTATATGCCGACAAGGATTTGTTTTGGTAAAGAAGCTGTAAAGGATTTGCAGAGATTTCTTAATGACAGTGATAGGGTTTTAATTGTAACTGACAAGGGGTTGCAAAAGGCCGGTATCGTTGACAAAATAGTCGAAGTTTTGGAGTGCATAGGATGCCGGCAGGAGGTTTATGATGATGTGGAGGTGAATCCCAGACCGCAAACAGTGGAAAAGTGCCTTGCAAAAACCGAAGCGCTGAAAGCAACTGCTGTCATTGGTTTAGGGGGAGGGAGCCCCTTGGATGTTGCAAAGATTGTGAGCGCCCTTGCAACCAATGAAGGTAAACTTGAAGATTATCAATGGAATGGGCAAAAGTTTATGAAAGCTGCTCTGCCTTTTATCGCAATTCCCACCACGGCAGGAACCGGCAGTGAAGTAACCAGGATATCTGTAATTGTTGACCGGAATGTGAAAAAAGGGATAGTGGATGACCGTCTCTATCCTACTGTGGCTATAGTTGACCCAATACTCATGGCTACCTTGCCTTCTCATCTAACATCAACAACAGGTTTAGATGCTTTTACTCATGCAGTTGAAGCCTATGTAGGTTTGGGTGCAAATTCCTTTTCCGATGCTTTTGCCATGAGGGCCATCAGGCTGCTGATCGAATACCTGCCAAAAGCTTTTGCTAATGGTGATGATTTGTATGCAAGAGAACAGGTTGCCAAGGCCAGTACCTTGGCAGGCATAGCCATGGACCAGGCTGGCCTTGGGATCATCCATGCAATGTCTAGTCCGGCAGCAAGCTACTATGACATAGCTCACGGCTTGTCCAATGCAGTACTTCTGCCCCATGGCATGCGGTTTAATGTAATTGCCTGCCCTGAAAAGCTGGCCCAGGTCGCCCATAGCTTTGGAATAAATGTTACCGGAATGTCTGCAAAAGAAGCTGCATACAGGGGGGTTGAGGCAGTAGAGGGGTTCTGCCGGGAACTGCAGGCGCCGGTGACCTATGAAGGTTATAGTCCAACGTTAGAACAAATTGAGCGATTTGGTAGAGAAGCTGCTGCTACTCTCCTGGCCCGCAATAACCCAAGGAAAGTCAAACCTGAGGATTGTGTAGAAATCTTTAAAAGGGTGTTTTCCATAGCCAAGTCTTAACATTATGCAATCAACCCATTGTCATGATAATTATAGGACAAACAAGGGGGTAATGTCTTGGTAAAAATCTTAGGAATTAGCGGGAGCCCTCGAAATGCAGCTACTGAGTTTGTATTGAAAAGAGCGCTTGAAGAAGCGTCCAAAGTTGATGGAGTATCCACGGAACTGATTACTTTGCGGGGGAAAAAAATCAACTTTTGCATCCACTGTGATAAGTGTGTAAAGGAAGGTGCAGATAGGTGCGCCATTTACAATGATGATATGACAAGCATGTATGATACCTTACCCCTTTAAAGGTTGCAGAAGCAGCTAAAGTGATTAAACTGGGCAAAGCTGTATTAGATAAGATAAATAATTGATCAAACAGATAAACTTTAATGATAATTAGATATCTGCAGTGTTAATAAGAGTTATCCATCTGGAATGGACAACTCTTATTATTTTGCTCAAGCGAAAAAGAGTTTCGCTTATTTAAAATTATTATGAAAAATATTTTCGCAATATGGCAGGAATTCATGAAAAAAAGTTGAATAATAACATGCATATTGTGAAAATATGTTTCGCAAAGCAGATGAATGAGGTGAACTTAAAATGAAATGCAGTGTGAAGGTAACAGTTATTTCTGTGCATGAACCCTGCAGCGCCGGTCTAACTGAAGGCAGGTCCTTTATTATCAGGGACAAAGGATGCCTGGTGTTAGAAAATGCAGACGGTATATGCCCGGAGCTCCTGAATTCAGTTTTTCCTGCTTGTATGGCTTATGCTTCCGGGGGGAGTCTTCCCTGGGAGGATGAAAAAGGTGAGGCCAAAATTGCATGTCCTGACCCAGACAGCAGAGTGGTCGTAAAATTAGAAAGGTTAAAATAATAATTCTGAGTTATAAGTTCTAAAGAAAAATCACTGTAGTGAGGAGTATTCTTGGAGGGGATGTTGTGGCAAAAATATTAGGAATTTGTGGTAGTCCGCGCAAATCTTCCACATACAGGAGTTTGGAGATTGCCATTGATTTTGCTTTAAAGCACGAAAATGTAGAAGCTGAAATTATTGCGCTGCGAGGTAAAACAGTTAAACCCTGCAATCATTGTGACCGCTGTAAAAAAGAAAAAATCCTTTGTCCGATAAAGGATGAAATGGCAGCAATCTATCCCAAGATCATTGAAGCTGATGCATTTATCTTTGCTTCTCCAGTCTACTGCATGAACATAACGCCGCAGATGCATGCTTTTTTTACCAGGTGGCGTCCACTGCATCATGCAATGAATGGAATAGTGAAGAACAAACTGGCTGCGGCAATAGCAGTTGGGGGAACCCGCAACGGTGGACAGGAAATGGCAATCAATGCCATGATCCATGTTGCCATGACAAGAGGCCTGATATTTATTGGCAATGAACCTGGCAATTATTCAGGAGGAATGGTTTGGTCAAAAGATCAAGGCGCTGATGGTGTAGAGGCAGATTTGGTTGGTGTAGAGAGTCTTAAAAAACTTGGCAATAGGGTTGCTGAAATAGCCATTATACTGGAAAAAGGCAAGAAGTAAAATGAAATTCAAAGGGGGAAGCAGTAGTGGGAAACTGGTTAGATCTGCAGGGTGGGGCAATTGTCCGCATAAATTCTGCTTATAATTCATTGCTCCCCACAGAACAACAAGTAGCTGACTATATCTTGGATAACAAAGAGCTTATATCCAGCGGTACCATTCAAGAATTAGCGGAAAAGGTAGGGACTAGTAAAGCCAGCGTCACCCGGTTCTGCCAGCACTTGGGTTATAAAGGGTTTAAAGAATTTAGAGTTGCTTTTATTCGGGATATGGCCATTGGTTTGCCTGATGTGCATGAGGGTATTAACAAAGAAGATAGTACAGAAACCATTATCGACAAAATATGCAGGGCCAACGCCCAGTCCAGTTTGGATACGGCTCGCATTTTAGATCCGGAAGAACTTGAAAAGGCTGCCAATGCTATAGTTGCTGCCAGGAGGGTATACATTTTTGCTGAAGGACCTGTTGCAGCTGTTGGTATAGATTTGCACCACAAACTGTTGAGGGTTGGCGTTACTTGCTTTTTTCTACAGGATAGGCGCATGCAGAGCATCCAGGCAGCTTTAACCGATGAAAATGATGTTGTCATTGCTTTGTCTTATTCAGGCGCTTCCATTGGTAGCGTGAAGGTCCTGCAAATTGCCAGAGAGAATAAAGCTCAAACCATTGCAATAACTAACAATATAGGCTCCCCTGTAACAGAGGTAGCAGAAATAATACTATATGGCAGCACAAATATAAAATCAACTATCACAGGTACAATAGAGCCGCGTACCTCTCAATTATGTATAGTGGACAGCCTCTTTATGACTATCATCAGCCTGAGTGGGGAGAAGGCGATGAAGTACTTGAAAAAAACAAATCAGGTTATCGTAGACGACTGGATTAAGTAATGAACATAGTGGTGGATTGCTGTCTTAAAAGTCTTGGCGAGGAGGTGATATTTCCAGAGAAAATAGGTATAAAGAATGGATGTTAGTCATGTGTTTGTTTCTCTATTATTTAAACATTATTTAAACAATAAGGAGAGGATGTTAAGTGAGAAAGCGACTGTTGCTGGTAATGTTGGTTTTGATACTGGTTGTTTCCTTGGTAGCCGTAGCAGGATGCGGGAAAAAGCCTGCAGATAATGATCAAAGTGGCGGAGAGCAAAAGCCTGAGATTAGAGACATAGTTATCGGTTCAGGAGGGGCTGGAGGTTCATGGTACCTGCTCGGAGCCCAGTTGACTGAAATTCTAAAGAATGAAATGCCTGACATCGCCTTTTCTTCCGTTGAGGGAGGGGCAGTTACAAATGTCAGGCATGTGAATAAAGGTATAGATATGGACATTGGTATGGCCGCTTTGCCTGACATTTTTGATGCACTTGGCAAGACCGGTCCTTTCAGCGAAGAAGACATATCAAATGTAGCGCCAATTATCAACTTTGCTCTAGACTATGTGCAGCTAACTGTGCTGGCTAAAAGTGACATAAAAAGTGTAGCTGACCTTAAAAATAAGAATATCCTTCCAGGCCCAAGAAACTGGGGAATTGAATTTATCATGAGAGACTTATTAGAAATCTATGGTATGAGTTATGACAGCATTCAAAGCAGCGGCGGTTCAGTTTCCTTTGTAAGCTGGGGAGAAGCTCCTAGTCTGATAAACGATGGTCATGCCGATCTGGCAGCCTTTAAAGGCGCCTATCCTATAGCCAATATTATGGAAATAGAAGCAACCAATAAGGCAAGAATCATTGGTATCGAACCGGATATGCTGGAAAAATTCTTTGCCAAGCGCCAGGGTTTCTTTGAAGGTGTTATTCCTGCCGGCACTTATCAGGGGCAGGAGGAGGATGCACTGACAATTGCTCACACCTCTGTCATCTTTGCAAGAAAAGATTTATCTGAGGACTTTGTTTATGAGTTCTTAAAGGTGATCATGGAAAATGCTGATAAATTGAATCAAATTAAGGGTATTAACCTTACAGCAAATCCCTTAAAGGGTATTGACCCGGATATTTTACATCCAGGCGCAAAGCGCTATTATCAAGAAAAGGGTATGTTGTAGAGCTAAACAATTAAGGTGGAGATTCTAAATGGCATCATCAAAGGGGCAGGAATTATTCAATAATATTGAAATAGGTCCGAAAACTACAGTAGATTGCATAAGGGATGAAGGGCTGCGAAATCAAGGAACAGTTAAGCTGTTATTCCTCTTAATAGCGCTAGGCTTGGGCATATTCTCCCTATATACGGGCTTTTTTGGTTTGCTTGAAACCTGGCAGCACAGGATGATACACCTGTTAGCCATGATATCCCTGGTTTGTTTTGGAGATTTAGCATCTCTAAAAAGGACTTCTATGAAGAATGGGATTTTACAGTCTATGGCTGTAATTATGCTTGGCCTGCTCGCAGCGCTAGCATTATACTCTTATACTCATTACTTGAATATTATTTACCGGGCCGGTATGCCTGATTTTTATGACAAGATTTTTGGCACCTTTTTAATTATCCTGGTGGTATACGCCGGTGCAAGGCGTCTAGGTTGGGTAATTACAGCCATAGTGGGTGTGTTCATAGCTTATGCTCTTTATGGCAATTACTTTCCGGGGGAATTATACCATAGGGGATTAAGCTATTCCAGGTTTATTGACTTCATGTATAATCAAACCACGGGAGTTTTAGGGGTTCCCATTAAGGTTGCTGCAGAGTATGTAATAATGTTTATTTTGTTTGGCGGTTTCCTAAACAAATCAGGAGCAGGAGAATTTTTTATCCGTTTGGCTTTTGCCATGACAGGCAGGTTGTGGGGTGGTCCGGCTAAAGCAGCAGTTGTTGCCAGCGCCCTAATGTCGACTATTAACGGCAGCGGGGTTGCAAATGCGGTGGCTACAGGCTCCATAACTATTCCATTGATGAAGAGGGTGGGTTATAAACCTCATTTTGCTGCCGCTGTGGAAGCAGCAGCCTCAAATGGAGGGATGATCATGCCCCCCATTATGGCCTCTGTTGCATTTTTGATTGCTGAATTTACCGGTACTCCCTATTCCAAGATCATGCTATACGGCCTATTCCCAGCCCTGCTTTATTTCTTTGCAGTGATGCTGATGGTTCACTTTGAAGCTAAAAAGTCGGATTTAAGGCCCCTAGAAGCAGCAGCGATTCCAAATCTGTGGGAAACCTTTAAAAAAGGTTGGTATTTCTTGTTGCCCATAGTTATTCTGGTGGTTTTACTTGTTAAAGGTTATACCCCCATGCGGGCAGCAACTGTGGGGATAGTCTTAATGGTAATCCTGTCATACATTCGCAAAGAAACCAGAATGGGTATTTATGAAATATTATCGGCCATTGAAGAAGGAGTCCGGAATACCCTGGTGGTATCAGTGGCTTGTGCCATGGCAGGTATTGTTGTGGGAGTCATAACTTCTACAGGCTTGGGCATTAAGTTTTCTTCCATGGTTTTATCAGTGGCAGGAGGAAATTTGTTCCTTGTACTGGTTTTAACCATGATAAGTTCCATTATATTGGGAATGGGCATGACTGCTGCAGCGGTGTATGTCATTGTCTCTGCTTTAACTGTCCAGGCTCTTATTGAAATGGGTGTATTATTAATGCCTGCTCACTTTTTTGTGTATTTTTATGGGATTTCTTCTGCAATTACTCCCCCAGTTGCCCTTGCAGCCTATGGCGCTGCGGGGATAGCAGGAGCTAATCAAAACTTGACGGCTGTTGTAGCATGTAAACTGGCCGTGGTGACCTTCTTAATACCTTTTGCCTTCATTTATAATCCGGCAATTATGGCCATAGGTACCGTTCCAGAAGTTGCCCTGGCAGTAACAACTGCAGCGGTAGGGGTGGTTGCTTTATCGGCTGGTTTCTCAAGGTGGTTGTTAGATAGGCTGCAGTGGTGGCAGCAGTTTGTACTAATTGCCGCGGGTGTTGGATTATTTACCCATATATACTGGGTTAATGCTGCAGGAGTAATACTGCTCTTCATGATTTTTATGCTGCAAATCATGGACCGAAAGAAACAAAAAGGTATTGCTGCTCATCAATAAAGCATGTCAAAAACTAAAGTCCAGGACCATTTGTAGGTTCTGGTCTTTTTTTGTATGTAGTTTTGGCTTTAATTGCCAATTGGAGTAAACTATAGTAAGATTATTTACATAGATGTGTATTTGGAGGTTAAAAAGGTATTTATGGAAATACTGTTAACCATTGCGTTGGTTATTTTGATTATACTGCTGGCTGTTAATTTGTTTATCCAGATTAGTAATAAAAAAAATGAAAAAGAACTTGATTTAGTGCTTAAAAACAATTTGGATGGTCTTAGACGGGAAATCCAGGATACAGTTTATTTTTCCCGTAAAGAAATGACTGATGCCCGAGAGGATATGAACAGACAGGCAGTGAGTACCCTTAAATTATTAGTTGAGATGCAGTCTACCATTGAGAGGATTATTAGTCAGCAGGAGCAGGCAAATAAACTGGGGCAGTCTTTAAAGGATGTATTAGCTGCCCCTAAACTGCGTGGCAATTATGGTGAGGTTATACTTGAAGAACTGTTGGAGAGGGTATTGCCCAAGGGGATGTGGAACCGTCAGTATAGGATCTCAGAAGGTTGTATGGTAGATGTAGCCGTTACTTATAAAGGACTTGTTATACCTATAGATTCAAAGTTTCCAAGGGATAATTATCTAAGATATCTAGAGAGTGAGCAAAAGGAAGAAAAGGAGCTATATTGGAAGACCTTTGAGAAAGATGTTATTAACAGGATAAGGGAGATTGCTAAGTATATACAGCCCGGCAATGGCACAGCAGACTTTGCTCTCATGTTCATTCCTTCCGAGGCTATTTACTACGAAACCATTGCAGAGAAAAACTACTTGGGGCAGACTTCTAAAGTGCTGCAGGAAGCCGAAAGGCTAAAAGTTATTCCGGTAAGCCCTAATAACTTCTATGTTTTCTTACAGGTTATATTAACAGGCATGAGGAATTTAGAGATATTAACTCATGCAAGGGAAATTCAAAACAAGCTTGCGAGAGTTCACGGCAAATTCGACTTGTTTTATAAACAGTACGAAACAGTGGGAAAAGAAATTGAAAAAGCTGCAGATGCGTTTAGGAAAGGTGACAAGCACATAGGCCTTTATAAGAGAGAGTTAGATGACATTGTGGAGATAGGTTGTGTGGAAAGAGAAAAGCTAAGTTAAGTGTGATTTGTGAAAAGAGGTCTGTATATGAAACTAGCTATATTTGATTTTGATGGGACCATATTTCCCTTTGAGACTTTGCCATTTTTATTTAAACAGTGGAAGCAGCAGAAAAAATCTAAAACTAGATATTGGAAGTCATTCTTTACCTTTATGCCCGTGTATTTACTATATAGGCTAAAGATAATTTCTTCAGAAAGAATGCGTGAGAAGGCTTTGACGGAGTTTGCCACACTTTTTAAAGGTATGAAGATTGAAGAAATCAAGGATTTTTTTGAACGGGCTTACCGTGTCATGAAGCTTAAAGCTGATCCTAATCTAATCCGGGAAATAGAAAAGTGTAGAGGGGAAGGGTATTGTTTAATACTCATTTCTGGCGCCTTAAAACCTATTATTGAAATTGCCGCTAATGACCTTGGGTTTGAGCATGCTGTTGGTACTGAGCTCAAATTAGTTAACAATATCTTTTGCTTTGATAAGCCCCTTGAATATATTCAAGGAGAGGTAAAGGTAATTAGACTGGTAAAGGATTATGCTGACAAGGAAATTGATTGGGAGGGAAGTTGTGCCTATGCCGACAGCTTTTCTGACCTTTCCTTGTTGGAACTTGTGGGTAATCCCATCGCTGTAAGGCCAGATGGCGAATTGCTGGAAGTGGCCAGGGACAGGGGCTGGAAGATTATTGGACAAAGGCAGACTAGCTAAAAGACAATAACAAAAAGCGCTTGGGGGCAAGCGCTTTAGGTTTATCTCATTTATACAAAATGAAAATGTAAAAACAATTCTTTTAAAAGGTTACTCAATATTTGCCAATACTGATTTGATTTCTTCCTCTGAGTAGTCCCAGGTCAGGTCAAAGGGAGGAAGCTTTTCTTTTAAGAAAAACTCAGGAAGCTGGTCTGCAGCATTTAAGCCGGCCAGTTTGTTGTATTCCAGTTCCAGCTTGAGCAGCCTTTTGCCCAGGTACTGTAAATAATCTGGGGGCAGTTCTAAATCGTAAAAAGTATTTAAAGCATCTATAACTGCCTGGGG
The DNA here is from genome assembly GCA_040756735.1 of Bacillota bacterium. Classification (GTDB taxonomy): domain Bacteria; phylum Bacillota; class DSM-16504; order Desulfitibacterales; family Desulfitibacteraceae; genus JBFLYC01. The sequence goes on along the minus strand of JBFLYC010000013.1, from coordinate 72,940 downwards.
ATGTGGACCGGTTGCTCCCATTAGGAAGGCGCAAAGTCCGAGAGCATCATAAGCGGCTCTGCCCACCTGCATATTCTTTGACAGTTCTGCCTGACCTTGTTTGCTGTGGTGATTAACCTGAGCAAATACCGTAAGCCCTGCAGTATGATCTGCTCCCATGGGAGTGGTGGCATAGGTGAGTCCGGTACCCTTGACCCCCCTGGGGTCATAAGCTGACATGCACTGATCTTTAACGACAGGGATTCTTTCTACGCCAAGAACTTTACCACAGATGGAAGTTCCCATTCCTGCTAGCCTGGCTTCGGTTTTTCCTTCCTCAATACCTTTGAGGATCTTGATGAAACCTTCTGCATCTCCAAATTCAACCAGTCCGGCTTCAGCCATAACACCAAGGGCGCCGCCTATGTCTATGGTATCCAGACCATAATCATTGCACAGGTAGTTTAGCCTTCCTATGGCATCAAGGTCTCCAACTCCTATGTTAGAACCCAATAGGCAGATGGATTCATACTCAATAGGAGCGCACAATTCTTTGCCTTCTTTATCAGGGTAAACATTGGAACACTTGATCAGGCAGGCAGACATGCAGGCCTCGCTGTTTTTGCCCTCGCCGCCTCTTTCTAAAATAATGTTATACATGGCCTCACCACTTATGGCATCTGCTTTATCAAACCTGCCTTGCTTGAAATTCATGGTAGGCAAAGCGCCTAACTGCTGCACCGCCATGATTGTAGAAGCTGTGCCGTATTTAGTCAGTACGGGTACTCTTTCACTATTTAAGACGATATCATTAAAGCGCTTACGAGCTTCCTTAAAGTTTTCATTTGTAGACTTGCTGCTTAAAGCGGAACCTCTCTTGTTAATTAATATTGCTTTGACGCCCTTGCCGCCCATAACTGCGCCCAAGCCTCCGCGAGCTGCTATCCTGCTTGGCCTGCCGAAGAGGTCAGTTACACTAATACCTGCTGCATAAAGTTTTTGTTCTCCACCTTGACCAATGGTGATAAGTGAATAATCCTTCCCATAGGCTACAAAGAGCCGTGCAGCTGTCTCAAAGTTGCCAAGGCCTTTAAGCTCGTCAGCTTTGATAAACTCGCACATTTGGTCGTCAATCTTGAGGATGAAGCAGCCGTCTTCTGCTTTTTCCTCTAAAATAATGGCACGGATTCCCTGTTTAGCCATTGCTGTCGCTGCAGTTCCTCCAGCATTACTTTCTTTAATCCCGCCGGTAAGAGGACTCTTACCTCCAATGGACAACCTGCCGGAGCTTGAAATGCCTGTACCAGCCAAAGCTCCGGCTGTGATGACTATTTTATTGGTTTTATCAAAGGGGTGGCATCTGGGCGGTACTTCTTCAAAGAGAATCTTGCTTGTGAGAAGCCTGCCTCCTAAGAGGATATCATCCTGTGATAAAGGGGTAATTTCAAATTTTTTGGTCGAAAGGTTGATTCTTAATATGTTCATTTTGTTGACCTCCTATAAATTAAAGGGGATACGCCTCAAATAATGTCAGAAGACACACCTCTATATGAGGTATTCCTATCTGGCTGAGTAATTTCCCCAATTTTGCATTAACAGGATTCCCTTTTAATTAATTTAACGGGCAATACTATTTGCTGGGGGGCCTGTATGGATTTCCTATTGGGCCCAGGGTAGCTTCAGCAGCCTCTTTGCCCAGGTCAAAACTTGAGGAGCCGATGGTCGTAAGAGATGGTGTCAAATAAGGCGCCAGTGGGATATCGTCAAAACCAACCACTGCGACATCTTTAGGTATATTTAATCCTTTGCTTAAAACTGCCTTGATAACCCCTGTTGCTAAAGTGTCATTAAAGGCAAATACTCCATCAGGCGGCTCTTTCAATGATAACAGTTTGGACATTGCTTCAAAGCCAGTGTAGATAGACCCATAGTGTCCTTCGGTAAGATAGCAAGGATCCAGATACATATTTGCATTTTGCAGTTCTTTTTTAAAAGGCGCTAAACGTCTCTTGGTGTAAGGATTACGTGCAGGTCCAGTTACCACGGCTATTTTCCTGGCCCCCCGTTCCAAGAGGGCTTGGCATGCCAGCCTTGCCCCATGGGCTTCATCGGCAATTACTGAATCATAGCCATACTCTAACTCAGCGCTATGGTTTACAAAAGTAACAGGTATACTTGTGCGGCTCCCAAAGATTGATTGGAAATCTTTTGCTGTAAGTGAGCCAGCTATGATTATGCCGTCTACCATTCTTTTTAAAAAGGCGTCTATTACCTTGAGCTCCATGGTGTTATCTTCAAAGTAGTTTCCAATTATCAAGTGATATCCCTTGCTGCGCAGAGCTTCCTCACAGCCTTCTGCCATTTGTGCAAAGTAAGTGTTTGTCAGGTTTGGAATGATGAGGGCAATAATATTGGTTTTGCCTGTCATTAAACCCCTGGCCAGAGGATTAGGTGAATAGGACATTTCCTCAACTATTTCTAAAATTTTTTTCCTGGTAGCAGTCTTTACCAGGTCCGGCCTTGTAAGGGCTCTAGATACAGTAGAAGGAGAAACACCGGCCTTTTTTGCCACATCACTTATATTAATTGTCAATGAAGATTACCTCACCTTCAAGTGCTACATACTCCAGAATAAAGATAACATAAAAATGTCACTGGCGTAAAGGGTTTTTTGGTATTAAAAACACATGCTGCTTCACCAGCTCGTTAACAATATACCATATGGTTTTTCTATATATTTTTTAACTTTCTTAAGAAATTCGGCAGCCTGGGCACCGTCAATAACTTGATGGTTAAAAGTAAGGCTTAAGGAAAGCATGGAACGTATCTGAATGTTACCTTTATATACTGCTGGTTTTTCCACGATTCTTCCCACGCCTAAAATCCCTGTTTCGGGGTAGTTTAGGATGGGGGTAAAGGTATCAATGTCATATGCCCCCAGGTTGGTTACGGTAAAAGTGCCTCCTGTTAGTTTATCGGGCATGAGCTGTCCCCTGCGAGCGCGGTCAGCCAAATCTCTTGCTTCCTTACTGATGTCGCCAAGGATTTCTTGGCAGCATTTTTTATTACAGGAACCATTAACCCATCCTTTAAGGCTACAGCAATCCCCAAATTCACCGTATCACCAATGATAATGTTGTTGTCAACTAGGGTGGAATTCATGAGCGGGTAGTCCTTTAGGGCCATGGCTGCTGCCTTTACTATGAGGTCATTGTAAGTGATTTTGACCTGTTCCGTTTTTGCCATTTCCTCACGAATATCATGACGCAGTTTTACCAGGTCAGTGGCATCAACCTCCATGGTAAGGGTTAGTTGTGCAGTGGAATGAATGCTTAAAGACATTTTGTCAGCAATTACTTTTCTTAGTCCCTGTAAAGGTACAGAATTCGAACTTACAGCAATCTGTGCATATTCTGATTGGAGCTGCTCAACCTCCCTGCTAGCGTCAACTGCCTTTTGTACGTCACTTAGGTTTATTCTGCCTCCAGGTCCTGTACCCGCAATTCCGGATAAATCGATTCCATGCTCTTCAGCCATTTTTTTAGCTGCAGGGGAAGCTTTAATTCTGTCCTTTATGGCGGGAGTCTCAGCTAAAGACTTGTTTGCTGATACTTCCCTTTGATTTTCGTTCATACCAATATGAGACTCCGGTATTATTTCACCGGAAAGGTATTTGGAAATGTCTTCATCGGCCTCTCCAATAATTCCAATAGGTTCTTGAATTGGTACAGTTGTTCCTTCTTCGACAAGGATTTTTCGTAATACACCTGTTTCTAAAGCTTCAACTTCCAGGGTTATTTTTTCTGTGGTCACCTCAATTAGGGGTTCACCCTTGGTAACATAATCACCTTCTTTTTTTAACCAGCTGGATATGGTACCTTCTATCATTGTTAAACCCAACTTGGGCATAACTATATAGCTTGCCATTTTGCAATACAGCTCCTTTTTAGTAATTATATCCCCCTAACAAGTATGGATGTTAGGGGGTTTCAATATGGGATATTTTAGCCGAGCATTTCTTTAGCATTTTTTACTATTTTTGCTGCACTGGGAATGTATTCATCTTCCATGGGCGGGCTCATGGGTACAGGAGTATGGGGCGCTGTAAGCCTCTTAATTGGAGCATCTAAATAGTCAAATCCTTTTTCCACTACCATTGCTGCAATTTCCGAAGCCACGCTGCAGATGGGATTGCTTTCATCAACCACAAGCAGGCGATTGGTCTTTGCTACAGAGTTTAAAATGGCTTCTTCATCCAGGGGAGTAATTGTTCTGGGATCGATGACTTCTGCACTGATACCTTCTTTGGCCAGAATGTCCGCAGCTTCTAAAGAGTAATTGACCATTTTGGAATAGGCTACTATTGTTATATCGGATCCTTCCCTGGCGATTCTGGCCTTGCCCAGGGGAATTGTATAAGGTTCTTCAGGCGCCAATCCTTTAGAACTGTATAATGTCTTGTTTTCAAAAACACATACCGGGTCATCGTCCCTAATTGAGGCAATTAATAAGCCTTTCATGTCATAAGCATTTGATGGAATAACAACCTTCAGTCCTGGGATGTGGGCAAATAGAGAATATAATGTTTGTGAATGCTGGGCTGCGCCCCTCATCCCTGCTCCAATGGTAGTCCTAATAGTTAAGGGTATTTTTACTTTACCCCCTGACATGTAGCGAAATTTAGCAGCCTGGTTGAAGATCTGGTCGAAACACACACCCAAAAAATCAACGTGCATTAATTCTGCAATGGGTCGCAACCCTGCTGCTGCAGCTCCTACACAAGCGCCTATATAGGCCGACTCTGTGATGGGTGTATCTAAGACTCTCATAGGACCAAATTGTTGAATCAATCCCTTGGTAGCCCCATAGCATCCTCCCCAAGAATCTATAATGCCCTGATCTGCTCTTCCGCCTCCTCCGGCTATATCTTCACCCATGATAAATACGGTATCATCTCTTTCCATTTCCTGCCTAATTGCTTCTGTTATTGCGTCTTGATACAATAATTCTCTTTGATTCACAATGTTCACTCCTTCCTTAAAACCTCACATACACATTTGTATATGTATCCTCAGGCTTGGGCCAGGGACTGTTTGCAGCGTATTCCACTGCTTCAAGGATTTCACGCTGTACTGCTGCTCTAATTCCTGCAAGTTCATCTGCATTTGCCAGACCTTGATTCGTTAACTTTTCTTCAAACTGCTTCAAGCAGTCCTTGGAGCGGTAGTATTCTTCCTCTTCTTTAGTTCTATATGTTTTGGCGTCACCCTGGAAATGCCCGTAATACCTGTATGTTTTAGCTTCAACTGGCAATACAGTGACCATGTCCGCGGTGGGTACTGGTAATAAAGTCATCATCCCTTAAGTTTGCACATACTCCTACTGCAACAGCTTCTTCGCCGGCATACAGGTGCATAAATCCAGGCATGTTGCCAGCAAAAAAGTCACTATTTGCCCTATCCTCAAACATTCTGATTTGCATCATCTTGCGGTACATTTCCAGTAGTTTCTCCCTGCTTAAATCCATGGTTAAAAAAGATCCTTGTTTAAGCATATGGGGTATGACATGCTTGCACATGAAAAAGGTCCCTTTTTACGATGCTGAAACCTGTTATTATGCTGCCATGATTGGGTGTTTAGAATCTATTCATAGTGGCACTACTACTGTGTTAGATTACATGTATTTTCAATCCAGGCCCAGGCTAAATGATGCTGTAATCAAAGCTTTTAGAGATACCGGCATCAGGGGTATTCTTGGCAGGGGCTACACAAGTCTGGCTGATCTGGCAAAAAGTAACTGTTGTGAAATCATCGAAACAGTCCCGATGTTCTTGGAGGATACCAAGAGACTGCTGATGGATTATCCTGTTGAGGATAATGATCTGCTTAGCATCTTTTTGGCTCCAGGAATTATATGGGATTTAACCATAGAAGAATTACTGGATATCCGGAAGTTTGCTGACGAGCACAGGCTTTCCATTACCATGCACCTTGTAGAGACAGAAGATGATGATACTTTTACATTGCAGAGGCATAATAAGCGGACAATAGAGCTTTTGGATGAAATTGGTTTTTTAGGTCCAGATGTTATAGCAGTCCATTGTGTGCATATGCAGCCATCAGATATAGACATATTCAGGAAGCATGATGTGAAAATTTCATATAATCCTACTTCAAACATGATTCTAGCTTCAGGGGTTGCCCCTATTAAACAGTTCATGGATTCGGGATTAACAGTCAGCCTTGCCTCAGATGGGGCAGCAAGCAATGACAGCCAGGATATGATTGAGACCATGAAAAATGCTACCCTTTTACAGAAGGTATTTTCCAGGGATGCATCTTTACTGCCGGCCCCGGAAGTGTTAAAAATGGCTACAATAAATGGGGCTAGAGCAATAGGCAAGGAAAAAACCATTGGCAGTTTGGAAGTGGGGAAGAGGGCTGACATGTTCATCTTTAATCCCTGGACTTCCAAAACCGTGCCCATGCATGATCCTGTTTCTGCACTTGTGTATTCAGCGGGTGAGGATAATGTTGAGACTACCATCATTAACGGCCGGGTGGTTATGGAAAAGAAAAAGATGCTTCTTGTAGACGAGGACGAGGTTCTAAAGAAAGCTGCTGCAGCGGCTGTAAAACTGCGCAAAAATGCCGGAATTTAATTTTAGCATTTTCCAAGGAGGAAACCTGTAATATGTCAGAACTCATAACACTAGATTTTCCAGTGGACAAAATTCAACTTAACAGGATTTATGACAATTTTCAAAAACTGTCCCAATTAAAGGAATCTTCTCCCGAAGGGATAGTCTTGCCAAAGGTGCAAGCAGTGTATGGGGATATGTACCTGCCTGATGCCCCTGACCATAGACCATATACATATGGCTGCCTGGTATTTTCCATGGAAGGAAAAATTGGGTTTCCGGATGATCCTCAGGGGCCACTGGTTGCACGTCAGAATTTTTTAGATGAAGACGGGGCCCTGGCGGATTTCTGGGTACTAAACATGTGCAGGGCTTATGCAGATGGTGTTATTATTGGGGCCAAAACCCTCCAGGCTGAAAAAGATGTAACTTGCCATGTATTCGATAAGGACCTGGTTAACCAGCGTATGGCTATATTAAAAAAGGAAAGCATGGCTCCGGTAAACATTGTCGTATCCTTTGACGGTACGGATATTCCTTTAAATCATCATATATTCAATGTAAATGAACTGGATGTCTGGATAGGCACTTCTCCAAGGGGTGCGGAATATCTTCAAGAGCATTTTAATAGAAACCATGTTGTTTTTGGGCCGTACAATTCAACAGACAACCTGCCCCTGGAACAAATAAGCAAGTATTTACGGGAAAATTGCGGCATCATTCCTGTTTTAGCCACTGGAGTTGATGACAGGCCGAATACCAGTATATTCCTGTGGATGCTCAGGGCATTAAAAATTAAGAGATTGCTTGTGGAGTCGCCGTCATACATATGGCACCTGCTCCATGAGAAGTGCTTAGATGAAGCTTTCTTAAAAAAATTTTCTAAATTCTGCAGGAAATTTAAAAGTAATATCGAAAGAATAAAATATAAAAAGTTTAGTATCATTAAATTAATTTAGAAGCAATTAATGCTAAAAGTAAAAGGTAAATAATTGTTAAACTATACCCGGCGTGGGATTTAATATCTCATAGGCCGGGTTTAGTGTTATGAAACCTATCTCATTTATTGTGTATAGTAAGACTAAATTTTTTCATGAATAAGTTTCCTTTATTAAATTATTTTCAGTAAACCAGCAGGAAATTTACTAAAAGTATAGAACATAGAGAATTAGAAAAAGTTTAGTCGCACTAAAAATGTTGTAAAAAAAATTAATAACAGCAATTAAAAACTCATGAAAAAGGTGATGATGTGCTGGGGGAAAGGATTCGCGAAAAGAGGCTGGAAGTTAAGTTAAGTTTAAAGGAAGTGGCTGAGAAAACAGGGCTTACCCGCGGTTTTTTAAGTCAGGTTGAACGAGACCTGACCGAACCGTCTATATCCTCTTTACGAAAGATTGCTCAAGCTCTAAATGTACCCATTTTTTACTTTCTTATGGACAAAAACCAACATGACCCTGTGGTGCGTAAAGCCGAAAGGAAAGTGCTTAAGTTTAACAGCAACTCTGATTTAATTCTTGAGCTGTTGTCTCCGGAGTTAAATAGAAACATTCAGATGGTCATTGGACGCTTAAAGCCAGGATGCACTGATTGCGATGAACCTATTACCCACATTGGAGAAGAAATAATTTTAGTGCTGGAAGGAAAAATGAAGTTTCAGTTAGGTGAGGGAATTTATTATTTAGAAGAGGGCGATAGTATTTACTGCTATGACCATATTCCTCACAAAATCTGGAGTGAGGGTGATGCTGACCTGGTATATGTATCAGCAGTAGTAAATGCAACGTCTTAATAAGCACCTATGGCTTTAAGTAAGAATAATTAATGACCCTACTAGATGGAGGGGGCGGTAATGTTTAAAGTAACAGTAAGATATTTTAATTTGATAGGTGACTCCCTTGGGAAAAAATCTGAAGTCATTAGCCTGGAAGAACATAGTACTTTTCAAGATCTTGTAAAGGCGCTATTGGAAATGTATGGGGATAAATTGAGAGAATTGCTTTTGGATGAAGATGGAAGCCTGCTTCCCCATATCAGAGTTTTTATTAATGATGGCATCATGAATCCCCAATTGGGAGAGGCCCTCAAAGAAGGAGATGAGGTATCCTTTTTTGTAGCCGTTGTTGGCGGGTAAATCTAGGCAAGGGGTGTAACATTAGTGGAAAACATCAATGAACTGGCAAACAATATTAAAGACCAAGTAGATAAATACTCAGACGAATTGGTTGATTTTTTAAGAAAGTTTATTGCAGCTGAAAGTGTAACCGGCAATGAAGAAAAGGCAGCCGGGGTGCTGGCTGAAGAAATGAAAAGAGTAGGCTATGATGAAGTTTTTGTAGATCAAATTGGCAATGTTGTCGGCAGAATCGGGTCTGGGAAAAAGGTCATCCTATACGATGCCCATATGGATACTGTTGGTCCAGGTGATCCGCAGGTTTGGGGATACGACCCGCTGCAGGGCAAGTGTGAAGAAGGTTATGTTTATGGCAGGGGAGCATGTGATGACAAAGGACCATTGGCTGCCATGGTTTACGCGGGCAGGGTTATTAAGGACCTGGGCCTTGCAAAGGATGAATTCACTCTCTATGTTGTAGGAATTGTAGGGGAAGAAGACTGTGAGGGGCTGGCAGTTTCTCATTTCATCGAAACTGAGGGTATTAAGCCGGATTATGCTGTAATTGGCGAAGCCAGTGAGTTAAGGATATGCAGGGGGCATAGGGGCAGGGCTCTTTATCAAATAACCGTCCCCGGCAAGTCAGGTCATGCCAGCGCTCCCCATGCAGCGGACAACTCCCTGTATAAAGCAGCAAGGATTATTTCCAGGATTGAAGATTTGCAGGAAAAATTGCTGGAGGACGATTTCCTTGGCAAAGGAACCATTGCTGCAACCAAAGTAGATGTAAAGACTAATTCTGTGAATACTATACCAGGAGAAACTATTATCTATATTGACAGGCGTTTAACAGCAGGAGAGACCAACGAACTGGCCCTGCAGCAGCTTGAAGAAATCGCAGGACCATATGACGGCAAGGTTGAATTGATGTACTTTGATAACCCAAGCTATACCGGTTATGTCAAAAAGGCTGAAGAGTTTTTCCCGGCCTGGTCTTTAGAGGAAGATCATCCTTTTATTCAAGCAGGGGCAGCTGCCTTTGAAGCCCTCTTTGATAAAAAAGCAGTCATTGACAAGTGGGGTTTCAGTACAGATGGAACCTACACCATGGGCAGGGCAGGTATTCCTACCCTGGGATTTGGCCCTGGAGAAGGTATACTTTGTCACTGTGAAGGTGAAAGGATAGCAATTGATGACCTTCTTAAAGCCGCAGCATTTTATGCGCTGCTGCCAACATCACTTATGGTAAAGAAGTAAGCGCTGTTTACTTCCCAAATACAATCAAAAAACAAAACAGGAGGAGTATGAGTAATGTCATCTACACAATTAAGGTTAAAGCATTTTTTAAGTGAGCAGGATTGGACCAATGAAGAACTGGAAACAGTGATGGATCTAGCAGCAGAACTAAAAAGGCAGTTCGGGTTGAATATTCCCCATGAGATTTGCAAAAACAAGACATTGTTTATGCTGTTCTTCGAAGAATCAACAAGAACCAGAAATGCCTTTGAATGTGGTATTACACAGCTTGGCGGCCATGCCAACTACTTGACTCCTAAAGCAACCCAGATTGACCACGGAGAAGGTCCAAAGGATACTGTGGAAGTATTGAGCCGTTATGGTCATGGTATTGGTATCAGAACTACCCTGGTAGGCGGTCACAAGTATATGAGAGCAATGGCAGAACATGCAAAGATCCCCGTTTACAACATGCAGTGTGATATTTACCACCCAACTCAGGCCCTTGCTGACCTCTTTACAATCAGGGAAAAATTCGGTAAGGATTTGAGAGGACGCAAGTTTGTGATTTCCTGGACCTATGGACCTGGTTACATTAGACCGCTCTCCATGGCCCAGTCCCTGGTTACCCTGATGCCTCGTTTTGGCATGGATGTAACCTTGGCCCATCCGCCTGAATTCACTTTAATGCCTGAAATAATGAAACAGGCAGAAGAAAATGCCAAGAAAGCCGGTGTAAAACTGGAAGTTGTTCATGATTTTGAAGAGGCCTCCAAAGATGCCGACATCATTTATGCCAAGAGCTGGGGACCAATCATGTACACAGAAGATGAAAAAGAAGGCTTGGCAATCATTGAAAAGTACAAGGACAAAGGCTGGGTATGCGATAAGAGAAAGTTTGAAGTAGCAAAGCCCCATGCCATCTACATGCACTGCATGCCTGCCGACAGGGGCATAGAAGTAACAGACGATGTTATTGATGGGCCTATGTCTGTAATCTACGATGAAGCTGAAAACAGGCTGCACGTCCAAAAAGCTTTGATGGCGCTAACAATGAGATAAACAAAATAAAATAAGAGGGGGATAAAAACCCCCTCGAAACTTTAAAAATTTAGTGGGAGGGAGAAGAATGAGAAATTTCAAAAAGTTAACTGGAGCAGATATATCTACAGAAATAGCCGGAGTGAAGTTGAAAAGCCCATTTATCCTGTCATCGGGGCCACTGTCCTTCAGCGCAGACGGATTGATCAGGGCCTATGAAGCAGGAGCGGGAGCATGTGTAACCAAGACCCTGCGTGATAATGCAGCTATAAATCCCGTACCCCACATAGGAGCCATAGGAAAAGATTCCTTGATCAACTGTGAAAAATGGTCGGACTGGGAAGCAGAAGTTTGGATCAAAAGAGAAATTCCCAAGGCTAAAAAAGCAGGTGTTGTGGTAATAGGCAGTGTTGGGCATACCCCTGCAGAAGCAGACTTGCTGGTAAAAGATGTGGAAGATGCCGGGGCAGATATGATCGAGCTGGTATCATACTCAGAAGAAACCATGATTCCCATGGTAGAGATTACCCGCAGAAAAGTATCCATACCAATTATCTGCAAACTGAGTGGCAATTGGCCGGACCCGGTAGGAACAGCCATGAAGTCCTTGGCAGCAGGTGCAGATGCAATTTCAGCAATAGATTCCATAGGACCAACCCTAAAGATTGACATCTACAACGCAAAACCGGAAATGAACAGTTCAGACGGATATGGTTGGTTATCAGGCGCGGCAATTAGGCCCATAGCATTAAGAATAGTGTCTGAAATAGCCAGAAAAGACTGCAAAGAATTAATTGGTATCGGCGGAGTGACAAAAGCCGAAGAAGCAGTTGAGATGCTCATGGCAGGAGCAGGAGCAATAGGTATTTGCTCCATCGCTATCATTAAGGGCATGGGCATATTCACCAAGTTATGTAAAGACCTGGCCGTATTATTAGAGCAGTTAGGATACAATTCCATCAGGTCGGTTAAGGGCGTAGCCCTGCCAAACTTTCCTACAAAAGAAGTAGTGGCTAAACTTGATTTTACCTACAAACCGGACAATGCACCATGTCAAGAAGCATGCCCTGCAGGTGTAGACGTACCACTGTACATTGATCAGGTAAGAAGAGGAATGTACCTGGATGCCTATGAAACAGTAAGCAGGGATAATCCCCTGGTAGCAATCTGCGGCAGAGTGTGCGACCATCCCTGCGAAAGCAAATGTAGAAGAGCAAAAACTGATGAAGCAGTAAATATCAGGGGAATCAAAAGAGCAGCAGCAGACCAAGTTTTCTCATTATATAATGAACTGCCAATCCCCGCAGTACTGCCAGCCAACGGCAAGAAAGTAACAGTAGTAGGCTCAGGCCCTGCAGGACTAACGGCAGCTTATTACCTGGCCAAGAAGGGTTACCAGGTCCAGGTCCTTGAAGGGGAATCGGCAGCAGGCGGTATGCTCAAATGGGGAATACCCGAACACAGGCTGCCCGGTGATATTTTACAAAAAGAAATATCCAGAATAACAAGAATGGGAGTAGAGCTAAAAACAGGGGTTAAAGTTGGCGCCCAAGAACTGGCAGAAATCAGCAAAAACACGGATGCAGTATTACTGGCAGTTGGCGCCCAAAAAGATGCAGCGCTAAATGTGCCGGGTACCGACCTGCCGGGAGTTGTACCAGGAATAAGCTTCTTAAGAGAAGTAAACGACTCAAAAGCCCAGGCATTAACCGGCAAGAAACTGGCAGTAATTGGCGGAGGCAACGTGGCCATTGATGCGGCCAGGGCTGCTGTAAGATTAGGCGCAGAAGAAGTATTTGTAGTTTATCGCAGGCAAAAGGAAGATATGCCGGCCTTACCTGAAGAAATCAGCCAGGCCGAAGAAGAAGGCATCAAATTCATCTTCCTGGCAGCCCCTGCAGGCTTTAAAGGAACAGGCGCTTTAGAAAGCATGGTTTATACTCCCATGAAACCTGGAGATTATGATGCCTCAGGCAGGAGAAGTCCGGCGCCAAGCGGAGAAGCAGATAAAGAACTAAAAATAGACATGGCAGTAATTGCAGCAGGACAAAAAGTAGACTATGAACTTGCAGCAGGCGTTAATCCATCCATGATTGCTGACGGCAGCTTGGCAGCAGGAGAAGACTGCCAGACGCCTCAAGGGGGCATCTTTGCAGCAGGAGACTGCGTATCAGGTCCATCCACTGTTATCAAGGCAGTAGCAGCCGGCAAGAAGGCTGCGGCAGCTATTGACAAGTATCTTGGCGGTGACGGAGAAGTTGTGGATAAGTATCTTGGAGAAAGGAGCCGTTTTCCTGAAATAGCTGAAGACGGTACGGTCAGGGAAGAAGCCGTTCATCTGGATGCCCAGGCAAGAATCAGCTCCTTTGCAGAAGTAGAATTGGGTCTTTCGGAAGAGGCTGCCAGAAAAGAAGCTGCCAGGTGTTTGCACTGCGGTTGTATTAACTGCGGCAGGTGCGTTACAGCTTGTTCATACCTGGCAAGGAGTCTTGACTTCCCTGTTATGAAGGTTGACGAGGATCTATGCCGCAGCTGCGGACTGTGTGTGTCCGTGTGTCCAAGCCGTTCTTTGACAGCAAAGGTTGTAGACGGTCAATCCACATTTAAATAAATTGAAGAGGTGTTAGCCAAGTGGCGCAGATTAAAGATTTACGCAGTTTTATAGATGTTATGCGAGAAGCAGGTCAATTATTTGAAATTGAAAAAGAAGTTTCTTTAAAGCATGAACTGGGCAATGTTCTTGCAACATTGGAAAAGGAAAACCTGGGGGCAGGCTATTTTAAAAAAGTATCCGGCCACAGCATGCCTGTCATTGGTGGAGTTTTGGGCAATCAAGACAGAATAGCTCTAGCCCTTAACTGCAAAAAAGAAGAAATTGTTGAGGTAACAGCAAAAGCTTTTGATAATCCTCTAAAACCAGTGAGGGTAGATGCTGCACCCTGTCACGAAAACGTGCTTATGGGTGAAGCTGTAGACTTGGCTCAACTGCCCATTCCTATTCATGCTGCTTTTGATGCAGGAGCTTTTATTACAGGTGGAGTGATAGTGTCCAAGGGCATAGATGGGACTACCCACAACCTGTCCTTCCAGAGGATGCAGGTTAAAGGCAAGGACAAATTAAGCATCATGATCAATGAATGGAGACATCTTAAAGAGTTTTACGATGAGGCCGAGTCTCAAGGTAAAGGTCTCCCCATCGCTGTTGTTATTGGAGTAGATCCTGTAATTATGATTGCAGCAGGCTATCGTTATGATGGAGATGAGACTGAGCTGGCGGGAGCTTTACGAGGAGCCCCCATTGAAGTGGTTAAGTGCAAGACAAGTGATATCTATGTTCCGGCTACCTCAGAGATAGTCATTGAGGCAGAAATTATCCCGTATGAGCGTGAACCTGAAGGACCATTAGGGGAATTTACAGGACATTACAGCGAACCCTGGGACAGCCCCACATTAAAGGTAAAGGCAATTTGCCACAGGAACAACCCTATATACCAGACCATAGCCGGCGCTTCATATGAGCACATCAATTTAGGAAATGTTCTGCCCAGAGAGCCCCTGCTGAAAAAATTTACTGCCTATGTATCCAAAAATGTGGTAAATGTTCATATACCTCCATATGGAGGCGGCTTTTTAGCCCTGGTTCAACTCAAAAAAACTAATCCTGGGGAGCCCAAAAATGTCGCCCTGGCAGCTATGACGGCTTATGTTAATATCAAGAATGTTATTGTCGTGGACCCCGATGTGGATATTTATAATCCGGGAGATATCATGTGGGCCCTTTCTACCAGGGTTAAGCCGGAAAAAGATATTTTCTATGTCCCTAATTCCCAGGGACATGAGTTAGACCCAACTTCCGATTCCAGGGGAGTTCAAACCAAGATGGGCATAGATGCTACTCTTGCAGAGGAAAACAAGGACTACAAGAGGGTTGTATACAGTAAAGTTAACCTAAAAGACTACATGAATTAGTAACTTAAAGAATTCAGGAGTTAGCGCCGGCGCAGGCTTTCTCTAACTTGCGACTGCTGACTTTATGAATTTTAATTCAGGAGGTGATTTATATGACTCAAACCTTAATACTTGGAAAATATGTTTTGGCTGACGCTGAAAGCGGTATAAAAGAAAACTGGGGTATTTGTGTGGAAGGTAAGCAAATAAAAGAAGTTGGAGCAAATGAAGATTTAAAGAATAAGTATCCCCAGGCAGATATAGTTGATGCCACCGATAAGATAATAGCGCCCGGCTTCATTAACGGCCACATGCATATGTACGGAGTTCTATCCCACGGCATAACCGTAGAGGCCCTGGTAACAGAGTTTACAAGCTTCCTGGAAGATTTCTGGTGGCCATACGTAGAAGACCAGATAGACCATGAGATGGTCAAAGCTACAACCAAAATGGCCTGCCTGGAAATGATAAAATCAGGCATAACCACTTTCTATGACTGCCTGGAAGGTCCAAATTCCATACCCGGAGCCCTAAAAGCAGCAGCAGAAGAAGTAGATAAGGCAGGGCTAAGAGGCATTCTGTCCTTTGAAGCATGTCAGCGACAGAGCGAGGAGAACGCCCAACTAGGCCTACAAGAAAACGCCGAATTCATCAAGTGGGCCAGAGAAAACTACGAATTAATTTCAGGAATGATGTGCATCCATACAACCTTCACCTGCTCAAAAGACTATATCAAGCAGGCCAGGGAAATGGCAAGAGAACTCGGCGCCAAGATACACATGCACCTGTCTGAAAGTGTTTATGAACCCACTTACTGTAAAGATAAATACGGACAGACTCCAGTGGAAATTTACAACGAACTAGGTTACCTTGATGAAGACGTGGTAGCTTCCCAGGGCGTACAGTTAAGCGAAGAAGAAATGGGTGTCATTGCCAGGACAGGAGCACGAGTGATTCATATGCCCCTGAGCAACTGTGAAGTGGGCGGCGGAGTTGCACCGGTGCCTGACCTTTTGGAAAAAGGCGTTATCATGGGTCTAGGTACAGACGGTTATGTCAATAACTTCTTTGAAGTAATGAGAGGGGCTTTTCTAATCCACAAGGCCTATAGGCAGGATCCCCAAACAATGCCCGCCCATACTGTCTACAAAATGGCAACATCAATGGGCGCAAAAGCACTTGGCTTCGATAATTTAGGAGAATTAAAACCAGGCTTTGCCGCAGATGTGATTACAATTGATGCGCTTTTGCCCACTCCTTTAAACAGCCATAACATCTATGACCAATTAGTACTCTTCAGGACTGCCACAGATGTTAAAGATGTTATGGTAAACGGCAAATGGGTAATGAGAAACAGGGAGCTTTTGACCTTGGATGAAAAAGAAGTCTTTGAAGATTGCCACAGGGCAGCCAAGAAGATGTGGGGAAATGGGAAGTAATAAGGTGGAGAGAGAAGTCTCGGAGGTGAGTTTATGCCTTTATTAGGAAGTAAAAACTACGATTATCTGAATAAACCCGTGCCGAGAGTTGATGCCCTTGACAAGGTTTTAGGCAGGGCTCAGTATGCAGCAGATTTGAAGTTTCCCCAAATGCTTTATGGCGGAATGCTCAGAAGTGGATTGAGCCATGCAAAGGTAGCAAAAATTGATGTGGCAAAAGCCAAGGCAATGGATGGAGTATTTGAGGTTCTGACTTATGGTGACCTAAAAAAGGCTAAAAGCTGGGCTAATTATATGTATATCACAGACACCGTACGTTATGTAGGAGATGTAGTGGCAATAGTAGCAGCAGAAACACCTGAAATAGTCCAGGATGCCTTAAAGGCCATCCAGGTAGAGTATCAAGAACTACCCGGTGTATATACCATCGAAGAGGCATTGGCCAAGGATGCTCCGCTGGTGCATGAAGGAGCGCCAGACAACATTTTTAAAGAGTCTCACTTTCCAGTCAGAAAGGGAGATGTGGAAAAAGGGTTTGCCCAGTGCGAGGTAATCATAGAAAGGGAATACCACACACAATATATAGAGCATGCCTATATTGAGCCGGAGGCCTGTGTAGCTGTGCCAGATCCCATTGACGGTACCATGACGGTCTTTTCCTCTTCTCAAAACCCGTACTTTACCAGGCGATATGTTGCTGATATCCTGCAGTGCGGCATGCATAAAGTGAGGATTGTCCAGCAGACTTTAGGAGGCTCTTTTGGGGGTAAAGAAGAGGGCGTTGGTTTAATAGCAGGGAGGGCAGCCATTTTAGCCCAAAAAACGGGCAGGCCTGTCAAGATAGCGCTGACCAGAGAAGAGTCAATCCTTGAAAGTTCCAAACGCCACCCCTTCAGGCTAAAGTATAAAATTGGCGCCACCAGGGAAGGAAAAATCATGGCTTTAGAAGCAGAGCTTGTAGATAACAGCGGCGCTTACAACAACCAAACCCAGTTTATGAACTTCCGTGCAGCTGTCCATACTGCCGGAGTTTATGAAATTCCCAATGTGAAGGTGGACGTTGTTGGTGTATTTACCAACAACATTCACTCCGGAGCCATGCGGGGTTACAGCTCACCCCAGATAATCTTTGCCCAGGAACAGCTAATAGAAGAGTTAGCAGAAGAGCTGGGGATGAATCCTATTGAGTTTCGTAAGCTCAATGCCCTTAAAACCGGCTCATTAACAGCAACCAGTCAGGAGCTGGTTGAACCGGTTATTCTTGAAGAAATGATAGATACCCTGGTGCAAAAAACAGAATACTCCAAAAAGCGTGAGGCATATAAGAACCAGTCAGGGCCAAAGAAAAGAGGTATCGGCATAGCAACCTGCTTCAGGGGATGCGGCTTTGGCGCAGAGAGTGTGGATGCTTCGGGTGCGACAGTAACGGCTTTAGAAGACGGTACAGTTATCATTAACTCAGGTTTGGTGGAAAACGGCCAAGGCTTAAAGACAGCATATTCACAAATTGCAGCAGAAGTATTAGGCGTGCCTGTAGAGAGGATCCACTTCATTGGCGTGGACACCCACTCCATAGCTGACTGCGGTATGACAGTAGCCTCAAGAGGCACAGTCATGGGCAGCCAGGCCATGAAAAAAGCAGCCGGAGAGCTTAAAGAAATCCTCAAAAAGACAGCAGCAGAAATGCTGAATACACACGTAGATAAAGTAGACATCAAAGACGGCGTTTACTTTGAAGTTCCTAATCCCAAAAACAAGGTGTTTTTCAGCGATGTGTGCAACAAGCAGCTTTGGAGCGGCAGGCAGATGTCAGTCTTTGCTTGGTACGAACCAAAGAATCTTAATTACGACCACCATACAGGCCAAGGAAACGCTTTCCCAACCTATTCCTTTGGCTGCGTGGTAGCAGAAGTAGAAGTAGATACAGAAACCGGCTATGTTGATGTATTAAATGTGGCTGCAGGCCATGACGTTGGCACAGCAGTTAACCCTGCTCTGATCAAAGGACAGATTTACGGAGGAATTGCCATGGGCATGGGCTTTGCCATTACAGAAGAAGTAGAGGTCAACAAGGGGAAAGTAGGCACCCTAAACCTCGACACTTATATTATTCCCACATCCATGGATATGCCCCAAATGAGCACATTGATTTTTGAATGCGACGACAAAGAAGGAACCTACGGAGCAAAAAGTCTGGGAGAACCAGCAACAGAGGCTGTCGGCGCAGCTATTGCCAATGCCATATACAATGCAACCGGCAGGAGAATTCGCCAGCTGCCGGCCGATTTAGAAAAAGTGCTCCTAGGAAAAAGCTTACGAGGAGGTGGAAAGTAATGCTTAAGTTTGATTATTTAAGGCCGGGATCAGTGAAAGAAGCTTGCCGCCTCCTGGCACAGCACAAGGAGAAGGCCAAGGTCATAGCCGGCGGTACCGACTTGATGGTTCAGCTTCGTGACGAGGACAAGAAGTTAAAAGACATAGCCTATGTCATAGATATCAACCATCTTAAAGAACTAAAGTACATCAAAAAAGACGGAGATTATCTCAGGATAGGCGCACTAACAACCCACGACGAGATTTATAAATCCGAGCTGATAAATGAAGCCGTTCCCTTTTTAGCCCAGGCCGTTAACACAGTAGGCTCACCCCAGATCAGACACAGGGGTACCATAGGAGGAAGCATCTGCAATGCTTCCCCAGCAGCAGACCCTGTTCCGCCCCTTGTTGCATTAGATGCACAGCTTAAACTGGTTAGCGCCAAAGGCGAAAGAGAAGTTTCCCTGTTAAGCATTTTTGAAAAACCCTATGTTACCAATCTGGCCCCTGATGAACTACTAGTAGAAGTATACTTTAAAGGTCTACCCGAAAATACAAAGACTTCCTTTATTAAATTAGGTCGTAGAAAGGCCCTGGCCATTGCCAGGATGAACATTGCAGCTGCCATAACCCTGGATAGCGAAGGTAAAGTAGTTGAAGCACGGATTGCCCCAGGCTCTGTGCTGCCAAAACCAGACAGGGTGAGAACAGCCGAAGAACTCCTGTTAGGCAAGGCGCCAGACCAGAAGCTTCTTGAAGAGGCAGGCAGGAAAGTCTCAGAAGAAATGATTAAAAGATCTGGAATTCGCTGGTCAACTGAATATAAAAAGCCGGTAATAGAAGCCCTTACACAAAGAGTAATAAACCAGGCTTTGGGGGTGGAATAAGTGGAAAAGATTAAAGTAAACATGAAAGTAAATTCCAAACCCGTTACGGTAGAGGTTAAGCCCTATGCCAGGCTCCTTGATGTGCTCCGTGAAGAATTGGGCCTTACAGGTACCAAGGAAGGCTGCGGCATAGGAGAATGCGGCGCATGCACAGTTATTATAGATGGAGAAAACGTCAATTCCTGTTTAGTACTGGCAGCTTCCATGGAAGGCAAAGAAATCACCACTATAGAGGGAATGGCCAAAGACGGCAGGCTGCATCCCCTGCAGGATGCCTTTATTAGGCATAATGCCCTGCAGTGCGGTTTTTGTACCCCGGGCTTGTTAATGAGCGCTAAAGCTTTTTTGGACAAAAACCAAAATCCTACCAGGGAAGATATTAAGGTGGGTATATCGGGCAACTTGTGCAGGTGCACGGGATATGAACAGGTAGTGGATGCAATTGAGGAAGTTGCTAATAAAAATGATTGAAAAGCGTAATAGGTGAAAACAAGGGAGTTTAAGAAGGGAGAGGTAACAATGGGGATTACCGCATATATCAACCTTACAGACAAGACCTATAAATTGGTAGAAACTCCTGCAGAAGACTTGCACAAATTCATAGGCAGCAGAGGATATGCTGCCAAGATACTGTATGATAACGTTGGGCCGGAAGTGGAACCCTTAAGCCCTGAAAATTATTTGATATTTTCCCCTGGTCCGTTGACCGGCACGCCCTGGCCTTCATCTGCAAGGTATACGGTTACAGCTAAATCTCCTCTAACAGGGATTTATGGCTATGCCAATTCTTCCGGACATTTTGGACCTGAAATGCGTAAAGCCGGATATGATGCCCTTGTATTTACAGGCAAAGCTGAAAGACCCACAGCTTTATGGATTGAAGATGATAGAATAGAATTTCTTGATGGGCAGGAATATTGGGGAATGACAACTTCAGAAGTAGAAAAAGCTTTGAGAGATAAATACCCAGGCTCAAAGGTAGCATGCATAGGCCCTGCTGGGGAAAATCTGGTTAGAATAGCCTCGGTAATTAATGATTATGGCCGGGCTGCAGCCAGGTGCGGGCTTGGAGCAGTCATGGGGTCTAAAAACCTCAAGGCTGTTGCCGTTAAAGGCAGCAAGAGGGTAGAGGTGCCTGCTGAATTTAAGGAAGTTGCCCAAAAAACCATGAAGCAGGTTAAAGACCACCCCGGTTCAGCATTTTTACGAGAATGGGGAACAGCGCTGTTAATGGACCCCAAAAATGCTGTCGGCGACCTGCCGACCAGGAATCATCAGCAGGTGCAGTTCGAAGGTAATTTGGGAGTAAATGCCAAGGCTCTTAAAAAATATGTCCTTAAGAATATGGCATGCTTTGCCTGCCCAATCAGGTGTTCCAGGTACTCAAAGGTGGAATCCGGAGATTTTGCCTGTGAAACTGAAGGTCCGGAGTACGAGACCATCAACGCTTTAGGACCCATGGTAGGCAATAGAGATATAGAATCTGTAATCTACGGCAACCTGCTGTGCAATGAAATGGGAATTGATACCATATCCACAGGTGTTGTTATAGCCTTTGCCATGGAATGCAAAGAAAAAGGCTATTTAAATAACGAGAAGTTAAGTCTTGAATGGGGTAATGCCAAGGAAATCATGGAACTGATTAAAATGATCTCCTACCGGCAGGGGCTGGGAGACCTGCTTGCCGAGGGGGTAAAAAGGGCAGCCGAGAAAATCGGTGGCGGAGCAGAGGAACTGGCCATGCATGTTAAAGGTATGGAGTTGCCCAGGCAGGAGCCTAGAGTTGCTAAAGCTTATGGCCTGGCTCATGCCGTGGCCAATAGAGGAGCAGACCACTTGTATGCCCTTCCCACTATAGATCTGGCAGGACATGTGGAAGTAGCCAAAAAGTATTTTAACGACATCTTCCCGGAAATCATGGAAGTGAGTATAGAAAAGCATAAAGCGCGCATGATTAAATTTACCGAAGCCTATAATGCCATCAGTGACTGTGTGGGAGTATGCAAATTTTCCACTACTGAAAACTTCTGCTTATACCCTGAAGATTTCAGCGAGGGCCTAAACGCCCTGGGGCAAAAATATACACCTGAGGAATTAATGAAAGCCGGTGAAAGGGTAGTAAACCTTGAGAGGATGTACAATGTCCGCCTGGGCCTTAATAGGAAAGCTGATCAGCTGCCTAACAGGTTCTTAAAAGAGGCTGTCACTGTCTATAAAATGGTATCAGGAGATGGATTCACCCTTGAACCAAAGGAACCCATTAAAAAAGACCTGGTAATCAATCTGCAGGAGATGCTTGATGATTATTACCGCAATAGAGGTTGGGACAATAATGGCATCCCAACAGAAGAGAAGTTAAGAGAGCTTGGCCTTGAGGATTTGATCAAAGACTTGCCTTCATAAGGATCAAAGAGTAATTAACGACCTCCCATAATATATATAGATAAAAGAAATAAACTTTGCATATACTTTTGGTGCAAAGTTTATTTCTTTGTCAGATTTTTTAAGAAAGGTATGTAAATATGAATCATCTAAAACAAAAAACTAAAACTCTAGAAATCTACCTATAGACATGTTTCCACATACTTATCCTTATTAATTTGTTCCAATGGCTTTCCAAACATGCAACGCTCCGGGGAACCTCCGGCAGACGGTATATGGGGGACGCAAACGGAAGCGACAAGCGCTACTCCTTCTCTATCCAGGCCAAGAACGAATCCAGCAGACTGCATCTGTTTGAAAGCGCCATTAATTTATTGTCTTACTGCACGTTGGAACTGCTGGCCGGCAGGGATTGGCGGAAGGATTGCTGCCTGTCCCTTGCGGGTATTTACAGGCCGAAAAAGAATATCGATAAAAGCACTCCGCCCGCAGCACTTGTGCAATACCTGAAAGACTTTCTTAAATATTAATACTTTAATTACATATTGACTTGTACATAGTGCGGTGATAGTCTATAGTTAACATCTTAAACTAAATACTCATAGTGGAATAAGTGATACTTCTTAGAGAAGTAGAGAGGGAAGCTGGTGAGAGTCCAGCACGGTCGCGCCACTGTAAGGGAGAGTTAAGCTGCTATACTATTGTCACTAGTATGTATACTGGGAAGACGCAGCCTTGGCAATGACCCCAAGTCAGGAAACCTGCTTGTTCTAATGTTTAATCAATTCTTGCCCACGCGTAATGGGAAAGGTGTTTTTTTATACCTTTGTCACTTTAACCTTTTTTGCCATTGTGTGCGGCAAAAAGGGTTTTTGTTTTTTTGGGCTAAAGGGGAGATAATATTTTTCATTATTTTTAATCTAGATTATAAAATGAGGGGGTTAAAGTTTTATTATGAAACGTTTTTTAAAGAATAATAGCATTTTAGTAAAATGTATTGTATTTTCACTATTATTATTGATATTTTCGTGTAGTAGTGTTAAGGCAGATGATTTAGGTCCAACTGTATCAGACATAGTTTATGGAGTAGTTGACTACTATAAAAACCAAACATTGAACAATTGGGAGCAACTAGTTGCCTTAAAAATCGCTGATGGAGATTTAAATTACTGGATTAATAATGATAAAATTGACGATTGGGATGCTGATGAACTTAATGAAGACTCTCCTGCAACTGCATTTGCAGGTAGAATACTTGGGTTATTAGCTTTAGGACAGGATCCAACTAATTACCACGGACAAAATTTAATTGAGATATTAAAGGGTAAACAACAAACATCTGGCTCATTTGGTGGTTCAATAAACAATACTATTTGGTCCATTATAGCTTTAGAGAAGGTTGGAAGTAGTGGTTATAATCGTGATTTAGCGGTGCAGTATTTAATCAGTCAACAAAAACCCAACGGGGGATTTGTTCTTTTTGGGAGCCATCCTGACCCTGACACCACAGGTGAAGCTTTGCTGGCTCTAAGCATGGTTCCAAGCACATCAGAAGTAAGTACTGCTATAAATAAAGCTAAACAACATTTGCAGGCTATACAACTTGAAACAGCAGGATTTGAATCTGTATTTGAATGGGATTCTTATGTATACAAAACTCCAAACTCACAAAGTACAGCAAGGGTAATAACTGGCTTGCTTGCTGTTGGTGAAGATATTTTACAACCTCAATGGACAAAAAACAACAAAACTATGATAGATGCCCTACTGGACTACATGGTTTCTGGCCCTGGCCCTGAAATTTCTTTTGCTTATGCACAAGGTGGTGCCAGCAATGAAATGGCAACGAGGCAAGTTCTTTGGGCCCTGGCAGAGCTAAAGGCTTCATCATATGGTGAATACCAACAGAGACCAACTGTTAGATTAAGGGTAGAAGGACATACAGTTAGCCTTGCAGATGAAATGGTAACAACTATATCCAGTTCTGTACCAGAAGCAGTTTACGAAGCGTTAGAACTTGCAGTTGGCAGTGATAATCTTCAAACAAATGGAAGTGGAATTGTTGCCATTAAAGGTGAAAGCGGCAAACTAATAGGGAGTCATATTAATACCTCATGGAAGTATTATATTATAAGAGATGGGCAGCCTTCTCCTTATATTAACTATTTGAAAACTGGAGATGAAGTAATATTTTATATTTCAGCCTTTGATACAGCTAGTAGTACAACCTTAACAAAAATACCTCTGGCGGAGATTTCACCTAAACAACCTTCTGAAGGTCAGGCTTTAACATTTTGGTTAAAAGCTAAACCAGACATAACTCAAGATGAAACTATTGATATAAAAGACTTTGTAATAAAAATAGGAGATAAAGAATATCCCAGCGACTGGTTTGGACAAGTAATATTAGAGAATATATCAAAAGGACAATTAAAATACTCCATATCTGTAACAGACCAAGTTTATGGGTATCCAAAAGTAGTTACCTATAAGGGTAGTGTTGATGTTGGTGGACCAGAGATATCACAAGTACATGTACGAGTAGAAGGAGCAGAAAGAACCATAGCCAGTGATATAGTTGCAGTAAAAGGCACAGCAATGGAAGCCTTAAAGTTGGTGCTTGATATTAATAACATTACTTATGAAATATTTGATGGATATATATATTCAATAGATGGTGAAACAGCAGGCAGGTTTGATACCAGCCCACCAACTATTTATGATGGGTGGATGTATCTTGTTAATGGAGATTTTGCTCCAGTTGGAGCCAATGGATATAATGTTCAAGATGGTGATGAGCTGGTCTTTTATTATGGTGTGTGGCCAGGTGCAAATGGCACCCTAATACCAAAGATAGATATTAGCCCTCTAATGCCAGAGGTTAATGAAAATATTACAGTAACAGTTACTTCAAGTTATACAAATTACTGGCCAGAATTTGAAATAGTCAATGTCAAAATATCCAATGCTATAGTTGATTTCAATGGCAAGTCTTATATTACTGATGATCAAGGTAAGGTAGTTCTTCCTGGTCCTTCTGTTGCTGGAACATACTATTTAAAGGTCAGCAAAGACCAAGAAGGCAGCTATCCATATATTCTCCGTACAGGACAAATACCAATACTAGTTGGCAGCACAGAAAATGGTACAGGCGGTTCAACCCCAGTAAACGAAATAACAGTTTTTGTTGAAATTATCGGTAAAGAAGGGACTTATTTTTCAGGTAACATTACATTACCAAAAAGTAAGGCAAATGCATTGGAAGCGCTAAAAGCAACAGGTGTTTCCTATAGCACCAGAGATAATCAGTCTTATGTATGGCAGATTGCAGGAGAAAAAGAGGACCTAACCGGAACAGCCGGCTGGAAGTATAAAGTGGGCAATATAATACCAGGCGTGCCAGCTAAAGACTATACAATAAGAGACGGCGACTATGTACTCTGGTTCTGGGCTGGTGACTACACTGCAACAGGTCCTGGGCAGACACCACTTCCTCAACCACTGCCAGTTGACGAAGACCTGGAAAAAGCCATCTCAGGTGCTATTAAAAAGCTGGAAGAGGCTGTTAAGACAGAGACTCCTGTTAGAGGTATTCCTATAGAAGTGGCCATTGTACCAAGCACAGTAATTGGTGCTGATAATCAAATGACTGAAGAACAGAAGAAGGAATTAGAAAAGCTTTTAAAGGATAATATAGTAGCCATTGTTCAAAGGGTAGAGGCCGGCAAGGAAAGTAATGTCACTGATGAGAAAAATGAGATAAACCTTAAAATAGGCAAGGATGCATTAAAAGAAGCTAAAGAAATATCCGTTAAGGAAACAACAGCAGACAAGAATGTGAAGGCGCCTCCAACCCATAAGCTTGTATCATCTATCTATGAGTTTGGTCCTAAAGGAACAGTATTTAACGAGCCGGTATATATGTCTATTCGTGTGGTTATACCAGATGGAGTAAAATATGAAGACTTAGTTTTAGCCTGGTACAATGAAGAAAAAGAACAATGGTTCGCACTGCCCACAGTGGTTGATGTATCAACAGGAACTATTACAGGTCTGGTGGAGCACTTCACTAAGTTTGCAGTACTAGCCAGAGAAAAACAGCCGGTGCAGTTTGCAGATGTTAGTGAAGAAAAATACCCCTGGGCAGCAAAAGAAATAAGTTACCTGGCAACTAAAGGAATCATCCAGGGTGTTGGCGATAATAGATTCGAGCCAGCCAGGGAAGTTAACAGGGCTGAGTTTACAGCCATGCTTGTAAAAGCCCTTGGTTTAGGTCATACAGTTCAGTACCAGGGTATGTTTGAAGATGTAAAGGAAAGTGCCTGGTATGCAGGATATGTTCAAGCTGCAGTAGATGCAGGAATTATCAAGGGGTTAACAGAGAGGACCTTTGGCCCAAGTGATAAGGTCACCAGGGAGCAGCTTGCTGTAATGATGTCAAGGGTTCTTGGTGAAGAAGAGGTGGCTGCAGCAGTGGTATTTAAGGATGCTTCCCAGATAGCACCTTGGGCTGTACAGGGAGTAGCTCAGGCGGTTACTAGAGACATTTTTAAGGGCTTTCCAGATGAAACCTTTAGGCCAAAGGGAGTTGTCAGCAGAGCACAAAGCGCTGCGGTGATCTACAGATTCCTTTTACAATAGCAGGTTGATTTAACCTTAAGGGTAGAAAATCTCAGCAGTAAATTGCTTACATGGATTTTGCTTCACGAAGGGAGATACTTAGATGCTTTATAAAAAAGTATTTACCCTTGCACTACTGGTTATGTTTATATTCTCAGGAGGGTGCAGCAGCCCTCCTGAGGTCACCACTGGTGAGGTAACCTTGATAGTGACAAGGGACTTTGGAAAAGAGCACATTTTTAATGAGAATATTAAATTGGATTCCAAAAAATCGGTAATGGAGCTTTTAAACCAACACCTTGATGTTCAAACAGCATATGGCGGAGGTTTTGTAAATTCAATTAATGGCTTAGAGTCAGGCTACACAAATGCTGCTGAAAAGGAAAAGCTGGATTGGTTTTACTTTATGAATGGTATTATGACAAGTGTGGGAGCTACAGAGTACTTTCCTACCAATGGAGATGTCATTTGGTGGGACTATCACGCTTGGGGAGATATTCCCTTTACTCCTGCAGTAATTGGAACCTTTCCTCAACCTTTTTTAAATGGTTACCAGGGTGAAAACCCAGGAACATTAATTTTATCCGGCCAGGGATGCCAGGACCTAGCAGAAGCATTAGCCGATTATCTAAAGTCAGTTGGTGTTAAAGAAGTAGAAGTTAAACCTTACGAAGAGAAGCTTGCTTCTGATAGATCAAAAATCACCATTGTAGTTGCTCTATGGGAGGAACTCTCAGACAGCAGCTTTTGGAATGGGATCCAGGCACATAGAGATAAGACAGGATGGTTTGCTGAGCTTGAGAAAAATGCATTCCATGGGTTAAATGAAAAAGCGCTAAGACAGGTCACTTATAACCAAGGGGTAGGTGCAATCCTAGCAACAGGAATGGGGATGGGAGACTCAACACCCTTGTGGCTAATCACCGGCATTGATATGGAAGGTGTTGCTGATGCAGTTAAGGCGCTGACTAGTGAGGAAGGGAAAATCTCAGGGCATTTTGGAGCCCTGGTTCATGATAAAAGTATTGTGTCACTACCAATACAGTAGTAATAGGGGAATTATACATGTATGTTTTCGAAAAGAAGGATAACTTTTTTCAAAGTCTTCATCCAATTACCCTGCTTTCTTACTTATTTGTAATAGTCGTTGGAACTATTATAGTAAGCAATCCAATTATTCTAGCAGGTATTATGGTGACAGTTATTTTAGCACTTGCAGCGGCCCAAAGCCTTAGCAGTTGGATGAGGAGCTTAAGAATTTATTTATATATGATTATAATGCTTATGATTATAAATACACTGATTAACAATATGGGTGCCACAGTCCTTTGGTCAGGCCCCATTATTCCTATTTTCGGCCGGCTTACCATATCTTTGGAAACAATTGCCTTTGGGCTGGTTATGGGACTTAGACTACTTATAGTATTCTCGGCATTTATCCTGTACAACAGGGTCATGGATCCTGATAAGGCCTTATCAGTATTTTCCAAGGTCTTTCCCAGGTCGGCTTTGCTTGTTGCCTTGACTACAAAGACTATACCTTATATGGGCCAGCAGCTTCAAAGGGTAGCTGAGATACAGCAGTGCAGAGGCGTTCAATATCATACTGGAGGGTATGTGGAAAGGATTAAAAACAGGCTTCCCTTAATCAAGGCGCTTCTCCTATCCTCTTTGGAGGACAGCTTTAATCTCGGAGAAAGCATCCAGGCTAGAGCTTATGGTAGTGGTCCCCGGAGCTCCTATTATACATTATCCTTTAACATTAGGGATGTCTTGGCGCTATTCTTCATGGTGGCAAGCTTTGCGGTGCTGATCTGGGCAATGATTAAGGGGTGGGCAGCCATGGAATTTTATCCAGAGCTAGGAAGTCCTCTAAGCTCTAGTGAGCATTTGATGATGATTTGTGTAATAGTTTTCTTTTTGTTTATACCAGTTATTATGGCATGGGGGTGGAAGAAATGGCACTACTTGAGATTGAAAATCTAACTTACTTTTATCCTGAAAGAGACATTCCTTCCCTGGATAATGTCAACCTTCACATCAATGAGGGTGAGTTTGTTTTTTTAATTGGTCCTTCTGGATGCGGGAAGTCATCCCTATTAAGGGCAATAGCTGGTCTGCTGCCTGACTTTTACGGTGGTAAAATTGGAGGAAGGGTTAGCTACTGCCAAAGGCTTTTAACCAGGTGGGACAAAAAGCTTCTTGCAAAAGAGGTAGGGATGATTTTTCAGGACCCAGAAAAGCAAATTGTAATGACTGGGGTAGAACAGGAAATAGCCTTTGGTTTAGAAAATGTAAACATACCCCCCCAGGAAATGCGCCGCAGGGTAGCAGAGGTCCTTGCACTATTTGGCCTGTCCTCTTTAAAGGGGGAGAATACCTTTAACTTGTCTGGGGGGCAAAAGCAGAAGGTTGTCCTAGCCTCTGTTCTGGCTATGCATCCAAGGGTTCTGCTGTTGGATGAACCTACATCCCAACTAGATCCCCTTGCTGCTCAAGAATTATTAAACTATGTACAGAGATTAAATCTTGAATGGGGTTTAACTGTTGTTCTTGTAGAACAAAGAATTGACAGATGTTTTCATCTAGCTGACAGGGTTGTTTTTATGGATAAGGGAAGGGTTATCAATCAAGGTAATCCAAGAGAAATAGTTAAATGGGCAGCTAAAGAATATCCCCACTACATACCTCCTGTATCACAATTATTTGCAGGCTGGGATACTGAAAACATTCCCCTTACCATTAAAGAGGGTAGAGCCATGCTGAGCAGCATTAAGCCTGGCTTGCTTAGAGAAAAGGACACTGTTCCTGTAAGAAACCAGGATGAAGGAATAGATAAACTCAAGGTTTCAAATCTTTATGCGTCATATAATAACAGGGATTTTATACTTAAAAAACTAAATTTTAGCTTATTTAAAGAAAGCATTACCGTGATTTTAGGGGAGAATGGAGCAGGAAAATCTACCCTGCTAAAGACCGTTAGTGGACTGCTAAGGCCGGCAAAGGGAAGGGTTTTCCATAATGGCAAGGATATTACTGGTCTAAAACCAGAACAAATTGCAGTAAATATAGGGTATCTTTCACAAAACCCCAATGATTATCTGTTTAATGATACGGTTCTAGAGGAAGTAAACTTTAACCTTAAAATAAGGGGTAGAAGAGACGACCAAAGTGTAGATAGAATACTAGAATTACTAGGGTTAGCTGATAAAAAAATGGTTAATCCACGGGACCTGTCAGGCGGAGAAAGGCAGAGGGTGGCATTAGGTACAGTTCTAGTGACACAGCCTGATGTGCTTTTGCTTGATGAACCCACAAGGGGCTTAGATGTGGAGTTAAAACATCAACTAGGAGAAATTTTAAAGGTTTTAAGAAATCAGGGAACAAGTATTTTAATGATTACCCATGATGTAGAGTTTGCAGCAGACATTAGTGACAGGGTGATAATCATGTCCGATGGAGAAATAGTTGCCGATGGTGATAAAAGAGTTGTCCTTGCAAATTCTTTATACTATGCCCCTCAGATTAACCGGTTATTTAAAGGGACAAATGACAGGGTTTTGAATATAGCTGAGTCCCTGCAGATACTACAGAAAATTGTTGCAAAACCATCTGTAGTCAGCTGAAAATCTCTTCAGATAAAGGATGATGAAAAGTGATAGACACAGGATGGTCGTTATACAGCCTTTTAATAGTAACTATATCTTTAATAATTGTTTATTTATGGTACGACAAAAGAGATGTTTCTGCAAAGGAAATAGCTTTAATAGCAACCCTTGCTGCCCTTGCCGGCCTCAGTAGGGTACCCTTTGCAGGCATTCCTAGTGTGCAGCCAACAACGTTTCTGGTGATCATTACTGGCTATGTGTTTGGGGCAGGACCTGGTTTTATGGTGGGTTCACTAGCTGCCTTTGTTTCTAATCTCTTTTTGGGTCATGGACCATGGACTCCCTGGCAGATGGTAGGCTGGGGATTAGCTGGAATATGTGGGGGACTAATTGGCAGGTGGAAGCCTGCAAACTACAAGCTACCCCTTAATGTTTTGGCTTTAATATGGGGTTTCTTATTTGGCTGGCTCCTTAATATATGGCACTGGCTTACATTTGTATACCCCCTTACCCTTAAGTCATTCATAGCTGTACAGCTTACAAGTGTGTGGTTTGATTTTATGCATGCCCTAGGAAATGTGCTATTCATGTATTTCTTGGGTCCAGATTTAATTAAGATTCTGAATAGGTTTAAGAGAAGACTAACTGTAAGCCATTTACCAATACAAGAAGTGGAGAGGAGCTGATTAGATGAAAAGTAAACTAGCATTAACTTTCTCAATTATTTTAGTTTTATTATTATTGTGCGCACTACCAGCTGCAGCAAACAACATGAATACAACAGCTAACTATCTGGAAAAAAGTGTAAGTGGAAGTAACTATGATGGCATGCTCGACTGGCCTATTCTTGCACTCTCTCAAATGGATAGAGATGTTTCCACACTAATAACAAGGCGAGAAGCCCAGGTTCGTAAAGGAGAATTATTTGAGCCTACCAAAAGTACAGATTACCACAGAACTATAATAGGTGCCGTTGCGGCAGGAAATGACCCAAGAAACTTTGCCGAGTATAATCTAATTGACAGCGTAAAAAAGTCCCAGCGTTCTAATGGAAAGTTTGCTGATTCCATTTCAGGTACTGGTGATTTCCTGGTAAATGCCCATATATGGGGGATAATTTCACTTTTTGTGGCAGGGGAAACCATACCTAATAGAGAAAAAGCTCTTCAATGGCTTGTTGACAATCAAAATGCTGACGGAGGCTTTAGTATTGATACCAGAGTAAAATCTTCTGATATAGACATGACAGGAATGGCTTTAATGGCTTTTGCTGCCCTGGGAGAAAACCAAAATCATTCTGCTGTAAAAAAAGCTGTTGAATATTTAAGGAACCAGCAGGGCGAAAAAGGAGACTTTGTAAGCTGGGGAGGCGCCAGTTCAGAATCCCTTTCCCAGGTGATTCAAGGCTTAATAATGCTGGGCATTGACCCTGCAGGGCCACAATGGACTAAAAGGGATGGAAATCTTATTACTGCTTTACTAGCATATAGAAGAAGTGATGGCTCCTTCAGTCATTCACCAGGGGGCCCAAGCAACATAATGGCAACCTATCAGTCCATGATGGCTTTAAATGATTATTACAGTGGTGAGAGCATTTTCCAAAAGCTAAGAAGAGAAAACATCCGTTTTAGTGATGTTCCTGAGAGGTATTTTGCTGCCGCCGCAATTAAAAGGTTAGCTGCTCACGGGGTAATTGGCGGTTACCCTGATGGGACCTTCCGACCAGCTAACCCTGTGAAAAGACAGGAGTTTGCCAAGATGATAGTCCTTACCTTGAATAAAAACGAGCCATTAACCTCTACCACAAGAGCCTTTAGAGATCTGCCAGTATCTCACTGGGCAAACCCCTATGTTAAGGTTGCTGTTGATAAAGGCCTAATTCAAGGAAAAACTGCCCAAACCTTTGCTCCAGAGGAAAATATAACCGGTGCTGAAGTCATGACCATACTTATACGCGCCCTTGGTCAAGAAAATAATGCTAGCCCTGCCCAGGGTGAACCCTGGTATGCTGGATATGTTCGTGCTGCAGAACAAAGGGGATTACTATATCCTGGCTTTGACCCCATGAAGCCTGCTACACGAGCCCAATGTGCATATAGTTTAGAAAGGCTGCTAAAATAATATCAAATATAATTTTAGAGCAGTTTGGAAAGACCACAAAGGAGGGAAGTTAAAACTTCTAAGATATAGCGATATCTTAATTGACGGAAGGTTTCTAGCAGAAAAGAAACGTCTAGATTTACCTTACAGAGGTTCAAGTAATCAGAGGATAATTTATTTTAAATAAAATATTAAAACAGGATAGGAGATATTACAAATGAATTTAAAAATAAATGGGTTTGAAGCGACTGCAATAGGAAGTTTACCTCATAAACATCCTGAACAGGCATTGGAATTAATTGGGCAATATGTGCCAGATATACCCCACTGGCCGCAGCTGCCAAATAGAGGTTTAAAGGAACATTTTGTTTTTCAATACCTTGGGATGCTGGTAGAATTGGGCCTAATTAAAATCAACCAAAATAAATTCTACTTCGATTGTAATGATGATGGCTTTGAAAATAACCTGCTTAAATTCTATGAGCTGTATCTTGATATAGAAAATGGAAGCATTAAGGAATTAGAGAATTTTACAGTACATAAAGACTTTGCACCTGGATTTCATTTGTTTTTAGAGTGGATAAAAGCTGGTAGGCTGAATAACGCTATTGCTTTTAAAGGTCAAATTTCTGGTCCCCTTAGTGTAGGACTAAATCTGAAGGATGAAAGAGGAGTACCCATTTACTACAATGAACAATTAAAAGACCTAATTGTCAAAACCTTGATGTTGCAGGCATGGCAGCAGGCCAGAGAGCTTCAAACAAAAGGTAAGAGGTCAATAATTTTTGTTGATGATCCAGGTATTGTTGCTTATGGGTCATCAGGTTATTTAACCCTTGACAGGCAAACAATAATTAATGACTTATCATTTATAATAAAAGGAATTCATACTGGTGGAGCCCTGGCTGGTGCTCATTCTTGCGCAGGAATTGACTGGCCTATTCTAGTGGAAGCAGGTTTTGACATAATCAGTTTTGATGCTTATGGGTATTTTCAAACACTGGCAGTATATAAAGATGAAGTGAAATCATTTATAGATAGGGGAGGAATATTGGCATGGGGAATAGTCCCTACCTATAATCTTCAGGATAATGAAAGTGCAGATAATCTTAAAAATTTGATGACAAGTCAAATTGACTACCTTATTAATAAGGGTGTGAGCGAGGAAAAATTATTGCGCCAGATAATTGTTACGCCTGCATGCGGAGCAGCTACAGTTGGCGTTGATCAGGCAGAAAAAATATATCATTTGTTATTTGAGGTATCCATGGCAATGCGAAACCTTTATGGGATTTTGGCAATCTGCCAGCTGGGGAAGTCTACATTGCACCTGTTGAGGGCACAGCCCAGGGAAGGATTGTTATAGATGGCTCCATGGCTGGTTCAGTACATATTGCTCTAGGGGATAACAGCACCTTTGGCGGCACAGTTGAGGCGCCCAGTCATTTAGACGGAGTAATCCTAAAACCAGAATTGCTGATAGATGGTAAAGCTATACTGCCATAAAGCACAAATGGCAATTTAATAAATTCAACATTAAATTTAGCGCCATATGATAGTACAAAAATAACCACAAAAAAGGGGCCTGTAAAATCAGGCCCTAATTTCTTGGCGCATAAAGCTTATATATGCAGCTGCAAAACATAACAGTGCAGCAGCTATTAATCCTACCACATGGGGCCAGATAAGCAGCAGGCTCTGCCCAAAGGAAATAGGTCCTTTAATGGCCCCAATAATCTGCTCAATCATAATTGGCCCCAGGGTCCGTATTGATGGATTTAACAGGGTTGTCACAGCTTCATCATAAAGCGTAGTAGGAGAAAATCTGCTTAAATTCTGTTGTAATTTAGTTTGTGCCAGAATTCTGTTTATGTCAGATGTATCATGGACGGGATAGACTGCTTCCGCCACCATGCCTGCTAAAAGAGCGGCAAATACTGCTAGAAAAAGCCATACTGCAATTCCTGCCAGGGCTGATGTTGACGTTTGCCTGAAAACAACTGAAAAAAACATGGATAAGGAAAGCCAAAAGGAAATATAAATGACACTTAAGGTCAAATAGGCAAAAATTCTTAATAATTCTTCAATGGTAGGGGGGATGCCGATTAAAATTAATCCTAGCCCTCCAACCAGCAGCCCCAAGCTATATATTACTATTGCAATAACTATTACACCTGCCAGAAATTTTCCGTTAATTAAGGCATCCCTATAAATAGGCTGTGACAACAATCGACTTAAAGTACCCCTGTCCCGCTCCCCATTTATAGCATCAAAACCCAGGATTACTCCTACAAGGGGGCCGAAAAAAGCTATAAAGGAGATGAATGAGAAGGGGAGTGAGGCGCCAGAAGTAGTAAATAATCTTAAAAACACAAACTCCAATTCATCACGCCCCACAGTGCTTCTAATGGTAACTGCCGCAGTATAAAGGGCGGCAAAACAAGTAAGCCCTACTATAAGAGATAGTATTAAAAATCTTTTTCCACGTAAATAATCTGCAAGCTCTTTAAGAACTACTGCAGATAAGCCTGTATTAGCCTGGAAAACCTTTCTGGCGCCCTGTATAATTGCTGCATATTTTTTCTCTTCAACCATTCTATTGCACCTCCCCTTGAAAGTACTTATGGTAAATACTGTCAAGAGATACCCCTCGTAAATTAATATACTGCAAACTAAAACCATTTTCTACCAAGAATTTTGATAGTGTTTCTCTAATATCTTTAGTGCATTGAAGTACTGTTAAATCCCCGTCTTTTCTTGCTGATTGTACTTCATTAATGCCTTGGCACAAATCTAGCAACCTCTCGCCATCAGGTTGGGCTGATATTTCAATTTCCAATGGTTTACCTTGAAGGAGTTGTTTGCCTAGTTCTTTTATTGGTCCCACGGCCATTAACTTTCCTTTCACAAATATTCCTACTTCGTCGCATATTTCCTGAATTTGGTGTAGAAGGTGGGAAGAAATCAAGATAGTTTTTCCATCCCTTTTGGCAAGATTTTTTATAATGCCCAGCAGCTCCTGGACACCTTCCGGGTCAATTGCCAGGGTAGGTTCATCCATGATGATTAGCTGGGGGTCTTTTACAAGAACATCTGCAATGCCCAGCCTTTGTTTCATGCCCCTGGAATATGCCCCTACCTTCTTGTCGGCATTTTCACTTAGACCGACCTTTGCCAGGGCTGTAGCAATTTTATCTTCTGCCTCGGGGCCGCTAAATCCATTTAAACGAGCAGTATAACGGAGGTTTTCCCTTCCAGTCAATTCCTCGTAAAAGCCCACATTATCTGGCAGATATCCCGTAAAGGATTTTACCGCTAGCGGGTTTCTGGTTACTTCATAACCTGCTACAAAAGCTTGGCCTTCTGAAGGTTCAGTCAGTCCAAGGAGCATAAGAATAGTTGTAGTTTTGCCAGCTCCATTTGGCCCAAGAAGACCAAACACCGTGCCCTTTTCCACCTTTAAATTTAATGAATCTACTGCAGTAAAATCCCCATACCTTTTTGTAAGGTTAATGGTTTCAACTAACAGTCTATTTTCTGCAGCCACCATTATCGCCTCCCGTATTTGCGGAACACATGGTATAGGCCTGCAATTACTCCAACTACAATGATTACACCTACCAATCCCCATAAAGTCGAAGTTTTAACAGTAACCCTTAAATCTGCTGAGCTTCTTACCTCTTTAGTTGATGCAGTTAATGAAACAACATAGTCTCCGGCAATGGCTTTTGCATCAGCGCTTATGGTTGCAGTGATCTGGCGGCTTTCGCCTGGCTGCAGCACTTCAATTGTGTCAGGCTCAAAGGTTACTGCCCAGTTGTTAGGTTGTTTTGAACTAAAATTTATGTTATTCAGAGGGGCGCTGCCGTTGTTTTTTGCTTCTAAGTTTACCTTTGTTTCTCGGCCTGCTATTACATCTGCATTTAGTCTGCCTGTACTGGTTGTAAATTCCAAGTCATAGGTTCCGCTTATGATTATCTTTAATTCTTCTGTTACCCTGCTTGTTGGGCTAATCGCCTCAACAAGAATAGTGTACTCCCCTTCCTTGACAGTTACTGGAGGAGTAATTTTCACATCTATTCCCCTTGATTCGCCAGGTTTAACACTAATACTGGCAACCTGTTGTCTTTCATTGGCTGGGGTAAATGTTGCCTGCCAACCAGGTCCAAGCTGTACTCCAAGACTGTAAAGCTGCTCTGTACTGCTGTTATTTTTTAAATCTAATCTGAAATCAAAGGTTGCATCATTTGGTCCTTTTAATTCAATATACCTGGCAGAAAGCCTATCATCTCCCAACCTCTCATGTGAAATGCTGATATTTAAAGCTAATGTGGATTTGCTGCCCCTTTCACTTACAGCAGCTATAGTTAAAGGATAGTCACCAATTTCAACATTATCAGGTATCTTGACAATCAAGTCAACATTCTCACTGCCCCCGCCTTCTACCATTACCTGCTGAATATTCCTGCCGCGACCTCTTAAAGTTGTTACCCATTCTTGGGGTTTTGAGCTAACTTCCAGGTTTATTAACTCACTTCTACTGCCATAATTCTTAATCTTTATTGAGAAGGTAATATCCTCCCCTGCTGTTCCAGCGATGCTTGGGAATTGTGTCATCAATTCAATACCAGTTTGCTGAGCCGTGGATTGTACAGGAAATAACATTATCACAACCAGAAAACAAAATAGGAAAAAGAACAAATACCTATAAATATTCAAGTTGGATTTTTTCATAAATAGTTCCCTCCTTAGGATTGAATTGTTAGCACTTTATACAGGTGAGTGCTAATTACTATTATATTCGCACAATTGCTTTTTTCAACAAATATAATAAAGCCTCTAGGGGAGTTAGAGGACGACTTGAGCAGAAACTGGCAAAAATTTTTTATTATTTACAGTTACAGGTTCTTTAGAGTCTATAAAACAAAATTTTTACCTGTTGTTGGCACACCAGACAGCTGGTTTTTAAGCTGTGAAACTATATAGAACATAGTTCCTCAAGTTTTTCCAAGCAGTGAATTTCAATTGTTGAAATAATGGTGAAGATATTAATGCTTATTGGGACCGGAAGCAATAACAGAAATTCCGGCATTAGAGATACAAAGCATGGAGTAAGAGAGACGATTTATCCAATCAATTCATTGAACAAACTTTCAATATCTGTTGATAAGCCGTTGAATACAAGTGATTTGGCAATATCTCCTTTTTCAAAAGTCTTATACTTATCAATTTCATAATTATCAAAACCATACACCAAAATATTTTCTTGTTTTTGATCAATGATCCAGTATTCTTTCACCCCTGACAATCTGTAAGTATTTAATTTGTCAATCATATCCTTGGTTCGTGTGCTGTCCGACAGAATTTCAACTACCAAAGTGGGAGTGCCCATATATTTTCCTTTTTCTGTGACATTATTCTCTAAATCACATGCGACCAATACATCAGGCTGCATAACATCCGGTTCTTTTAAGTCCTTTTTCTTAAAATGGACATCAAAAGGAGCTAAAAAAACTCTGCATTTTTTACCTTTGAAATATTCGTTAAATATCAGGTGCAGTCTTCCAAGTATCTCCTGATGCCCAATGCTTGGAGAAGACAATAAATAAATTTCGCCATTAATCAGTTCCATCCTCAGAGTACTTTTTTCATAAATCTCCATAAACTCTTCATAAGAAACCTTTTTCCCGCCATATTGGTAGTCCAAGGCATTTTCTCTCACTGTAAAATACTGTTCGATATCTGTTACATAGGGAGTTAACCTGGCAATTTTATTGCCATTTTTTGTTATCACCACATCATTTAGCTGTTCTACGTGATCCAAATATTTTCCTAAATTTTGTTTAAGTTCGGTTGCAGTTATCACTACACCTTCCTTATAATTAATAGATTTCATATAACCTCACCTCCAAT
This sequence comes from Bacillota bacterium, assembly GCA_040756735.1. Classification (GTDB taxonomy): domain Bacteria; phylum Bacillota; class DSM-16504; order Desulfitibacterales; family Desulfitibacteraceae; genus JBFLYC01. The sequence goes on along the minus strand of JBFLYC010000013.1, from coordinate 34,720 downwards.
AATAACATAGCATAGCAGACGGTTTAATGCAATATTTAGTACAATATATTTAATAATTATGTACGATAAATTATATTATTTTGTACATAGCCAAAATCAACCTAAGGAAACAGCCGAATGGCTAATGTACCGTGTTATTATCTCCCCTAGAATAAAGCGCAAGGAGATGATTATTGAAAAGTTTACTTCTTTTTTTGGGCATTATAATTATTGGGGTTATATTTTATTTTTACATGGGTGGTGTAAGATTTGTATACAGAAAAGTCAAAAATAGGTATCGTAGGCACCGGCATGGTGGGTTCGTCCATAGCCTATGCTTTAATGATCAGCGGGCTGGCATCCCAAATAGTTTTAAATGATCTTCACATGCAAAAAGCAGAAGGGGAGGCTATGGATTTAAGCCACAGCGCTTCTTTTATTAAGCCGGTCAAGATTACGGCAGGTGATTACAGGGAAATGGCAGGCTCTCAAGTGGTTATTATTGCAGCAGGAGCAAACCAGAAACCTGGTGAAACCAGGCTGGATCTTATCAATAAAAATGTGGAGGTATTGTTAAGCATTTTGAACCCCTTGGCAGAATACTGCGCTGACAGCATTATTTTATTGGTTTCCAACCCGGTTGATGTGTTAACCTATGTTACATATAAGTCAGGAGCTTTTGCCAACAATAAAGTTATCGGGTCCGGAACTGTTTTAGATTCCTCACGTTTTCGCTATTTAATAGGCGAGCGCTGCCAGGTCGATCCACGCAGTGTTCACGCTTATGTACTGGGTGAACATGGTGATTCTGAAGTGCTTACATGGACCTCAGCCAGTATTGGTGGCATGAAATTATTGGATTTCTGCAAATGCGAAGACAATTGTGACTTTTCATGGCAGGATGCAATTGATTTCAAGGTGCGCAAGGCCGCGTACGAAATCATATCACGAAAGGGAGCAACCTATTATGCAATTGGCATGGCTGCTAAAAGAATCGTTGAAGCTATTTTAAGAAATGAGCGTTCAGTTTTGACTATTTCAAGTCTAATAGACGGCCAGTATGGGATTAAGGACGTTTGTTTAAGTCTTCCAGCAGTGGTTGGACAAAGGGGTATAGAAAAAATTCTGGAGCCGGAATTAAGCCAGGATGAGATACAGCAGCTGCAGCAATCAGCCCAGGTGTTGAAAAAAGTCACTCAACAACTAAATAGGTTACAATAGCTTTTTTAAACTGCTATAATATAGTTGAGTAATTCCTTCTCATGCGTATATATGTTTGGTATTGATAGATAAACATATATTCTTTCGTGAGACAGAAGGTGAATTTTTAAAAAGGAGGTGTAAATCCTGGGGCTAACAATCATTATGTTTAGATTTGTATAGTTTTTAGCAACCAGGGTTTTATGAGTAAAAATAAGGCTCAACAATATGTAGTAGCAGGTAAAAAACTGATTTGCCCCATTTGCGAACATGACGAATTCTGGACCAGGCAGACCCTTATGAATACTGCGGGCGCTACCTTTTTTGGTTTTGATTGGGCAAACAGGGCAGCGGATAATTATATCTGTGACAAGTGCGGTTATGTTTTCTGGTTTTTTGTAAAATAGCATGCATTTGATAAGGACAATAAATAAGGACGACAATAAAAGGATGATAAAAACAGGTGTACTTCAAAAAGCCTGTTTTTTTCTTTTTAAATCAAATAAATTTTTTGGACTAACTCTCCAGATGCAGCATAAATCTAGTCATAAGGGGGAGTCTTTATGATCAAAAAATTTAAAATTGCCATTTTGGGATTAATTTTAGGCCATATTATCCTTTTATCGGCAGGTTACTTTTTGTTTATAAGCAATCCTCTGCAGCAGGTGGAAATATCCTTTTACTGGCCTGAATATAAAGCCAAGATAGCCATAACCGATAAAAAGGCCTTAAAGGATTTCATTGAAAAATATGAGCAGGGCGAGGATCGTCCTGGTTTATTGCGGGAAGAAGATAAGTACTATGAAATGGTATTAAAATATAAGAAAGGCGAAAAGATACTGTATCTTGACAAAAATTTGAACTTGTATAATCCACAGAGTACAAATTACAAGTATTCGCCATATGTGGTTTCTTTTTTGACTAAAACCATATACGATTTGGAAAGCGCTTTTTTCGGAAAAACAATTAATTGGTGGGATTTCACTGAGAAATTTCCTAAAGGGGCTTCAGTTAAGGTGCGTGACATAATAACCGGTGAAACCTTTACCATAAAGCGCTATGGGGGGCTAACCCATGCAGATGTTGAACCTGCTAGTGAACATGATACAGAGGTATTAAAGCGTATCTATGGTAATTGGAGCTGGAAACGCAGGGGTGTAGTAGTATATTTAGGAAATGAACGGTATGCAGCTTCCATTAATGGTATGCCCCATGGAGCAGGACGGATTTATGACAATGAATTTAGAGGGCACTTTTGTCTGCATCTTGAGGATAGTAAAGTTCACAAGTCCTGGCGGGTTGACCCAGGTCATCAGCTGATGATTCATAAAGCAGCCGGGAAACTGCCGGAATTCCTTGATGAAGCATCCCCTGAAGACTTAACAGGGTATATGGTGGCCGCTGTGGTTAGTGAGGATTTTTTGCCCATAAGATATACATCAGCAAATCCACCTGATGAAGAATTATGGAAAATGCTTGTTGAACAAATCCGCTTTATACAAGTTAATAGTTTGGATGAGATGGCTGTTAATGATGATGAATATAAAGTCAGTGCGGATATAACCATATATAGAGCAAACTCTGCTGACTTTTATCGAAAAACAATGGATGTGGTTTTTACCAGAGACAGCTTCCGTAATAGTTGGAGATTGAACTTTGAAACCCTTGGCCCTTTGCTTAACCCAGATTAGCTTGACTCCTTGGAGTACATTGATTTATTTATACATTTTGACAGTATCTATCAGATATAAAAAGCTCTTAATGCAAAACTGGGGAGTCCTGTGTAGGTGTGGCAAAGTTATGACTATTTTTTCAACCAAACCTTTTCTAGTGGTTGACAGTTAAAAAAATAATAAGTTAAAATAAGGTGAAGGCTTGTATACATGTCGGTATCTATTTTAGGCTGGTGATTCACATTGACAATCAAGAATAAGCATCTATATGTATGCGGCAACTCAAAATGTCCCAGCAACTCTACTTTAGGCAGCCTATATGATACTTTTGCTGTGGAATTAATAATTGACCTGCAGACGGAGCGAATTGTTGATGCTAGCTGTGTTCTAATTACTGAATTAGGAAGAAATTTTGTTAGATCTTTGCTGGTTGGCAGGCATTTTATCAATGACTTTAATGAAATCATTGCAGATATTGATTTGTACTACCAGGGAATTCCGCAAAAAGCGTTGATCAGCGCTCTAAAGGTAGCACAAAACAAGTATAAGCAAAGCCTTCAGAAAATCATGGAAGCCAATACAAATCAACACAAAAATGTAGTGTAGGGTTAGTGTATTTAAATTCGGAATCAGGCTATCCCCCTAATTCCATCCGTTAAATATGTCCTAACTTATAAGGGATTATTTTATCCCCTTTATAGGTTAGGATTTTGTATTATATATTAGAGAAAAAAGCAAGTGGAGAGGTGACTAAGCTTTGTCGGAAAAGGTATTGGTGTGTAATTCAGATAAGTGTGTGGGGTGCAGGATATGTGAGCAGTGGTGCAGTATGGAACATTTCAAAGTGGTGAACCCTGTAAAAGCAAGAATAAGAGTAATCAGAGTACATGAGACAGCAAAGGATGTTCCACTGGCATGTACCCAGTGTGATCCAGCTCCATGTTTAAAGTCATGCCCTATAGATGCCATTTCAAGAGATGAAGCTACAGGGGCATTACTGGTTGACAATGATAAATGTATAGGATGCCAAAAGTGTATAAAAGTATGTCCTAACGGGGCTGTATCAATTCTCAAAGAGACTAAAAAAGCGCTGATATGCGACCTCTGCAAGGGAGAGCCCGTTTGTGTGAAGGTGTGCCCAGAAGGGGCAGTGCAATACATTGATGTCAGCACAATGGATTTGCCCTTTAAAAGCAAAGCAGCCAAGGAAATAGCGCTTGCAGGGAGGGATAAATAATGGTTTTAGGCGGAATCACAGGTAAAATCCTAAGAGTTAACCTGACAGATAAGAAAGTTACAGTAGAAGCCACACCAGAAGAGGCAATTCAAAGCTTTATGGGAGCTAGGGGGTTAGGAGCATATTACTTTAACAAAGAAATAGCCCCCAAGACAGATCCCTTCAGCAGCGATAACAAATTGATTTTTATGACAGGACCGGCTGCAGCCACCCTTGCCCCAGGTAATAATAAAGTTGCCGTTACGTTTAAATCGCCTATGTCCAATACTTATTCATGGTCCCTCTGTGGCGGATTTTTTGGTCCGGAGTTGAAATTTTCCGGCTATGACGGATTAATAATCGAAGGCAAAGCCGACAGCCCGGTTTATCTTTGGATTAGTGATAATAAAGTAGAAATTAAACCTGCAGGGCGCCTTTGGGGCAAACTAATACCTGAAACAGACAAGCTAATTAAAAAAGAACTTAGAGATGATGAAACCATTAAAGTGGCCTGCATAGGACCGGCAGGAGAGAAATTAAACCGTATGGCCTGTATTACCACTGACTGTTATAGAGAATTTGGCAGGGGTGGTCCTGGCGCTGTCATGGGATCAAAGAACCTAAAAGCCATAGCAATAAGGGGAAGTCAGGATATATCCGCAGCTAAACCAGAAGAACTTAAAAAACTAGCCCTAGAAGTCTATGGCATCTTGAAAAAACATCCCAAAGCCCAAGCACGCAGAACCTTTGGAACCGTTGAGATGGTTGAAGGAATAAACAAGCTTGGTTTTTGGTCAACCCGAAACTTTACAACAGGTTACTTTGAGGAAGGCAATAAGCTCATAGGACCGGAAATGAAAAAGGAAGTGGTAGTAGGTGATGCCTCCTGCTATGCATGCCCCATAGCCTGTGGGAAAAATACAGCAGTTAACTCTAAGAAATTCGGCAAAGTATCAATCGAAGGACCAGAATATGAAACTGTAGGATTATTAGGAGCCAACTGCGGAGTATCATCCTGGGAAGCTATTATAAAAGCCACAGAGATATGCGATCATTATGGTTTTGATACAATCTCAGCAGGAGCAACTGTGTCCTTTGCCATGGAATGTTTTGAAAAAGGTATTCTTACAAAAGAAGATACAGGCGGTATCGACTTAAAATTCGGTAATGGAGAAGCATTAGTAGAGATTCTGGAAAAAATAGCAAGGAGGGAAGGTTTGGGAGACCTCCTGGCAGAAGGTGTTAAGATTGCCAGTGAAAAAATTGGCGCTCCTGAACTGGCTATGCATATTAAAGGGATGCCCTTGGCCACTTATGACCCCAGGGGCTGCAAGGGGATGGCCTTAACTTATGCCACCTCACCCAAGGGCGCTCACCATATGGTATCACCCACCATGGGGCCTGAAATAGCAGGTGATAGATTTGCTGATTCAGGTAAAGCCCCCATAGTCAAAGAAACCCAGACCTTTATGGCAATAGTAGATTCCATGGCCCTGTGTTCAAGTATGAGATTTGCGTTATCTCTGGAAAAACAAGTAGAACTATACAAAGCGGTAACGGGTTTGGAGTTTGACAATGCTGAGCTCATGCGGGTGGGCGAAAGGATTTTAAACCTTGAAAGACTGATTAATGTAAAAGAAGGTTTAAGCCGAAAAGACGATTGCCTCCCTGAAAGATTTACAAAAGAACCAATGCCTGAAGGTGCAAGCAAGGGGCAGGTTGTTGACTTTAATATAATGCTGGATGAGTTCTATGCAGTGATGGGATGGAATGAAGATGGTGTGCCATTGAAGAAAAAGTTAGAAGAATTAGGATTGTAACCTCCTACCTTAATATATACTTTATGCTTTAAGCAAACGACCATTTGGATTGTTTGCTTCTTTTTTGCTGTTTAACAATTAACTGTATTGCTGCTATAATTTATCTATAATAGATAGTAACAGGAAACTTGAGAATGTTATATTAAACATGAATGAGGATAGGGAGGACATGGAAATGGATTATAGAAATCTAGGGCAAACAGGTATTAAGGTATCAGAATTATGCTTCGGCTCTTTACCCATGGGCCCCCTTCAGGCCAATTTACCGATGGAAGAAGGGAGCAGGTTGATTAGGGAGGCTTTGGAAAGGGGTATAAATTTTATTGATACAGCTGAATTATATAAAACCTATGACTATATTGCCGGAGCAATCAAGGGTTTTTCCGGCGAGGTTGTAATAGCATCCAAGTCTACTACTGATACTTATGAAGGCATGGAAAAGGCCATCCAAGATGCGCTGAAGGTTCTCAATAGGGAAGTTATAGATATTTTTCACCTGCATGCTGCAAGGGTTTCAGCAGATGTTTTTGAAAAAAGAGCAGGGGCCTTTGAATGCTTGGTGAAGTACAAAGAAAAAGGTTATATCAAGGCTGTGGGGATATCAACCCACAATGTGAAGACCATAGAAAGGTCTGCTGAGGTTCCGGAAGTTGACATTGTCTACCCCATTATCAATAAGGTGGGCAGGGGTATTCTTGAAGGTACCACAGAGGATATGATAGCTGCTATAGACAAGTGTCACAAAGCGGGTAAGGGGCTGTATGCTATGAAAGTCCTTGCCGGCGGAAACTTGGTGGGTGAACTCCTTGATGCAGTTAATTTTGTTAGAGATATTAAAGGCATAGACTGTGTTTCCATGGGTATGATTAACATGGAGGAACTAGAACTAAACTTAAAGATTTTTAATAATGAGGAAATAGTCCCTGATATGCTTCCTGCAGCAGTTAATGCTAAAAAGCTGTTTATTTTCGAGACTTTCTGCAAAAAGTGTGGAGCATGCGTAGATACATGTCCCAACGGCGCTTTATATATGGGGGAAGACTCGGTCAAGGTCAAACATGACGAATGTCTCCTGTGCGCCTACTGCTACCCAGTCTGCCCGGAGTTCGCCATCAGGATGATATAGGAAACGCTGAAGAGCCATTCAGCTTTCAGCTGCCAGTACTGCAAGATGTACATGTTTATGCGGTAATTGGCGTTCCCCATATGACTAAGTTGTAAATATCACAACCGTTGCATTATTGTGGCACTAAAAGAAAAAATTAGTAAATTAAGAAGGATAATAGAAGAAAACCTCGTAATTAATATTTATATAGTATATTTACAAAGAAAGGAAACTAACATGCATTTTGAGGGGTTTTATTTATCCCGTTACCGTATTACTATTACAGCTGGGGAACAAGGTCTTATATTGCCTGATTATAAAGGAGCTACTTTCCGTGGTGGTTTCGGTCGGATATTTAGGCAAATAGCATGTTCTTTGCGGCAGCGTAGTTGTAAAGACTGTTTATTAATGGATAATTGCTCTTACGCATATATCTTTGAGACTGCACCACCAAAAAACTCTCAGGCTTTAAGCAAATATGAAAGCATCCCTCGCCCCTTTGTTCTTGACCCTCCCCTTGAAACCAAGAATTACTATGCGCCAGGAGAAATGTTGGCCATTGATTTTATTCTCATTGGCAATGCCATAAAATATTTGCCTTACTTTATAATAGTATTTCGTGAAATGGGAGTACATGGTTTAGGTCGTGGCCGCCGGCCGTTCGCTTTAACAGATGTTTCCGCAATTGGGTTGGATGATGCAGTTTCCATATATAATCCGAATACAAATGTCGTTCGTTCCATAGACCTCAGCTATTCTGGTTCTCAACTCATCGAAAGAGCAATCCCCTCCTTGAATTTATCCCAAACAAAAGAATTAAAAATTGAATTCCTAACACCTGTTAGTTTAAAGGATGAAGGACAGATAGCTTTTATTCCAGAGTTTCATATTCTATTTCGGCAAGCTATGCGTAGAATATCAGCATTGTCCTATTTTCATCACGAAGACCCCTTAGAAGTGGATTATGCAGGTTTAGCTGAGGGTTCTAAACAAGTTGAGCTTGTTGAGAATAGAACTGTTTGGAAAGATTGGGAGAGGTATTCTCAACGCCAGCGCCAGCGGGTGAATATGGGAGGATTGATTGGTTCGGCAACATACAGGGGGGACTTAGAGGTTTTTCTGCCTTGGTTGGTATTAGGCCAACAAGTCCATGTGGGTAAAAACGCTGTTTTTGGCTTAGGCAAATATCGAATACATGTTTTCTGACAACTGTTGACAGACGTTATTTGCCATATTATATGCATGCATGGTAAATTTGTATAAAAAAGGGGAATTCAATGAATAAGTCTAATAAAACGGAAAGAATTGTTTCAACTATAAGCATCTTGTCGCAGAAGCCTTCAGTTTCAGCTGGTGAGCTTGCCCAGAAGTTAAATGTTTCAGAACGTTCGGCATATCGTTATCTTAAAGACCTTAGGCGCTTTGGTTATTCATTGCAGAGTATTAAGGAACCTGAAACAGCCAGGTATAGGCATTTTCTCAATCCGTTGACTTTTACAGCTGGTGAGGCCTTAGCCATCATGGCCGCAGGCAAGTCATTTCTATCTCAAGAAGGCCTGCCATATTGTAAAGAGCTTCAATCTGCATTGGACAAGGTTAAAGCGGCTATTAGCGAGATAGAAGAAAAAAGAAAATTTTATAAAATGGAGCCAAAGTTTAGTTATATAAGTGAAAAACTGCGAGACTATACTCCCTGGATGGAACATATCAGAAAAATTGAGGAATGCATTCGCAATAATCGAACTATTACATTGATTTATGAATCCTTTTCATCTGGACAAGTATCGGAGAGGACTTTGGACCCATATCATCTGTATTGGAATGAAGGAAACCTTTACTTAGCTGCTTATTGCCATGTAAATAAAAGTATGCGCAGTTTTAAGATTAACAGGATCAAGAAATTAAAAAAAGTTGGTGGAGCATTTACCCCGGATCCAGGCTTTAATATCGATAAGTATTTGGGGAATAGTTGGAGAGTTTATAGAGGCAGCAAAGAGATTAGAGTGCATTTATTAGTTTATCCTCCTGCTGAAAAGTTTTTTCTTGAATCGCAATATCATGATTCTCAAGAGATAGAAAAATTGCCAGGTGGCAAAATTAAATGTGCTTTGACAGTTTACGATACTCCAGAATTTCGGAGCTGGCTACTAAGCTGGGGTAAGCATATAGAAGTAATCGCCCCCAAGGAACTTCGTGAAGAGATAAAAGTGGAGTTAATGGAAAGTGTGAAGAGGTATGGGGGAAAACCATGATATAGAAAGCAGATGAATGTGAAGTATGGTGTTATGCCTTATTAGTACAGTCCTACAAGTAAAGCCCTACAAGTATAGTTGCCTTCTAAAATAACTATAGGAAAAATGATTGATGTGATGGATTTTATGTATGATAATACTTGTTCTGCGCATTAAAAATTGCTTTATTGTTTAGGGTATGATCATTGAAGTCCTAATACCTGAAGCATTGTGCTGAAAGGTTTTAGAAAAAGTTATGGCGAGTTTAGAACAATAGATTAACTAACAATAGAAGGAGGTGAAATGATGCTTAAACTAACTGGTCATCCATTGTTCGATGTAGGAGCGGCTACAATTGCAGCATTTTCTGGTAAGACTGATTTGTCTAGTGTTACCGAACAAGATTTAGATAATATAGCGACATTCATGGAAAGGCAATATGTGTTAGACCCCCTTAAATCCTTCTTAACAGTAGTATTTCCAAATTCAGGGTTTACCCAACCTGCTTTTGAAAAGCAACCTGAAAAAAGGATTGAGTATGCAAAAAAGGTTCTATGGGCACATAAATCTTCCGTATCAAATTTAAAGGAAAAATGCGTTTTTACTAGGAATTTCGCTGTGGCAATCGCCTTTTCTGATAAATTGTCTTTAGGAAGAACTGCTAGGCAACATATACCTTTAACAACAGGTGAAGGAGTAATTAATTTTCATCCTTATGGACAGGCTGGTTTACCTGTTTCAGGTATCGCTTTATTATGCATTCAAGCCTTTCCTTTAGGATGTGCTAAATGTGCGGGTAAATTATTGGCTGTGCATTCGGATAATGAAGATATTTTGATATATTTTGCCAAAGAGTTTTTAACAAAAAATAGAGAAAACCTTGCTTTTGCACAAGCTACAGGTAGTTCAAAGTTAAGGGAATTTGACTATGCACAAAAAACCTTGCTTATCCATACATTACACAAAGTTATCAAAGAGATTCGAAATAATTTAGAGAATAATGGACTATTTTCTTTAACTGCATATCATATGTCAAACAGTGGTCAAAATCCTTCCTTAGATATTTATAATCTACCCTTAGAGATTACTTCTTTTATCAGTCGAATTCAAAATCCTGATTATAAGGACGATTGGCAGATTATCGTAAACAAAGCATGGCGAATACAAGACCAAACAAAAAAAGCTGGATCTGTCAAGATAAATTACTTATATGAAGATATTTTTAAATTGCCTGACAGTGCTGAAGAATTCATACGATTATACTTCTTGAGAGTAGCTTTAAAATGGGCCAAAAAAGATGATCCTCGTGGAAACTATTCTAGTGTCCAAGAAGCTGAAATTGTTTCTTGGAAAATAACTTCATTGTTTTTGAGGGAGGTGATGAATTTGAATAAAGATAGAATCGAGAATATTCGGACGGTGGCTGATAAATTAGCTTCATATGTATTTGAGAACAATGATAGGAAATTTTTTAGAAATTTCTTTACTGAGCAAAAGTATGAATATTTTAGAGCAATATTATTGAAAGCAAATTTTTATACAGTTAAGCAAGGGAAAGAACCTTTAATAAATTTTGAGCCTTATTTGGACATATTTGAGGAAGGTGAAGAGCTTGCTTATAAAGATTGGCGGTTGGCACGAGACCTTTTATTAATTCGTATGATTGAACAACTACATTATAAAGGATGGTTCGCCAAAAATCTTGATGTATTAACTGAGATTGAAGAGGATAAAGAAGCTACCAATTAAAGGAGGTTTTTCATATGGCTTTTGTAACGGGTCTGTTGTTAATTGATGCTCCAGCTTCAGCTTTGAATAATTTAGGGAGTGTTCAAGGAGCAAGAACTGATAATACTTCAGGTGTAAAGTATATTCGTACAAAAGAAGGAGCATATCCATATGTTTCTGCACAGTCTTTCAGATATTGGCTACGTACAACCTTAGAGAATAATGAATTAGGGTGGATAGCTGCTCCAATTTTTAGAGAGGAAAAGGTTGCCTATACTGATGCAAATCCTATACTATATTGGGATGATGATTTATTTGGTTATATGAGAGCCCCATCTAAAAAAGTTAAAGATAAGATGGAACATGATGGAGCAACACCTACCGATGAAACAGTTACACGTATTTCACCTTTTCGTGTCGGAACATTTGTTTCAATATCACCGGTTAACATTGTTGAAGATTTTGGTGTAATGTCGCGCCATGAGGGAGATCCGGTACCTTTTGAGCACCAATTTTACAGGACAACCTTAAAAGGTCTCTTCTCATTAAACTTAAACGCAAGTGGAACATTCTGGTATCGAAACAAAACTGGGTTTAAGAATTTGGATGATAAAAGAAAGGAACAGGCTGGTAAAAATAATCTAGAGCATTTAATGGAAGAAAAAGCTTATCGATTAAAGACTGAGGATAGAATAAATCGCATAAGCACTCTATTTGAAGGACTAGCAAGACTAGAAGGCGGGGCAAAACAGGCTTTACATTACACAGATGTGTCGCCAGTGATTGTGGTTATGGGAGTTACAAAAGGTGGAAATCACATTTTTAATCATACAATTGGCTCTAATGCTAAAGGGCTTCCTGAGCTAAAGGTAGACTCTCTCAATGAAGTGATGAAAGTATTTAAAGATGATCTCCTTTCATGTATATATGTTGGTTGGGTGAAGGGTTATCGGGAAGAGGAATTGGATAAGCTCTTACAAATTTCATCTCAAGAGAAACCTGTCGAAATTAAAATAGGTCATCCCAGAGAAGCTTTTCAATCCTTTATAAATGATTTAAGAAATCCAAACAACGCACTATGGTTGGAGTGAGAGTTGCTATGCAAGTACTTAAAATACAAGCTGAGGGAGTTGTTACTTCATTTAGATATCCTCATTTTATGCAATCCATCCACCCTTCATATGAAATGCCTCCCCCTGCAACCATATATGGTCATATATGCAGTGTCTTAGGAGAGTGGATTGACCCTAAAGGGTTGTTGTTTGCATACAAGTTTACATATCGATGTAAGGTAGATGACCTGGAACACATACATGTTTTGACACATTCAAGCGGTAGGTTGAAAAATTTTAACGCGCCAAAGGTATTAGAAGGGAACACCAATCCATTTAAGCGTACATTGCTATTTGAACCCAGGCTAACACTATATCTTAACAAACCAGAATGGGATAAAGCTTTTAAATCTCCTAAATATCCAGTTGTTTTGGGTCGATCACAAGATTTGTTTACTTACACTGATGTTAAGGTTATTGAATTGAGACAGGAGCAGGGTGCATATTTTGAAAACACTTTGGCACCATATTCGATGATTTTGGAAGTTGGTAAAGGAATAGTTGAATTGATGCCTAGGTACTTGAATTACCATGTAAATAGAGAACCTATTTTTTCGCGATATCTGCTTATAAAACAAAGGATTAAAAGTACAGATTTGTTGCAGTATAACTCTCAACAGTACTTGGTTGACCCGGATTCTCCCGAATATGATGGTCTTTATTTTGGAACATTGTTTCATTCTTTAATAGGAGATGAATATGAGTCTATTGAATTTACATCATGAACTTAGACATATTTGGGCAAAAAAAGCTTCTAGCGACAGCATGACAGGAGAATCCTTATTAGAACATACTTGGAATGTATTAAAACGTCTTGAAGAACACATTAAAATAAGGCCTTATATGGCTGATATATTGCAGTTTCCAAGGTTATGGCATTGTTTGTTTTGGGGAAGCTTTATGCATGATTTTGGCAAAATATGTAGACCTTTTCAAGATGGCCTTCGTGACGGTAAACCTTGGACTCACCGTCACGAAGTATACTCTTTGTTGTTCCTTAATTGGCTTGAAGGTACTTGTGAAAAAGAAGAACTGAACTGGATAATGGCAGCTATTGTGTCCCATCATAAAGAACCATTTCAAATATTTGATTTGTATGATGTATATGATGAATATACTATAGAAAGTTTTGATTCCGTTATAAAAGACCTCGACAAAAGTGTATTAGCATTATTATATGAATGGGTATTTAGGATTAGCGAATGCTGGCTGCATGAACTTGGTTTACAAGGTTTTGGAATTGTTATACCAAAATCTATTGACAAAAATAATGCTATAGGAGCTATTTATCACCATGGTCCTCAACGTCTGCGATTTTGGGTACAACAGTATGGTCTTTTAGTGCGCAACCTAAAAAGAGAGACAAAAAATAGAGTCTTATCTTTAACAATTAGAGGTTTTATAAATATGTGTGATTATGCGGCTTCAGCCAGTACAGGTGAGGTGTTTGCGGCAGATCTACCGACTAGTGATATTTTATTATCTAATTTCATGCGTAAAGACAAGCTTTACACTCACCAAAAGCAATGCTTATTTGCTGAAGGATCAACATTATTGATTGCTCCGACAGGTAGTGGAAAAACCGAATCTTCCTTGTTGTGGGCTATAAATCAAAGATCAAAATATGATCGACCAGCTCGCCTTTTTTACATGCTTCCTTATCAAGCAAGTATGAATGCAATGTATGATAGGTTAAACAGAATTGGATTTAAGGGGCATGTTGGACTGGAGCATGGCAGAAGTGTTCTATCCCTTTATAGACGAAATTTAGATGAGTCTGGTGACCAAGATTCAGCTGCATTTAATGCAAAATTGGCAAAAAAGTTAGCTAGATTTAATTATTATCCAGTTCGAGTTCTCAGTCCATACCAATTATTAAAAGCCCTATTTCGATTAAAGACTTATGAGCAAATCTTATCTGATTATTTTAATTCAGTAATTGTTTTTGATGAAATACATGCTTATGAACCGCAAAAGTTAGCCTTAATACTTGGTTTAGCTAGATTTTTGAAGGATAATTTTAATACCCGGTTTTTTATAATGACGGCTACTTTGCCTACTATGTTCATTGAAAAATTAGATGAAACTTTAGGTATTGAAAATATAATTAAGGCTGATGAAAACCTATGCAGTAGATTTACAAGACACTGTATTAGAATAATTGATGATGAGATTTTAAGTGAATCTTCCATTAAGCAAATTGTTAATTCTGTTATAGATGGAAAAAGCGCTTTAGTGTGCTGTAATACAGTGAAACATGCTCAATTAGTTTTTCAATCAATAAAAGAAAAATGTATGAGTGAAGGTAAATCCATTGAAGTACTTTTACTGCATGGAAGATTTAATAATCTGGATCGAGCAAAAATAGAAAAAAAAGTTATTGATTTTACAGGGGCACATTCTAAGAAACAAAAAAACATAATTTTAATAAGTACGCAGGTTGTTGAAGTAAGCTTAGATATTGATCTAGATGTTATATTCACCGAGCCAGCTCCTCTCGAAGCATTACTGCAAAGATTTGGGAGGGTAAATAGGAGGCTTAGACATGGGGTAGCAGATGTATTCATCTTTTCAAAACCTAATGATGGTCAAGAAGTGTATTTAGACCAACTTGTTAGCAATGCTCTAGATATATTAATAGCCAACAATAATTTACCCATTAATGAACTCCAAGTTACTAATTGGCTTGATGAAGTATATAAGGGTGAGGTAAGACAAATATGGGAAAATGGATTTAACATAGCCTATAGTAATTTTATGCATGGTAATTTGCCTTTACTGTATGGGTTTAATACTAATGTTGGAATGGAAAAAGATTTTTATCAGGCATTTGATAGTATTGAAGTTCTTCCTGCACCTTTGCTTGATAAATATAATTCGTTATTAAACCGTAATCCTATCATTGCAAGTGAACTACTTGTCCCTATCAGACCTGGGCAACTTAAATGGTTGAAATCATGGCGGCACAATCATATTACTGTAGTTGACGCTGAATACAATGAAATGGGACTTTGCTTTTAAAAATAAAATGTAAGTAGCTGTAATAGGGCAGGTGTGAAAGTATTATGAACCTTGTAGTTAATAATTTCGGTTCATTTATAGGCAAAAAAAGTGAGCGTCTTGTGATTAAAGAAAACGGCAAAGTAACGCAAGAAGTGCCTTTTTTTGACCTTGCTCAAATTACTATTACTACAGGGGGCGCCTCCTTATCAAGTGATGCTATCAAAATGTGTATGGAGTATGGGATACAAATAAACTTCTTGTCAAGTTCAGGGCAGCCTTACGCTAAAATAAGTTCACCCCAGTTGTGCGCTACTGTACAGACAAGACGCGAGCAATTAATGGCTTACAATGATTGCCGGGGAGTAACTTTGTCAAAATCCTTTATTGCAGGTAAAATTAAAAACCAGATTAACACCCTTAAGTATTTTTCTAAGCACCGAAAAGAAGCGAAAAAGGAAACATACGAAAAGGTTATGACAGCAGCCAGTAAAATGGAAGTAATATTAAAAGAATTGGATCATTATGGTGGCAATAAAATTGATGAGGTGAGGGGACAGCTGCTTTCCATTGAAGGAAGAGCTTCAGCTATTTATTGGGAGCAAGTAGCATTAATACTTGAGGGTAAAGTAGAGTTTCCTGGCAGGGAACATCGTGGTGCTGAAGATCCTTTTAACTCTATGTTGAATTATGGCTACGGCATCTTATACTCACAGGTTTGGAGCGCAGTATTGCTTGCCGGTCTAGAACCCTTTGCGGGATTTATGCATGTGGACAGGCCCGGAAAGCCTTCATTGGTGCTTGACCTAATTGAAGAGTTTAGGCAGGCTGTAGTTGATAGAGTAATCATTGCCATGTTTAGTAAAGGATTCAAGGTTGAAATGGATGATGGAAAACTCTCTGTTGAAACAAGAAAAGAGTTGGCAAATAAAATACTGGAAAGACTTGAAGCAACTGATACTTACGAAAAGAAAAAACACAAATTTTCTACAATAATCCAGCGACAAGCAAGATCCATAGCTACTTTTGTTAGGGGCGAAAGTAAATATCAACCCTTTGTGAGTGGATGGTAATTATGCATACCCTGGTGATTTATGACATTCCTGATGACAGGACGAGAAACAAAATAGGAGAAGCTTGTAAAGATTATGGCTTGCAACGTATTCAATACAGTGCATTCCTGGGGGATATAAACCATAATCGTCGTGATGAGTTGCGACAACGCCTGAAGCGAACTCTTGGTAAAAGAGAGGGTAACATTCAAATATACCCGCTTTGTGATAAAGATATTAAGTTAAAGTATGAAATTGTTAATCACGGAGTGAAGGATGAATGATGGCATTAAAGGTATCTGATCTTAAGCAATATATATATTGTCCACGGATTTTATACTACTATTATGTTCTACCTGTGCCACGCAGAGTGACCCGAAAAATGGAGTATGGCAAACTAGAGCATATGGAAGTGAAGAAGCTGGAAAAAAGAAGGGGATTAAAATCTTATGGCATCTTCGAAAATGGAGAAAGATTTTTTCAAGTTTCTCTTGTATCTGATAGACTAGGCTTACATGGTGTTCTTGACATGATGATTGTATCAGCAAATGGCGCAATTTATCCAGTCGAGTTTAAACATAGTATTAGCAAAAAGGGGTTACACCAAAAATACCAATTGGCTGCCTATGCAATGTTATTGGAAGAAAAATATTTAAAGCCTATACGATTTGGTTTTATTTATCTAATTCCTACAAAGACCATTATTCCATTAGAGATAACTCAAAGTATGAGGGAACATATTAAAAAGGTCTTGAGTGCAATTCAAAAGGTTGCTGAAGGTGAAAAAATGCCTGGTTACATCAGGTCTAAACAGCGTTGTTTGAATTGTGAGTTTAAGAATTACTGCGCTGATATGGGGTGATTTAGGGGATGTACTTCCTCAATGATGATGAGAGGAAAAAACTACTTAAAGGTTATTTGCCAAAATCAAGAGAGCAAGGTGTTGCAGATGAATTGCGAGGGTGGTATTGGTTTCAACCACCCTTAGAGCCTATATATGATATTCGTTTGCCTTTATATCAAATTGCTAATAAATACTGTTCTAGTGGCCGCGATGTGTATCTTAACAAGGTTGAAAAGATGAAAGTTGAACCAAATGCTGCCATGAAAATCGGCTCTCTATTACATGATTTAATAGTTACAGTATTAGTAAGAACAAAAAAACTCATTTATGACCATGGTCCCAATGGTATTACTTTCGCTCTCAATGAGCTGTCGGTAATCAGAAAGAATTTTCTGGATAGGGCTGGTGACATAAACGGAAGCGAAGTCGACCTGAAGGACTATGTTGAGAGACTTTATGACTATGAATACTTTAGAATTTCTTCAAGAATACATGAAGTGTTGTCTAGGCAACCTTACATAGGTGAGGATTCATTAGCTGCACAGGTTGTGCCATTTGTATTAGAACAAAAATTGGATGGAACTTTTCTAGGACTAAGCGCCAATCTAAGTTCTGATGCATTTGTTTTTTCGGAGCCTATGATAATGGACTTAAAGTTTGGTCCTAGAAGGGATTTTCATCGCTTAACAACCACAGGTTATGCCTTGGTTATGGAAGCAATTTATGAATATCCTATAAATATTGGATGTATCGTTTATGGTGAATTTAAAAATGGTCGACTATATATTCAGAAAGATTTTCATATAATAAACGATGAATTGCGCCAGTGGTTTATTGAAGAAAGAGATGATAAAATGAGAATGGTATACGATGAAATTGATCCAGGTTTATCTACGAACTGTTATGATGCGTGTCCGTACTATTCATACTGCATTCAATAGATTTTCGCAGATAGTGGTGGTTTTTGTGCAAAATATTTATCTTCGAGATTCAAGGTGCATACTGATTTGGAAATGTGTTGGTAGAGTTAGGTTAGTGGAGGGTTTTGAGGTCTGTTACAGTAAATTCCCCGTAGAATAGGGGACTGAAAGATGAATTATTCCCCATAGCTTTCGCTCCCTCCTTTGTTACAGTAAATTCCCCGTAGAATAGGGGACTGAAAGTGGTATCGAATACGGGTATAGCTTCCTGTACTGGGGTTACAGTAAATTCCCCGTAGAATAGGGGACTGAAAGATCACGACTCTCTTATTAATAAATGTCGTTATCTTGTTACAGTAAATTCCCCGTAGAATAGGGGACTGAAAGAAAACAATTCTTAGTAGATATCAACATAGGTAAAGAGTGTTACAGTAAATTCCCCGTAGAATAGGGGACTGAAAGCTACCTACCATCTGACAATATAAGCTTCTAATCTTTGTTACAGTAAATTCCCCGTAGAATAGGGGACTGAAAGTGAAGCCGTACAGGAGCTGTGCGCGGGGATAACAGCAATGTTACAGTAAATTCCCCGTAGAATAGGGGACTGAAAGCTTAGCCGGGTTAAAACCAACCGACGTGGCTTTCAGTTACAGTAAATTCCCCGTAGAATAGGGGACTGAAAGGGCCTGTAATCCCCTTTGCCGACGCAATATGTATTGGTTACAGTAAATTCCCCGTAGAATAGGGGACTGAAAGTCGGCATAAAATTGCAACATTGCTTTGCCGCTAAATTTGTTACAGTAAATTCCCCGTAGAATAGGGGACTGAAAGCAGACAGCGTACCTGGACGGTTAAGATATGGCGGATGTTACAGTAAATTCCCCGTAGAATAGGGGACTGAAAGTTTAGGATAGGTTCCATTGCTTTAGTGATCATTTCCTGGTTACAGTAAATTCCCCGTAGAATAGGGGACTGAAAGTCGTAGTGCCTGGCAAGGTCCATATCCGGTACTGTGTTACAGTAAATTCCCCGTAGAATAGGGGACTGAAAGATGAGGAGAACGGCACCAAAGTGACGTTCGGCGACGACGTTACAGTAAATTCCCCGTAGAATAGGGGACTGAAAGCCGGCTTCATGCGCTCGTGTCCGCATCTGGGGCAGGGGGTTACAGTAAATTCCCCGTAGAATAGGGGACTGAAAGGCAAAACTCACATTTCTTACATTGGGTGTTGCTGGCGTTACAGTAAATTCCCCGTAGAATAGGGGACTGAAAGAAGCAAAATCGGCGAGAAAGGCAAGGACAGGATGCGGGTTACAGTAAATTCCCCGTAGAATAGGGGACTGAAAGCTCCTGTTCATACTCATTCGTTCCCCTACGATAAACGTTACAGTAAATTCCCCGTAGAATAGGGGACTGAAAGCCAAACTTAGACCGCGTATTCGGTCCCGGTAACACGGTGTTACAGTAAATTCCCCGTAGAATAGGGGACTGAAAGCCGGGACCTGGTAACCGAAAAGGAGTCCTTGCTGTTGTTACAGTAAATTCCCCGTAGAATAGGGGACTGAAAGTTTACTCGAATGTCGTGCCGGATGAGCAGGGGTTTCTGTTACAGTAAATTCCCCGTAGAATAGGGGACTGAAAGGTTGGATTTTCCAAACAGTGGACCCGGCGGCGACTGAGTTACAGTAAATTCCCCGTAGAATAGGGGACTGAAAGTCAGTATATCACGCTGGAGGCTGGCGCACAAGGAGGGTTACAGTAAATTCCCCGTAGAATAGGGGACTGAAAGGGCCATGAGGACCTGGCTGCAGTGGGAACGTGGCTGCGTTACAGTAAATTCCCCGTAGAATAGGGGACTGAAAGTTGACTGCAAGGGTAATCTCTTCAGAGAAGGAATATCGTTACAGTAAATTCCCCGTAGAATAGGGGACTGAAAGGCTCGCTCCCGCCACCTTTTGACTGCGTGATTTGAAGTTACAGTAAATTCCCCGTAGAATAGGGGACTGAAAGGATAATATTGTTTTGAGAAGTTCTCAAGATACCAATTTAGTTACAGTAAATTCCCCGTAGAATAGGGGACTGAAAGGCTCCTGTGCCGCCACAGTGCGCTCCTGGGCTGAAGCGTTACAGTAAATTCCCCGTAGAATAGGGGACTGAAAGATTGTTGCTGTAGCCAACTGGCTGGAAAGCCGCTGGAAGTTACAGTAAATTCCCCGTAGAATAGGGGACTGAAAGCCCGGCCCCGCCGCTCGAATGGCAGCGGGGCCTCGAGTTACAGTAAATTCCCCGTAGAATAGGGGACTGAAAGATTGGATTTGCATTCATGGCCGCATTCCAAGCCCATTGTTACAGTAAATTCCCCGTAGAATAGGGGACTGAAAGTATTTATCCCATGGCGACATCGAGAACGCGGACATCGTTACAGTAAATTCCCCGTAGAATAGGGGACTGAAAGAGATAGGCATCTGTGCGACCGTCCCAGTATTCTATTTGTTACAGTAAATTCCCCGTAGAATAGGGGACTGAAAGGAGCCGCCGTTCGTGATGTGCCTGGCAGTAAGCGGGCAGTTACAGTAAATTCCCCGTAGAATAGGGGACTGAAAGTGATTATCAACAGCATAATTGGAACTTGCTTTTCTTGGTTACAGTAAATTCCCCGTAGAATAGGGGACTGAAAGTTTGTCTTTCCATGCGTGAACTGCGGAATTATTCCATTGTTACAGTAAATTCCCCGTAGAATAGGGGACTGAAAGGTTTAGATGCTATCATTCAACCACTTCCTCTTCCTGGTTACAGTAAATTCCCCGTAGAATAGGGGACTGAAAGTCTTAGCCATTTTGTTATCCCTCCTAAAGTTTCCTTTCGTTACAGTAAATTCCCCGTAGAATAGGGGACTGAAAGGGTGACAATGATGAAAGCGCCGGACGGGTCGCTGTGTTACAGTAAATTCCCCGTAGAATAGGGGACTGAAAGGGTAAACATAGAAGCTCTTACAGCAGGACCAGATGGAGGTTACAGTAAATTCCCCGTAGAATAGGGGACTGAAAGGCAAATTCATAATATCCACTAGGGCCCCTGTTCGGGTTACAGTAAATTCCCCGTAGAATAGGGGACTGAAAGATGGAAGTGAGTAACTAAATAGAATGTCAAGGCACTAGTTACAGTAAATTCCCCGTAGAATAGGGGACTGAAAGGTGTGGAGGGATTATGGTGCAGGCTAGATTTAGAGGCGTTACAGTAAATTCCCCGTAGAATAGGGGACTGAAAGATTCAAGCTCATAGCTTGCTGTTGATGATATAGGTTCCGTTACAGTAAATTCCCCGTAGAATAGGGGACTGAAAGTTTGAACACTTCCTTCATATGCAGAAAGATAAATGAAGTTACAGTAAATTCCCCGTAGAATAGGGGACTGAAAGATGCAGTATTTGGCCATTTCATCAGCAATCTGATAAAGTTACAGTAAATTCCCCGTAGAATAGGGGACTGAAAGCCTGTCTACAACATATCTTTTGTTTTCCAAAGCTCTGTTACAGTAAATTCCCCGTAGAATAGGGGACTGAAAGTGTATTCTTGCCCGCAAGCTTTACATCATCCCAGTTTGTTACAGTAAATTCCCCGTAGAATAGGGGACTGAAAGATTCCTTGTAAGTTACTCCATGTTTCGCCAACAATGCTGTTACAGTAAATTCCCCGTAGAATAGGGGACTGAAAGTCATAAGTAGGCTCAGGGTTAGTTACAGCCGTAAAGGTTACAGTAAATTCCCCGTAGAATAGGGGACTGAAAGATAAAGCTTTGTGAATATCATCCAGTGTGACATAAGTTACAGTAAATTCCCCGTAGAATAGGGGACTGAAAGTGACTTCCTTTGTTGCTCTGATGATAGTTCCGCATCCTGTTACAGTAAATTCCCCGTAGAATAGGGGACTGAAAGGTGGCCGGAAAGGTGGCCGTTGGAGCGGCTGAAGCAGAAGTTACAGTAAATTCCCCGTAGAATAGGGGACTGAAAGCGAAGAGGATGTCATCCAGCTTTTCCTCGTTGACGCCAGTTACAGTAAATTCCCCGTAGAATAGGGGACTGAAAGGCCCACAATAAATGCAGGGTGGGGAGCGGTGTCACTACGTTACAGTAAATTCCCCGTAGAATAGGGGACTGAAAGAGGGTTAATTCCTGGGTGTGCGTTAGGGGGGATAACCGTTACAGTAAATTCCCCGTAGAATAGGGGACTGAAAGTATAAACTTAAATTTGTCGTCTAGGTAAACGTCTAAGTTACAGTAAATTCCCCGTAGAATAGGGGACTGAAAGAGGACCCAGGCCAACACAAGCGACCTGGCCACAGAGCGTTACAGTAAATTCCCCGTAGAATAGGGGACTGAAAGGGACAGCCACAGCACGTTTTCGGATACGCGCAGGAAGTTACAGTAAATTCCCCGTAGAATAGGGGACTGAAAGTTCGGACATTATCACTCGCATCAGTTAAGTCTCTAATAGTTACAGTAAATTCCCCGTAGAATAGGGGACTGAAAGTTGGATGTAACAATAGCAATCTTCTGTTGACAAGAATAGTTACAGTAAATTCCCCGTAGAATAGGGGACTGAAAGATGAAGCTATACCCACACCAACAAAAGGCACTGGATGAAGTTACAGTAAATTCCCCGTAGAATAGGGGACTGAAAGCAGCTCATAGACGCTGCGATCCATGAGTTGAATGCCGCGTTACAGTAAATTCCCCGTAGAATAGGGGACTGAAAGCTTTCACCGGCCTGGGTGTCCAGGCAAAAAAAGACTGTTACAGTAAATTCCCCGTAGAATAGGGGACTGAAAGGTCTTAACATCGCCCTCAATACTTCCAGCTCTGCATGTTACAGTAAATTCCCCGTAGAATAGGGGACTGAAAGTGCCGCAGTATCCCGGCATGTATCGTGAAAACTGATCGTTACAGTAAATTCCCCGTAGAATAGGGGACTGAAAGAGCTTCTTGCCATTAAGCCCACCCCTTAAATAGTTCGTTACAGTAAATTCCCCGTAGAATAGGGGACTGAAAGTGCATCTTCTTGCATGTTATTTTCAAAATCAGAAAAAAGTTACAGTAAATTCCCCGTAGAATAGGGGACTGAAAGAGTGTCAGCAGCATCAGTATAATTTCTGATTGATGTAGTTACAGTAAATTCCCCGTAGAATAGGGGACTGAAAGGCTGTTCTTGATTTACCATGTCTTGGTGGCATGTTAACGTTACAGTAAATTCCCCGTAGAATAGGGGACTGAAAGTTCTCTTGCCCTTCTGATAAGGTATTCCCTTGAAGCTGGTTACAGTAAATTCCCCGTAGAATAGGGGACTGAAAGTCTGAAGGTAATTTTGAAGCAAATACCCTGAATGTGTTACAGTAAATTCCCCGTAGAATAGGGGACTGAAAGGAAACTCATTACAAAGTTCAATTAAATATTTTCTATTCGTTACAGTAAATTCCCCGTAGAATAGGGGACTGAAAGATGTTCTTTTTACCAAGTAGGAATTCACCCACCGCCATGTTACAGTAAATTCCCCGTAGAATAGGGGACTGAAAGTGATGGAATCAAGCGATATGAAAAAATATTAAAAATAGTTACAGTAAATTCCCCGTAGAATAGGGGACTGAAAGTCAGAAAGGGTTGCACTTGCTCTTGCCAGGGAAACAGTTACAGTAAATTCCCCGTAGAATAGGGGACTGAAAGTCAACCTGGACGGCTGGAACCTGGAGAACTACATGAGTTACAGTAAATTCCCCGTAGAATAGGGGACTGAAAGAAAATCAAAGAAAAATAAATGTGAAATCATGGTTGCAGTTACAGTAAATTCCCCGTAGAATAGGGGACTGAAAGTAACAAATCCCTTTTGGTCAAGGATTCTTGATATTCTGTTACAGTAAATTCCCCGTAGAATAGGGGACTGAAAGCCACAGAGGTTATTTCTACAACTGGCATCCGGCTGAGTTACAGTAAATTCCCCGTAGAATAGGGGACTGAAAGGGCAACGGCAGGCTTTATGCAGTGGGAGGGTTTACTGTTACAGTAAATTCCCCGTAGAATAGGGGACTGAAAGATTCATCGCTTTCATTGGCAAGATCGACATCAACAAGTTACAGTAAATTCCCCGTAGAATAGGGGACTGAAAGTCAACAGATCGCCGGGAGGTGCGGTAGCCACAAAGGCGTTACAGTAAATTCCCCGTAGAATAGGGGACTGAAAGAGCTAGCAGCCCGCTCCGGGTCACCCTTAGCGGCAGCCGTTACAGTAAATTCCCCGTAGAATAGGGGACTGAAAGGGGTAACCAGATTATGCTGCCTTTCTCTGCGCAAAAGTTACAGTAAATTCCCCGTAGAATAGGGGACTGAAAGTGGGGCGGTGGAAAGGTCTTCATCGTAGAATAAAGTATGTTACAGTAAATTCCCCGTAGAATAGGGGACTGAAAGCCATTTGGTCTATACCCCGGTCTATACCCCAATGAATGTTACAGTAAATTCCCCGTAGAATAGGGGACTGAAAGAGGCTAACCTTTGAGGATAGGGGGAAATTTTCGAAGTTACAGTAAATTCCCCGTAGAATAGGGGACTGAAAGGGGCATCCACACCAATACCGGTAGTCTGGCTCACTTTCCGTTACAGTAAATTCCCCGTAGAATAGGGGACTGAAAGAAGGTCACCTTTTGTGGTTGGAATGTTCCATGATTTAGTTACAGTAAATTCCCCGTAGAATAGGGGACTGAAAGTCCAGGTAGCCTCCGTTAATGCCGTCAGTTGTCAAGTGTTACAGTAAATTCCCCGTAGAATAGGGGACTGAAAGGGGAGAAGGCAGAAGTTGTATGGGAAGGGACGAAAGAGTTACAGTAAATTCCCCGTAGAATAGGGGACTGAAAGAGGAGGTGGACGAGACCAAAATCGTTTCAGAGCTAAGTTACAGTAAATTCCCCGTAGAATAGGGGACTGAAAGATTACAAGGGAGGTGACTGGAGGAAAACTCACGAGGGTTACAGTAAATTCCCCGTAGAATAGGGGACTGAAAGCAACCAACTTCCCGGAGACCTCTACTGGTGTCCCAATGTGTTACAGTAAATTCCCCGTAGAATAGGGGACTGAAAGTAAATTAAATTGGATTATTTGATTAATTACATTATAAAAGTTACAGTAAATTCCCCGTAGAATAGGGGACTGAAAGACCACCAGTCGCTCTTTCCCTTAGGTACCGTACGATGTTACAGTAAATTCCCCGTAGAATAGGGGACTGAAAGGCTACTGTAAAAGCCCCCATGATGATGCCAGTTGCACTGGTTACAGTAAATTCCCCGTAGAATAGGGGACTGAAAGAACATGGTTTTCACCATGTCCAGGAATGTACTTTTACGTTACAGTAAATTCCCCGTAGAATAGGGGACTGAAAGCGCTCACCGGGCTTTCATAGTCCAGGATAAGCCGGTCGGTTACAGTAAATTCCCCGTAGAATAGGGGACTGAAAGGGAGGCCAATAAGCCACTTGTTCAGGGCGTCCATCTTGTTACAGTAAATTCCCCGTAGAATAGGGGACTGAAAGTTGACCGAAATAGTCCCCCGATCGTTTACGTCTAGAAGTTACAGTAAATTCCCCGTAGAATAGGGGACTGAAAGGGTTCCAGCCGTCCAGGTTGATGGTGTCGTTATCCCGGTTACAGTAAATTCCCCGTAGAATAGGGGACTGAAAGATTAAGATCCCAGCGATGCCCACTGACGGGATAATGTTACAGTAAATTCCCCGTAGAATAGGGGACTGAAAGACCACCAGTCGCTCTTTCCCTTAGGTACCGTACGATGAGTTACAGTAAATTCCCCGTAGAATAGGGGACTGAAAGTCCACAGGGAGGACGGTGGTGGAAAGAATGGCGACGAAGTTACAGTAAATTCCCCGTAGAATAGGGGACTGAAAGTTTCTAGCAGCTGTAAAGCCCCTTGGAGGTTGCCACCGTTACAGTAAATTCCCCGTAGAATAGGGGACTGAAAGTTCTTGACATTAGCTCACCCCCATGCCTATAGCTGAGTTACAGTAAATTCCCCGTAGAATAGGGGACTGAAAGATGTTCAGGTTAAAATCTTCTGCAATCATTTGAATCAAGTTACAGTAAATTCCCCGTAGAATAGGGGACTGAAAGACCTTGAATCCAACCCTTATGGTTTCTTGTCCTGTGGTTACAGTAAATTCCCCGTAGAATAGGGGACTGAAAGGGCAAGGGATACGGTTACAGCATCGTCGGCATCCTGAGTTACAGTAAATTCCCCGTAGAATAGGGGACTGAAAGCTGATACCAACTTGACCGGCTTACTGTCCGCTTTCTGTTACAGTAAATTCCCCGTAGAATAGGGGACTGAAAGATATGAAGCAAATTCACCCTTTCCATGATTCATCAGGTGTTACAGTAAATTCCCCGTAGAATAGGGGACTGAAAGTTTCTAAAATAGTGTGTTCAGCATCAGCCCAAAATGGGTTACAGTAAATTCCCCGTAGAATAGGGGACTGAAAGACGAACAGGTGAACCAGTTACAAAGATGAAAGTTACAAGTTACAGTAAATTCCCCGTAGAATAGGGGACTGAAAGGAATCTTCACTGGTTTATTGGGTAACAGGGGCACAAGCGTTACAGTAAATTCCCCGTAGAATAGGGGACTGAAAGATTTGAACAACATAAGTATCAAAACCTTTTCTTTTCAGGTTACAGTAAATTCCCCGTAGAATAGGGGACTGAAAGCCGAGATTTTGCCTGCCTTCAACGCCTTGGTCACAGTTACAGTAAATTCCCCGTAGAATAGGGGACTGAAAGCTTTGTGAACTGAACCACCAGGTCAATGATTGCGGCGTTACAGTAAATTCCCCGTAGAATAGGGGACTGAAAGCCAGAAAATGGCCGTGAAGCGCGCGTTGGTAGGAGCGTCGTTACAGTAAATTCCCCGTAGAATAGGGGACTGAAAGTGAGCCAGACGTTTGAGAGCATGCAGCTGGTGGATCTGCGTTACAGTAAATTCCCCGTAGAATAGGGGACTGAAAGCCTACCAGAGCATGATGGGCTCTTCTTTGGGCTTCGCGTTACAGTAAATTCCCCGTAGAATAGGGGACTGAAAGTTCGCTATTTCTGCTTTTCTGCCCCATACGGCATATAAGTTACAGTAAATTCCCCGTAGAATAGGGGACTGAAAGGGAAGAAATCGTACAGCGGGTGACCGTCAGCGAATTTGTTACAGTAAATTCCCCGTAGAATAGGGGACTGAAAGTCCACTTGAAGCTGTCCGCAGTGGTCCAATCACTCAGTTACAGTAAATTCCCCGTAGAATAGGGGACTGAAAGCGCTGGTCATGCCCTTAGAGCTTTGCCAGCTCAAGGTGTTACAGTAAATTCCCCGTAGAATAGGGGACTGAAAGGCTTGTCAATTCGGTGAGAGCAATGATTAGCGCACAGGTTACAGTAAATTCCCCGTAGAATAGGGGACTGAAAGTTGCTGCCATCAAAGACAAGTTTGAATCCCAGGAAATAGTTACAGTAAATTCCCCGTAGAATAGGGGACTGAAAGTTTATCAACTGCGGCGGGATATTGAAAGCGATGGCCACGTTACAGTAAATTCCCCGTAGAATAGGGGACTGAAAGGGATGTTATTGGCGGCCTTTGCTACAAAGCTATAAGCGGTTACAGTAAATTCCCCGTAGAATAGGGGACTGAAAGTAAGCGATAAAAGAAGGCGTGCAATTAAAGCTAACTGGTTACAGTAAATTCCCCGTAGAATAGGGGACTGAAAGCCACCGGTCTCCAGAGCCCCAGGGATTTTCAATTTTGTTACAGTAAATTCCCCGTAGAATAGGGGACTGAAAGATAAGTCATAGTAAATGGCGGCAAGAAGGAAGTGCGTGTTACAGTAAATTCCCCGTAGAATAGGGGACTGAAAGATGCCTGGGCGGTAGGAGCCGGTAGTGTCGATAAGGGTTACAGTAAATTCCCCGTAGAATAGGGGACTGAAAGTTTATTTCCTGTGCAGTCAGGTTAGACACAAATATTGGTTACAGTAAATTCCCCGTAGAATAGGGGACTGAAAGGGTTATTATCGGGGGCCCTGGGGAGGAGATTAGAGGTTACAGTAAATTCCCCGTAGAATAGGGGACTGAAAGCACTGCGGCTGACCTTGTTCACCACCGCCCGGAGCCATGGTTACAGTAAATTCCCCGTAGAATAGGGGACTGAAAGGTTTTTCACCAGCCTTAACCCTGCGGAAGAAGGCTTTAAGTTACAGTAAATTCCCCGTAGAATAGGGGACTGAAAGTTTGGACAAGACTCATTTCTTTGCGGAATTCGTCAAGTTACAGTAAATTCCCCGTAGAATAGGGGACTGAAAGCCTTATCTCTCATCTCTCCGTAACAGCACCAGAAATTGTTACAGTAAATTCCCCGTAGAATAGGGGACTGAAAGTGCTTCGCGTTTCATTTGCCCGGCTTCGTCCAGCCAGAGTTACAGTAAATTCCCCGTAGAATAGGGGACTGAAAGGCCCTGAAACCATTTTGGAACGCCCTGGCTTATCGCTAGTTACAGTAAATTCCCCGTAGAATAGGGGACTGAAAGGGTAATATGCCATCACCCCTACTGGCCGGAGGATGCGGTTACAGTAAATTCCCCGTAGAATAGGGGACTGAAAGTGCTTGTCAATTCGGTGAGAGCAATGATTAGCGCACAGGGTTACAGTAAATTCCCCGTAGAATAGGGGACTGAAAGGCTCGAAGCCTTCCGGGACGGGTTCGTCATCCCTTAAGTTACAGTAAATTCCCCGTAGAATAGGGGACTGAAAGGAGTATAGAGGCTAATGCCTGGACAGTAGTCGCCTTTGTTACAGTAAATTCCCCGTAGAATAGGGGACTGAAAGTCCATAGTGCTGTAGAGGTACTTGATGAGCGCTCCCGTTACAGTAAATTCCCCGTAGAATAGGGGACTGAAAGTCCGTTTTTTGTCTTACAGTAAGATCTGCTGCCCTCGGAGTTACAGTAAATTCCCCGTAGAATAGGGGACTGAAAGGCATAGCCTTAGCAACGGGTATCCATGCAGACAACTTGGTTACAGTAAATTCCCCGTAGAATAGGGGACTGAAAGGCCGTTTATTGTCCGGATAGGCTCCGGGCGGGCCGATGTTACAGTAAATTCCCCGTAGAATAGGGGACTGAAAGCTTTTACGGTGTTGGGGCCATTCCAAAGCGGAAAAACGTTACAGTAAATTCCCCGTAGAATAGGGGACTGAAAGCTGAAAAATCAACAGCGCTGATACCAAACTCAATGGGTGTTACAGTAAATTCCCCGTAGAATAGGGGACTGAAAGAAACAGGCCAGGCAGCTCATTATGAAAATAGGCTCTAAGTTACAGTAAATTCCCCGTAGAATAGGGGACTGAAAGCTTCACCGCGCTCAAAAGTCTGAAACTCAGCTTTGCGTTACAGTAAATTCCCCGTAGAATAGGGGACTGAAAGACCGCGAGAGCTTGCCGCCGCTGGTCAGGGAGACCCTGGTTACAGTAAATTCCCCGTAGAATAGGGGACTGAAAGGATATGCGGCCAGAATAGGGCGAAGGTTACCGGGGTATGTTACAGTAAATTCCCCGTAGAATAGGGGACTGAAAGTGAACACTACAGAAGCGGCAGAGCAGGCAAACCCATCGTTACAGTAAATTCCCCGTAGAATAGGGGACTGAAAGCCCGAACACAATACTTGCCCTCAGGGGAGGACGTATGTTACAGTAAATTCCCCGTAGAATAGGGGACTGAAAGATCGAGATATTTGAAGTACCGCTATTAATAGTTAAAGTTACAGTAAATTCCCCGTAGAATAGGGGACTGAAAGCTCTCTTTCCAGCCTGTCCCGCACCAGCAACACCACGTAGTTACAGTAAATTCCCCGTAGAATAGGGGACTGAAAGGCCGGACTTCACGCCATCAAAAAGACCAGGTAGCAGCACGTTACAGTAAATTCCCCGTAGAATAGGGGACTGAAAGTTATACTTGGAACAACGGGCTTTAAGTTGCTGATGTCCGTTACAGTAAATTCCCCGTAGAATAGGGGACTGAAAGCAGCTAGCGAAGTCGGTTGTGCGAGCGTAGTCCAGGTTACAGTAAATTCCCCGTAGAATAGGGGACTGAAAGGATTCTGCATGCCTCATTGCAAAGTCGTGCTGAGCGTTACAGTAAATTCCCCGTAGAATGGGGGACTGAAAGTTTGTCTCGGTTCGTCCGGAAAGATAGCCTCGATATTCGTTACAGTAAATTCCCCGTAGAATAGGGGACTGAAAGGTAACGTAATCCAGTGCCGTTGTACTGTTGCTCCTGCGTTACAGTAAATTCCCCGTAGAATAGGGGACTGAAAGCGGGGAAAATAAGGAGAGGGGTGATTTTTTTGTCGACGTTACAGTAAATTCCCCGTAGAATAGGGGACTGAAAGCTTTTTTCTTTATTGTACCACATTTAAGCCGAAAAATGGTTACAGTAAATTCCCCGTAGAATAGGGGACTGAAAGGACGATAATAACAATCGGTTATATGTTTTCGGGACTGGGTTACAGTAAATTCCCCGTAGAATAGGGGACTGAAAGGGAAATACCGCCCGCAATAATTGCAGCGGTAGTACCATGTTACAGTAAATTCCCCGTAGAATAGGGGACTGAAAGTTCTTCACAAACCTTGATTCCTCTTGAACCATACCAGTTACAGTAAATTCCCCGTAGAATAGGGGACTGAAAGAGGAACAACCGAGGAACAACCGAGGGTTACAGTAAATTCCCCGTAGAATAGGGGACTGAAAGCTCTTACCGGCCCCATCGGGCTTGTGGTGGCAGCTATGTTACAGTAAATTCCCCGTAGAATAGGGGACTGAAAGGTTTCAAGTAGCCAGTTAATGGCTCCGCCGCCTTCTCCGTTACAGTAAATTCCCCGTAGAATAGGGGACTGAAAGCTCTCTTTCCAGCCTGTCCCGCACCAGCAACACCAGTTACAGTAAATTCCCCGTAGAATAGGGGACTGAAAGACACGCCGCCCCGAACATACCCTTGCGTCGTGATATAGTTACAGTAAATTCCCCGTAGAATAGGGGACTGAAAGTCCGGCAGCGTATTTTTCCAGCAAAGCAAGTTTTTCGTTACAGTAAATTCCCCGTAGAATAGGGGACTGAAAGTAGAAATAAGGGCGAAAAAAGATTTAAAGTTGCGGTCGGTTACAGTAAATTCCCCGTAGAATAGGGGACTGAAAGTGCTTGTCCGCCAGGCGTTGACGTTTCTGTTGCGCTGTTACAGTAAATTCCCCGTAGAATAGGGGACTGAAAGTTTACGAGTCCTCATACTGTTCATTGTTTTTCACCTCGTTACAGTAAATTCCCCGTAGAATAGGGGACTGAAAGTCGAGATTATCGAAATACCAATCGAGAAGCTACTGCTGTTACAGTAAATTCCCCGTAGAATAGGGGACTGAAAGCTTTTCTTCTGCAGGCGGTTCTGGCGGAAAGCCCAGCGTTACAGTAAATTCCCCGTAGAATAGGGGACTGAAAGTGGAACCCTTTGTTGTAAAGGATGGAGAGGGCTGCCGGTTACAGTAAATTCCCCGTAGAATAGGGGACTGAAAGATACCCCTTGGGACACCAAGACTACCCAGGGCAGGGACAGTTACAGTAAATTCCCCGTAGAATAGGGGACTGAAAGCTTTTCTTCTGCAGGCGGTTCTGGCGGAAAGCCCAGCGTTACAGTAAATTCCCCGTAGAATAGGGGACTGAAAGTGGAACCCTTTGTTGTAAAGGATGGAGAGGGCTGCCGGTTACAGTAAATTCCCCGTAGAATAGGGGACTGAAAGATACCCCTTGGGACACCAAGACTACCCAGGGCAGGGACAGTTACAGTAAATTCCCCGTAGAATAGGGGACTGAAAGTTTGACAAACGTTCAGCATGGATAGATTTGTTATTAGTTACAGTAAATTCCCCGTAGAATAGGGGACTGAAAGGGTGCATGGAACAACCGGCTTAAGAATGACTTTGAGCCGTTACAGTAAATTCCCCGTAGAATAGGGGACTGAAAGTGGACATGGTTCCCATCTGTCTGTTTTAGACATATTTGTTACAGTAAATTCCCGTAGAATAGGGGACTGAAAGTTAACGAACTTTACCGCCATCATACCGGCTTCACGTCGTTACAGTAAATTCCCCGTAGAATAGGGGACTGAAAGCGGGGAAAATAAGGAGAGGGGTGATTTTTTTGTCGACGTTACAGTAAATTCCCCGTAGAATAGGGGACTGAAAGCTTTTTTCTTTATTGTACCACATTTAAGCCGAAAAATGGTTACAGTAAATTCCCCGTAGAATAGGGGACTGAAAGTCAAGATCCCAGCGATACCTATCGGTGGAATAATCAGGTTACAGTAAATTCCCCGTAGAATAGGGGACTGAAAGTTCAAGCAGTCCTTTGAATGTATTTTCTTAAATCGTTGTTACAGTAAATTCCCCGTAGAATAGGGGACTGAAAGCTACAGATTACTGCGACCATAAATTAAGCCGCCCTCGTTACAGTAAATTCCCCGTAGAATAGGGGACTGAAAGGTTCGTCCGGCAGAGGTTCCCGGCCCTGCA
The DNA here is from genome assembly GCA_040756735.1 of Bacillota bacterium. GTDB lineage: Bacteria > Bacillota > DSM-16504 > Desulfitibacterales > Desulfitibacteraceae > JBFLYC01. The sequence continues at coordinate 2,208 of JBFLYC010000013.1, read as the reverse complement.
GTTCTCGTTACAGTAAATTCCCCGTAGAATAGGGGACTGAAAGCAGTAAAAAGTACCTGTTTTTAGAGCGTTATCTTGAGTTACAGTAAATTCCCCGTAGAATAGGGGACTGAAAGTCACCGGGCGGCGGCCCCACTCCAGGGCCCCCTCCCTGTTACAGTAAATTCCCCGTAGAATAGGGGACTGAAAGATGGATAACAAAGAATACCTTTCAAAAGCGGAGTTTGTTACAGTAAATTCCCCGTAGAATAGGGGACTGAAAGTGGAATCCTGGCTTCCTTGTTCCCCACTTATAACAGTTACAGTAAATTCCCCGTAGAATAGGGGACTGAAAGTTGTCGGCACCTTCGGCGGCTGGTCTGTCCGCGTGCGTTACAGTAAATTCCCCGTAGAATAGGGGACTGAAAGGATGACCGTGCGAGATGCTAATGGGAACTTCGCATTCCGTTACAGTAAATTCCCCGTAGAATAGGGGACTGAAAGTCTTCGTCGGCATCCCCAGGCCGCCGGTCTCGCCGCCGGTTACAGTAAATTCCCCGTAGAATAGGGGACTGAAAGCTGAAAAATCAACAGTGTTGATACCAAACTCAATGGGTGTTACAGTAAATTCCCCGTAGAATAGGGGACTGAAAGCTGCTGAAATGCCATCGCCAGCTTAGCATGGCGTTCAGTTACAGTAAATTCCCCGTAGAATAGGGGACTGAAAGACCGGCACTGGCTACGGTGCGGCTTTCGACCCGACGGGGTTACAGTAAATTCCCCGTAGAATAGGGGACTGAAAGGAACGGCCCGCCCGGAGCCGTAAATCCGGGCAAAAAGAGTTACAGTAAATTCCCCGTAGAATAGGGGACTGAAAGGTTTTTCTGCCGGGCTTAAGTCAGCCCAGCCATATGTGTTACAGTAAATTCCCCGTAGAATAGGGGACTGAAAGCTGCCATATCGATGAAGTACCATTTGCCGTCCTGCCCGTTACAGTAAATTCCCCGTAGAATAGGGGACTGAAAGCTGCATCGCAAAAAGTCGCCATTTCTCCAGCACGTCTGTTACAGTAAATTCCCCGTAGAATAGGGGACTGAAAGGCTTGGAATCGTCCCGCCTGGTATAGCTCTTCTCGTAGTTACAGTAAATTCCCCGTAGAATAGGGGACTGAAAGCATCATAAAGAAGCATAACACATCACCTGGACACGTGTAAGTTACAGTAAATTCCCCGTAGAATAGGGGACTGAAAGACAATAGGCCAAAGCCTGCTCCCTTTCATGCGGCTTGTGTTACAGTAAATTCCCCGTAGAATAGGGGACTGAAAGTGCCGCTGGAGACGTTCCACCTGCTCTTTTCCGGCGGGTTACAGTAAATTCCCCGTAGAATAGGGGACTGAAAGCGACCGACAAGCACCTGATTGTCTGCCGCTTGAACTAGTTACAGTAAATTCCCCGTAGAATAGGGGACTGAAAGCTTAGCTTTACTGTTGAATATGATTCCGACCGAGGACGTTACAGTAAATTCCCCGTAGAATAGGGGACTGAAAGTTACTTCTGTTAATTCTGGTTCGTTTTCAGCCTCCGTTACAGTAAATTCCCCGTAGAATAGGGGACTGAAAGACCCGGCCCAGTCGTTCTCGGCCAGAATCCGGGGGCGTTACAGTAAATTCCCCGTAGAATAGGGGACTGAAAGATTCAAGGATACCGCGCTGCCGGATTTCCCGAAGAAAGTTACAGTAAATTCCCCGTAGAATAGGGGACTGAAAGTTTTTTGCTGATACCAATAACCTTTAATTTACCAAAAACGTTACAGTAAATTCCCCGTAGAATAGGGGACTGAAAGTACATTGACGACTACATTGACGGTGTGCGATCCGGACAGTTACAGTAAATTCCCCGTAGAATAGGGGACTGAAAGTTACCAAGCTTGCCAATCCTGCGACGCTGCCGACCGGCGTTACAGTAAATTCCCCGTAGAATAGGGGACTGAAAGTTGGTTACGGTGATTGCGATGACGTTCTGGCCTTCGAGTTACAGTAAATTCCCCGTAGAATAGGGGACTGAAAGCTGTTGTATCTTCAGTTGTTCCTCTGTTGTTCCATAGTTACAGTAAATTCCCCGTAGAATAGGGGACTGAAAGTTACCAAGCTTGCCAATCCTGCGACGCTGCCGACCGGCGTTACAGTAAATTCCCCGTAGAATAGGGGACTGAAAGTTGGTTACGGTGAT
>JBFLYC010000012.1:23972-99540 GCA_040756735.1 Bacillota bacterium | reverse complement strand
TTATGAGGACGTCTTTCCAGCTCAATTTACCTGACATAATCATCTCTCCTGCTCAATTCTTTTTATTTTATCATAACATAGAGCAGGGTCAATGTCCAGCTTTATCCCACGATTATGAGTAAGAGCCGAATATCATAATATTACCGTTTCTTATTGTCCAGCTTGGTCTTGGCAATCTAGCTTTCACATGCTTTAACTAACACTTTCTTGCTCTCGTTATTTGCGCATTACGTTAAACTCGGTTAAATTGCGAATTGAAGTACTTAATATTGTTACATTCATATAAAATATTGTAAAATTAGTTTGCTCGTTAAGTTGCAAGTAAAACCTTAAAAGGTCAATAAAGGATTTCTGGTTATATGGGAAGAACATATAATTAAGCATTAAGAGGGAGGTAAGATGTGAACATGCAAATATCCACACCAAAGGGCAAAATAAACATATCAAAAGAAGTAATTGCTCATATTGCTAGTACCGCAGCCATGGAATGTTATGGCTTAGCAGGTGTTCCTTCAAACAAGCTAAGTGAAGGTCTTACTGAATTAATCAAAAAAGAGACCACCAGAAAGGGCGTTAAAGTAGAGGTAGTGGATGGGAATAGGTTAATTATTAATATTGGGATTGTCGTAATTTATGGAACAAAAATTTCTGAAGTTGCTCAAAATGTAATGGAAAAGGTCCATTACACTATTGAGGAAATTACCGGAGCAAAGGTGGAGAAAGTGAATATAAAAGTACTAGGAGTCAAGGTAGTGGATTAAGGGGGGTAGAAATTTTGCATAAAGCATTTGTTTTAGATGCAATACGGGTTAAGGCTGCACTCAAGGCAGGTTTTTTAAATTTAGCTAAATATAAAGAGGAGATTAACTCATTAAATGTTTTTCCTGTTCCAGACGGAGATACAGGCACTAACATGTACCTGACTATTAGCAGTGCTGTTAAAGAGGCTGAGTTAATAGACTCAAATAATGTTGGCGCTGTGGTTAAAGCAGCTTCAAAGGGTGCATTGATGGGTGCCAGAGGCAATTCAGGTGTGATTTTATCCCAGTTATTTAGGGGCTTTGCACAGGAGTTAGATGGTGTAGAGACTATGGAACCCAAAGATATAGTAGTAGCTTCAGAACGGGCTGTCCAGGTAGCTTATAAAGCTGTATTAAAACCTGTAGAAGGTACAATCCTAACTGTGGCCAGGGCAGTGTTCCAAGGACTTAAGGAAGCTGCTTATTTCACAAAGGATATTAATGAGTTATTGAATCATGGCATTCTTGCAGGAGAACAAGCTCTTGAAAAGACTCCGGAAATGCTTCCTGTATTAGCCAGAGCAGGAGTAGTGGATGCTGGCGGAAAGGGCTTACTTATTATATTGCATGGGATAGCCCAGTATTTAGACGGTAAGCATCTTAATGAAGAACCGTTAGTCTCTGGCATTGCAGGTGTAGCAAAACCGCTAATAGCTCAACAGGAAGAGATAGGTGAGTATGTTTATTGTACTGAATGTGTGATTCGGGGTAAAGATTTGTCTGAGGATAATATTAGGGAAGAAATATGCAACTTAGGTGATAGCACCCTTGTTGTTGGTTCTGGCGATATTATAAAAATTCATGTACATACTAATAATCCCGGACAGGTGTTAGAAATATCGTTGAAATATGGAACACTGCATGACATAAAAATTGAAAATATGCTTGAGCAAAACGCTAGTTTTCGTTCAGCAGATAAAAGTAGTTCTAAGATGAAAGAAGTTGGTCTAGTATCGGTTGTTGCTGGGGATGGATTAAAGGAAATAATTGTCAGTATGGGTGTAGATCAAGTTGTTGAGGGTGGACAGACCATGAATCCTAGTACAGAAGATATACTAAGCGCTGTAGAAAAGTTAGAATCCGCTTCTGCAATAATAATTCCCAATAACCGTAATATTATTATGGCAGCTGAACAAGCAGCTAAGATGAGTAAAAAAAAGGTAAGAGTTATTCCTACCAAGACTTTTCCACAGGGAATGGCAGCTATGTTAGGCTATGATGTTAATCAAAGTCTTGAGGAAAATTATGAATCTATGATGAGCCATTTTAATAATGTATTAACCGGTGAGATTACCTATGCGGTTCGTGATACACAGTTTGGAGAAATGGTCATAAATCAAGGGGATATTTTGGCCCTTTTAGAAGGAGACATAGCTTTTACAGGTAAAGACCTTCAAGATGTAACCATGCGCTTGTTAGAGATTATTGTGAATAAAGGTGTTGAACTTATTACAGTATTTTATGGGGAGAATGTTGCAGAAGAAACTGCCGAGTTTATCAAAGAAGAGTTTACTCAAAAGTATCCTGATATAGAGTTTGAGCTGTATTGGGGGGGGCAACCATTGTATCATTTTTTGATATCAGCTGAATAGGCAGTTTAAAAAACCAAGCTTAAAATGCAAAATGCTTAAAGCTTGGTTTTATTTTTTTTAAATGTAAATACTAAAAAGAGAAATCATCAAGGCTTTATTTAATAAATGCTGAATTACGGTTAATTCAAGTAATTCTCTATGCTGACAAAATCAACTAAATTAGTGGGAAATACTTTCTAGCATTCATCTAGTATAAATCAATGCTTAAAAGTTATACTAAAAATACAAACAAAAAGGAGGTGATATTTCAATGCCAGGAGGAAATAGGAACAATAAGCTTTTAGTTCCACAAGCAAGAGCAGCAATGGAACAATTCAAATATGAAACAGCTCAAGAACTTGGAATCCAAATTCCCCAGGGCGGATATATGGGAGACCTTCCCTCTAGAGTTAATGGTTCAATTGGAGGGTTGATGGTCAAGAAAATGATACAAGCTTACCAGCAGCAGCGTGCTGGTCAGTAACAATGTGGCATTAAAACAATAAACAAGTCTCAGGTATGGAGGTGACAATATGCCACAAGTCAGAACAGGTGGCGGCGGTGGTGGCAATAACAGACTGCTAGTGCCCCAAGCAAGAGCAGCAATGGAACAATTCAAATATGAAACAGCTCAAGAACTTGGAATCCAAATTCCTCAAGGCGGATATATGGGAGACCTTCCCTCCAGAGTAAATGGTTCTATTGGAGGATTAATGGTTAAGAAAATGATTCAGGCTTATGAGCAGCAGTTTGCTCAGAGGTCATAACTTAATATAGATAATAAAGAAGGACAGGAGTAATAGCCTGTCCTTCTCTTTATTTAGTGGAGATATATACTGCCTTCTTCGGGGCCAATGGCAGGATGTAAGGCTTGATTTAACCCAGAAGCAATTATTTTGGAATTGTTTTCAATTAAATCATCTATTTCTTTTGGGGTAACAGTGAAGTTGCCATTAAAAGGTTGTAATACGGATTGTATTATACCTTGTGCTGTGCTCTCATTTAACATGGTTTTTTGAATTGGCTGAGTTTGTGCTAAACTGTGTAATGCAGCAGAAACTACTACCGCAGCATGAACAACTGTAGGAATTCCAATGGCCAGCACTGGAACCCCAAGGGTTTCTTTATTGATACCCATTCTTAAATTGCCAATACCTGATCCCGGATTTATTCCGGTATCTGCTATCTGGATGGTAGCGCTAATTCTCGACAAATCCATTGCGGCTAAAGCATCTACTGCAATAACTAGGGAAGGCGCTATTTTTTCTACAACACCACGAACAATTTCCGCAGTCTCAATGCCTGTTATTCCCAATACACCAGGAGCAAGGGCACAAACAGGTCTTAACCCTTCATGAAGGTTTTCAGGAGCGTATTTATAGATATGCCTTGTTACAAGTACTTTACTGGCAACCTTAGGTCCTAAAGCATCAGGAGTGGCATCCCAGTTGCCTAAGCCAATAATAAAAATAGGGTCGTTTGGGTTGATAGTGAGAGATTGTATCAATATTTCGAGCTCTTCCCTTACTAGATTTGCTATTTCCTGATGTACTTCAAAGTTGTTTTCTCTTAAACTTGGGGCTTCAATTGTTATATATTTTCCTGGAATCTTACCCATTCTGTTGGCACCTTGTTCGTCCATGATTTCTATAGTTGTTACTTTTGCATTTTTTAGATTCTTAACAGTTTCCTTTACACCTGGAATTTCTTTGTCGGCGTCTCCTCGTGCAAGATTATGAGCTTCAATTGCCAAATCAAGACTAATTCCTAGGTTTTTTAGATACTCCCTTGATATATTCAAATATTTTACCTCCCATGAAATGACATTATATGATTATATATTTCCCCTGTGTTGAGGATAATATTATACTCATGGTATACTTAGACAAAGGAGGAATTATCTATGGAAGTAAAATGTTCATTTTGTGGGAAGATCCAGGAATTACCTAAAACCCATAAAGATTATCAAAGACTTGCTAATAATCCTCAGGGGACATTTGTTTGCTTTATCTGCAATAACAAGCTTAAGCTTCAGGCCTATGAAATGATAAAAGGTGAAAAAAAACCGATATGATTTATCTATAAGGGAATACATCTTAACTAAAAGCAGACATATTACATTTCTACGATGGAATGACCCTAAAAATTGACAATAAGAATGAGGGCCCATTTGGACCCTCATTCTTTGGGAGAGGAGAAACCGGAGGAAGAGCTCATGGGGGAGGGTTATTTTGAATAAAATAACCACTAAGCTCTTCAGTAAAATGCTTTACCATTAAATATTATGAACAGGGGCCGGATAAAATATACACTGGGCAAGTCAAAAAATTTGTTGAATTTTATCCTTTATTTTGTGGTATAATGGGGTGAAAATATGCGAGTCATAAGTGGATCTGCTAAAGGAAGAAAGATTTCTGCCCCAAAAGGTATGAGACTTAGACCGACATCAGATAGAGTTAAGGAAGCTATCTTTAATATTATTGCACCCCATGTAGTGGGTTGTAGGTTTTTAGATTTATTTGCAGGAACAGGCAATATCGGTATAGAGGCTTTATCTAGAGGTGCCAGTAAATGTACATTCATAGACCAGTGGTCACAATCCATAAAATATATAAAGTTAAATTTGGAAAAACTCGCCATTTTAGATAAAAGCATAGTTATTAAAGGTGATGTCAAAAAAATTGTTGAGGTTTTAGATGATACATATGACATTGTATTTATGGACCCTCCGTATGGGTATGATTTAGTTATTCCTGTATTGGAAAAAATTAGCTTAAAGCTTTCTAAGCATGGGATTGTAATTATAGAAACTGAGCAAAAACTTAGTATGCCTTTTGAATGCGGTGGATTAAGGCTCACAAAAACAAACAAGTATGGTGACACCCAGGTTAGCTATTATAAATTATAATTATTAATGGGGGAGGATGGATCTTGGATATCTTTGAAATCCTAGATGACTTGGAAAGAGAAATTGGAGCAGGCAAGAAGCTGCCTTTGTCAAATAAGGTGATAGTTGAGAAAGAGGTGTTACTAGATTACATTGATCGATTACGAAGTGACTTGCCGGAAGAAATGCGTCAGGCCAGGTGGATTGTTAGAGAAAGAGAAAGGGTCATGAAAGAGGCTCAGACTGAAGCCAAAGAAATTATTGAAAATGCTAGGCAAAAAATCAAAAAGCTTGCAGAAGAATCTGAAGTTGCCCAGGAAGCTAGAATGCAAGCGCAAGAAATAGTCCAAGAAGCACACCGCATAGCTTATGAAATAAAAAGTGGCGCCAATGTCTATGCAGATGATGTATTAGCAGCTGTGGAAGAAAAAATACAATATACATTGGCAACGATCTCAAATAGCAGAAATGAATTGAAATCACGGATAAACCGTAAAGATTTTAATGAGAGCGAAAAGGCCATATAAATCTTAAATTATTGAGAACCCTGAATATCATTGAACAAATTATCATGATTATAAGAATCCCACAAAAACAAGCCAAGCTTATTAAAGAAAAATGAAATGAGTTAAAGTTATAAAATGGGAACACACTTCCTGAAAAGGCTGAGATCGCAGGATTAAATATAATCAGAGATAAGCCAGCGGCCATTATCCCATGGAATATACGTGCTACAATAAACGGGAAAAAACTTATATCTGTATTGGAAATCATACTTAAGGCTTGTGCATGTATGGATAAACCAGACCAACCTAAAACTAAACTCACAGCTGCCACTTTGAGATTAAGAGGGGCTGCTGAATCTATAATTAGTTTCGAACCAATGGTCATTTCAATTAACCCGCTTGCAATTCCTTGTGCCAAATTAATATCCAGCATAAAAGGCGTAAAGATAAAGCACAATAAAAGGGACAAGTATTCTATTATATAAAAAATGGTTAGAAGTTCAATGAATACAGAAAAAAGAATTATAAAACCTCCAATTAACAATAGGGTATGTACAGAGTTTTTTATAGCATCGCCAAGTAATTTTCCAAAAGGTTTTATCTGGGTTTTTTGTGTGGTTACAAGGGTCTCAAAGGCCCTTTTAAATGCTTTTTCTTGTGAATTATAGTGCATATAATCTCCATCTCTTTTCCAAAACCTTAAAGCAATTCCAAGAAGGATATTAGCCAAGTAATGTGAGCCAGCAATAATTATTCCCAGTTCTGGACGATTGAACATACCTACAGCCACTGCTCCAAACATAAACAGAGGACTGGCATTATTTGTGAAGCAGATTATTCTTTCCGCTTCATTTTTGCTGACAAGACCCTGATTTCTCAAATTTGCAGTAACCATTGAACTAATTGGGGCACCTGATGTATAGCCTACTGCTAATACAAAAGCTGCAGGTCCAGGCAAATTAAAAAGAGGTCTCATTACAGGTTCAAGAAGTATACCCAAAAAATTGACAATGCCCAGTGCTACCAGCAGTTCCGACATGATAAAAAAAGGCAAAAGCGCAGGAAAGACAATAGTCCACCATGTGTTAAGACCTCTCAATGATGCTTCGAAAACATCCTTAGGATATGAAATTAAAGAAACAAAAATAATTAAAATTGTAATGATTTTTATGAGAAAGGTTAGATAATTCCACTTGTTATGGAACATTATACTCTCCTAAAATTAGTATTTATAGAATATATACTATTGGTCTAAGTGGAATAGACCACAGAGGGTGGGATATAAAATTGGAAAGGCCATTGGTAGGTTTAGCTTTAGGTGCAGGTGCTGCTAAGGGCATGGCCCATCTAGGCATTTTAAAGGTTTTAAAGGAAGAAAAAATACCAATAGATATAGTTGCTGGTACTAGTATAGGCAGTATTTTCGGAGCCCTATATGCTGACAATGCAAATATGGATTTTGTGTATAAAATGGCAACACTAATTAAACAACAACAGTTTATCGATGTAACATTGCCAAAAACGGGTTTAATAAAGGGGGAAAAAATCGAAGAATTATTTAGAATACTCACCAAGAATAAAGAGTTTAAGGAATTGGCAAAACCTTTCTATGTGGTTGCTGTTGATATTCAGACAGGTGAAGAGGTAGTAATTAATATAGGAAAGGTTGCAGATGCCTTAAGGGCAAGTGTCTCCATACCTGGAATATTTCAACCAAAGAAAATTGGCAGCAGGCTGCTTGTAGATGGTGCAGTAAAGAATCATATTCCCATTAATGTATTAAAAGACCATGGGGCAGAGTACATTATTGCTGTTGATGTGCGTTTCGGGGGGCGTATTGGTGTTAAACACCAAGTAAATAGTATTTTTGATGTTATATTGCTATCGTTAGAGATTCCCTATTTTGAACATCTTAAAAAGATGTGTGAAAGCTGCAATGTTCTTATACAGCCTGATCTGTCTCATATCAGTCCCGCAAGGTTTGATTTAGTTGAGGAAGCAACTTCTATTGGTATTGAGGAGGCTAGGAAGGTTGTTCCAAGGATTAAAATGGATTTGAAAAAATTAGGAGTGGATTGATTTAGGATGATATGTCCTTAAATAAAATTCAACATATAAAACTCAAGGGGGATGTAAAATTACAATGAAGGTATTAGTAGTTAATTCAGGAAGTTCTTCGATTAAGTACCAGTTGTTTAACATGGAAAATGAAGAGGTTTTAGCAAAGGGTTTAGTTGAACGCATTGGCCTTGATGGAGCTATGATAACCCATCAACCTATGGGTAGAGAAAAATATCGTTTAGAAACATCTATACCAAGCCATGAAGTTGGTATTAGGTTAGTAATAGATGCTCTAACTGATGAAAGACATGGCGTAATCTCAGATTTGAAACAAATTAATGCAGTAGGTCACAGGGCCGTTCATGGTGGCATTATAGCTAAATCAGTTTTAATTGATGATGCATTAAAAAAGGAATATGAAAGGTTGTTTAGTTTAGCTCCTCTCCATAATCCCCCTGGGTTAATGGGCATGGAGGCCTGTGAAAAAATGTTACCAGGTATTCCACAGGTTGCAGTATTTGATACTGCCTTCCACCAAACCATGCCGCCAGCTAGCTATACCTATGCTTTACCAAAGGAACTTTGTGAAAAATACCAAATACGTAGATATGGGTTTCATGGTACATCTCATAAATATGTGGCCCAAAGAGCTGCAAAACTTTTAGATAAAAAACTGGAAAGATGTAAGATTGTAACATGTCACCTGGGAAATGGTGCTTCCATAACGGCAATAAAAAATGGAAAATCAATTGACACTAGTATGGGATTTACTCCATTAGAAGGCTTAGTAATGGGAACTCGTTGTGGAAGTATTGACCCAGCAATTGTGCCCTTCCTAATTGAAAAGGAAAAATATACTTATGAACAGGTTAGTCAGTTAATGAATAAGAAGAGTGGTGTCATGGGTATATCTGGTATCAGTAGCGACTTTAGGGACATAGAAAACGCTGCAGAAAAAGGCAATGAGGATGCTTTATTGGCCATTGATGTGTTCGTACATTATGTAAAAAAATATATTGGAGCTTATGCTGCTGTAATGAATGGATTAGATGCAATAGTATTTACAGCAGGTTTAGGTGAGAACTCACCTAATATACGTAAAAAAATATGTAGTGAAATGGATTATTTAGGACTTAAGTTAGATGAACAAAAGAACAGCATTAGAGGCCAAGAAAAGATTATTTCTGCAGACAATTCACCAAAATTAATTTGTGTTATTCCTACAAATGAGGAATTAATGATTGCTAGGGAAACAATGGAAATTGCAGTTTCTATTTCTTGACATTATCTTCAAATGTTAGGTATAATCTCTTTTAGAGCCTTTGTAAGGGATGGTCAACAGTGCTTATCGATGTTGCAAAACTTAAAAAGGAGAAGACTACCACTGAGCAATTCAATTTTATATTAAATCTACCATGGATCAACACAAAGGGAGAGAAGATATTTTTTGATGAGCCCATTGAAGTGTCTTCACGCGTCACCTTTACGCAAAATGAGGTTTTAGTTGAAGGAGTTATACGTGCTAAGGTTCAACTTGTTTGCCATCGTTGTTTGGAAAAATATGTACTACCTCTAGAGATTCCTCTTTTAGAAAGATTTGTTACTTTAAATCAATTAGCTTTAATGTCTGAAGATGAAAAACAAGAAGAACTAAGCGTATATAAAAACAACCAGATCAACCTGGAACCTTTGATCGAGCAGGTTATCTATCTGGCGCTTCCTATGAAAGCCCTATGTAATGAAGATTGTTTGGGTCTGTGCCATAAATGTGGTTGTAATTTAAATGTTGATAAATGTTCATGCCAAAAGGATGAACTTGACCCAAGGTTAAAGGTATTGCAGCAGTTGCTAGAAAAATAATTAAGGCAAGGGGGTTAAAAAATGGGTGTTCCAAAAAGAAAACATTCAAAGGCCAGAGTAAGATCAAGGCGATCAGAATGGAGAAAGATTAATTCTATAGCTTTAGTTGAATGTCCACAGTGTCATAAGCTAAAACCTCCGCACAGGGCATGTGTCGAGTGTGGACATTATAATCAACGCTCTGTCATAGATGTTACAAAAAAAAGTAAAAAAAAGTAAATAAATCCTTTTAAATATCATGTTGGCATTAGTTTGGGGACATCCCTCTGCTTCTGAGTTAGACTCTAAAGAGGGGGTGTCCCCATTTTGTGTATCATGGGCAATTTTTTTGTTTGTTTTTAAAAAGGGTATGCTTGCCAAAAGGGTATCTAGCTTTTATAATATGATTAGCACCAGGTAATAATATCAATTAATAATTCGAGGTGTTAAGATGTCCAGGGAATCTAAGATTGAACGGCAGAGTCTTCTAAAGCAGTACTTGGAAGAAAACCCCTTTTCTACTGATGAAGAATTAGCTGAATATTTTACTGTAAGTGTTCAGACAATTCGCCTTGACAGGATTTCTTTGGGTATTCCGGAATTAAGAGAAAGGTTAAGGTGTGTTGCTGAAGAAAAATATTCAAACTTGAAATCCTTAACTGAAGCTGAATTAGTTGGAGAATTAGTGGATATTACTTTAGATAAAGAAGCCTATTCAATTTTAGATATTCATAAGGAACATGTTTTGGAGAAGACCGGGATAGCCAGAGGGCACCACTTATTTGCACAGGCTAATTCTTTAGCAATTGCTGTGGTTGATGCCGATGTTGTATTGACAGGCAGTGCAAGGGTTCGTTATAAGCGACCAGTACATATTGGAGAACGAGTCGTTTGTAAAGCAGTTGTAAAAGTGAAAAGGGGAAATACGTATCTAGTTTCTGTTTACTCAAAGGTTGAAGGAGAATTAGTTTTTAAAGGTCAGTATATTGTCTTGGCACAGAGTGAAAAATAGGGGGTATAAGCTTGAAGATTGCTGTTGATGCTATGGGGGGTGACTTTGCCCCAAGTGAAGTTGTCAAGGGCGCAGTACTTGCAGCACAGAAGGGTTATGCAGAAGTAGTATTGGTAGGTAATGAACAACAAGTAAAGGATGAACTCGCTAAATATCCAAATAGCAATAATGGCATAACTTTATATCCTACAACTGAAGTGATTGCAATGGATGAAACACCGGCAATTGCTGTAAGGAAGAAAAGAGATAGCTCTATGGTGGTGGCAGCTAAGTTAGTTAAGGAAAAACAGGTTCATGGTATGGTATCAGCTGGCAGTACAGGTGCACAAATGGCAGCCAGCATTATGGTAATGGGAAGAATAAAAGGAATTCATAGGCCGGCCATAGTGACTTTGATGCCTACTCTAAATGGTCCTAAAGTGTTGTTAGATGTAGGAGCCAATGTCGACTCTAAACCCGAAAACTTGCTGCAGTTTGCTCAAATGGGAAGCCTGTATGCAGAAAAAATTTTGGGGTATAAAGAACCATCTGTGAGCTTAATCAACATTGGGTCAGAAAAAACAAAGGGCAACCAGCTAACTCTTGAAGCATACGATCTGTTAGAAGCAAGCAACCTAAATTTTACAGGGAACATTGAACCGAGAGACATTCCAAAAGGAGTAACTGATGTAATGGTGTGTGATGGTTTTCTTGGCAACTGTTTGTTAAAGTTTGCTGAGGGTATCATAGATGGTTTTGGGCAAATGCTTAAAAAGGAATTATCCAAGAACTTTTTTAGGAAAATGGGTGCTTTGACTTTACTTCCAAGTTTAAGGGGTGTAAAAAAACAATTTGATTACTCAGAATATGGGGGTGCACCGCTTTTAGGTATTAAGGGTATTAGTATAATATGTCACGGCAGTTCAAAATCATTAGCCATTTGTAATGCCATTAGGGTGGCAGTACAATGTAGTGAAACAAGACTGGTAGAGGCTATTAGTGTATTAGAGGCTTAGGAAAAGGTGGGAAACATGGAAGATGAAAGGTACTTTGCGAGCAAAAATTACAGGTGTTGGGGCTTTTCTTCCCGAAAAGATTGTGACAAACAAAGACTTAGAAAGCATTATTGAAACAAGTGACGAATGGATAAAGACTAGAACTGGAATCGAAGAAAGAAGGATTGTTGATGACAAAACCTCATGTTCCGACCTTGGCAGTGAAGCTGCGCAAAGGGCTTTGAAAATGGCTGGAATAACCAGTGGGGAAGTCGAATTAATAATTGTAGCAACAATTACTCCAGATATGTCTTGGCCTGCCACAGCCTGTATAATTCAAGAAAAAATTGGCGCACATAATGCTGCAGCATTTGACATTTCAGCAGGTTGTACAGGGTTTATTTATGGTTTGGCAGCTGCTACCCAGTTTATTCAGGGGGGCATGTATCAAAAAGTATTGGTGATAGGCTCAGAAGTGTTATCTCGAATAGTAAACTGGCAGGATCGGACTAGTTGTATTTTGTTTGGTGATGGCGCTGGAGCGGTGGTACTTGAAGCAACCAACGGTCCTTCCGGCATACTAGCTAATTACCTTGGCAGTGATGGACAGGGCGCCCATTTATTAAAGCAGCCGGCTGGAGGAACGTGTATGCCTGCGTCATTTAAGACTGTGGAAGAGAAACTGCATACTATACACATGAATGGTAATGAGGTTTTTAAATTTGCTGTAAGGGTAATGGGGGATGCTTCTCTAAAGGTTTTAGAAATGCTTGGTATCTCCAAGGATGAAATAGACCTTTTAATACCCCATCAAGCTAATATGAGGATTGTGGAGGCAGCATTGAAAAGGCTGAATCTACCTCCTGAAAAGGTAATTGTAAACCTTAACAAATTCGGCAATATGTCAAGTGCGTCTATTCCAGTTGCCTTAAACCATGCCATAGAAGAAAAAAGATTACACCAGGGTCAAAAAGTATTAATGGTAGGCTTTGGGGCTGGTTTGACCTGGGGGGCCACATTGATGGAATGGTAAAGATTATTGAGTACATGATAAGGAGGTGTCTTTTATTAGAACGCGCATTACAGAGATTCTTGGAATAAAGTATCCCATATTTCAAGGTGGGATGGCATGGATTGGTACAGGAGAATTAGCAGGAGCAGTTTCTAAGGCAGGTGGTCTTGGAATAATTGGTGCAGGAAATGCCCCTCCGGAAATAGTAGAAAAAGAGATTGACAAGGCTAGAAAACTTACAAGCAGTCCCTTTGGTGTTAATGTGTATTATATGTCACCTTATGTTGAGGACATTATTCAATTGGTAATAGACAAAAAAGTTCCTGTTATAACAACAGGTGCCGGCAATCCAGGCAAACATTTACCTCACTTAAAAAAAGCCAATATCATGGTTTTCCCTGTGGTAGCTTCTGTGGCTTTGGCTAAACGGTTAGAAAAACAAGGTGTTGATGGTATAATTGCCGAAGGAATGGAATGCGGTGGTCATGTTGGTGAAATAACTACCATGGCCTTAGTCCCTCAGATTGTTGACGCTGTAGAAATTCCAGTTATAGCTGCCGGTGGTATTGCTGATGGCAGGGGGTTTCTTGCGGCTATGTCCTTAGGGGCTGAGGGTATCCAGATGGGAACTCGTTTTATTTGCAGCATTGAATGTACTGTACATGATAACTATAAGCAAAAGATTTTGAGCGCTAAGGATAGAGATACTGTTTTAACCGGTAGTGATGGGCATTATGTTAGGTGCATTAAAAACAAATTAACCAAAGAATTCGCAAATAGAGTTAAAGATGGAGCTGCCTTTGAAGATTTACACCAACTTGGAGCCGGCAAGTTAAGGGCAGCAGCAGTTGATGGAGATATGGAAATGGGTTCAATTATGGCCGGTCAAGTATCAGCAATGATTGACAACATTAAAAGTGCTGAAGACATTATTACAGAAATTGTGGAAGGTTATTATAAAACTCTTACAAAGCTTCAAGGTATTAAACAAATTAGAAATACTTGATGTTAAGGAGGTTTTTATGGCAGAAATAGCAGTGATTTTCCCCGGACAGGGTTCCCAATATGTTGGGATGGCAGAGGATTTATGCAACAAATACGCCGAAGCCCGGGAAATATTAAATATTGCAGATAATACATTAGGTTACAAAATAAGTGAAATAATGTTTAGAGGCCCAGAAGAAGTACTAAAATCTACAGTATTTACACAGCCGGCATTATTAACTGCAAGCACAATTTGTTGGAGGTTAATGCAAACTGAGGGAGTGCCCACACCAAGTTTTGCTGCAGGACATAGTCTTGGTGAGTATTCAGCATTAGTTGCATCTGAGAGTCTATCTTTTGAGGACGCGCTGAAATTGGTTTCAAAAAGGGGTAAACTTATGGAGGAAGCAGTTCCTTCAGGGCAAGGGAGCATGGCTGCTATTTTGGGAATGTCTTTTGAACAAGTGGAAGATGTTTGCTTAAGGGTTAATGGGGTTGTGGAAGCTGTAAACTATAACTGCCCAGGACAAGTTGTGATTGCAGGGATAAGGGAACGTGTTGAAGAAGCATCTGCTCTGGCTCTTAAACTGGGAGCAAAGAAAGCTATTCAATTAAATGTAAGCGGTCCCTTTCATTCAAATTTAATGAAACCGGCAGCAGCTAAGTATGCCAATGAATTAGAAAAGATTACCATAAAAAAACCAAAATTTCCCGTTGTAGCTAATTTGACTGCTGAAGTAGCTGATGCCCCTCAGGTAATCATGAATAACTTAAAGATGCAGATTTATAATCCTGTATTGTGGGATATGTCCATGAGAAGAATTATTGATGCAGGAATAAGTACCTTTATTGAAGTTGGGCCATCTAATGTGTTAGCCTACCTGATGAAAAAAATCGATAAAAATATTAAAGTCTTTAACGTTGGGAATGTAGAGACTTTAGAAAACACATTAAAAGTAATAAAGGAGGTTAGTTAATGCTATCCGGAGAAGTTGCCTTGGTTACAGGCGGTTCAAGGGGCATAGGTAGAGCAGTTTGCCTGAGGCTTGCTAAGGATAATGCAATGGTTGCTGTTAATTATGTTAATTATGGTTCTAACCGTGAAGATGCCGAGAAGGTTGTAGCTGATATATCTGAAATGGGTAAAAAAGCTGTTGCTGTTGAGGCAGATGTTTCAGACTACCAGCAAACAGGAAACCTTTTTAAAAAAGTTGAGGAGGAGCTTGGTCCGGTAAGTATTCTGGTAAATAATGCAGGAATAACCAGGGATAGCTTATTGATGAGGATGAAAGAAGATGATTGGGATCAAGTCCTTGACATTAATTTAAAAGGTGTTTTTAATTGTACCAAACACTGTATTAATAAAATGATTAAAATTAAAAAAGGAAGCATAATTAATATAAGTTCCATTGTTGGTATTGCTGGTAATCCTGGCCAAACAAATTATGCTGCTTCAAAAGCAGGCGTCATTGGTTTTAGCAAAAGTCTAGCAAAGGAAGTAGGTAGCAGGGGCATAAGGGTTAACTGTGTGGCCCCGGGTTTTATAGCAACAGATATGACTAAAAAATTGCCACAGGAAACTGTCGAAATGATTAAGAAACAAATATCCCTTGGTTATTTAGGCGCTCCTGAAGATGTGGCAGAGTTAGTTGCCTTTCTGGCATCACCAATGGCAAGCTACATAACAGGTCAAGTAATCAGCATTGACGGTGGATTGACCATATAGAGACAACTTTTGACAGTTCAGAGAGGAGGTGAAGCGATGTCATCAGTGTTAGAGAAAATCAAAAAGATAGTAGTTGAGCAGTTGGATGTTGATGAAAATAATATTACAATCGAAACTTCTTTTGAAGATTTAGACGCAGATTCTTTGGATATTGTTGAGCTTATCATGGCTTTGGAAGAGGAGTTCGGTATTGAAATTCCTGATGAAGATGCTGAAAAATTAACTACAGTTGGTGCAGCGGTTGATTATATCAATAGTAAAACTGGTTAATTAATCATATAAGAGTCTCATGGGACGACTTCTGTGGGACTCTTATTAGCATTTATTTAATAATAATTGTGGTCTTATCATAGTCATTAAACTATTGGATGTATTGCATTGATAATTTAAACCAAGCTAGGAGGTATATTTAAATGGAATTCCCTTCTCTAGAAATCGGGAACTTCCGTGTTTCTCTTCCCATCATACAAGGTGGAATGGCTATCAGAATTTCAACTGCACAATTAGCAGCAGCTGTTGCCAGAGAGGGCGGTATAGGAATTATCGCTGGGACAGGGATGAGTGTTGCAGAGTTAAAGGATGAAATTCTTAAAGCTAAGGATCTGGCTCAAGGAAAGGGTAAAATAGGAGTCAATGTATTGTTTGCTGTTACAAACTTTGCCGCCTTAGTAAAAGAAGCCATGGAGGCTGGTATAGATCTTTTTATATATGGGGCTGGATTTTCCAAAGACGTATTTAAGTTAGGCAAGGACTATGGATGCCCTGTCGTACCAATTGTCTCTAGTGCTCGACTCGCAGTGACATCAGAAAAACTAGGAGCTGCAGGTGTTGTTGTGGAAGGATACGAAGCTGGAGGACACCTTGGTACAGATAGGTCTGTTAAAGAACTTGTCCCTGAAGTTAAAAAAGCGGTAGATATTCCAGTAGTAGCAGCTGGGGGGATTACTACAGGAGAAGACATATACAATCTAATGAACCTTGGGGCAAAGGGTGTCCAGATAGCTACCAGATTTGCCGCAAGCTTAGAGTCTAATGCTTCCAAAGGTTTTAAGGAAGTCTACCTAGCTTCCAAGGAAGGGGATTCTGTTATTATTGACAGCCCTGTTGGTCTACCAGGCAGGGCAGTAAAAACCTCTTTTTCAAAAAAGATCCTTCAAGGTGAAAAGATACCAATTGAAGAATGTACTCATTGTTTGAAAAGATGCAGTAGAACATTTTGTTTGAAAAGGGCATTAGAAAATGCCCAGGAAGGAAAAGTTGAAAGTGGTCTTGTTTTTGCCGGCAGATATGTTCACAGGATGAAAGAGATTTTGTCTGTAAAAGAAATAATCCACAGATTTAAGGTGGAATTTGCAGAGGCTTGTAATAAGTACGGGAGGATAGGGTATGAGTAAAAGAGTTGTCATCACCGGGATTGGTGTTATTAGCCCGGTTGGTATAGGCAAAGATACTTTTTGGAGTTCGCTTCTGAAGGGGAAATCAGGGATAGACACTGTTAGCCATTTTGACCCGTCAGGGCTGGCAACTACTATAGCAGGGGAAGTAAAAGGGTTCGAGCCCACTAATTATATTGAAAAGAAAGAAGCAAAAAGAATGGACAGATTCACGCAGTTTGCTGTAGCTGCTTCTGTTATGGCTATGGAAGATGCTGGTCTAGCAAAAGACAGTATGATGTGTGACAGAGTAGGTGTTATTTTGGGAACAGGTATAGGGGGCACAAATACCTTTGAAGAACAGCATAATTTGTTAGGCACCAAAGGACCTGGTAGGGTAAGTCCCTTTTTTGTACCAATGATGATTGCAAACATGGCAGCAGGCCATATCTCCATCACCATCGGAGCTAAAGGAATTAATTATACTGTGGTGACAGCCTGTGCCTCAGGGACAAATGCTATTGGCGAGGCTTTTAAGGTGTTACAGAGGGGTGCAGCAGATGTTGTTGTAACAGGTGGAACAGAGGCAGCCATTACTCCAATGGCCATGGCAGGTTTTGCATCCATGAAAGCCATGTCAACAAGAAATCATGAACCCCAAAAAGCCAGCCGTCCTTTCGATGCTCAAAGAGATGGTTTTGTTATGGGAGAAGGAGCGGGAATTTTAATCCTTGAAACTTTAGAGCATGCTAAACTCAGAGGAACTAAAATTTATGCTGAGGTTATTGGATATGGGTGTTCAGCAGATGCATTTCACATTACTGCTCCTGCACCTGGTGGAGAGGGTGGAGTCAGAGCAATGAAACTTGCCATAGAGGATGCCGGTATTGATCCCCATGATATTGATTATATCAATGCCCATGGTACATCCACAGATTTAAATGATAAATATGAAACACTTGCTATAAAAACCGTTTTTGGTGATAAGGCCTATCAAATTCCTGTAAGCTCTACAAAATCCATGACAGGACATTTATTAGGAGCTGCAGGTGCAGTCGAGTTAATAGCAACTATATTAAGTATGCAAGAAGGGGTGATACCACCTACAATTAATTTGGATTATCCTGATCCTGAATGTGACCTGGATTATGTTCCAAACCAGGCACGTAAAGCTGAGATAAAAATTGCTTTATCAAACTCCCTGGGGTTTGGAGGGCATAATGCCACGATAATTGTCAAAAAATATAGTGGGTAGGAAAGGTTATGAAGAAAACGCGAGTTGACGACTTAATCACCTTTATTAAGGAAAACCAGATAACCATTAAAGATCACAAATTGGTAGATATGGCATTCACGCATCCTACTTATGCCTTTGAGAACAAACTTAAGGACTTGGAAAGTAACCAAAGATTAGAGTTTTTAGGAGATGCAGTTTTAGGACTGATCGTGGGTCATTATTTATATGATGCTTTTCCTAAAGAACCAGAAGGTGTTCTAACAAAAATGAGGGCTGCTGTGGTATGCGAGGGAACTTTGGCAACTGTGGCGAGAAGATTAAGAATCGGAGAGTATTTAAAATTAGGTAAGGGAGAAGAACTTACAGGAGGAAGGGAAAGGAATTCAAATCTAGCAGATGCATTTGAAGCCTTAGTTGGCGCCATATATTTGGATAACGGGATTATAAATGCTAGACAGTTTGTGTTGAATAACTTAGTGGATGAAATTGAAAGATTTGAAGCCGGTGAACACAGAGATTATAAAACTATGGTACAGGAACTATGTCAAAAACTATATGGTGATAATGTTACCTATGGCATAATATCAGAAACCGGACCAGACCATCATAAGCAGTTTGAAGCTGGGTTATATTTTCAAGGTAAATTGTTGACAATAGGTTCAGGATTTAGCAAAAAGGAGGCAGAGCAGGCAGCAGCAAAAAAGGCCTATTCCCTTTTCAAGAAATAAGTGGTAAATTAATGTTGGTGAGAAATTTGAAAAAGTATATTATTCCTATTTTTGTTCCCCACATGGGCTGTCCTTTTCAGTGTGTTTTTTGTGATCAATTGAAAATCAGTGGCGCAAAAAGAGTTCCAGATATACAAGATATTATTGAGACACATCTAAAAACCATCAATAAAAAGCCTGGGGATGGTGTGACAGAAGTAGCGTTTTATGGTGGTAGTTTTACAGCCATAAAACGAAGTGAACAAGAAAAACTATTATCTATGGTAAATCCTTATTTAGTGTCAGGTTTAGTTGATGTCATTAGGATATCAACAAGACCTGATTTTATTAATAATTCCATTTTGAGCTTTTTAAAATATTGGGGAGTAAGTATTATTGAATTAGGAGCACAATCACTTGATGACCAAGTCCTTAAACTTTCAGGAAGAGGTCACACAGTCTATTCAATATATCAAGCATCCAAACTTATTAAAACTCATGGCTTAAAATTAGGAATTCAATTAATGCCTGGACTCCCAGGAGAGACCATGGAAAGCATGGCAGATACTATTAGAAAAACTACAGAAATTAAGCCTAGTTTTGTAAGAATTTATCCTACAATAGTTATAAAGGACACTCCACTGCATCAGATGTGGGGAAAGGGCAACTTTAGGCCAATGACACTGTTAGATTCTATTGAAATATGTGCTAAAATGTATAGGGAGTTTAAGGACTGCTCAATCGATGTAATTAGGATGGGACTTCAACCCTCTGACGATTTAGCTAAGCATTTTGTGGTGGCAGGTCCATACCATCCAGCTTTTGGGGAACTTGTTTTAAACAAAGTAGCCTATCAGATTATGCTTGAAAGATTATATGATCTAGCAGAGAGTGTGGGTAGTGTTGACTTTAATGTTCCTATAAGGCAGATTTCTATTTATATGGGGCAAAAAAGGTCCAATCTAGCCTTACTGCAAAGACACTATGCTCAGAAAATATCCATTAGTGGAGATGAACGACTTTTATTAAATCAGTTTAGAATGGATACTTCCAAGATCTCGGTTTTAGCATTTCATAAATACTTTGTAAAAGATACAGGGTTTTAGGTATAGGGGGAATAATTTTGCATTTACTAAGGCTTGAAATGCAAGGTTTTAAATCGTTCATAAATAAAATGTCCATAGAATTGGATAAAGGTATTACTGTGGTAGTGGGGCCAAATGGAAGTGGAAAGAGTAATATTGTTGATGCATTAAGATTTGTACTTGGAGAACAAAGTATTAAATCATTAAGGGGTAGTAAGCTAGAAGATATTATTTTTTCAGGTACAAAAAAAAGGCGTTCTGTTGGAATGGCTGAAGTCAGTATAGTATTAGACAATAGTACGGGTTTTTTCCCTATTGAATATAGTGAATTAACAGTTACCAGAAGAATTCACCGTGACGGAGAAAGCCAGTATTTAATAAATAAGGTGCCGTGTAGATTAAAAGATGTACAATCACTATTTATGGATACTGGGTTGGGAAAAGGAGCTTTTGCAATTATCGGACAGGGTAAAGTTGATGAAATAATAAATTCATCTCCTGAAGACAGAAGGCCACTTTTTGAAGAAGTTGCAGGCATAACTAAGTATAAACATCGTAAAAAGGAAGCGCAAACGAAAGTATTAGACACAGAGCGGAATTTAATTAGGTTAGAGGATCTTATTTATGAGATTCAAAGTCAGCTGCCCACTCTCAAGGAAGAGGCTGACAAAGCAAAGGATTATCTAGAGAAAAGCAACGTGCTTGATAACCTTGAATACCAATATTACATAGTGGAAAAAGAAAAGCATGTGAAGAGGCTGCAAACTCTAGAAGAGCAAACTAGAAAGCATAATAGTAGACTATCCGCTTATAACAGTTTTATTTTTTCTTTTGATAAAAAACTTTTGGACCTGAAACTAACCTCTGACGGGTATCAGGAAAAGATATCACCGTTAACAGCCATTGTAGGTGAGATAAAATCTTCTGTTGAAAAGTATTTAGGTGAAGAAAAAGTTATTAAAGAAAGGATTAATAATTTACATAAAGAGATTGTTTGGTTAAAAGCTGAAGTTGACAGCCGTAATGAAGAAATAAAGGCCTATCAAGACAAAATATTTATGTGCCAGGAAGAAATATTTGATATTGAGAAGAAAAAGCAACAAATTAATACTCAGACTGATGCTCTAAATGAGCAACTCCAGAAAGACAAGGCTTGGTTGGACAAGAATGACGAAGTAATCAGGTCAGCAAATAATTCGATAATAGACTATCAAGCAATGGTAATGCAGTATAACAATGACATAACTAAACTAGAGACCAAAAGCAATTTGTTCAAGAAACAAGGAGAAAAGATCATAGCTCAAGTAGAGGAAAGGAATGCTAAGCTGGCTGAACTTCAAAAAGTTCAAGTAACAATAAATAATGAAGTACATTATTATAAGTCAGAATTAGAAAGGCAAAAAAAACAGTGTAACATAAAGCAAAACCAATTAGACATGGTTAGAAGGGATATGGATATTGCTTTAAAACAAATTCAAGAATTAGATGCAAAGATACTAGAAATTAAGTCCAAAATCAAGGTGCTTGCTGATTTGGAAAAAGATAAGGAAGGCTATTTTCCTGGTGTTAAACTGCTGCTACAGAGAAAAACTGCTGGTCATCAGGATTTTAAAGGAATAATTGGAAGTGTTGCAGATTTGTTAGATGTTCCCTCTGGGCTGGTATTGTCTGTAGAAACTGCTTTAGGTAGCCAATTGCAAAATATAGTGACTTATACAGAGCAAGATGCCCAAAAAGCCATTGAATTTTTGAAAAAGGAGAAGGTTGGAAAGGTAACCTTTTTACCTCTAAATACTATACAAAGAGAAACTCTGGAGTTATCCACAAGGATACAGAGTATGAAAGGTTTTATAGGATTAGCATCTGAACTTATATTTACCAATTCTGAATGCCAAGGGATGCTGAAATTTCTTTTAGGTAGAGTAGTGATCGTGGAAAATTTAGCCCATGGATTGGCTTTAGCAAAAGCAGCCAGATATGCTTTCAAAGTAGTCTCTTTGGATGGTCAAGTAATATTGCCCGGGGGACCTATATCTGGTGGGTACATAAAAGCTTCTAGTAGCGGGTTAATACAAAGAAAGAAAGAATTAACCAGTTTAAAGGAACAGTTGGCTCTTTTAGAAGGAGACTTGGCAAAGAAGAAACAAGGAGTCGAAAAAGCTCAGGTTGTAGAAAGTGAAATAACTCAGCAGTTACGAGAGCTAGAAACTCACCAGGAAAAAACACGCTTATCTTGTTTAAAGGTAGAAAATGTCTTGGAAGTTACTTTAGAAAAAATTGTAGCTGTCCAAGAAGAGATAGAAATATTTTCAAAAGAAAAAAAGATTTTAGAAGATCAACTTGTTGAAATACAAAACAATATAGTGTTAATTAGCCAAAGCATTACAGAACTTCAAGGAAGGGAAGTCTATGCTAGTAAAGAACTAAACAAATTATTGGAATTAAAAAGTGAAAAGCAAGTTCGTATAGATACAATAACTGGAAATCTTCACAAACTGCAGTTAGACAGCGAATATTGGGAGCAAAAATTTATACAATCAAGAGAAAAATTGGTGGAAATGCAGAATGGTTTGGATAAATTTTGCCAATTGAATAAAACTAATCAGGAGAAAATCAAAATAAATGAGAGGGAGATACTTAGGCTTGAGCAAGAGATTAATCTGATTAATTATCAAATCCAAAGACTGAGCACCAAAAAAGAAGTTATTGAAGATGTAATTTTAACAATAAGTGAAGAACGAAATTATTTTTTGAACAAGATCGCAAATAATGAAAAAATACTCTCAAAAGCAAACTCATTATATCATGAACTAGTTAAACATCAGCATCAAATTGAGCTTGAAAGAGCAAAAATTGAAAGCAGCTTAGATACAGTCCAATCTGCAATGAATGAAAGGTTCGGGGTAGATTATGTTTGCGATAGTTTTATAAAGGTTAATAATATTAAATTGGAAGTTGAAAAGCTCAAAGCGCAAATTAGTTCTTTAGGTCAAGTCAACCTTGGCTCAATAGAACATTATGAAAAATTATATGAGAGGGTAAACTTTTTAGAGGAACAAAGAAGTGATATGGATAGGGCTAAAAGAGCTCTAGAGAAAGTTATAAAAGAAATTGACAGCATTATGGAGGAAAGGTTTAGCCAAACCTTTGCCAAGATTAATGAACACTTTTCTGCTGTTTTCAGGTATCTTTTTGGTGGGGGGGATGCCAGATTATTAGTGACTAATGAAGAAGATCTGCTTAATGCTGGTATTGATATTGAGGTCCAACCTCCTGGTAAAAGACTTCAGAACCTCACCTTGCTATCTGGGGGAGAAAAAGCTCTTACAGCAATTGCCTTACTTTTTGCATTCTTAAAAGTAAAACCAAGCCCTTTTTGTTTTTTAGATGAAATTGAAACATCTTTGGATGAAGCAAATGAACAAAAATTTTCTCAGTTCTTACGTGAATTATCTAAGAATACCCAGTTCCTGATAGTAACACACAGGCAAACTACAATGCTGGCAGCCGATTGCTTGTACGGAGTAACCATGGAGGAACCTGGAGTTTCTAAAATAATTTCTGTAAAATTAGTCGATAATTCTCTAGCTATTTAAAGAATACACATTTATTTCAGAGGAAAACTAAAGTAAAATGTTTTGTCTGGAGTGGTTTAACTTGAATGCACGGGTAAACGGCATTGCATCAGAATTGACTCAGAACTTAGTTGCAAGAACAATGCAGTTAAGTCAGGGCAGAAACTGCGGATGTTTTGGTTTTATAAATGACCAGGGTAATGTTGATGAAGCAACTGACATAGTTGATGGTGGTTTAAGCGGACTTCCCCTTAGGACATTACTAAGCAAGATAACATCCATGCAAGGTAAATCTCTGTTAGAAGGGTTAACTCAACTTCCAGAGAACACGGTATTTATTGTGACCAGGCCTGGAAAAACTGGTTTAATTACTGATGTATCTGGGGTAGACTTTTTCAATTGTCCTATTATAAGTATAGGAGTTAAAAACAATGGAATAGCTGGTATTGGAATTGTTTATCCTAGACCTGAATTCTTTGATTTATCAACCCAGTCTGAAGCACTTAATATTGCTACATTGGCAACAAACACTATGGATGAGGAAAAGAAGGTCTTACGAAAAAACCATCAGTTAAGCTTAAAATATTTGGATGTATCTGAAGAACTGCCGGAGGTTGATGTTAAATTATCTAAAAAGTATTCCAAAGAGGAAACTGATAATGGCAGTTGGTATCTACACAGACATACTGTAAACTCCATGGATGAAAGGCTGGCAAGGTCTCTTGTAGATGAATCATTGAGAATTGGACAAGGAAGAGAAGTGGCTACCATTGGACTGATTGATGAAAATGGTCATGTAACGGGAGATGCCAAAATTGTTGCAGGGGGCATAGGGTATGTTCCTTCAAGACTTTTAGCTTCTAGTTATGCTGATATTACAGGTAAATCTCTTAGAAAAATATATAGAGATGTGATTCCAGCTAATGCTATAATTATTCATACTCATCCTGGGGGAACAGGTGTAATGCATATTGGAGATGCTAATGCAGGACCAGGTACATGGGGAAGACCAATTATTGCAATTGGTCATGATAAAGATGGAAGGATACGAGGCGCTACAGTGGTAGAAAAGTCAGACAGAATTTTTGAACTATCAGATGAAGATGAAACCCTTAATAACAAATTTTTTGATGCAGAAACTACTGAGGAGGAAGCAAGTATACGCAACAGGAAATTTGCCATAGCACAAGAGTTTACAGACCTATGTAAAAGTATTGTTCTTCAATAAGGGGCATGATAAAATGTTACTGGGTTAAGGTAAAACCTTAACCCAGTAACATTTGGTGACAATTTAATTATAATGCAAGGGCAACGGAGGATAAAACCATGAGTTTTTTTAATAGGCTTAGGGAAGGTTTATCAAAAACCAAGAGAGGGTTTGTGGATAAAGTTACAGAATTGATTACTGGTTACAAAAGAATTGACGATGAATTCTTTGAACAGTTAGAAGAAGTTTTCTTAGGGGCAGATATTGGTGTAAAAACTACCATTGAACTAATTGACAAAATTAAGACCAAGGTTTATGAACAAAAAATATCAGACATGGATGAGGTGTATCGAATAATTCAAGAAGAGCTAGTTTTTCTTTTAGAGACTGATGAAAACGAGATAAATATGTCTCAAAATAAACCTACGGTAATACTTGTAGTGGGTGTTAATGGAGCTGGGAAAACTACTACAATAGGAAAATTGGCTTATAGTTTTAAAGAAAAAGGTAGTAGTGTTCTATTGGCAGCAGGGGACACTTTTAGAGCTGCCGCCATAGAACAGCTGGAAATATGGGCCAAGCGTACCGGAGCGAGTATTGTAAAACATCATGAGGGGTCAGATGCTGCTGCTGTAGCTTTCGATGCAGTACAAGCAGGTGTTGCCAGGAAGTTAGATGTTATATTGATCGATACAGCAGGAAGGCTGCACAACAAAGTGAATTTGATGAATGAGCTGGGTAAAGTTAAGAGGGTAGTTAGTAAAAGCAAAGAAGACGCTCCCAATGAAATACTCTTAGTTCTTGATGCCACAACTGGGCAAAATGCTCTTTCCCAGGCAAAAATTTTTAAAGAAGTTGTTGATGTTACCGGTATTGTCTTAACAAAGCTTGATGGTACTGCTAAAGGAGGCATGATTTTTAGCATTAAATCAGAATTAGGTATACCAATCAAATATATAGGTGTGGGAGAAAAAATTGACGATTTGAAGCCCTTTGACTCGAAAGAGTTTGTCAAGGCTCTTTTTGATACGCAGATATCCTTTTAGTTTATTGACACTGTTCTAACTTCCACCTCACAAGCTTTATGATGAATCTATGCCAGATAGCTGCGTCATTTGTACCCATTAAAGAAAGGGATAACCAACCCCTTTTTTATATAGTAATCCTTTTGAGGTGATAAAAATGAAAAAAAAGGTAATTAAGAATGGTTACATCTTAACTATGGTTGATGATCAGTTGGCGGCAGGGGACCACTATTTTATCGGGGATATCTTAATAGATGGTAATAAAATAACTCAAGTGGTCCATGCTACTCATAATTATTCAAATGAAGAATACGAAGTTATTGATGCAACAGGTATGGTAGTACTTCCCGGTTTTATCAATTGCCATACTCATGCTGCTATGACTCTTCTAAGGGGTTATGCTGATGACTTACCCTTAATGGAATGGCTTGAGAAAAAGATTTGGCCCTTAGAAGATAAGCTGATGCCAGACTATGTTCATTGGGGAACTAAACTGGCCATCCTGGAGATGATCAAAGGTGGAACCACATGTTTTGCAGACATGTATTTTATGATGGACCAGGTAGCTGAAGCAGTTCAACAAACAGGCATGAGAGCTTGTTTAAGTAGGGGAATAATTGCTTTTAACAATGGAGACAAATCTTTAAAAGAAAGTGTTGATTTTACGCATAAGTGGCATCAATCAGCCGAAGGACGCATTACTGCCATGTTAGGCCCCCATGCTCCCTATACATGCCCACCTGATTTTTTGGAGGAGGTAACCGCAGAAGCAAAAAATTTGGGAATTGGGATACATATTCACTTGGCTGAGACTCTTTCCGAAGTAAAGCAGCTTAAAGAACAGTATGGGAAGACTGCTTTTGAAATAGCATATGATGCAGGTTTGTTTTCCGGGGTAAAAGTAATTGCTGCCCATTGTGTTTATGCTACTGACAGTGACATGGAATTAATATTAAAGGGTAATGTTGGAGTAGCACATAACCCGGAAAGCAACATGAAACTTGCCAGCGGCATAGCTCCTGTGACAAAAATGTTAAAGGCAGGGATCACTGTAGGTCTTGGTACAGATGGGGCAGCAAGCAATAACAACTTAGATATGATACAAGAGATGAGAAGCGCTGCTTTACTACAAAAAGTACATACATTAGACCCCACAGTCATTCCCTCATATACTGCATTAGCCATGGCCACGAAAAATGGAGCTAAAGTGTTAGGCTTAGAAAAGGAAATAGGAACAATACAGGCTGGCATGAAGGCTGATATAATTATTTTGAATTTAAAAGAACCTCATCTGCAGCCCATTCATGATATAAATGCCCATTTGGTCTATTCTGCATCAGCGGCAGATGTTGATACTGTCATTATTGATGGTAAAGTAGTAATGATGAATAGAGAGGTTTTCACCATGGATGAGGAAAGAGTTATTTTTGAAGTAAATGATATAGTCAAAAAACTCTTATAACTTGACATATAGAAAATAATATATTAATATTCCTCTGTGAAGTAATAATACTTTACAAGGTATCAGGTGTGAGGATGCTATGGATTTACCAAAAGTGAATGTATATGCTAGGCTGTTTGACTTTTATACACCTCTGCTAACAAAAAGACAGCAACAAGTATTCAATTTGTACTATTTTCAAGATTTTTCTTTAGGAGAAATATCTCAGGAATTAAATATTAGCCGCCAGGCAGTATTTGATCTAATAAAACGTACTGAAAAAGTTTTGGAAAACTATGAACAGAAACTACAGCTTTTAGAAAAGTATCAACAGGATCATAAAATAATTCAAACCATAAGAAAAATTATAGAAAACAGCCAGCTGCAAAGGGAAGATCAAGGGCATATATTAAAGTTGTTGGACGAAATGTTATAATCTTTCTGCCCTGGATAGAGATAGGAGGGAGTAATTTGGCAATGTTCGCTAATCTTAGTGAGAAACTCCAAGAAACCTTCAAAAGGCTTAGGGGGAAGGGCAAGCTTACTGAACAAGATATTGATTTAGCCCTTCGAGAAGTCAGAATTGCCTTATTGGAAGCTGATGTCAATTTTAAAGTCGTTAAAAAGTTTATAGCAGGCATAAAGGAAAGGGCTATAGGGCGTGAGGTACTTGAAAGTCTTACACCTGGGCAGCAAGTAATCAAAGTAGTTCATGATGAAATGATTAAATTAATGGGAGAAAAAGATATAGGTATCAATTTTTTAACAAAATCACCAACAGTCATCATGATGGTCGGTTTACAGGGTTCTGGTAAAACAACAACTGCTGGAAAACTTGCCAAGCTTTTGAAAAAGAGAGGCCGCAGTCCATTGCTGGCAGCTTGTGATATTTATAGACCTGCAGCTATTAAGCAATTGGAAGTGTTAGGCAAACAAATAGAAATTCCTGTATTTTCTAAAGGTATTCAAGACCCAATTAGTATAGCTGTTGAAGGAATAGCTTATGCAAATCAAAATGCTTTAGATGTGGTAATATTAGATACTGCCGGAAGACTTCATATTGATGATAGTTTGATGGCTGAATTGGAAGGTATGACAGCAAGGGTGAATCCCCATGAGATTCTCTTGGTAGTTGATGCCATGACCGGTCAAGATGCGGTAAATGTTGCGGATGCTTTTGCGCAAAGACTTGGAATAACCGGTATTATTTTAACAAAACTTGATGGTGATACAAGAGGTGGGGCAGCACTATCCATACGTGAAGTAACAGGAGCGCCCATTAAATTTATAGGTGTTGGTGAAAAGTTAGATGCCCTTGAAACTTTTCACCCTGATAGATTGGCTTCACGCATATTGGGCATGGGAGATGTCCTAACATTAATTGATAAAGCCCAAGAGGCATTTGACCTAAAAAAAGCTAAAGAAATGGAGATTAAAATAAGGCATCAACAATTTACCCTGGAAGATTTTTTAGGGCAGCTGCAGCAGATGAAAAAAATGGGTCCATTGGAAGATTTACTAGGCATGATTCCTGGAATGGGTAAACAATTAAAGAACCTACAATTAGACGAAAAAGAACTGGTTCGTACAGAAGCTATCATTCAATCAATGACTCCCCAGGAAAGAACAAAACCTGAAATTATCAGTGGGAGTAGAAAAAAAAGAATTGCCTTGGGAAGTGGCAATACAGTTCAGGATGTGAATAGACTTTTAAAACAGTTTTCAGAAGCAAGAAAAATGATGAAACACTTCGCTGACATGCAGGGGAATAAAAAGATGAGAAAGAAAGGCAAGGGGAATTTCAGACTTCCCTTTTAGACATTTCTAATATGGTGATACTTTAAAGGGGGTGAAACATATGGCAACCAGGATAAGATTAAGAAGAATGGGAAGCAAAAAGGCGCCTTTTTACAGGCTAATAGTTGCTGATGCCCGTTCTCCGCGAGATGGCAGGTTTATTGAAGAAGTAGGATACTATAATCCCATGAAGGAAGATTTAAAAATTGATGAGGAAAAAGCATTACAATGGCTCCAAAAGGGAGCGCAACCCTCGGAAACGGTAAAAGCCCTACTTAAAAAGTCTGGTATAATGCAAAAATACCAAGAAAAAAAGACTGCCAGGCAATGTAAGGTAGGAGGTATATAGTTTATGAAGGAACTAGTTGAGTTTATTGCTAAGTCACTTGTGGATAATCCTGAACAAGTATCAGTTACCCAGGTTGAGGGTGACAAATCTATAATCCTGGAGTTGAGGGTTGCTCCTGATGACATGGGAAAGGTTATTGGGAAACAAGGAAGAATTGCTAAAGCTATAAGAACAGTCTTAAAAGCTGCAGCAACTAAAGAAGGTAAAAGAGTTGTAGTGGAAATTGTACAGTAAAAAGGGCTCATTATAGCCCTTTTTACTACATGAAGTTAAAGGGATGTTCCTTACTTCAAAAACAAGGAATGTCCCCAAAAAATAAGTTGTTCCCAAGGAGGGGGCTAATCTTATTCATGGAACATCAACAAGAACTTATAGCAATTGGCTTGATATCTAAACCACATAACTTGCAGGGCGCTTTAAAAGTTTTTCCTCTAACCGATTTTCCTGAAAGATTTTTTGAAACAGATCAGGTTATTGTGGAAATTAATGGTCAGATAGAGCTTGCAAAGATAGAACAAGTCAAAATCTACAAAGGTTTTGTTGTAATTGGCCTTGAAGGTATTGATAATATTGAAAAGGCTGAAAGATTTAGGGGAGCATATTTAAGAGTACCAAAGGCACAGCTAGTGAAACTAAAGCCTGGTGAGTATTATATATTTGAATTAATTGGTTTGACTGTTAAGGATCTAGATGGAACTCTAATTGGTAATTTGACAGATGTATTAAAGACAGGAGCTAATGATGTATATGTTGTTAGAAATGATGCTGGTAGCGAGGTATTAGTTCCTGCGTTAAAGGAAATTGTAAAAAATATTGACCTTAAGGCACTAGAAATGGTGATCGATATGGGTAAGATAACAGGGTGATACCATGAGATTTGATGTTATAACCATATTCCCTGACATGGTAGACTATCCGTTAAGCAAAAGCATCATCGGTAAGGCAAGGGATAAGGGCAAAATTGATATTAAAGTGCATAATTTACGGGATTATTCAGGTAATAAGCACAATATAGTAGATGATACCCCATATGGTGGTGGCCCTGGTATGATTATGAAAGTAGAACCATTTTTTAATGCTGTGAAGAGTTTGAAACTTAATAAGGCAGAATCCTTGGTAGTTTTAATGTCACCTCAGGGTGTGACTTTTACTCAAAATATGGCTCAGGAAATGCTGAGATTTAAAAGGCTGGTAATACTATGTGGTCACTATGAAGGAATTGATGAGAGGGTTAAAGATTTATTAGTAGATAGAGAGATTTCAATTGGTGATTATGTATTAACTGGTGGAGAAATATCAGCTATGGTTATTATTGATGCAATAACTAGGCTTATCCCGGGCGTGTTGGGGCATGGAGAGTCAGTTAAAGAAGAATCTTTTACCAATGGTTTGTTGGAATATCCGCATTATACAAAACCTAGGGATTTTGAGGGATTAAAGGTTCCAGAGGTATTACTTTCAGGAAACCATGCAAAAATTGAAATGTGGCGTAGAACACAATCTCTTATTCGCACAGCCAAGAGGAGACCGGATTTGTTGAAAAAGGCTAAACTTGAAATGCAGGATCATGAATTATTGAAAAAGATACTTGGAGAAAATTAGACTTATGAACAATAACAGGGCATTACCTATTTATATTTCTTTGCTGCATAGCTCCGTAAAAAACCAAAATAATGAGGTGATCACAACCTCCATCACCAATTTAGATGTGCATGATCTGGCAAGGTTAACAGCTACCTACGACTTGGCCGGTTTTTTCATTGTTCAACCCTTGCAGCGTCAAAGAGAATTGTTTAGTGAATTAATACATTACTGGAAGAAAGGAAAAGGAGCAGAATACAATTCATTAAGATCGAAAGCCTTCGAAAATGTTAGAATTGTGAAATCTTTAAATGATTGTATGCAAGAGGCTTCTGTTTATGGAGAATTAAAGATGATTGCAACAGGGGCTCAGATTAGCAGCGATATTACTTGTGAAGGCGTTAGAGAATTAACTAGAAAACATCCAGTTTTAATTGTTTTTGGCACAGGCTGGGGGTTGAGTGACGAAATAGTAAAAAGGGCAGACTATCGATTAGAGCCTATAAAAGGTCGTTGTACTTACAATCATTTGTCGGTTCGCAGTGCAGCATCAATCATTATTGACCGGATTTACCGTGATGGATAATGAAATTGTTGTAAACGGATAAATACTTTGCTATAATGATTGTTGTGAAATTTTTAAATGTATAATTACCCCTATGAGGAAGGAGGTACATAGATATGGATGTATTAAAGATAATTGACAATGATCAGAAAAAGAAGGAAATTCCTAGCTTTAATATTGGGGATACAGTTAGAGTTCATGTTAAAGTGATTGAAGGTACTAGGGAAAGAATTCAAATATTTGAAGGAATCGTTATGAAAAAGCAAGGTACTGGGGTTAGAGAGACCTTTACTGTTAGAAGGATTTCCTATGGTGTAGCAGTTGAAAGAACTTTTCCAATCAATTCCCCAAAATTAGAAAAAATAGATGTTATCCGTAAAGGAAAAGTGCGTAGGGCCAAATTATACTATTTAAGGGGTAGAGTAGGCAAGAAGGCTAAAATTAAAGAGAAACGATAAAAGGGCTGACAATTCAGTCCTTTTATGTTTAATTTTAAATTAAGATAACCTATGGCGGTGTACTCAAACAAATATGTTTAAACACAGACTAAATGGAAGTTTTAAACTTATTTTAATAACTTTTCTTGTGGCTTTAATAATTAGGGCTTTACTGATACAGCCCTACCATGTTACCTCAAGTTCCATGGAACCTACACTGTTAGAGGGAGATAAAATCTTGGTTAGTAAATTGATTTATAGATTTACAAAACCACAAAGAATGGATATCGTTGTATTTAAATATCCACTCAATAAAGAGGTTGATTATGTTAAAAGGATTATTGGTCTTCCTGGAGAAATCATAGAAATCAGAAGTGGTATTGTATATATAGATGGTTCAGTACTAGAAGAAAATTATATAATTATCCAACCAGAAGATGACTTTGGACCCGTAGTGATACCAGGAAACAGGTTTTTTGTTTTGGGTGATAATAGGAAGGACAGTTTGGACAGTAGATATTGGGGTACAGTATCAAGAGACAATCTTTTGGGTAAAGTTGTTTTGCTTTTCTGGCCTCATGAAAGGCTGCGCTATTTTAGGGCAGGTGAAAAAAAATGATTCAGTGGTATCCAGGACATATGGTTAAAGCAAGAAAAATCCTGGAGGAAAATATTAAAAAAGTAGATGTTTTATTGGAAGTACTAGATGCAAGAGTACCTAATTCAAGCAGAAACCCTATTTTACAGGAACTAATAGGAGATACGCAAAGGATAGTTGTCTTAAACAAGGTGG
Source organism: Bacillota bacterium (assembly GCA_040756735.1). Classification (GTDB taxonomy): domain Bacteria; phylum Bacillota; class DSM-16504; order Desulfitibacterales; family Desulfitibacteraceae; genus JBFLYC01. Next base: position 66,996 of record JBFLYC010000012.1, on the reverse strand, counting down.
ATTTAGCGAATCCAAAAGTGACAAAGCTATGGCTTAGAGCTTTCCAAAACGAAGGATTAAAGGCAATTGCCGTAGATTCTCTGTCTAAAAAAGGTATTAAACAAGCTATATCATTAATAAGTAAAACTCCATTAAAAGGTAGATTGGCTCAAAGATTCAATCTTCGACGCCCTGTTAGGGCTATGGTGGTGGGCATACCAAATGTGGGCAAATCCATGTTTATCAATGCACTCCTTGGTAAGAGCAGCGCTAGGACAGGAGACAAACCTGGTGTTACCAGAGGCGCTCAATGGATTAACGTGAATGATATTTTTCAGCTGCTGGATACCCCAGGCATCTTGTGGCCTAAATTTGATGATCCTACAACTGGTCTGCATTTGGCTATTGTTAATTCAATAGGTATAAAAGCTTATGATGAAGTTGATGTAGCAGTCAAGTTAATTGAGGTCCTTTTAAATGAATATCCAGCTAATTTACAAGCAAGGTACATGATACCTGACTCAACTGTTGATCCCCTAGAAGTAATCAAGAAGATAGGTATACTTAGAGGTTTCTTGCATAAGGAGAATCAGGTAGATTATCAAAAAACCTGTAGTGCAATTTTAAAAGATTTTCGTGATAAACAATTTGGTTCAATTTCCTTGGAAATACCTGATTTGCCTTAAGAAGAACATTAATAATAGACTTGGAGTTATAAAAGACATGAATGAGTTTGATAATAAATATAGATCTCAAGGATATAGATTGTTGGGAGGTATTGATGAAGCAGGGAGAGGTCCTTTAGCAGGACCTGTTGCAGCTGCGTGTGTAGTCTTACCGGTTAATTGTAAAATAGATGGATTAAGGGATTCAAAACAACTATCTCAACCACAGAGGCAGGAATTGGAGATTCAAATAAAACAAGTAGCTCTAGATTGGTCAGTTGTTTTTTGCCCTGCAAAACTGATAGATTTGGTTAATGTCTTGGAAGCAACAAAAATAGCTATGACAGCAGCATATCAGGCGCTAAGAGTAAAGCCTGACTTGCTGTTAATTGATGCAGTGAAAATAAAATATCTACCTGTTACTCATTATGGTATTATTAAAGGTGATACCAAGAGTGCTTCTATTGCTGCTGCAAGTATTCTGGCTAAACAAGCCAGGGATAGGTATATGGAACATCTGCATATGCGTCATCCAATTTATGGATTCAACAAACACAAAGGGTATCCAACAAAAGAGCACTATGATATACTTAAAGAGTTTGGGCCATGTGAAGAGCACAGATTAACCTTTAAAGGAGTATCTTAACACCCATTAGCGTTTTTTTGATATAATTAATCATAATAAACCTATTAAAAAAAACTGATGCTATCAAGGCAGGGTTTTAGTGCTTTGTGCAGAATTAGTGATTTTGTGTTCAAACTACGAAATAAATAGTCATAAATTTTTCCATGGAGGGAGGTTGACTTGGTGATACAGGAATTCTACTCAGTACTAATATTTCTTTTTTTAGGAGGAGTCTTTGCTGCAGGAGCCTTATTGTTAGGTAGGCTTTTCAGGCCTAATAAACCTACAGCAGAAAAACTAAGCATCTATGAGTGCGGTCTAGATACCCAGGGGTCAACATGGGTCCAGTTTAAAGTAAGCTATTTTTTATATGCTTTAGTGTTTTTGGTTTTTGATGTTGAAACAATATTTCTTTATCCCTTTGCTGTGATGTTTAGAGAATTTGGCCTTCATGCTTTGATAGCCATGTTGATATTTCTGATTATTCTGGTCATCGGTTTGTGGTACGAATGGAAGGAGGGAGCTTTAGAGTGGAGATAAAAGAAAGCGTCAGCAATGAGTCTCCCGAGGAAATGGTGAAAAAGAATATAATACTAACAAGTTTAGATAAGGTGTTTAATTATGCAAGAGCCCATTCTTTTTGGCCTGTTACTATGGGTCTGGCATGTTGCGCCATTGAAATGATGGCTTCCGGCGGGGCAAGGTATGATATTGCTAGATTTGGCTACGAAGTTTTTAGACCTTCGCCAAGGCAAGCAGATTTAATGATTGTAGCAGGCACCATTACTAAGAAGATGCAGCCAATTGTGAAAAAAATATATGATCAAATGCCTGAACCTAAATATGTAATTGCCATGGGAAGTTGTGCCATTTCAGGAGGTCCTTTTGCAGGTTCCTATAATGTTGTTGATGGAGCTGATACCTTTTTACCAGTTGATGTATATATACCTGGATGTCCTCCGCGACCAGAAGCTCTGATTCAAGGACTGTTGGAACTGAGGAAAAAAGTGATAAATCCTGAAGTTGTAAAGGAGAAATCATAATATGGATTTTATAAAAACCATTGTAGAACTTTTTGAAGACAAAGTTGAAGTAATTGAGGGCATGGATTACCCAACCTTTAAGGTTAAGAAAGAAGATTTTTTGAGCGTTGTAACCAGCTTAAAAACCAGTGAAGTGCTTGAATTCACTTTCCTTATTGATTTAACTGCTGTTGAATATGATGAATATTTTGAGGCAGTCTATCATTTAATGAATCTATCTAATAAGCAGATTATCAGGTTGAAAGTTCAATTAGATAAAAATAATCCTTCAATCGCATCATTAACCCGGCTCTATAAGGCTGCAGACCTTCAGGAAAAGGAAACCTATGATTTAATGGGGATTAACTATGAAGGTCACGAAGGATTGAAGAGGGTGCTATGTCCAGATGACTTTGAAGGTCATCCATTAAGGAAAGATTACGTGATGCCAGATAGAGGTTCCAAATAAAGTGAGGTATAAAAAAAATGTCTGAGGAAATAAAGGAAATTACCACACAAGAATTTAAATTGAATATGGGCCCGCAACATCCCAGCACCCATGGTGTTTATAGGGCGATTCTTACTATGGACGGTGAATATATAGTAGATGTTGAAAATGTGATGGGATACCTCCACAGAGGCATGGAAAAAATAGCTGAAAACCGGTCTTATACTAAATTTATTCCTTACACTGATAGGCTTGACTATCTAGCTGCAGCTTTGAATAATTGGGCATATGTTGGTGTAGTAGAAAAACTAATGCAGATTGAAGTGCCTGAAAGAGCAGAATATATGAGGGTAATCCTGGGTGAGTTGCAGAGGATTGCCAGCCATCTTGTTTATACAGCTAGTTTTGCTATTGATTTAAGTGGTTGGACAGCCTGGTTATACATGTTCAGAGACAGGGAAAAGATTTTGGATTTATTTGAAATGGCGACCGGAGCCAGGTTAACCCTTAACTCCATGCGCATAGGTGGTATGCCCAGCGAGTTTCCTCCTGAGTTTTTCCCAGCCCTTGAAAAACTTTTAGATGAACTACCCGGGTGTTTTGAAGAATACGACGGGATAATTACAGGTAATGAAATATTTCAAGCAAGAACTAAAAATATCGGAGTCATGGATGTTGATACAATAATTAATTATGGGTTAGGCGGTCCTAATCTAAGAGCTAGCGGCTTGAAGTATGATTTAAGAAAGGATATGCCCTATAGTGTTTATGACCGCTTTGACTTTGAAGTTCCTGTAGGAGAAATAGGCGACTGTTTTGATAGGTATCTTGTTAGAATGCAGGAAATGCGCCAGTCCACAAGAATAATTAGGCAAGCATTGGAACAAATGCCTGAAGGACCTATTATGGCCAAAGTTCCAAAGGTTATAAAACCTCCTAAGGGAGAAGCTTATTATCATATAGAGGGCGCAAAAGGTTGGCTAGGATTTTATCTGGTTAGCGATGGTTCAACAAATCCCTATAGATTACACATTCATTCACCTTCATTTGTTTCTCTCGGTGCTTTTCCCGAAATGGCAAGGGGAGGTAATGTTCAGGACCTGGTCTCTGTTATTGCTTCCATTGATATAGTATTGGGTGAGGTGGATCGATAAATCTTTGTGCAGGGGAGATAGTTATGGAAAATATTTTTATTGATTTGGCTTCATTGATAAAAAACTTCTTAAGTAGTCTTGGCTTAAGCCAAATGATAGTAAGTTTAGTAATGATATTTTTGTATGCTGTAGCCATTTTAGGATTTGTATTAATAAATGTGATTTATCTGGGATATTTAGAGAGAAAAATTAGCGCTTATATACAGCAGAGGCTTGGACCTAATAGAGTAGGTCCAAGAGGAATATTACAAATGGTTGCTGATGGTATTAAATTTTTTACTAAAGAGGATATTATTCCCAGTTGTGCAGATAAATGGCTTTTTAAGTTAGCGCCAATTGTACTGTTTATTCCTGTAATGATGGTTTTTGCTGTTGTTCCCTTTGGTAAAAATATGATAGCAGTTGACCTTAACCTTGGTCTGTTCTACTTCATAGCCATATCCTCTCTTTCAGTGGTTGCTTTTATCATGGCTGGATGGGGTTCTAACAATAAGTATTCTTTGTTAGGCGGAATGAGGACTGTAGCACAGATGGTAAGTTATGAGATTCCTCTGGTATTCTCATTATTGGGAGTTGTTATGATTACCGGTTCGTTGAAGATATCAGACATTATTGCAGCACAACAAGGAGTATGGTTTATTGTGTTGCAGCCTGTAGCTTTTCTAATATTTTTCATTGCAGCGACAGCTGAGCTTAACAGGGCGCCCTTTGATTTGCCTGAAGGAGAACAAGAAATAGTAGCTGGACCTTATACTGAGTATAGCGGTATGAGGTGGGCTATTTTTATGCTGGCAGAATACTCGCATATGATTGCAATGTCGGGGATTATAGTAGCAGTTTTCCTTGGGGGTTGGCAAGGCCCATGGCTCCCATCATGGTTATGGTTCTTTATTAAGCTTTATATAGTTATCTTTGTCTTTATGTGGATAAGGTGGACCTTCCCGAGAGTAAGGATAGACCATTTGATGGCCTTTAACTGGAAGTTCCTTCTCCCCCTGGCAATAGTTAATATTATAGTTACCGGTGTGGTAATTAAAGTCTTTGAGTGGTTTTAGGAGGTGACATACATGTACGGTAAGGGGTTATTAACCGGACTTTCAATAACATTGAAGCATTTATTTGGGAAAGCTATTACCCAACAATACCCAGAGGTAAAACCTGTTTTGCCTCCTAATTCCCATGGTTTTTTTGATTTTTCTCTAGACAAATGCATTAGCTGCGGTATGTGTGCAAAGTCTTGTCCCAATAATGTCATTGAACTTGCAAGCACAAGGGATGAAAACAATAAAAGAAAATTAACTTCATTTAAAATGGAGTTAGGGTATTGTCTATTCTGTGGTCTTTGTGTGGAAGCATGCCCGACAGATGCTTTAAATTTCACCACAGATTTCGAATTGTCAACTTATAGGCGGGACGGTACTATTTATGAATTTGTAAAGACAAGGGAGCAAAAATGACTTCTTGAAGTAGAGGGGAGTGAAAAAATTGGTTGACCTATCGCCGGTAGTGTTTTGGACAATATCAGCAATCGTAATCGGTTCTGCTATAGCCGTTATTTCTTCGAAAAATATTGTACACAGTGCACTGTTTCTAGTTTTAACATTTGTAAGTGTTGCAGGGATTTATGCGACTCTCACAGTTGATTATCTGGCAGCGGTACAGATCTTGGTTTATGCTGGGGCTATTGCTATCATGCTGGTATTTGGTGTGATGCTTACAAAACGTGGAGATATCAGGGAAAGCAACCTGTTTAATCAATACAAATATATAGGACTTTTAATCGCTGCAGGGTTTTTAATAATGACGGTATATATGCTTTCTTTAACTGAATTTCCCGTTGTTGCAGGACCGATTGGTAGTAGTGTAGAGTTGGTGGCCATAAGTATGTTTGGTGATTATGTAATTCCCTTTGAAGGTGCTGCAATCTTACTGCTAGTGGCAATGGTCGGTGCAGTAATGATAGCGAGAGGAGGGAATAAAAAGCAGTGACAAGTATAGGACTTCAGCATTACTTGATTTTAGCAGCAATATTATTCTCTATAGGTTTTTACGGTTCTGTTGCCAAAAAAAATGGTGTTGCAGTATTAATGGGTATAGAGTTGATGCTTAACGCCGTTAATATTAACCTGATTGCTTTTAATAGGTTTTTAAATCCAGATGTATCTGTTGGAATGATTTTTGCCATATTTGTGATAGTTGTTGCAGCTGCAGAGGTTGCTGTAGGTTTAGCAATTATCATTAAGATTTACCGTGAAAGGCTCACAACCAGCGTAAACGACATCGATTGGTTAAAATGGTAGAATGTTAAAGGTAGGTGAGAACAGTTGATTAAGATTGCATGGCTTTTACCCCTATTGCCTTTATTGGGTTTTGTAGTCATAAGCTTTGTAACTAAAAGATTGAAGCTGTTAAGCGCTCTTGTAGCTATCGGCACAATGGCTGCATCGTTAATAATATCTCTTGGTATTGCTTATGAGGTATTACGTGATGGTGTAACAATGGAAAGCCCTGTAGAGTATGCAGTGAACTGGTTATCAGTTCCGGGACTTACAATTGAAGCAGGTATTTTAATTGATCCTTTAGCGGCGGTAATGTTGATTGTTGTATGTACTGTTGCACTATTGGTAGATATATATTCTCTTGGTTATATGGAAGGCGATCCTGGGTATTCAAGGTATTTTAGTTACCTTTCCTTATTCGGTGCTTCCATGTTAGGGTTAGTTGTAGCCAATAATTACTTTCAAATGTTTTTCTTTTGGGAATTAGTCGGCCTGAGTTCCTATCTATTAATCGGTTATTACTTTGGACGACATTCTGCAGTACAAGCTAATAAAAAGGCTTTCATTGCTAATAGAGTTGCTGATTTTGGTTTCTTATTAGGATTTTTCTACTTGTTCTTGATGTTTGGAACCTTTAATTTTGGAGAACTAGCTCAGGCGATGCCTGCTCATGCTAATAGCGCCATGCTTACAATAGCGGCTATACTGGTATTTATAGGGCCTGTAGGTAAATCTGCGCAATTTCCCTTACACGTTTGGCTTCCAGATGCCATGGAGGGTCCGACACCAGTGAGCGCTTTGATACACGCTGCTACCATGGTTGCAGCAGGGGTGTATTTGGTGTCAAGGCAATTTGTTCTTTTTGCAAATGCAGAAATAGCCTTACTTGTGGTTGCATACGTTGGCGGCTTTACAGCCCTATTTGCTGCTACTATTGCTATTGTTAATTCAGACATTAAAAGGATACTTGCTTTTTCCACCCTTAGCCAATTAGGATACATGATGATGGCTCTCGGTGTGGGAAGCGTTACTGCGGGAATGTTTCATTTAACTACCCATGCATTTTTTAAAGCGCTGTTGTTTTTAGGAGCAGGTAGCGCTATTCATGCAGTTCACAGTAATAGTATATGGAAAATGGGCGGATTATATAAGAAAATGCCTATTACAACCTGGACTTTTGTTATTGGTACATTGGCTTTAGCAGGAATATTCCCCTTTGCAGGTTTCTGGAGCAAAGATGAAATCCTTCTGGTTACCAGAGATGCAGGGTTTACGGGACTTTATATTCTAGCTACCTTTGTTGCCTTTTTGACAGCATTTTATATGTTCAGGTTGATTTTTATAGCCTTTTTCGGAGAATCCAGGTCTGAGCATGAACCTCATGAATCACCCCTTTCTATGACAGTACCTTTATTAATACTTGCTGTTTTTTCAATTGGCGCAGGTTTTATCGGAGCTCCCTTTTTAGAAAAGGCTTTCTGGGCATTGGTATATTACGGCAAACCCCATCATCCAGTTCCAGACCTACTGGTAATGGCAGTATCAACTGGAATTGCTTTATCCGGGATCTTATTGGCCTGGCTGATTTATCATAAAAAATATATCTCAGCTGAGAAAATTAAAGAGCGCTTCCTGGTGGTATATACTATCTTGGAAAACAAATATTACATTGATGAGATATATCAGTGGTTTTTTGATAAAGTAGTGCTAGTTATTTCTTCAGCCTTTAACTGGAGTGACAGGAATTTAGTTGATGGAGCAGCACATGGAATATCTGACAGCATCAGAGCTGGTGGAGCAAAGCTGCGCTATATTCAGACCGGCAGCATGCAAAATTATGCCCTAGTTATTTTTGCTGCTACAATATTACTGGTAATTTGGATGGCCATACCAGTGCTAGGAGGGATATAAAATGAGTTTTCCAATTCTATCGATCATTATGCTAGCACCGGTTCTTGGAGCTTTGGTAATCTTAATGCTTCCAGAAAAGGAAGAGAAAATTATAAAGATTACTGCCGCAGTTTTTTCTTTCATATCGTTAGTTTTATCGATAGTTATCTTTATTATGTATGATAAAAGCGCTGGAGGAATCCAATTTGTTGAACAAATACCTTGGGTAGACTATTTAGGCATCAGCTATAAGGTAGGTGTAGATGGATTAAGCTTGCCCATGGTTTTATTAACCAGCCTAGTAATTTTCACTGGTGTATTTGCTTCCTGGGATATGCACAACAGGATTAAAGAGTTTTTTATATTCTTATTGGTTCTTACTACAGGGGTTTTCGGTGTTTTTATATCATTAGACCTATTTTTCTTTTATTTATTCTTTGAAGTTGCGTTAATCCCTATGTACGTGTTAATTGGCGTGTGGGGTAGTACCAGAAAAGAATACGCCGCCATGAAATTAACTCTGTATCTGCTGATAGGTAGCGTGTTTGCACTGGTGGCTATTATTGCTACTTTCTTGTATGCTGCAGCTCCAGAATATCTTGGTTTTATTACCTTGGATATGGTAGCCCTAGGAACAGTGACTTACGATATTGCTTTCCAGAAGTTTGCCTTTTTGCTAATGTTAGTAGGTTTCGGCTTCCTAGTTCCAATGTGGCCTTTGCATACTTGGTCTCCGGACGGTCATGTTGCTGCCCCTACAGCTGTTAGCATGCTCCATGCAGGTGTTATCATGAAACTCGGTGGCTATGGTCTGATCAGATTGGGTGTTTTTTATTATCCCGAAGGGGCAAAGTATTGGGCTCCAGTCATAGCACTCTTATGTATAGTAAACGTGGTGTATGGAGCTTTAGTTGCTATGGTGCAAAAGGATTTAAAGTTTGTTGTCGGATATTCTAGTGTAAGCCATATGGGATATGTGCTGCTTGGTATTGCAGCTCTAAATACTTTAAGTTTAGATGGAGCAGTTGCCCAGATGTTTGCCCATGGAATAATGACAGCATTGTTCTTTGCCCTTGTAGGAAATATTTATCATAAATCTCATACCAGGGAGATTGCCCGGTTTGGCGGGTTGGCACATCAAATGCCAAGGGTTGCTGCAGGTTTCGTTATTGCTGGCTTAGCTTCATTGGGTTTACCAGGATTGAACAACTTTGTTGCAGAGTTTCTTATTTTCTTGGGCGCCTTTTCAGTCGATCAGGTAATTCTAGGGTTTATCTCTTTTAGACTCCTGGCGATTTTAGGTATTTTAGGTATTGTAATCACAGCAACCTATGTGCTTAGAGTAGTGCAGTTTACCTTTTTCGGTCCCAGGAAAGCTGAGTGGGATCACCTCGAGGATGCAAAGGGTATTGAGATGGTGCCCATAGTGATTCTTATAGGAACTCTTATATTGTTTGGTGTTTATCCAGCGCCATTAATCGACTTGATTAATTCTGGTGTAGAACCCCTGGTAGCTAAAATACAAGCTGCTGCTGAGATTGGGGGGATATTCTAATGGAGAATGTTTTTTATCTTTTGATACCTGAGTTAATTGTCGGAGTCTTGGGCTTGTTGTTACTTGTCTTGGGTCTTTTGGTTCCTAAATCAGAGACAAAAGGATTTGGTTTATTAGCCCTGTCTGGACTAGTGATTGTCTTTCTTTCCACTATCCTTTATCAGGGACAAACAGCTGAATTTTTAGGCGGTATGTATGTAATTGATCCCTTTGCTACTTTTTTTAAGCAGCTGGTATTAATTGCTGCTTTCCTTGTAGTCTTAGCATCACTAGAATATGTTGGAAAACTGGGGTATCATTTCAGCGAATACTATTCATGTTTGGCGTTTATTGTGTTAGGCATGATGATGATGGTATCTGCAGGCGATTTAATTACCTTCTACGTAGGGCTTGAACTTATGACTCTTACTTTTGTGATTTTGACTGCTTTTGAGAAGAAAAAAGCTGTTGGGACAGAGGCCGGATTAAAATACCTTATATTGGGGGGCATGTCTTCAGCTGTTCTTTTATACGGGTTAAGCTTATTGTATGGTGCAACGGGAACAACCATTATTAAAGACATGGTAGGAATAATTTCTGATAACGGTATACAGTCCATATTAGTGCTGGGCATGGTCTTTGCTCTATCTGGATTTGCCTTTAAAATATCTGCGGTTCCCTTTCACATGTGGTCGCCCGATATTTATGAAGGAGCGCCAACTCCAATTACTGCATTTTTAGCTGTGGCTTCCAAGGCAGCTGCCTTTGCAGTGTTTGTTAGGATTTTCATTACTGCTTTACCCGATTTGGCACATTTATGGATTGTGATTGTCACTGTTCTGGCAGTTTTGACAATGATTCTGGGTAACCTGGTTGCAATACCCCAAACCAATATTAAGAGGATGCTGGCTTATTCAAGTATAGCCCAGGCAGGCTACATTTTACTTGGGTTAATAGCGTTTTCCGAGCTTGGAATTACAGCGTTATTATTCTATTCCATGGCTTATGTATTTGCTAACGTAGGTGCGTTTGCTGTAGTTATTGCATTTTATAATAAAGTAGGGTCCGACCAAATTAAGGACTATTCAGGATTAGCTAGAAGGTCCCCGCTACTGGCGGCAGTTATGTTTGTATGCCTTATCTCTCTAGCAGGACTTCCTCCTACAGCTGGATTTGCGGGTAAATTGTTATTGTTTACCGCTGTAATAGAGCAGGGATATGTGTGGTTAGCCTTCATTGGAATTTTGATGAGCATGGTATCTGTTTATTATTATCTAATAGTGGTAAAACATATGTATCTAGGAAAAGCTGAAGAAGGCGCACAACCTGTAACGATTTCAGTTAGTTTAAAGACAGCTTTGGTCATATGTTTAACAGCAACCATTTTCTTGGGATTATACTGGACGCCATTGTTAAACCTGGCTCTTCAGGCTGCTCAGTCGCTATTTTAGCAATTGATGAAAAGGGGACAACACCAAATAAGGTAAGGGGATACACTTCTTGCAGAGGAATGTCCCCAAATAATTATTATTTAAGAGCATGGGAGGTTACAGTTTTCCATGCTCAATTTATGTTAGAGATTAGGTGATTTAGATGAATAGATTGGAACTGGGGAAAAAGGGTGAAGATTTAGCTGCATGTTATCTTCAAGAAAGAGGTTGTCGTCTGTTGTGTAAGAATTACAGGTGCCCCTTAGGGGAAATTGACTTGGTAATGACAAAGGATAATATAATCATTTTTGTAGAGGTTAAGACAAGAACAAATTATAACTACGGTATGCCTTATGAAAGTGTATCTTATCATAAAATAAAAAAGCTGCGGCAGGTTGCAAATTATTTTTTAAAAGAGAATTGCATGACAGGGAAAAATTGCCGTTTTGATGTTGTTTCAGTTTTATGGACAAGCTTGGGTCACCATATTGAAATTATTGAAAATGCCTTTTAATTAAAGCTGTTGACTTTTCACATACTAACATTGTAATGCATAAGAGCAATTTAGGATGTGATGACTTGAATAATCTTTACCAAAACAATAAATCCTTGTTGAAAATTTTAGGAATAACAGGATTATCCACACTAGTAGCAACCATGGGAAGTGTATGGTTTGGCAGATATGTAATAAAAAGAAGTGTTAATAATGTGGCAAGGACCCTACTCACAGAACCATATGATAGAAATCTCATGGAATTTGCTTCCGCTGCTGCGAGAGTAGGAATGCAAAATATTGTTGAAAACAGTTTGAGAGCAGAAAAAGGGAAGGTCATTCACCGTCCTTTAGGATCTCCGAGGAAATTCATACATTTTGAAGATCTAGTTTTTAATGTGGCTCAACTCCAAAGAATGCCCACAGAAGAGGGTATAAATGTCGATATTTCAGTAGTCATTGGGCCTAAATCTAAAAAGCCTTTAAACTTGGCTATTCCCATCATTATTTCAGCCATGTCATTTGGTACAGCACTATCTAAAAAGGCCAAAATAGCCATTGCAAAGGGAGCCGCTAAGGCAGGGACAGCCAGCAATACAGGTGAAGCAGGTATGCTGCCCGAAGAAAGAGAAGTTGCCAAGTATTTAATTCTTCAATTTCCAAGGGGACATTGGTCAAGGGAATTAAAGGTTTTAAAGCAGGCTGATATGATTGAGATTCCCATTGGTCAAGGTGCATCAGCAGGAACTTCACATATGATTAAAGCTAAAGACCTAGGAAGTAAATCACGAAAGATTATGGGATTAATTAAAGGACAAGATACCGTAATTGAAGCTCGTTTACCGGAGCTGCAAAGGGGATGGACAATGGATGAAGTAGTTAAATATCTTAAAGAAGTGACAGGTGGTATACCTGTCGGCATTAAGCTCGCCGGCGGTAAATATTTAGAGCAAGACATAGAGTTGGCCTTAAAGGCCAATGTGGATTTTATCACATTAAGTGGAGGACAAGGAGGGAGTAGCGGAGGGCCGCCAATTCTTCAGGATGATTTTGGTCTTCCTACTTTAATCACTTTATGTAGGGGAGTAAAATTCTTAGAGAAGTGTAATATGAAAGGTAAAATAAGTTTAATAATCGATGGTAGTCTATTTAATCCCGGGCAATTGTTAAAGGCTATAGCTCTAGGGGCTAATGCTGTAGCCATAGGAACTTCTGCGCTTTTTGCTGTGACTCATAATCAGGCGTTACAAGCCATGCCTTATGAACCGCCAACCCAGGTTACGTGGTATAAGGGATTGTATAGTAAACAATTCAATGTTGAAATGGGAGCTAACAATTTATATAAATATCTTTGTTCATGTGCTGGGGAAATAGTGGAGGGTATCAAGGCCTTGGGGAAGAAATCTCTTATGGAAGTTAATAAAGATGACCTAATTGCTCTTACACCAGAAATTGCCAAAATAACAGGTGTTGAATTGGCTTATTAAGGTTTATTAAGGTTAATGGACACACTTCTTTCAGAGGAATGTCCCCAACGTATGTCAGGGGAAGACACCACACTAGAGGAAGGAAATCGTAGGTCCATTGGGTTGTTTGAAGTCAGTCATCGATTGTTGCAATCCGCTTAGCTTTAATGACTTTTAATTCTGACGACTGACCTCTGACCACTCAAATTTATAAGAATGAATGTCCCCAACGTTGCTCAAGGAAGATTCCTCCTTACAGGCTGGGGGATACAAGATGTAGGATTAAGCTTTTATTTTTTCCATATTTTTTAATTATCTTTCTTGAGAAATAGAAAAAGGTGTCCTAATATATAAGAGTGACCAAATATATGTTTGATAAGAAGGAAATGATGAAAATCATGGCGAAATTAGTAAAATAAGAAATAGTTTACCAAAGGAGATTACCGGGGTATTATGCTTGCTGTGGTTAATAGTTGTTCGCTGATGGGGTTAGAAAGCTATCCTGTACAAGTTGAGGTTGATGTTTCTTCAGGTTTACCGGCATTTGACATAGTAGGACTGCCTGATACTTCTATTCGTGAATCAAAAGAGAGAGTTAGGGCAGCAATCAAAAATTCTGGTTTTCAATTTCCACCTAAAAGGGTAACAGTTAACTTAGCCCCCGCAGATATACGCAAGGAAGGTCCAATATTTGACTTGCCTATTGCAGTGGGAATACTTGTAGCGACCGGACAAATAGTTGGTGATAAACTTGGCAGTCTTTGCATTCTAGGTGAGTTGTCCTTGTCAGGCGAATTAAGAAGAATACCAGGGGTTTTAGCAATGACCTCAGGTTTAAAGAATACAAGTATAGAATGTTTCATTGTTCCTGAAGGAAACGGACAGGAAGCGGCTTTGTTATCAGATTATAAAGTCTTTGGATTGGAAAGTTTATTAGAAGTATGCGAATTTTTATGTGAAGATAAAGTATTTCCCTCTGTACAAAGGGAGCTGCCTGAGTTTACAGTGAAAAACAACAACACCGTGTATTCTGACATAATAGGACAGGCCAATGCAAAAAGGGCTTTAGAAATAGCAGCAGCGGGAGGTCACAATATAATTCTTTTAGGTCCGCCTGGTTCAGGAAAAACCATGTTAGCCAGGGCTTTAAATGATATAATGCCCGAAATGTCCTTAAATGAAGCTCTGGAAGTATCAAAAATCTATAGTGTCAGCGGCTTACTGTCAAGGGAGAAACCACTAATTCTAGAGAGACCTTTTAGGGCTCCACATCACAATGCGAGTTTAGCTAGTATGGTCGGTGGGGGTGTGATGCCTAAGCCAGGAGAGATTAGTTTGGCTACCAATGGGGTGCTCTTTTTGGATGAGTTGACTGAATATCCTAAAAAGATATTGGAGAGTCTCAGACAACCCTTAGAAGATAGGGTAATATTAGTTAGTAGAAATGCTGCAGCTGTACATTTCCCAGTTAAATGCTGTCTTGTGGCCGCCATGAATCCTTGCCCATGTGGATTCCTGGGAGATACAATAAAGGAGTGTTCATGTTCTCCAAACCAAATTAAAAAATACTTGTCAAGAATTTCCGGGCCTTTATTAGATAGATTTGATTTACAGGTACAGGTTCCTCGAGTAAAACAAGAGGATATTCTCAGAGGAATTAAAAAAGATAGTATAGATGAAAGTATTGCCGCAAGAGAAAGAGTTTATAATGCTCGTAAAAGACAAAAACTTCAATTTATTAAGGACAGTATTTCATGTAATTCCGAAATGAATAACAGGCAAATAAAAAAATATTGCAAGTTAACACAGGAAGCTAGTGAATTTTATAAAATTGTATATGAAAAGTATGGATTTACCATGAGGTCCTATACAAGAATTCTAAAAGTTGCTAAAACTGTTGCGGACTTAGAGGGGAAAGACCAAATTCAAGTTTCTCATTTGGCAGAAGCCATCCAATATCGAGACTATGATAGATTAATGAAAGATTGTCAACTATTTTAATAATAAGGTCAAAACTTAAAGAAAATTAGGGGGATTATCTTATGGAAGCTATGGTTGCATTTATTGGAATGGTAGTGCAGTTATTCGTATTATTTTTAGTTTTAACAAAAATAAAAAATATATAGTGGAGATAATTTTCTAAGTATTTTAATAGGTGGGATAATAACTTGATGCCTAATATAAGTTTAAATAATAATGCTTGTAAGATTATAATGGAAAAGGTACTGCCTCAATGGGAAGCGCTAAACATCAAATACTACAGATTAACTAATGGGACAACAGTTATAGATATGGGAGTACATGCAGTTGGTTCATGGACTGCCGGTAAGTTTTTTACGGATATTAGTTTAGGTGGTTTGGGTGAATTAAGTTTTGGCAAATTTCAATTAAAAGAATACTTGGTACCTTTAGCAGAAATAAAAGTTTCTTATCCTTCCATTGCTGAACTCGCTGGCAATGTTACCTATTGGAAGTTTGTTTATAAAAATAAAAATATGGTTATTTCAGGGCCTATAAGGTCAATTAATGGAACTGACATTTTTGCTCAGAGCGTAAAATATAGGGATGTTTATGCTAAAGCTGCGGTTGCTTGTATTTAAACAGAAGAACTGCCTGATGAGGGGTTAGCAGACTACTTGGCAAGTGAAACGGGCATTTCAACAAGAAACTTGTACATTATTATAGCTAAAACAGGTACAATTGTAGGTTCGGTACAAATAAGTGCACGAAAAGTATTTTGGAAAGTGTTAATGGAATAGCTCAAGTGAATATACATAATCTTGTTGCGGCTAAAACGTTTTCGAAGGGATTTATAGATCACAAGGAGTTGGCCAATGCATTTGGAATTTACAAGTAATTGATAATTATAATAACTTGACAATTTAAGTAAGATATAATAGTATCGCAATTAAGGTACTGTTATGGTCTTTGATATATTTTTGTGCTTAATCCCATAATAATGTACTGATGATTGACACCGTATTTTTCGGTGTTGTTTTTCTTTACATTAAAATAAAAAGGTAAAGGGACATATCTCATTATTTTTAGGGGACACACACATAGCTTAGGCTGTTAACCCCACCTTCCAGCAATAAGATATGATCCTAATGAAGGAAAAATCATGGATATAAATATGTATTATTTAGGAATCTCCAAAATCAAAGGAATAGGAGCTGCTAGGTTAAAGACCCTAATGGCTTACTTTGGCGACCCTAAAACTGCCTGGGCTGCTAGTCCAAGAGAATGGGCTGAGGCTTTGGGGGGATACAAAAATATCTGCCAGGAATTTCAAAGACAAAAAAATAACTTGGACATCTTTCAATATCATCACAGTGTTTTAGAAAAGGGTATATTCTACCTTACATGGGATGATCAACTCTATCCTGAGTTATTGCAGGAGATACATGATGCTCCACCAGTTTTGTTTTATAAAGGAAATATAAAAAAAAGCATACTAAACATTGCTATTGTGGGTTCGAGAAAATGTACATATTATGGGCGAGATGTAGCAAAGTATTTGGGTGGTCAACTCGCTAAAATGGGGATTAATGTAGTTAGCGGGATGGCTAGAGGTATAGATTCCTTTGCACACATTGGGGCTCTGGCCCAAGGTGGTTATACTACTGCTGTATTAGGTTCAGGAATTGATATAATCTATCCTCCGGAAAATAAGAGCTTATATAATAAGATAGCTGAGAATGGATTGATAATTAGCGAATATCATCCCGGAACAATTGCTGATGCTGCAAACTTCCCAGCTAGAAATAGGTTAATTAGTGGAATGGCTCATGGGGTGATAGTGGTAGAAGCAGCAGAGAAGAGCGGTTCTTTGATAACTGTAGATTTTGCATTAGAGCAGGGCAGAGAAGTTTTTGCCGTCCCTGGAAATATTACGAATAAAAATAGTAAAGGAACCAATAATTTAATTAAGCAAGGGGCAAAAATAGTAACAGATCTAGATGCAATTTTAGAGGAATTTAATCTTTATCGCCAGCAAAAATCCCGCAATGAGCCTGTTTTGACGGAAAGAGAAAGCTTGGTTCTTGACAGCTTGCCTGATGAACCAGTTTTATTAGAGAATTTATGCGAAATGCTGTCTTTTAGCGCTGAAGAACTAAACAGCTTACTAACATTATTAGAGATAAAGGGTTTAATAATCCAACTTCCGGGCAAGAAAATAATAAAAAATAGTTTAAAAAGTTAATTATGCTAATCTGATAATAGACGCTGTTTATTTACAAAGTGAAAGAATTTTGGGGTGAAGTTTATAGTGGCAGATATATTAGTAATTGTTGAATCTCCAACTAAAGCAAAAACCCTTAGCAGGTTTTTGGGAAGAAAATATTTAGTTAAATCTTCAATGGGACATGTCAGAGATTTGCCTAAAAGTCAATTAGGAGTTGAGATTACTCATGGATATGAACCTAAATATATAACCATACGGGGAAAGGGTAATGTCCTAAAGGAATTAAAAGAAAGCGCAAAAAAAACAAAAAAGATACTATTGGCGGCTGACCCTGATAGAGAAGGAGAAGCTATAGCATGGCACTTACAGCAGGCCCTAAATATAGGGGATGAATTGCCTTGTAGAATTGAGTTTAATGAAATTACAAAGGGTGCCATAATAGAGGCTGTTAAAAAACCTCGTCCTATTGATATGCGGCTGGTTAATGCTCAACAAGCTAGAAGAGTGTTAGACAGATTAGTAGGCTATAAACTAAGTCCCCTTTTGTGGAAAAAAGTACGTAAGGGATTAAGTGCTGGAAGAGTTCAGTCAATAGCAGTAAAACTAATATGTTCCAGGGAAGACGAAATTAACAATTTTGTACCAGAAGAATACTGGACAATAACAGGAAAATTTGAGGATAAGAGCAAGAATGCTGTCTTGGAAGCAAAACTAATAAAGATAGATGGAGAAAAAGCAGAGATTAAGAACGAAGAGACCGCAAAAATGGTGAAAAATGAAATCATGGGTAATGATGCGCTTGTTACTAAAGTACTGAAAGGTCAGAGACGTAAAAATCCAGCTCCTCCCTTTATAACAAGTAGTCTTCAGCAAGAAGCATTTCGAAAATTAAATTTTAGTGCAAAAAAAACCATGAATATTGCACAGCAGCTTTATGAAGGTATTGAATTGGGAAAGAGAGAAGGCCATGTAGGTTTAATTACTTATATCAGAACTGACTCCACCAGAATATCAACTACAGCACAGCAAGACGCCAAGAACTTGATAAAACAAATTTATGGAGAAGCATATTATCCGGATAAAGCTCGTCAGTTTTCAGTAAAAGGGCAAGCACAGAATGCTCATGAAGCTATCAGACCAACATCAGTTTTGAGAATGCCTGAAGAGATTAAAGGGCATTTGACTAAAGATCAATATAAATTATATAAGTTGATCTGGGAAAGATTTATAGCAAGTCAAATGGCTTCTGCAGTATTCAATACAGTTACAGTTGATCTGACTGTAGGAAAGTATTTATTTAGAGCTGTAGGATCCGTTTTGCAGTTTCCTGGTTTCATGAAGGTATATGTAGAAGGCAATGACAGTGAGAAAGAAAGTGAGGAAACTAACTCCCTTCCTGATATTGATAAAGGAACCTCTTTAAAGACGAGAAAGATAATGCCCAAACAGCATTTTACGCAACCACCCGCAAGATTTACCGAAGCAACCTTGGTAAAAACACTGGAGGAACTTGGTATTGGGAGGCCCAGTACTTATGCACCAATCCTTGATACCATTATGGCCAGAGATTATGTAGAAAGAGAACAAAAACAGCTTAAACCAACTGAACTTGGGTATGTAGTCACAGAGTTGTTAGATGATTACTTTTCTTCAGTAATTAATGTGGAATTTACTGCCAAAATGGAAGAAGAACTCGATAAAATAGAAGCTGGAGAAGTTTCCTGGATAGAAGTAATAGATAATTTTTATGCAGCTTTCGAAAAGCTACTTGAAAAGGCTGAAGAAGAAATAGGTAAAATTCAAATTGAGGATGAAATATCTGAAGAAGTCTGTGAAAAATGTGGTAGAAATATGGTAATTAAGACTGGTAGATTTGGTAAATTTTTAGCATGTCCTGGTTTTCCTGAATGCAGAAATACCAAACCTTTGGTTGAAAGTATCGGAGTTAAATGCCCTCAATGCAGGCATGGAGAAGTCATTATGAGAAAAAGCAAAAAAGGAAGCATTTTCTATGGGTGCAGCGCATATCCTGACTGCAGCTTTGTATCATGGGATAAACCAATTGGAGTTTTCTGCCCGAAATGTTCCGGTTATTTAATAGAAAAGCAAAACAAAAAAGAGACTAAGATTCTCTGCACAGCCAAAAATTGTGACTATATTCAGTTAAAAGGTGATGGGGAAGGTGTCCATTAATAATGCATTGGTAATTGGAGGAGGGTTGGCTGGATCTGAGGCAGCATGGCAATTGGCAGAAAGAGGAGTAAAGGTTTTGTTAAAAGAAATGCGTCCCAAGGTCATGACTCCAGCTCACAAAACAGACCTATTTGCTGAACTTGTCTGTAGTAATTCATTAAGAGCAGATTCTATAGATAATGCAGTAGGTCTTTTGAAAGAAGAATTACGTTTTTTAGGTTCATTAATCATGTCATGTGCTGATAATAATAAAGTAGCTGCTGGTGGCGCCCTGGCTGTTGATAGGTGGAAGTTTTCCAAACAGGTTACTGAAAAAATATTAAAGCATGCTAATATAGATGTTCAAATAGACGAGGTTAAAGAATTTCCACAAAATAGACCTGTGATTATTGCTTCTGGGCCTTTAACAAGTAAAAGTCTAGCCAATGAACTAAAAACAATTACTGGGCATGACCATTTGTATTTTTTTGATGCTGCAGCGCCTATTCTCACACGAGATAGTATCAACACAGACAAGGTCTTCTGGGCTTCGAGATATAATAAGGGTGAACCTGCATACCTGAACTGCCCTATGACAGAAACCGAATATCAAAGGTTTTATGATTTCTTAATATCAGCCAAAATTAGTCCACCTAAGGACTTTGAGAAAGAAATATATTTCGAAGGATGCATGCCAATTGAGATTATGGCAAAAAGGGGGTTTAAAACTTTACTTTATGGACCTTTAAAACCTGTAGGGTTAGTTGATCCTAAAACAAATAAACAGCCTTTTGCTGTAGTACAGCTTAGAAAAGACAACACTGAGGGGAGTCTGTTAAATATTGTTGGTTTTCAAACCAGTTTAAAGTGGGGAGATCAGCAAAAGTTAATTAGAATGATTCCCGGACTGGAAAGTGCTGAAATAGTTCGTTATGGAGTAATTCATAAAAATACATTTATCAATAGTCCTATACTTTTAAAAGCAACTGGTCAAATGTATACTTATCCAGATATTTTTTTTGCCGGACAAATTACAGGAGTAGAGGGTTATGTGGAGAGTACAGCAAGTGGATTAGTAGCAGGTATAAATTGCTATAGGCTTCTTAGAGGTAAAGAACCGCTGGTATTCCCAACTACAACAGCAATTGGAGCGCTGCAGGGTTACATTACTAGATTAGTAAATGGAAGTTTTCAGCCCATGAATATTACCTATGGCCTTTTCAGCTCCCTTGGTCAAAGAGTAAAGAATCGCAAACAAAAAAGGGATTTATATGCTAAAAGAGCATTAAACCAAATAAAGAACTTGCTTCTAGGAATAGATAAATAAAGTGTGAAAATTACAAAAATAATTGGCTGGTAGCCTTGCATGATAATATGAGAATGTGATAACATTATACAGGTTAGGCTGTTATAAGGAGTCGCCTATGAGTTCAGAGAAATATTTGGTTAGATTTACTAACCATTTGTTAATTGAAAAAAGTCTCTCTGAGAAAACAGTTAAAGCTTATACAGATGATGTAAAGCAATTCTTTGTTTTTTGTCAGCATAATAAGTTAGTAGTGGAAGAAGTTAATCTAATAAATATTAGAAAGTATCTTGCATTGTTATATTCAAATGGATTAGCCAGAAATTCCATTTCCCGCAAAATGACTGCTTTGAGGATTTTTTATAAGTTCATGCACCTTTATGGATTTATTGAGAATTCCCCAGTTCTTAGGCTTACATTGCCCAAATCTGAAAAAAGATTGCCGAACTTTTTATACGGGGAAGAGGTTAATGCAATCCTTGATACTGCTGAACTCCAAACTCCATTAGACCTAAGAGACAAGTCAATTCTGGAGGTGCTTTATTCTTCTGGTATTCGTGTAGGCGAATTGGTGGCTTTAGATATAGATGATATTAATTGGCAAGAATGCTCCATCAAGGTATTTGGTAAAAGGAATAAGGAAAGAATAGTCCCAATGTCAGCTGTGTCACTTCACTACTTAAGAATATATTGTTATGAAGCCAGGCAAAAAATCAGTTCAAAAATTACTGATAGAAATGCATTATTTTTAAATAAAAACGGTGGAAGGCTTACTGATAGAAGTGTTAGAAATATTGTTAAAAAATATTTTTCTTTAGCTTCCATTAATAAAAAAGCAAGCCCGCATACATTTAGGCACAGCTATGCCACTCACATGCTTGATAATGGAGCCGATCTGAGATCAGTACAAGAGTTATTAGGCCATGCACAGTTGTCAACAACTCAAATTTATACACATTTCACCAAAAGCAAAATAAAGCAGATCTATGACAAGAGTCATCCTAGGGCATAATGTAGAGAAGGGTGTGATATTATGTTTAAGGGTACAACTATTGTAGCTGTGAAACATAATAAAGAACTTGCCATTGGTGGTGACGGTCAGGTAACCTTTGGGGATAAAACCATCATGAAACAAAAAGCTAAAAAGGTGAGAAAATTATACAATGGGACTATACTGGCAGGTTTTGCTGGTTCTGTAGCTGATGCATTTACCCTTTTTGAAAAATTCGAAAATAAAGTAGTTCAGTACAATGGAAATATACAACGTGCTGCAGTAGAATTAGCTAAAGAATGGCGTTCAGACAAAATATTGCATAAACTAGAGGCTTTGTTAATAGTTGGTAACCAGGATCACCTGATCATAATCTCAGGTAGTGGGGAAATCATTGAACCTGATGATAACATTGCAGCAATTGGTTCTGGTGGCTCATATGCTCTGGCAGCTGCCAAGGCATTAACAAAACATACAGAGTTGTCACCTAAAGATGTTGTACAGGAGGCGCTAAATATTGCTGCTTCAATATGTGTTTTCACAAATCATAACATAACCGTTGAGGTATTATGAGTGTAATAAAGAAAGGGGACATACAGGAATGACCCCAAAAGCAGTAGGGGAGGGTCTCTTTTGGAATATATGACTCCGAAAGAAATAGTCAATGAATTAGATAAGTATATTGTGGGTCAACAGGATGCAAAAAAGGCAGTGGCAGTAGCTCTAAGAAATAGATTTAGACGTAAATGTTTATCAAAGGATCTTCAGGAGGATATTTTACCAAAAAACATAATAATGATTGGACCCACAGGAGTCGGCAAGACTGAAATTGCCAGGCGCCTGGCAAAACTGGTTAATGCACCATTCATTAAAGTTGAGGCTACTAAATTTACTGAGGTAGGTTATGTTGGCAGAGATGTTGAATCTATCATCAGAGATTTGGTCGAAACATCCATTAGAATGGTAAAAACTATGAAAAGGGAAACTGTGGAAAAACAGGCAGCAAAAGCTGTTGAGGGAAGGCTTTTAGAGATACTGCTTCCTTTACCCAAAAAAGCTAAAGACAATAAAAACCCTTTTGAATTATTATTCGGTAATAGTGCAAGCTCCAGTAATGTAGAAAATTCTGAACAGGAGTATTATAAGCGTATTGAAAAAGCAAAAGAACAAAGGGAAATAATAAGAACAAAGTTGAAACGTATGGAATTAGAAGAAGAAATAATTGAAATTGAAGTTGAGGATAACACACCCCCAACCCTAGAGATTTTTTCAGGTTCTGGGATGGAAGAAATGGGGATCAACTTCCAAGATATATTTGGGGGGTTTTTGCCCAAGAAAAAAAAGAAGAGGCGTTTGCCTATAAAAGAGGCTCGCAAGATTTTATTACAGCAGGAAGCAGATAAGCTAATTGATATGGACGAAGTAATTACTTCAGCAATCTATATGGCTGAACAGGAGGGTATAGTATTTATTGATGAAATTGACAAAATTGCAGGAAAAGAAAGCATTCATGGACCTGATGTTTCTCGAGGAGGTGTGCAGAGGGATATTTTGCCAATAGTAGAAGGTTCAACAATTATGACCAAATATGGCCCGGTAAAAACTGATCATGTACTGTTTATAGCAGCAGGGGCCTTTCATGTAGTAAAGCCTTCTGATTTAATACCTGAACTTCAAGGTCGTTTCCCAATACGGGTTGAACTTAAAAGTTTATCAAAGGAGGATTTTAGCCAAATACTTACAGAGCCGAAGAATTCCCTAATAAAACAATATGTTGCTCTTTTGGAAACTGAAGGAATAAATATTGCCTTTATGGAGGATGCTATTGAAGCAATTGCAGAAATTGCTTATACAGTAAATGCCCAAACCGAGGACATAGGTGCAAGGAGATTACACACCATTTTAGAAAAACTATTAGAAGATTTGTTTTACGAAGCTCCAGAAATCAATGAGAAAATTGTAACTATAGACAAGAGTTTTGTTAACAATAAGTTATCTGGCATAGTCCAAGACCAGGATTTGAGCCGATATATACTGTAATTACTAAGGAGGAGAACTAATGAGGTCACTATTAGATAAAACCAGAAATATTAATAGGTTATTGCAAAAATCAGCAGGTAACCCAGTGGATTTTGATGAAATTGCTCAAGTGTTGTGTCAAGAAATTGAAGCCAATTGTTATATTGTAAGCAGGCATGGAAAAATACTAGGGTATGCTTTTGTAGAAGGTTTTGCATGTGAAATAATGGAAAATATAGTGTTTCGCTCTGAAAGATTCCCTGAAAGTTATAATGATGAACTCTTGAGGATAAATGAGACTAAAGCTAACTTTCTACAAAAAGAGAATTCATGTGTTTTTAATGCCGCAGGCAAACAATGTCTTTTCAATAGCAAACTTACAACTATAGTACCCATAATAGGTGGTGGTCAGCGTTTGGGAACCCTGGTCTTAGCAAAGTTTAAAAACGAATTTACTAGTGAGGATTTGATTTTGGCAGAATACGGTGCTACTGTTGTTGGGATGGAAATATTACGTTCAAAAGCCGAAAAAATAGAAGAAGAAGCAAGAAAAAGAGCTGCAGTTCATGTTGCACTAGGAACTCTGTCTTACTCTGAACTTGAAGCAGTTGAGCATATTTTTGGAGAATTAGATGGTGATGAGGGAGTTCTTGTTGCTAGTAAAATCGCTGACCGGGCAGGAATTACAAGATCAGTAATTGTAAATGCATTAAGAAAGTTTGAAAGTGCAGGTGTAATTGAATCTAAGTCCCTTGGTATGAAGGGTACTTATATACGTGTATTGAATGATAATCTTCTTGATGAGTTAGCTAAATTGAGAAGCTAGCATTATCTATAAACCAGTCCACGTTATTGGGTTGGTTTATTTGTTTACAGGGTATAAAAATAGATAAGATGGGATAAAATTTTGTTGAATGTTATGGTGAATTATTGTCATTGGTTTGAGTCTATGATATACTTCTTTTTGGTGAAAATACACACGCGGCAAGATTTCGGCATGGGTGGCTAATTCCCAAGGCGGATCCTTAGCTTTTGTCGAAATATGAAAGCTTGCGGAGGAACAACCTGGAGAGGAGGTGTTGTTGATGAGTGTTATATCTATGAAGCAATTGCTTGAAGCAGGTGTACATTTTGGACATCAGACAAGAAGATGGAATCCTAAAATGGCGACATATATTTTTACTGAGAGAAATGGTATATATATTATTGATCTGCAAAAAACAGTAAAAATGGTGGAAGATGCTTATTACTTCCTAAGAGATGTTGCCGCAGAAGGCAAAAAAGTTCTCTTTGTAGGGACGAAAAAACAGGCACAAGAGTCTGTTAAGGAAGAGGCTGAACGCTGTGGCATGTTTTATGTTAATGAGCGTTGGTTGGGTGGAATGTTAACAAACTTCCAAACTATTCGCAAAAGGGTAGATCGTCTTTATGAATTGGAGAAAATGGAAGCCGATGGAACATTCGACTTGCTGCCAAAAAAGGAAGTAGCAGAGTTAGTCCATGAAAGAGATAAGCTTCAAAGGTTTTTAGGTGGTATTAAAGAAATGACAGAACTTCCAGGAGCATTATTTGTTGTAGACCCTAGAAAAGAAAAGATAGCAATTGCTGAAGCAAGACGCTTAAATATTCCAGTTGTTGCTATAGTAGATACAAATTGCGATCCTGATGAAGTTGATATAGTTATTCCTGGAAATGATGATGCTATTAGGGCAGTAAAACTGTTGACTGCAAAAATGGCTGATGCTGTTATTGAAGGAATGCAAAGTGACAGAATGGTAGAAGAAGAATTAGATGTAGTTAATGAGTAATCGAAAAAAGGAACATCCCACTTTCCATTTCTTAGACACGGAATGTTCCCAAGATATGGGGATTGAATTTATCAATCCCCATACTTAAATATTATAATAGTGCAATAGTTCAATCAGACTTGCAGTATATAAGAATAACTGACAAGGGGGTGTAGATAATGATTACCGCGTCAATGGTCAAAGAACTTAGAGAGAAAACAGGCGCTGGAATGATGGACTGTAAAAAAGCGCTTCAAGAGACCAATGGAAACATGGAAAAAGCTATTGATTATCTTCGTGAAAAAGGATTAGCAGATGCAGCGAAAAGGGAAGGAAGAATTGCAGCAGAAGGGTTAGTACATTCTTACATACACGGAAACGGTAAAATAGGTGTGTTGATTGAGGTGAATTGTGAAACTGACTTCGTTGCTAAGACTGATGAATTTAAAGATCTGTGTCATGATTTAGCGATGCAAGTGGCAGCAGCCAAACCATTATATGTTAATTCAGAAGAAGTTCCATCAGAGCTTATTGAAAAAGAAAAAAGTATATTACGGGCTCAAGCTCTCAATGAAGGAAAACCTGAAAAAGTTGTTGATAAAATGGTTGCAGGTAGGTTGGAAAAGTATTTGAAGGAGATCTGTCTAATGGAACAACCTTTTATCAAGGATACAGACAAAGCAGTTAAGGACCTAATTAAAGAAAAGATTGCAAAGATTGGAGAAAAAATTGCAGTTAGGCGTTTTTGTCGTTATGGGCTGGGTGAAGGGATTGAAAAACAAAAAGCTGACTTTGCATCTGAGGTAGAGTCCATGAAATGTAAAAACTAGAGAGAACACCCTTTGTGTTCTCTTTTTTTGAATATACGAAAGGTTTTTTTAAGGCTAACGTAGAAGATTACTAGATGGAGGGATTTGTCATTGCAGAATACACCAAAGTATAAAAGAGTAATCTTAAAGCTAAGCGGAGAGGCATTAGCAGGTGATAATGATCTTGGTATCGATCAAAAAACCATTAACTTAATTGCAACACAAGTGAAAGAAGTAAAAGAATTAGGCGTGGAAATAGCAATAGTTGTGGGTGGTGGTAACATTTGGAGGGGTGTTGCTGGAAGTGCAAGGGGGATGGATAGAGCAACCGCGGATTACATGGGTATGATTGCTACTGTTATGAATGCTTTAGCGCTACAAGATGCTTTAGAAAGTATATCTGTAAATACTAGGGTGCAAACAGCCATAGAAATGAGGCAAGTTGCTGAGCCATATATTAGACGTAAAGCAATAAGGCATTTAGAAAAGGGTAGAGTTGTAATATTTGCTGGTGGAACTGGAAATCCTTATTTTACTACGGATACTACTGCTGCATTAAGAGCGGCTGAAATTGAAGCAGAAATAATTTTAATGGCCAAAAAAGTTGATGGTGTTTATGACGATGACCCTCTAAAAAACCCTGCAGCAAAAAGATTTACAGACTTAAATTACATTGATGTATTGAATAAAGGACTTGGAGTTATGGATTCTACGGCAACTTCTCTTTGTATGGATAATAAAATACCTATTATAGTTTTTAATATCAATCTACGGGGAAATATTCTAAAAACTATTATGGGTGAAAAAATTGGAACATATGTAGGGAGGGAAGAAAATGATAAGTGAAATATTAAAGGAAGCTGAAGAAAGAATGAAAAAATCTATTGAAGCGCTCAGAAAGGAATTTGCTTCCATTAGAGCAGGTAGAGCAAACCCAGCAATACTTGATAGGATAAGGGTTGATTATTATGGAGCTCCCACTCCAATTAATCAGATGGCTAATATATCAGTTCCTGAGCCAAGGTTACTGGTAATTCAGCCCTGGGATAAGAGTATAATAGGAAGTATTGAAAAGGCAATACTAAAATCAGATTTGGGCTTAAATCCAAATAATGATGGAACAGTAATTAGAATAGCCATACCACAGTTGACAGAAGAAAGAAGGAAAGAATTAGTTAAAATGATCAAGAAAAAAGCGGAAGAGTTTCGTGTAGATATAAGGAACATTAGAAGGGATGCAAATGATCAGGTAAAAATGTTCGAGAAAGATGGAGAAATCAGTGAAGATGATGCACGTAAAGGTATCGTAAAGATTCAAGAACTAACAGACAAGTACATTGAAAAGATATCTGAAGTGCTGAATAACAAAGAAACAGAGATTTTAGAGGTATAGATGTATATTTGTGGGTGCGTTTTTCTTGCCTTTACAAGAGTAGTAACATGAAAATGTTACCCCCTTAAATAGGGGGTTTAATTTTACATTTTGTGCAAGAAGAAAATTGAGAGGTAATCTGTTATGAATAGTGAAGATACCAATAATCAATTGAACAGGGATAAAACACCTTATCATGTGGCAATAATTATGGATGGAAATGGTAGATGGGCAAAAATAAGGGGTTTACCTAGATCTGTAGGGCATAAAGCGGGTGTAGATGCACTTAAGGATATTATTAAGGCTTGCTTGGAATTAGACATTAAAATATTAAGTGTATTTGCTTTTTCAACCGAGAATTGGAAGAGACCGGAAGAGGAAATAAATGTGTTAATGGACTTACTCACCAAGCGTTTAGCGTCTGAACGCGAGGAATTGCATAAAAATGGTGTGCGAATTAATTGCATAGGCAATCTAAAAGGTCTTCCAATTTCTACTCAAAATGAAATTGTTAAAGCCCAGTCACTTACCTCTAATGAACATAGACTTATATTGAATGTAGCATTAAACTATGGAGGTAGGTATGAAATTGTACAGGCAGCTAGAGAACTTGTCCAGAAAGTATGTGCTGGCAAGATAAGGGTTGATGAAATAGACGAAGAGGTTTTTGCACAGCAACTCTTCACCAAGGGGCAGCCAGACCCGGATTTATTAATTAGGCCCTCTGGTGAAATGCGCCTCTCTAATTTTTTCTTGTGGCAAGCTGCATATACTGAAATCTATGTATCAAATGTATTGTGGCCTGATTTTAGAAAAAAGCATTTAATAGAGGCTTTGGCGGAGTATCAAAAAAGAGACCGGCGATTTGGGGGAGTTACGAAGTAAGGAGAGGATAGAATGCTTAGGCAAAGGATAATTACAGCTATTATGGGCATTCCAATAGTGGTTGCTTTACTTTATATTGCATCTATACCTTTATTTTTTGCAGTCTTGTTGATGTTTTTTTTAGGGGGCAGGGAGTTAATTGACATTGGTAACAGGGCTGGTTTACCAATGTTAGAGTTAGCTGTCTACACTGGTGGAGTCTTATTAATTACTGAAGCATTTTTCTTTCAAGGTACTTATGCTTCCTTTTTTTTGTTTTTGGCATTTATGGTTCTCGTGCTTCAATGGTTGTTTTTTAATAAGAACTATCATTTCTCCAGCTTAGGTGTAAGTTTTCTGGGAGTAATATATCTTAGCTTTTTGAAATATATCTTATTGTTAAGAGAATTACCCAATGGCTTTATGTATGTTATAATTGCACTTTTATTAACCTGGATAGTTGATACAGGAGCTTATTTTAGCGGAAGAAGATTTGGGAAAAGAAAACTGGCACCAGCTATTAGCCCAAATAAAACTCAAGAGGGAGCCTTGGGTGGTCTATTAACAGCTGTGATAGCAATGCTGGGTATAGATTATTTTATTGTTTCTATTGGAATAATGAATTCGATTATTCTGGCAAGTTCAGTTGCCCTTGTAGGACAGGTCGGGGATTTGTTCGAATCCCTTTTAAAAAGAAAAGCTGGTATTAAAGATTCTGGCCAACTGTTGCCAGGACATGGGGGAATGTTGGATAGACTTGACAGTGTTTTGTTAACTTTTCCCGCATTTTTCTATTTAATTAAGAAGATGCTGTAATAAAGGATAAACGAATGTTCTAAATTTTGAGGTGAAACGAGTTATGGAAAGACTGCCGGAAAAAGAAGTGAAGGATTTTTTAAAGGTAGGTAAAATTGTATTGATTTTAGTAGGCCTTATCCTTTTTTACTACCATTTATTTCCTGCAGTTTGGAATTTGATTCAACGCGGTATTCCACTAATTGCTCCTTTCATCATGGCCATTGTGATTGTTGGCTTATTGGATCCCATTGTTAACTTCATTGAAAGTAGAACAAAAATCTCAAGGACTATAATTATCCTCAGCGTTTTGTTAATTTTTTTTGGCGGTATTATTGGAATAGTCATCTGGTTAATATCCATGCTTGTGATAGAATTGATAAAATTTTCCAATGAATTTCCAGCATTGGCAGGTATTATAGTTGAGACAGTTATGGATATCACTAATACACTTCAAAGTATATTTACTAACCTCAATATACCTCCTCAGCTCATGGAGGTTATAGAGGAAACAATTTCAACAACCTTAACTGCAGTAAGGCAAGCTAGTATTTATATGGTTAACCTTTTGGTAGATCTAGTAGCCTGGCTTCCAATGGGGCTTCTAATTTTAGTAATATCATTGCTGGCTGTTTTCTTTATTAGCCGAGATAAAAAAAATATTTTAAAGGCTTTTGAAAATCATTTGCCAGCTGCTATTTATAAAAGGCTGAGAATAGTTGGTACAGAGGCTGGTACAGCAGTAATAGGGTTTATCCGGGCGCAGGTTATCCTAATGCTTATTGCAGCTAGCCTTTCTTTTATAGGTTTGCAGTTTCTTGGAGCGCCATATTCTCTTTTAGTTGCTATTCTTGTGGGTATAGCTGACATTTTACCTATTTTAGGTCCAGGAACTGTATTTATACCTTGGATTTTATGGATGATAATTAATGGCAATTTAGGTTTTGCAGTTGCCTTGTTAATTCTATATACTATTGTTAGCGTGGTAAGACAAGTGTTGCAACCTAAGATACTGGGAGACAACATTGGTCTTCATCCAATTGAAGCTTTAATATCTTTATTTGTTGGCTTAAAGCTTCTAGGGGTACTGGGTTTAATAATTGTTCCCATTGTCTGGGTAGTTTTTAAAGCTAGCTGGAAATCCGGTGTATTCAATCGCAATTTCTAATCAGGAGGTTTTAATGGAAAAAAAATTGACGATTTTAGGTAGTACAGGCTCCATTGGAGTACAAACCCTTCAAGTTGTTGACATGTACCCACACAGATTTAAAATAGTAGCCTTAGCAGCAAGAGGAAGTAAAAGCCAATTATTAGAAGAACAGATTATCAAATATAAACCTCAATTAGTATCTGTAAATGAAAGAGAATATGCTTTCTATCTTAGAAGTAAATATGCCATGTTAGGGATAAATATTGTTTGGGGACAGCAGGGTTTGATTGATGCTGCAGTGTCAACAGATGCCGAAATGGTAGTAGCTGCAATAAGTGGGGCAGCTGGATTAGTTCCTACTATTGCCGCTATAAGGACTGGGAAGGATGTAGCCCTTGCAAATAAAGAAACCCTTGTTATAGCAGGCGCTTTAGTAAAACGTGAAATTAAAGAAAGAAATGTGAAATTACTGCCTGTGGACAGTGAGCATTCAGCCATCGCTCAATGTCTTCTACCGGGCCAGATAGAGTTTGTTCAAAGCATTTTACTCACTGCATCGGGAGGCCCCTTTCGAGGTTATACTACAGAGCAATTATCAAGAGTAACAGTTAAAGAGGCTTTAAACCACCCAAATTGGACCATGGGCAGTAAAATAACCATAGATTCAGCCACTTTAATGAATAAAGGCCTGGAGGTTATTGAAGCACATTGGCTGTTTGGACTAGATTATGACCATATAGAAGTAGTAGTTCACCCCCAGAGTATTATTCACTCAATGGTTAGGTATCGAGATGGATCAGTATTGGCGCATTTGGGTGTGCCAGATATGAGAATACCTATTCAATATGCCTTGACTTATCCGGAAAGATGGGCTAATTCTTTACAACAAGTTGATTTCACGAATATAGGAGCTTTGACCTTTGAAAAACCAGATGTTGATACCTTTCCATGTTTAAGGCTTGCTTACAATGCTGGACGCTCTGGTGGTGTTTATCCTGTTGTTTTAAATGCTGCAAATGAAGTTGCTGTCCAATTATTTCTTGATGGTATAATTAAGTTTACCCAAATCCCTGTGTTAATTGAAAGAGCATTGGAAAAATGTACACAAACAGATGCGGCTTCCTTAGAGGAGATTTTGGAATTGGACAGATTAACAAGACTTCAAATGGGAAATAAATATATCAAGGGGTTGGTTAAGGAATGAATACTGCTATTTTAGCAATAGTCATATTTGGCATATTAATACTTGTACATGAATTGGGGCATTTTTTTGTTGCAAAAGCCACAGGCATAAGGGTAGAAGAATTTGCCATTGGAATGGGACCTAAGCTGCTGGGAATAAAACAAGGTGAAACTTATTATTCCTTAAGAGCTTTACCTATAGGCGGGTTTAACAAAATGTCAGGTATGGAGCCTGGACAGGAAAGCGACTCTAGGGGTTTTAACAGTAAATCCATTTTCCAGCGTATGATGGTAATTACTGCTGGGTCACTGATGAACTTTTTGTTAGCAATAGTGTTATTTGTACTGGTGTTTTCCTATATAGGTATACCAGCCAATTCAAATGTAATAGGTGACACTCTTGCAGGTATGCCTGCAGAGCAGGCCGGTCTCAAACCGGGGGATCAAATAATAAAAATTGATGGTACTCCGGTAAATAATTGGGTTGAAATAACTGAAATTATTCATAACAGTCCTAATAAAAACCTGTTATTAACAGTGCAAAGGAACGGAAATGTTTTTGATGTAAATATTGTTGCCGAAAAAGACCCTGAAACAGGCGTAGGACTAATT
This sequence comes from Bacillota bacterium, assembly GCA_040756735.1. Lineage (GTDB taxonomy): Bacteria > Bacillota > DSM-16504 > Desulfitibacterales > Desulfitibacteraceae > JBFLYC01. Next base: position 34,766 of record JBFLYC010000012.1, on the reverse strand, counting down.
GGAATACGAGACAGCGTTAGAACCTATGATGTTCTAACAGGACTAAAATTGGGCGTTATGCGTGCTATTGCAATTTTAGTGTTAATTGTATCAAGTCTTGTTCAAATAGTAACTGGGCAGGCTCCTGCTGAGGTTGCAGGTCCAGTTGGGATAGTACAGATGATAGGTCAAGTAGCGCAATTTGGCATAGGCACAGTATTAAATTTTGCTGCATTATTAAGCCTTAACTTAGGCTTGATCAATTTATTGCCCATTCCGGCTTTAGATGGCAGTAGATTGGTGTTTTTAGCTGTGGAGGGTATTAGAGGTAAACCCATTAATCCTGAACGGGAAAATTTTGTTCATTTAATAGGTTTTACTATTCTTATTTTTTTGATGCTTTTAATAACCTACAAAGATATTATTAGAATTTTTTATTAGAAGGGACCAATAGAAATTGCTCAGGCGAAAAAGTAAAGTTATTCGTGTTGGTAATGTATTGATTGGTGGTCATCATCCTATTGTGGTACAGTCTATGACTAATACAGATACAAGGGATGTGTCTGCAACAACAGCGCAAATACAATGTTTAGAAAAGGCAGGGTGTGAAATCGTTCGCTGCGCAGTGGTGGATGCTGAAGCTGCCAGAGCATTAAAAACTATTAAAGAGACTATTTCCATACCCATCATAGCTGATATTCATTTCGATCACCGCTTAGCTTTAGAAGCAATGAGAAGCGGTGTGGACGGTCTTAGAATTAATCCAGGCAATATTGGAGGATATGAAAGCATTAAAAAAATTGTTAAAGAGGCCAAGAGTAGAGAAATTCCAATAAGAATTGGCGTAAATTCAGGCTCCCTGGAGCGACATTTACTTGAAAAATACAAGGAAGCAAATGCTGAAGCTTTAGTGGAGAGCGCCTTGCAAAATGTTTCGATACTTGAAAGTTTAGACTACGACTTAATTAAGATTTCCATTAAGTCTTCTAAAGTCTTAACTATGCTAACAGCGTATAGAATGCTGGCAGAAAGAACAGAGTACCCTCTTCATTTAGGTGTGACTGAAGCGGGCACTGTATTAAGAGGTACAATTAAGAGTGCTGTTGGACTGGGGATATTACTCGAAGAGGGAATAGGTGATACGATAAGGATATCTTTAACTGGTCCACCCGAAACTGAAGTTTTTGTAGCGTACCAAATTCTTAGTGCACTTGGATTGAGGCAGCGAGGTTTAGAACTTATATCATGCCCAACTTGTGGAAGATGTCAGATAGATTTGATAACGCTAGCCGAAGAGATTGAAAGGAGATTAGCTTGGGTAGACAAGCCTTTGAAGGTTGCTGTAATGGGTTGTCCGGTTAATGGTCCGGGGGAGGCTAGACATTGTGATATTGGTATTGCAGGTGGAAGAGAAATGGGGTTAATATTTAAAAAAGGTGAAATTATTAAAAAGGCGCCACAAAGAGAATTGGTAGATATTTTATTAAGAGAAATTGAGATAATGATTAGGAGGGGAGATGAAGATGAAAATATCTAAGATGTTTATTAATACTTTAAGGGAAGTACCAGCTGAAGCAGAAATAATTTCTCATAAACTGCTCTTACGGGCTGGTTTTATAAAAAAGGTTGCTTCAGGTATGTATAGCTACATGCCCATAGGCTGGAGAGTAATGCAAAAAATAATGGAAATCATTAGGGATGAGATGAATAAAGCTGGAGGGTTGGAGGTAGGCTTACCAATAGTACATCCAGCTGAATTATGGATAGAAACCGGCAGGTGGAATGTATATGGTGATGAACTATTTAGATTAAAAGACAGACACCAACGGGACTTTTGCTTAGGACCAACTCACGAAGAGGTAATCACAGATATTGTTAGAAAAGAAGTGAGTTCTTATAAACAGTTGCCAATACTTTTATATCAAATTCAAAATAAGTATAGAGATGAGAGGAGGCCAAGGTTTGGTTTAATGCGAGGAAGAGAATTCATAATGAAGGATTTATATTCCTTTGACAGAGATGTTGATGGAATGAAGATAAGTTATGAGAAAATGTATAATGCCTATATGAACATTTTCAGAAGGTGTGGTTTCGAGTTTAGGCCTGTAGAAGCAGATTCTGGAGCAATTGGCGGCAAAACATCCCACGAATTTATGGTTATAGCTCAAAATGGTGAGCAGGAAATAGTTTATTGTACTAACTGTAATTATGCTGCAAATGTAGAGAAGGCGGAGGCGTTTCCAGAACAAATGCCTATAGAGGAAGCAAAAGAAATTGAAAAAGTTTATACACCTGGAGCTAAAACTATAGAAAAGTTAGCTGATTATCTTAAAATCACAAAGTCGAAAACTCTTAAATCAATGCTCTATAAAGCCGATGATGATCTGGTTTGTTTAATCTTAAGAGGAGATAGAACTATAAATGAAATTAAAGTCAAGAATTTGCTAAACTGTATTAACCTACAGATTGCTGATGAGTTCTCCATAAAAGAGATTTTTGATGGACCCATAGGGTACATAGGACCAGTAAATTTACCTGAAAGTGTCAAAGTAATAGCTGATAATGAGATTATTGGGTTGAACAACGTGGCTGCTGGCGCTAATGAAGCAGACTATCATTTTGTTAATGTAAATCCTCAAAGAGATATTAGAATTGATGTGATCGCTGACATTAGAATGGTAGAGGAAGGGGAAAAGTGCCCTCGAGGAGATGGATATTTAAAAAGGGCTAGAGGTATAGAAGTTGGGCAGATTTTTCAATTGGGTACAAAATATAGTGAATCATTGAAAGCATATTATACTGATGAAGAGGGAAATAGCAAGCCCATTGTCATGGGTTGCTATGGTATAGGTGTTGGAAGAACCATGGCTGCAGCAATAGAACAGAATTTTGATGCAGATGGCATAATTTGGCCCATGTCGATAGCTCCTTTTCATGTAGCTGTGATACCAGTTTCAATAAAAGATAGTCAACAAGCAAGTATAGCTGAAAAAATCTATGAAGATCTTAAAGCTGCAGATGTTGAGGTGGTCATTGATGATAGAGAAGAAAGGGCAGGAGTCAAGTTTAAAGACGCTGATTTAATAGGTTATCCCTTACGCATAATTGTTGGTAAGAGGGCTGTTGACAATGGCATTGTAGATTTCATAGTGCGAGAAAATAAGGAGCAACTTGAATTAAGGGTTGAAGATGTGGTGTCTTTTGTTAAAAACAAGGTTTTAGAGGAAAAGGATAGGTATAGATGAGGAAGTCCCCCATATAAAATAAAAATCATTAGACCATTTAGGAGGCACTTAGCATGAAAGCATCAGCTGTAATTCCCGCATACAATGAAGAATATAATATAGGTAGGGTATTACAGGTACTAGTTAAAGTTGACTTGCTTGACGAAATATTGGTAATTGATGATGGTTCAACCGATAATACGGCTCAGGTGGCTGAGACTTTTGGTGTAAAAGTCATTAGATTAAAGGAAAATATGGGTAAGGGTGGAGCCATGATGGAAGGTGTAAAATGTGCCTCAAATTCAAATTTATTATTTCTTGATGCAGACTTGGTAGGTTTAAAAGAAGAGCATGTTTATGACCTTTTAGAACCTATCATGAAACAGAACTACATGATGAGTGTCGGGGTATTTGAGCATGGTAGATTTGCAACTGATTTGGCGCAGTTTTTAGCACCTTTCTTGTCAGGGCAAAGAGCATTAAAAAAAGATTTATTTTTTAAAATGGTTAATCTGGATGCTACACGATTTGGGGTGGAAGTCGCACTTACAAAATATGCTAGTGATTACAAACTTCCAGTAAAAGAAGTAATATTAAAAGATTTAACTCATGTTATGAAAGAGGAAAAGCTGGGTTTGATAAAAGGATTTCTAGCTAGAATGAAGATGTACTGGGAAATAGCTAAATTTGTCTTTTTAGACATTAAAACTGGTACTAAGGACTAACATTTGTTTTTCTTGATAAGACTTATTCATTATGTTATACTATTATTAGCATACGTATAACGTTTTGCACCAATGGAGTGGGTTTTACCCACTCTGCTTTTATTTTGAACTAACCTAAAGTATATGAACTTGTCAATTAAGTTAAAATATTAAAGTAGCAATAGGAAAGGGGGCATTCGTATGTCTCAGAGTATTTCATCAAGGGTATCTGAATTAATTCAAGCAAAAATTGAACAACACGATATGGAGTTGGTTGATGTAGAATATGTTAAGGAAGGGAAAGAATGGTATTTACGAGTGTTTATTGATAAAACTACCGGAGTAACCCTAGATGATTGTGAATTTGTAACGAGACAAATAGAACCAATTTTAGATGATGCAGGCATTATTAATTCTTCTTACATACTTGAGGTCAGTTCTCCTGGAATTGAAAGGCCTTTAAAAAAAGAAAAGGATTTTATTCGATTTAAGGGTAGAAAAGTGATCATTAAAACATTTATGCCCATTCAGGGGCAAAAAGTTTTTACAGGTATCTTAAAAGATTATAACCAAGGTACAATAAACATTGTAACAGATAATACCAGGGAATTTGTTTTAAGCTTAGATAAAATAGCCTCCGCTAATTTGACTTTTTAATATAGAAGGGGAGTAAAAATGAATATTGAGTTTATTGAAGCAATCCATGAGATTGAGAAGGAAAAAGGAATATCATCAGATATATTATTTGAGGCAATTGAACAAGCCTTGCTTTCTGCTTACAAAAAAAATTTTGGTCCTTCACAAAATACAGCCAGGGTGCTTATAGATAGAGTAACTGGTGAGTTTAAAGTATATTCTAGAAAAGATGTAGTAGAAAATTCGGGTGATAATAGATTGCAGATTTCTCTTGATGAAGCAAGAAAGATTAATCCTAAGTATCAGATTGGTGATGTAGTTGAAGTTGAAGTAACACCTAGGAATTTTGGACGCATAGCAGCACAAACCGCAAAACAGGTGGTAGTACAAAGGATTAGAGAAGCAGAAAGAGGTATTATTTATGAAGAGTATCTCAATAGGGAAAATGATATTATAACAGGTAAAGTACATCGAATTGAAGGCGGGAACGTGTTTGTTGATTTAGGTAAAACTGAGGCAATATTAGCAGCAGCTGAGCAGATGCCAAATGAGGTCTATAAGCAGAATGAGAGAATAAAAGCCTATGTTATAGAGGTTAAGAATACCCCTAAAGGACCACAAATTCTTGTTTCCAGAACTCATCCTGGATTGTTGAAACGATTGTTTGAGCTTGAGGTGCCAGAAATACACGATGGTGTAGTGGAAATTAAATCAATAGCTAGAGAAGCTGGTTCACGGTCAAAAATTGCTGTACATTCACATGATGATAATGTAGATCCTGTTGGTGCGTGTGTTGGACCAAAAGGTATGAGGGTTCAAGCAATAGTTAATGAATTAAAAGGAGAAAAAATTGATATTGTGAGGTATAGCAATGACGCTGCCAAGTATGTTGCTAATTCACTTAGTCCTGCTAAAGTTCTAAGTGTGACTATTAGTGAAACAGAAAAAGTTGCAAAGGTAGTTGTCCCAGATTATCAACTTTCACTGGCGATAGGTAAAGAAGGTCAGAATGCGCGACTGGCAGCTAAGTTAACCAATTGGAAAATTGATATTAAAAGCCAAGGGCCATCTGAGAAGGATGAAGATTTAGTTGAAAAATATTTGGAAGGTACGCTATGAAAAAGAGAAAGATACCTCAGAGAATGTGTATTGGTTGTAGGGAAAAAATGGATAAGAAGGGATTGATAAGGATAGTTAGAACCCCGGAGGAGAAGATTTTAGTTGATCCTACCGGAAAGAAAGCCGGAAGGGGTGCATATTTGTGTGGAAAAAAGGAATGCCTGGAAAAATCCATTAGGTCAAAAGGTCTACAAAAAGCCTTAAATTGTGAAATTACAGAAGAGATATTTGATGAATTGAAAAGGACACATTTCGATGAGTGAGAAGGAAATATTTAATTATTTAGGACTGGCGCAAAAAGCAAGAGTAATAACTTCAGGTGTAAACACATTAATATACAAGGGTAATTTTCATAAATATGGCATTATTATCATTGCAGGTAATGCTCCTGAAACAGTTAAAAGAAAGTTTAAAAAGAAAGCGGAGAGTAATAATGTGTGTTTTTATAGCTTTAGTGATAAAGTTCAGTTAGGTCAGTCAATTGGAAAATCTCCTATAACAGTATTAGCAATAGACCAGGGAAAGTTAGCAGAAAAGATTAAGGAACTGATAGGAGGTGATAGGTCCTAGAAAACTGGCATCATTTTTGGGGGTGAACGTTTTATGAGTAAAAAAAGGGTTTATGAGGTAGCCAAAGAGTATAATTTGTCAAGTAAAGAAGTAATATGGGCACTTGATAAAATTGGGATTGAAGCCAAATCCCACATGAGTATGATTGAAGAAGATGATATAGAAAAAATTTTAAAACTATTTAACAAGGAAACTGTAAAAGAAACTCTTGGAGAAAAGGCGCCACAAAAAGTACATGAAGAAGCAAAGGTACTTAAAGTACAGCAAAAAGCAAAGAAGCCTAGTATTAAGATCAAACCTATTCATCCAATTAAAAAACCAAAAAGAAGTAAATATAGGGGAGACAAAAGTAATAAAAAGGATATTCCTAAAGTATCTATAATAAGTCTCAATGGTAAAATTACTGTGCAGGAATTAGCAAATAAACTGCATATTAGTTCAGTAGAATTAATAAAAAAATTAATTGGATTAGGAGTTATGGCTACCCTTAATCAAGAAATAGATTTTGAAACCGCTTCTATTGTTGCATCAGAATATGATGTTCAAGTAACTTATAAAGAACAGGAAGATATATTTGGACAACATGATTTTGATGACGACCCTAGTAAACTGCGAGAACGACCGCCCGTTGTAACAGTGATGGGGCATGTTGACCATGGTAAAACTTCTTTATTAGATACTATCAGGAACGAAAATGTAGTTGCCACTGAAGCTGGGGGTATTACCCAGCATATTGGCGCTTATCAGGTAAAGGTTGGCGAAAAAAAGATAACTTTTTTTGATACACCAGGACATGAAGCTTTTACATCCATGAGGGCCCGTGGAGCGCAAGCAACAGACATTGCTGTTTTGGTAGTAGCCGCAGATGATGGAGTAATGCCACAGACTGTAGAGGCAATTAACCACGCAAAGGCAGCGAAGGTGCCCATTATTGTTTGTATTAACAAGATTGACAAGCCCAATGCAAATGTAGAGAGAGTAAAACAAGAACTTACTGAGTATGGATTAGTTGCAGAGGAATGGGGCGGCGATACAATAATGGTACCAGTCTCAGCCCTTAAAAAAGAGGGTATAGATAACCTTCTTGAAATGGTTCTTTTGGTTGCTGAAGTTGAAGAATTAAAAGCTAATCCTGACCGAAAAGCCATGGGAATAGTTGTAGAGGCTAAATTAGATAAAGGAAGAGGGCCTGTGGCAACTGTATTAATACAAAATGGCACTCTTAAGGTTGGCAACAGTGTTATTGCTGGAGCATCTTTTGGCAAAGTGCGCGCTATGATTAATGATAAAGGACAGAGAATTAACAAAGCAGGTCCATCCACTCCAGTTGAAATACTTGGTCTGTCAGATGTTCCTGAAGCAGGAGAACTGTTTAGGGTTATTGATGATAGGAGTATTAGAAATTTAGCAGATAAGGTTAAAACTCAAAAAAGGGAAATTGACCTAAAAAAAACCAGTGCAGTTAGCCTAGATGATTTATTTAAACAGATGGACAATGGAGAAGTTAAAGAACTCAATGTAATTATTAAAGCTGACGTACATGGCTCAGTGGAAGCAATGAAGCAAGCGTTGGAACAATTAACTACTGAAGAAGTAAAGCTCCAAATAATACATGGTGGAGTTGGAGCAATTACAGAAACTGACATTATGTTGGCATCGGCTTCAGGAGCAATCATTATCGGATTCAATGTGCGTCCAGATATGAATGCACGTAAAGCAGCAGAGAATAAAAAAGTTGATGTTAGGCTGTACAGCGTGATATATGAAGCTATAGATGACATTAAGAAAGCAATGTCAGGTTTATTAGAGCCAGAGATCAAAGAGGTTGTGCTTGGAAGGGCGGAAGTTAGAGCCATTTTTAAAGTACCTAGGGCAGGTGTAATTGCTGGTTGTTATGTTACTGATGGGAAAATATTTAATAATTCAAGACTGAGGTTAATTAGAAATGGTGCAGTCATTCATGAAGGGCGTATAGATTCTTTGAAAAGATTTAAAGATGATGTAAAGGAAGTCTCCCATGGGTATGAGTGTGGTATCAGTATTGAAAACTTTAATGATTTAAAAGAACACGATATAATTGAGGCCTATAAATTAGAAGAAATCAAAAGAGAATTATAAACTGTTAGAGGGAGTTAAGAATGTTATCAATGCGAGTAAGTAGAGTTGCTGAACAAATGAAAAAAGAAATTGCAGCCATTATTGAAAAAGAGGTTAAAGACCCCAGGATTGGGTTTATCACTATAACTGCAGTTGAGCTATCCAATGATTTAAGATATGCAAAAATTTTTGTTAGTTCACTGGGTAATGAGGAGGAACAAAAAAGATCTATGGAGGGCTTAGAGAAAGCCAAAGGATTTATACGCAGGGAAATAGCAAAAAGGATTAAATTGAGATATGCTCCAGAATTGAGCTTTCGTTTTGACGATTCTATTGAACACGGAGTGAGGATATCACAAATACTTTCTCGTATAAAAAGTGAATACTCAGAGAGGGACTAGTAACCGATGGATCTTATATTAAAACAAGCAGCAGAAGCGATTTTAAAAAGCCAGCGATTAATTGTGACAACTCATGTACATCCTGATGGTGATGCTATCGGGTCATCAACTGCATTGTATCTTGCTTTAAAAGAATTAGGTAAAAGCGTCTTACTTGTCCTTGACGATTCTGTACCAGAATCCTTTTATTTTTTAAAAGGAAGTAGAGACTTTATTTTGCCTGAAGATACACAGTTTGGTGAGGATGTAACATTAATTTTACTTGATTGCGCAGATGTAAGAAGGGCTGGAGAGAAAATTTATAAAGTTATAAGCCAATGTGGTACGATTATAAATATAGACCACCATGAAGGTAACAATAATTATGGCACTATAAATTGTATTGATATAGAAGCAGCTGCTACAGGAGAAATAGTTTATAAGTTACTGAAATTGTTTACAAATAATATTAATGACGATATTGCTAATGCATTGTACACTGCTTTAACAACAGATACAGGCAGTTTTATGTACGATAACACTACAGAAAAATCTTTTCTGCTGGCAAGAGAACTGGTATTACTAGGGGCAAGCATAAGCAAAATTAGGACCAATATATGGGAAAGTAAATCTGAAGATAGCCTAAGGTTGATGGCAGACATCTTGGCAACTTTAACGGTTACTTATAATAGTAAAGTGAGTTATATTGTGGCAACTAAAGAAATTTTAACAAAATATAATGTGCATTCAAGTGAGTTGGAAGGGATTATTAATTATCCTAAGTCTATTATTGGAGTTGCAGTTGCTATATTTTTTAAAGAAATAAGTGACAAAGAAGTAAGAGTGAGCTTTAGAGCAAAGGATGAAGTTGATGTAAGAACAATTGCCAATAGATTTGGTGGTGGAGGCCACAAAAAAGCAGCTGGTTGTAGTATTAATTTACCTTTGGAAACCGCTATATATGAGGTGTTAGATTATGTGGAAAGTTACATCAAATAGTAGGTGATATTGATGAAAGGATTAATTAATTTATATAAGCCTCCAGGTATTAGTTCTCATACAGCGGTTCTCCATATACGTAAGATCTTGGGGCAGAAAAAAATCGGTCATTCTGGCACGTTGGACCCCGGAGCTTCTGGGGTCTTAGTATTAGGTGTTAATCAGGGTACAAGAGTATTAGAATTTCTACTTGCTGCTGATAAACAGTATCGGGCTGAAATAACCTTTGGCATTAAAACTGATAGTGGCGATAGTTATGGAAAAGTAGTTGAAAAGAGCAGTGTTAGGGTAAAACCTCAGGATTTGGAAGTTGTACTAAAGCAGTTTCTAGGTGAATCGAAACAATTACCTCCTATGACTTCAGCTATTAAAGTACACGGTAAAAAGCTTTATGAACTGGCAAGGAAAGGGCAAACAATTGAGAGGCCAGAGAGACAGATAAAAATCCACAAAATTGAATTAGTATCATTTTATCATACATCATTTGGACCAAAAGCAGTAGTGGATGTAAAATGTTCTAAGGGTACATATATACGTACTTTATGCGAAGATATAGCGGAAAAGCTTGGTACCATAGCTTATATGTCTTTTCTAGTAAGAACACACTTGGGAAATTATAGTATTTTTTCTGCTTATTCCATTGATGAAATACAGAATTTATTTTATAGGAGTAAAAATAATTATTTACTACCTATAAAATGTATTTGTGATGGAAATAGGTTCTTAAAGTATGTGGTTGAAGAAAAGGATGTAAAAAAAGTTATAAATGGTGTTAGTATTCCAGTAAAGGATTATTATACCGGGCAAGAAATTGCACTATTTTCTCCAGATGGCGAATTGTTGGCTTTGGGTTTAAAAATTGAAGAGCAAATTAAAGTGAAGAAAGTTTTGGTATAAAGGTCAGGGGACACACCTCCCTTAGCGCGTAAACGCTTGGCTTGGAGGAATGTCCCCAACGTAGGTCAGGGGACACACCTCCCTTAGCGCGTAAACGCTTGGCTTGGAGGAATGTCCCCAACGTAGGTCAGGGGACACACCTCCCTTAGCGCGTAAACGCTTGGCTTGGAGGAATGTCCCCAACGTAGG
>JBFLYC010000012.1:0-23872 GCA_040756735.1 Bacillota bacterium | reverse complement strand
AGGTCAGGGGACACACCTCCCTTAGCGCGTAAACGCTTGGCTTGGAGGAATGTCCCCAACGTAGGTCAGGGGACACACCTCCCTTAGCGCGTAAACGCTTGGCTTGGAGGAATGTCCCCAACGTAGGTCAGGGGACACATCCATATTATTAATATGAGGGATAACATGTATATTGATAAGGGTTTACCTAATGTGAATGAACAATTAAAAAGGGGCTACATAGCTTTAGGCAATTTTGATGGTGTGCATTTGGGACACAGAAGACTTATTGAAAAGTGTATTAAAGAAGCCAAAGACAACAACTTTAAATCTTTAGTGTATACATTTTTACCCCATCCAGATAAAGTATTGCGTCCTGATAGTTTTAAAGGGTATATTAATTCGTTAGATTTTAAAAAGAAACTAATTGAGAGTTTAGGAACTGATGCGTTGATATTACATAAATTTACATTGAAGTTGGCCAATTTAGAACCTGAAAGTTTTGTTGAAAAGTATTTAGTAAAAAATTTTCAACCTCGCAGAATTTATGTCGGTTTTAATTATAGTTTTGGGAAAGGTGGGATAGGCAACCCTCTTCTGCTAGCTCAATTAGGAGATAAATATGATTTTGAGGTAGATGTAATACCTCCTGTTACAATTGAAGGATATCCAATTAGCAGTAGTAGAATACGCCATTGTTTAAGTATAGGTGATATTGAAGGGGCTAAAATACAGCTGGGATATTGGCCAACCATTCAAGGCTTGGTAATTAAGGGTGATCAAAGAGGTGGGAAGAAGCTTGGTTACCCGACAGCAAATTTACTAATTGATAAGGATTTGCTGATTCCAGGGGGCGGTGTTTATGCTACTTATGTAAAGTACAGTGACCATGTGTATTATTCTGTTACAAATGTTGGTTATAACCCAACTTTTAATGGTAACAAACTTAGTGTTGAAACTCACATCCTGGATTTCAACAAAAGTCTATATAATGAAAAGCTAGAAGTAAGTTTTGTCAAGAGGTTAAGGGGAGAAATAAAGTTTACAGAAGAAAAAGGTTTGATAAGTCAAATAACCAAGGATATTGCAGAAGCTAAAACAGTATTGGAACACAAGATTTAAAAATAAGGGGTTCCTTTTAGCTTGCCCTGGGAATATAATATCATACCTATATTGATATTATTACCTTTCGGGGCTGAGGCTGATGAGGATAATAATTACAGAGCATGCAAAAAAGCGCTTGACTGATTTACGACAAGATGGGATAGAAACAATTGACATAATTAATGCAGCAAAGACTATTCCTGGAAGAATACCGATAGCTACCAGATTCAGAGGATTTGTTTCAAAGACTGGTAGGTTATTTGATATTGTGGCAAAAGATGCTGCACCAGGAAGAATTATTATTACCATAATTGGTAAATAGTAAGGCTTCTTTTGTTGATTCTTAGTTAGTAATAGATTATAATAATACACGTTGGAATCCTTTGCTAGGTTAATCGATTCACCGACGGTTTTCTTGGCTGAGGAGTTAAAAAAGGAGGTGAAAATATGTCAATTATTGACAATAATAAGCAGGAGATAATTAATAGATTTAAGCTGCATGATACTGATACCGGGTCCCCAGAGGTCCAAATTGCTATTCTAACTGCAAAGATAAATCATTTAACTGAGCATCTTAAGATTCACAAGAAAGATCACCACTCTCGTAGAGGTCTTTTAAAGATGGTTGGCAAACGCAGAGGTCTACTTAATTATCTTAAAAACAAGAATGTTGAGAGATACATGCAGATGATTCAAGAGCTTGGGTTGAGACGTTAAAAAGAGCGAATTCACGCTCTTTTTTCTTAAGTGAGTTATCTAACTTATTTTAATATCAGCAGAAGGATATAATATGTTTAAGTTTAGAGTATATAAAGGAGGTTTAGCAATTTAGTTATGCTTAATGATAAAGTATTAGAAAAATCTATTTCACTAGCTGGCAAAACATTAACGCTTCAAATGGGTAAATTAGCTAAGCAAGCAAGTGGATCTGTTTTGGTAAAATACAATGATACCTATGTGTTGGTTGCAGTTACTGCAACTGATGAGCCTAGAGAGGGGATAGACTTTTTCCCACTAACCGTTGATTATGAAGAAAGGTTATATGCTGTTGGAAAAATCCCAGGAGGGTTTATTAAAAGAGAGGGGAGACCAAGTGAAAAGGCTATTCTCAGTGGGCGATTGATTGATAGGCCTATCAGGCCGCTGTTTCCTGATGGATATAGGAATGATGTGCAAATTGTTGCTACAGTTTTAAGTGTTGATCAAAATTGTCCTCCAGACATCGCAGCAATTATTGGAGCATCAGCTGCTTTAACTGTATCTAAAATACCTTTCCAGGGTCCAATAGGTGCAGTAATGGTTGGATTAATTGATGGTAAACTTGTCATTAATCCAGACTTGGAAGATAGTGAGAAAAACGATCTTCATCTTGTAGTGGCAGGCACAAAAGACGGTATTATGATGGTCGAGTCAGGCAGTAAAGAGGTGAGTGAAGAAGTAATACTGCAAGGAATGGAAATGGCCCACCAGCATATTAAAGAAATAATAACATTTATTGAAGAGTTTCATGCTGAAGCAGTAAAAATGGGGTTAAGTTCACAAAAACAAGATGTTATTAAGGTTGAGTTAGCTGAAGACATTGCTTGCAGGATTGATGAAATTGCCACTTCTGTACTTCAAACAACCTTTGATCTTGCTTCTACTGAAAAATGGGATAAGACAACAAGGGAAAATAGATTCAAAGAGGTCAAGAATTCAATCCTTGAACAATTGGAAGAGCTGTATAAGGCAGAAATAGAAGAAAACTCAGGTTTAATAAAATTGTTTAAAGAAAAAATAAGCAGCATAGAGAAAAAAGTATTGCGTAAAGGATTATTGGAAAAAGGTATAAGAATTGACGGCAGGTACAAAGAGGAAATACGGCCGATAAAATGTGAAGTTGGAGTACTAGCTAGAACTCATGGTTCAGGGCTTTTTAATAGAGGAGAAACCCAGGTACTTACAGTCACTACCCTAGGTGCAGTTGGAGATGAACAAGTTTTGGATGGATTGGGTTTGGAAGAATCCAAGCGATATATGCATCATTATAATTTTCCACCTTATAGTGTCGGTGAAGCAAAGTTCATGCGTGGGCCGGGACGAAGGGAAATTGGTCATGGAGCTTTGGCTGAAAGGGCCCTTGAAGCAGTAATACCCTCTGAAGAAGTATTTCCTTATACTATTCGTTTGGTTTCAGAAGTACTGGGTTCTAATGGATCTACATCCATGGGTAGCGTCTGTGGAAGTACACTGAGTTTAATGGATGCAGGTGTTCCCATTAAGGCGCCAGTAGCAGGTATTGCCATGGGATTAATAAAAGAAGGTGAAAAAGTTGAAGTTATTTCTGATATTCAAGGGATAGAGGACGCCCTGGGTGATATGGATTTTAAAGTGGCTGGAACTAAATATGGAATAACTGCTTTACAAATGGACATAAAAATTCCCGGGATAGATGTTTCTATTATTAAAGGGGCTTTGGAACAAGCCAGAGTAGGGAGATTACACATTATGGAGAAGATGCTGGAGGTACTTCCCGAGCCGAGGCCGGAACTTAATCCTTATGCTCCCAGAATAATGCGTTTGCAGGTGGATCCAGAAAAGATTAGAGACATAATTGGACCAGGGGGAAAAATTATTAAGAAAATAATCGAACAAACAGGGGCAAAAATAGATATAGAAGATGATGGCACAGTTTTTATAGCTGCAGTTGATGGTCAGGCTGGGAAGGAGGCAAAAAAACTGATAACTAGTATTACGCAAGAGGTAGAAATTGGAAAGATATACATGGGCAAAGTGACACGAGTAACAGATTTTGGGGCTTTTGTAGAAGTTATTGAAGGCGTACTGGGACTTCCTGGCAAAGAAGGTCTTGTACATATTTCTCAGCTAGACACACATAGGGTTGAGAAGGTTGAGGATGTCCTGAAAGAAGGAGAACAGGTCCTTGTTAAAGCAATTGGATTTGATCAACAAGGGCGATTAAAATTGTCACGCAAAGAAGCGCTTCCTAACTACAATGGCGGGGGAGAGGAAGGCTCAGAAAAGAAAGATAAGTTTAAGCGAAAACATTTCAAAAAAAATTACGAACACAAGAATTAAAGAAAAACCATAAGCCTCTAACGGTTTATGGTTTTTCATTTATAATGGGATACTTTGTTGCAAGAAATGGGAAGTGGATTTGATATGGCTTCTTATGCTAGTTAAGGTGTATTATCCTCTTTCATTTTTAGGGCTTTGGGTATATATCAACCTAACAGGAATATATTTTAATTAACTAGCATTTGGGGGGGGCTGTTAGCAATGTATTTTACGTACATAAGCCGTAAGCAATTGGGTAAAGGAGCAGTGTTTTTGCTTTGCTTAATTATTTTATGGTTGGGTTTCTTGGGAGTATATCAAAACAAAAATGTTCCTGTATCGGATGAATTAGCATATAAACCTATTTATCAAGGAGATATAAACAAGAAGAACATGGCATTAACTTTTAATATTGATTGGGGTGAGGAATTTATTGATGATATAATTGACATACTACAAAAAGAGCAAGTAACAGCTACTTTCTATCCTACGGGGAAATGGGCAGCAAAATTTCCAGATAAAATTAAACTAATACATGAAAATGGTCACGAATTGGGAAATCACGGATACTCACATCCACACGTAAATCAACTGAGTTTAGAAGAAAACAAGCAGGAAATAATTAAGACTGAACTTATTCTAAAAGAGATATGTGGGGTGAAAACTCAGTTATATGCACCTCCTTATGGCGAGGATAAACCACATGTAATGCAAGCAGCCGAAGAATTGGGTTATAAAGTGGTTTTCTGGACTATAGATACAGTTGATTGGAAAAAAGAGGTGACAGTAGCGCAGATACATAATAAAGTCCTTGGAAAAGCTCAAAACGGCGCCATTGTACTGATGCATCCAACTGCAAACACTGTCACAGCCTTGCCTGAAATGATCAAAGGGTTGAAGGACAAAGGATTTTCCTTAAGTAGTGTCTCAGATATTCTATAGAATTAAAATTTAGGAGGATTTAAAATATTGGACGGTAGCAGAGTAGTTAAAGTCATTTGTATGACTTTATTTAGTTTTCTATTTTTCTTCATTAGTACAACTACTATTGTTATAGCAGAAGAACCAATTGTAACAGCCAAGTCAGGTATTTTAATAGAGGTAAGTAGTGGAGATGTATTATGGGAAAAATCTGCCCATGACCCCATGTATCCGGCTAGTACCACCAAAGTATTAACAGCAATTATGGGTATAGAAAACAGTTCATTAAACGAAATAGTTACAATATCCTCAAAAGCTGCTAGCATAGGTGAAGCAAGCATTTACTTAGAAGCAAATCAAAGAGTATTCCTTGTCGATTTAATCAAAGGTGCATTGATAAAGTCTGGAAATGATGCTGCGTATGCAATTGGAGAGCACATTGGAGGCAATGAGCAGGTGTTTTTATGGTTAATGAACAAAAAAGCTGCGTTGATAGGAGCAAGGAATACAGTCTTCTATAATACTAACGGCTTACCAAATGCAAAGCATTTTTCCACTGCTTATGATCTTGCACTAATTGGCAGATATGCCATGCAAAACGATATTTTTTCCGAAATAGTTAAAATTAAGGAAGAGAGGATCACTTTTGCTTCAGGAGAAATACGCTATTTAAAAAATACTAATAAACTATTATGGAACTATCCATATGCCAGTGGCATAAAGACCGGTACTACCAGGGCTGCTGGTGAATGCCTGGTAGCTTCTTCTGAAAAAAATGGTAATCAGCTCATTACAGTAGTTTTAAACAGTCATAATAGGTATCTAGATGCTGTAAGGCTATTCGAGTATGGCTTTAATAACTGGAATAGTTATACCCTTGATGGAAATAGTATTATGGGTACTCTTAATGTAAAAAAAGGGCAAAAAGATGCTGTAAATATTGTTCTGCCTGAGGACCTTGTAATTAATCATCCAGTGGGGAGCAGTGTTCAAATTGAAAAGCTTTTTCCCTCAGTAATTGAAGCACCAGTAAAAGCTGGTGAGAAGGTTGGAACCTTGAATATTTATATTGATGGGGTTTTATCAAAAAGTTGCTCATTGATTATACAAGATAGTGTTGCCAGAGAAAACTTTTTGAGTAGAATAAGAGATAATAAAAATTTAAACTAGGTTTAACCTAGTTTAAATTTTTTTTTAAGAAGGTATTTTGATGTTTAATATTGAAAAGGTAAGGCAAGAAGGAGAGGATATTTTTTGATCAAAAAAAATGTATTGAGTAACGGAGTAAGGTTAGTAACAGAAGAAATGCCCTATGTAAATTCTGTTGCAATAGGTTTTTGGATTAAAGCAGGTTCAAGATATGAAGTTGAGTCTTTACATGGAATAACTCATTTTATTGAACATATGCTTTTCAAAGGTACATCTGCAAGGTCTGCCAAAAGAATTGCTGAGGAACTTGAAGCAGTTGGTGGTTCTTTAAATGCTTTTACCAGCAGAGAGCATACCTGTGTTTATGCTAGGGTGCTCAAGGAAGACTTGGATTTAGCTGTAGATTTGCTTGCAGATATGGTTCTAAATTCAACTTTTGATGAATGCGAAATCGAGAAGGAAAAGAATATCATATGTGAAGAAATCATGATGTATGAAGATACTCCAGATGAAATAATACACGATTTATTTACGCAAAGAGCATGGTACGGACATCCCTTAGGAAGATCAATTCTTGGAACAAAAGAAACAGTAAGTGCCATTTCAAGAAACGATGTTCTTAGATATTATCAATCTCATTTTACAGCGGCCAACATAGTGATTACAGCTGCAGGCAACTTGAGTCACCTTGCCTTAAAAGAAAAATTAGAAGAATGTCTAGCAGAAATACCTAGAATTAAAACAGAGCTACACTTTCAAAAAAACCCTATTTTTGTACCTTCCAAATATTATAAAATAAAAGACACTGAACAGATGCATATGTGCTTGGGTACAGAGGGTTTACCTCAGGACAGTGAAAAACTGTATCCGCTGATGGTTTTTAATAATTTATTGGGTGGTGGCATATCCTCTAGATTGTTTCAATCAGTCCGTGA
This sequence comes from Bacillota bacterium, assembly GCA_040756735.1. Taxonomy (GTDB): domain Bacteria; phylum Bacillota; class DSM-16504; order Desulfitibacterales; family Desulfitibacteraceae; genus JBFLYC01. The sequence continues at coordinate 16,727 of JBFLYC010000012.1, read as the reverse complement.
AGACATGGGATTGGCTTATTCCATTTATTCATACGTTTCTGTCTATAGTGATCAAGGGCTTTTAGTGGTATATGCTGGAACAAGCCTAAAAAATGCTGCAAAAATTATTGAGGAAATAAAAAAACAAATTAACTCGTTAATCAATAAGGATATAAGCCAAATTGAACTAGATAGAACAAAAAATCAACTTAGGGGAAGCATTTTACTTAATATGGAAAATGTTAGTCATCGGATGAGTAGGCTGGGTCGGACAGAAATTTCCTATGATAGGGTAATAACTGCCGAAGAGGCGACAGAGAAAATAATGAAAGTAACTCTAGATGATTTACATGCTCTTTCCTCATTACTGGCAGACTTTAATAAATACTCAATAGTTACTATCGGCGCCGAAAAGCTGCCTGGTTTTGAAACTTGTATCTTGGAGGGTGAAAATGTCTATTAAAGTGAAGGTAAAAAAAATTGACATTCAGGATGAACTCCCGCTTCCTAAATATATGACTGCCCAATCGGCAGGTATGGATTTGTATGCTTCCGTAAAAGAAGATATACTTATCTTACCAGGGGAGATTGTTCTTATTCCTACAGGTTTAATGCTTGAGATTCCCCATGGATATGAAGGTCAGATTCGGCCTAGAAGCGGTTTAGCTCTAAAAAATGGAATTACATTGTTGAATTCACCCGGTACCATTGACAGTGATTTTAGGGGAGAAATAAAAGTAATAATGATTAATCATGGAAAAGAACCATTTGTTGTTAAGCGGGGAGAAAGGATTGCACAAATTGTGTTCTCGGCTGTTACACGAGCAGAACTAGTGTATGCTGATGATTTAACCGAAACAGAAAGAGGAAAAGGAGGCTTTGGTCATACAGGATATTAGCCATCTTTCCTTATATTCTTAGAAGTGCCTGAAAATGGCACTTTTTTATTGCTTATTAATCATATATAGGCTTATCCAAACATAAAAAATAATGAAAGTAATTGTATGGAGGAGGCTAGTATATGAGTTTTGTTTTATTGGCAGTGGTTATGATACTGATTGTTCTAGCTGTGAGAGAAAAAGTTAAGTCAAAAAGGATCAAAATTGCATCTATTGGAGGTCTGCCGGAGGAGGTCAAAATAAGTCCAGTCTCACAAGCTTTGACAGAATTAGTAGCTATTGCGGGGGGAATTTATTTATCATTACTAATGCTGACAACTTTTTTGGGGTTAGAACTGCCTGAACGCTTAAGTTTGGCAGGTATTGAATTGGATACAGTTGCTGCCATAGCTTTGCTGATAACATTACTTCAACCATTTATGCACAGGATACTTAATAAATTTAAAAGAGGTGATTAACAATGAAGTTAAGTGAATTGATGGGTAAGGAAATTATTAATATATACAATGGTGCAAGATTAGGTACCGTGGGGGAGTCCGATTTGGTCATTGATGGAGATAGTGGTTTGGTTGACAGTATATTACTTCCAAATCCAAATGGGTTTTTGAGAATGTTTGGAGAAAGGACTATTTTAACTATTCCCTGGGATGCTGTTAAAAAAATTGGTGATCAGGTTATCATAGTTGAGTTAGATAAAACTTATGCTGCTAAACCAAGAAAATCGCTTTTCTAGATATTTTTACATTTAAAGCTGGTAGTAAAATAATTATTAAACAATATAAACAATGGTTAGTTGTATTTGTCTTGAGAATAGGGGTAATTCTATAAATGGAATTGTTTTTGGATCGGATAATTGTAACCTTTTTTGTTTTTTTTCTTTGTAGGTTGAACAACAGTTGACTAAAGTCTTATTAAAACTCTACAATATAAAACAAATACAATGATACTAATCAACCTGAACAATTCATTTTTTCAATAGAATGAAAGGAGCAGTATTAATGTCAAATGAAGAATTAATCAGAGTTCTAGTGTCTGGGGCAGCTGGAAAAATGGGACAAGAAGTAATCAAAATGCTGTATACTTCCAATGATATGGAATTAGTGGCTGCTGTTGATAAAAAACCTATAAATAATCTTCAGGATGGAGTATATGTAGGAAATAGTCTAATTGATGCTATTATAAAAACTAAACCAAGAGTAATGGTAGACTTTACTCATCCAGACTCTGTTTTGGACAATACCTTGACAGCAATTCGAGAAAGGGTATTTGTTGTAGTAGGTACTACCGGTTTAATGCCGGAGGATTTGGACAAGATACATACTGCTGCTGAGGAGACTAGTACAGGAGTGCTTATTGCACCAAATTTCGCTTTAGGCGCTGTCTTAATGATGGAACTGTCAAAACAATTAGCTAGATACTTCTCAGAAGTTGAGATAATAGAAATGCATAATCAATTAAAGGCTGATTCCCCATCTGGTACAGCATTGCGTACAGCTGAAGGTATCTGTAATAATTTGCAGAAAGCTCCTATAATTTATGATTGTTCTCCAGCAAGAGGTCAAATCATTAATAATATCCCTATTCATAGTATAAGACTTCCGGGATTAATAGCACATCAAGAAGTAATTTTTGGAGCTCAGGGACAAACCCTTTCAATTAGGCATGATTCTTATGATAGGACAAGCTTTATGCCTGGGGTTGCCTTGGCTATTAAGACTGTACTAAAGCAGAAGGGTTTAATATATGGGTTAGAGAACATCTTAGATTTATAAATTTGTTTTCACCCAATTGGGTCGCCTCTCATATATTGTTATTGATAAAGGGTGATATAGGGGGGGGACCTCACTTGAATTCTAAGACGATAACAGTAATATGCGGAGACAAAAGAGAAATATATCTTGTCGAAAGTTTGCTTAATCTAAAGACAAGACTAATCCTTATTGGTTTTGAAAATCAAGCTGGATTGGTCAATCTAATAAAAAACCACGCAAATATTGAGCTGTCAGAGGACCTAGATGCATCACTAATATCATCAGATGTTGTCATCCTGCCAATGCCTGGAATAGATAACAATGGAGTTATCAGATCTACCTGTTTCAAATATTCACTTGTTTTCAATGAAGATATAGCCAGGCTAATGAAGCCAAATGTTCTCGTTTTAGTAGGTTTTGCTTCACCGTACTTAAAATATATGGCTGATAAATATGGGTTTAATTTGGTAGAAACTGCTGATACAGATCATCTAGCAATATTAAATGCAATCCCTTCGGCAGAAGGCGCTATTGCAAAAGCCATGGAGCTGACTCCTATCACAATTCATGGTAGTAATTCTTTAGTAATAGGCTTTGGTAGGGTAGGAACTACTCTGGCTAGGATGTTAAAAGGTTTGGGAGCTAATACCCATGTAGCTGCCAGAAAAAACGAGCAATTAGCCAGGGCATTTGAGATGAGTTGCAAACCCATTAAGCTGGAAAACCTTGATACTATATTAGACAAAATGGATATTGTTTTTAACACGGTTCCAGCTATGGTTTTAGATGCGTCAAAATTGAAAGTCCTTAACAAGCGGTCTGTTATTATTGACTTGGCCACTGCTCCAGGTGGAGTTGATTATTATGCTGCCAAAGAACTGAATATAATTGCTTACCTCGCTCCAGGTTTACCAGGTATTGTCGCCCCTCAAACTGCCGGCAAAATTTTAGGGGAAGTATATCCTCAAATAATTTTGAAGCACTTTGGCATAACAGGGAGGGTTTGATGATGCCAATAAAAGGATTAAACATAGGTTTTGCCTTAACAGGTTCCTATTGTACCTTAGAAAATATCATACCCCATATAAAGGAGCTTATTAATGAAGGGGCTAACGTTATACCAATTATGTCACCTGCGGTTTCTCGAGTAGATACAAGATTTGGCAAAGCCGAGTATTGGCGTAAAGAAATTGAAGAAGTATGCTTAAACAAAATTATCACCACAATTGCAGAGGCTGAGCCAATAGGGCCACAAATGCTTTTGGATATCTTGATAATAGCGCCATGTACCGGAAATACATTGGCAAAACTAGCAAATGGTATTACAGATACCGCGGTTTTAATGGCAGCTAAAGCTATTTTAAGAAATCAGAAACCTTTAGTTGTTGCTATCTCAACTAATGATGGGTTAAGTATGAATGCTAAAAACATAGGTATACTTTTAAATACAAGGAATGTTTACTTGGTACCTTTTGGTCAGGATAATCCGTTCAAGAAGGCAAACTCATTGGTAGCATCTTTCGATTTAATACGAGATACTATTTTAGCTGCAATAAATGGTAGGCAAATTCAACCCATTTTGATACAGTATAAATAAAGTAGTTGTCCTGGGAGGGATTTATTTGAGTTATAATATAGCCATAGTTGGTACAGGTGCTGTTGGTGGAACAATTTTGGAAGTTTTAGAACAAAGGAATTTTCCCATAAAAAATCTGAAGCTCTTAGCAACAAAGCGGTCTGCAGGAAAAAAAATTAAGTTCAAGAATGAAGATATTATTATAGAGGAAACAACCAACAAATCCTTTAAGGGGGTTGACATTGCTTTATTTGCCGGAGGATCTGCAAGTTTAGAATATGCAAGGATTGCAGTTGCTAATGGTACGGTGGTGATAGATAATGGAAGTGCATTTCGCTTAGACACTGATGTTCCCCTGGTAGTACCTGAGGTCAATCCTGAGGATTTGCATTGGCATAAGGGGCTAATTGCTAATCCGAACTGTTCTACCATTCAGATGGTGGTTGCATTAAAACCTATTTATGATGCTGTCGGTATTAAAAGGGTTATTGTATCAACCTATCAAGCCGTTTCAGGAGCAGGCCAAGAAGCTATGGATGAATTGATAAGTCAAACAAAGGACTTACTTAACGGTATATCCTTGAATCCGGTAAGTTTTCCGCATCCAATAGCATTTAATTTAATTCCGCATATTGACAAGTTTATGGAAAATGATTATACGCGAGAAGAAATGAAAATGGTTAATGAAACTAGAAAGATTATGCATGATGATGAGCTGAAAATTTCTGCTACAGCTGTAAGGGTACCTGTCTTGCGAAGTCATAGCGAAGCAATTACCGTTGAGACTATGAAGCCTATTGATACTCAAAGTGCCAAGGAGTGCTTTCAAAGCGCTAAAGGAATAGTAGTAGTCGACGATATCGCTAATAATCAGTATCCAATGCCCATTATCTCTTCTTATACAGATGAGGTTTATGTGGGAAGGATACGCAAAGATTTAGCTTTTACCAATGGAATTACATTTTGGGTTGTTGCTGACCAATTAAGAAAGGGGGCGGCTACAAATGCAATTCAAATAGCAGAAATTTTAATTCAGAGGAATCTTATATAAAGAGGTGTGGAATATTGAAAATAATGGTGCAGAAGTTTGGTGGGACATCTGTGGCCACACCGGATAAAAGACAAATGGTTATCCAAAAAATTATTCAAGCAAAAAAATTAGGTTATAACCTGGTGGTTGTTGTATCTGCTATGGGTAGAAAAGGAGACCCATACGCTACAGATACATTGATAGATATGGTAAGTGGTATAGGTCCCGAAGTTGACCTGCGGGACTTGGATTTATTAATGTCCTGTGGAGAAATAATATCAGGTGTCTTATTGGCGAGTGCCTTGAGGAATCAAGGTTATCCCACCTGTTTTTTATCAGGCAGGCATGCAGGTATAATTACTGATTCAGATTATGGAAGTGCTTCCATTTTAAGAGTTGAACCCAGGAAATTAATTGGAAAACTTGATGAAGGACAGATAGTTGTTGTAGCAGGTTTTCAAGGTATTACTGAGGATGGTGAGATTACTACTTTAGGAAGGGGGGGGAGCGATACTACAGCTGCAGCTCTTGGTGTAGCCCTTGATGCAGAGGTTGTTGAAATTTATACCGACGTTGATGGCATTAAAACCGCTGACCCTAAATTAGTAGGAGATGCTAAAACGTTAGATTTTGCTACATACTCCGAGATATGCCAGCTAGCATATGAAGGAGCTAAAGTTGTTCATCCACGGGCGGTCGAAATAGCAATGCAAAAAAATATTCCTTTAAAAATTAAATGTACTTTCAATGATCATCCCGGAACATTAATTTGCTCCTATAATAACATTAAAAAATCTATTGATGTTGTTGATAAAATAATTACAGGTATAGCACATACCACAGGTATTACGCAAATCAGAATACCCGTTCCTAAAAGCGACAAGTTGTTAGCGAATAAAGTGTTTACGTCTTTAGCTTCAGTAGGAATTAGTGTAGACTTCATTAATATATTGCCTGAAGTTTTACTATTTACAGTACAAACTCCTATTGTTCAAAAAGCTGAGAGAATTCTTAAAGATTTAGGCATTGAATATTACTTGAAAGAAGGTTGCGCAAAGGTTGCTGCAGTGGGCGCAGGAATGACAGGCATACCAGGAGTATTGGCGATAATTGTGGAAGCGCTGACAGAAAAGGATATTGAAATACTTCAGTCAGCTGATTCCTATACATCTATATGGTGCCTGGTTTTAGAAAAAGATTTGGTCGATGCAGTAAATGCTTTACACAGTAAATTTATTTTAACAAAAAATCATTAGGTGGTGAAAAGATGCCAAAAGATTTTGGAAAAGTCATCTGTGCAATGGTAACCCCATTTGATGCAGATTTGAATGTAAATTATGAACAGGGAGTAAAGTTAGCTGAACGACTTATTCAAGAAGGCAATGATACGATATTATTAGCTGGTACAACCGGAGAATCGCCTACCTTAAGTACCGAGGAGAAATTGCTACTCTTCGAAAAAGTTGTTGGAGCCATTAAAGGAAGAGCTCTAATAATGGCTGGTACAGGCGGTAATAATACAAAAACTTCCATTGAGTTATCTAAAGAAGCTGAAAAAATAGGAGTCGATGGTTTGTTGTTAGTGGTTCCCTACTATAATAAACCACCTCAGGATGCATTGTATGCTCACTTTAAAGCCATAGCTGATTCAGTTTCATTGCCTATAGTTTTATACAATGTTCCCTCCAGAACAGTTGCCAACTTAGAGCCATCAACTGTAGCTAAACTGGCACAGATAGAGAACATAATAGGAATAAAAGAAGCGTGTGGTAACATGGATCAAGTTAGCCAGCTAAAAATGCTTGTTCCTGAAGATTTCAAAATATACAGTGGGGATGATTCTCTGACATTACCCATGTTGTCTTTGGGTTGTCATGGGGTAGTTAGTGTGGCTTCACAAGTAGTGGGAGTAGAGATTAAAAAAATGATTAATCTTTTTATGGAAGGTAAGGTTGATCAGGCAAAAGATATACACTATCAACTCCTGCCAGTTTTTAAAGCTATGTTTATAAATACTAATCCTATCCCTGTAAAAGCTGCACTTAACCTTAAAGGATTTGATGTAGGTTCTGTGAGATTACCTCTTCTTGAACTTGATGAGCAAGGAAAAGGTGTAGTATTAGAAGCTCTTAAACCATTTTTCAATTAATCAGGGGATGTATATCCCCTTTTTATATATGTTTAAAAATGGAGGATGAATGGAATACTGTTTATAAGGAACTTGCTCATATATGTTTATTTGAGTATAATTTAAAAGGAGTTGTTGTGCGGCTAATTAGCACTACATTCTAAATTGTAGTGCTTTTATTAATTGGTATTTGTTAATTGATATTTATGGTCGGACGTAAAATGCCATGGAGGTGAATAAGAATGACCGTAAATGATGGAAAGCTTAATATTATTGCCCTTGGTGGTTTGGGGGAAATAGGCAAAAATCTTTTTGTAATTCAGTATGATGATCAAATGTTAGTGATAGATGCTGGCCTAACATTTCCTGAAGATGAGCTATTAGGTATAGATGTGGTTATACCAGACTTTAGCTATTTGCTTGAAAATAAACAAAAAATAAAGGGAATTGTCTTAACCCATGGACATGAGGATCATATTGGAGCTTTGCCCTTTATACTAAAAGAAATAAATGTGCCGGTATATGGCACAAAGCTTACCTTGGGACTATTAAAGTGTAAATTAAAGGAAGCGGGCGTCAACAATACAAATTTAGTAGTAGTAAAGCCACGTGATATAATAAAGACTGGACATTACAAAGTTGAATTTCTTAGGGTCAGCCATAGTATACCAGATGCAGTTGCCTTAGCCATTTATACACCCATGGGCACAATTGTGCATACAGGTGACTTTAAAGTTGATCACACACCTGTGGACGGAGATGTAATGGATTTCGCTAAACTTTCTCAGATAGGTGAAAAGGGTGTATTAGTCATGCTCTCTGATAGTACTAATGCACAGAGACCAGGTTATACCATGTCCGAGAAAATTGTCGGTGAAACCTTTGATGAAACCTTCAGGAGGGCAAAAGGCAGGATAATAGTTGCATCTTTTGCATCAAATGTGCATAGGCTTCAGCAAGTTATATCCACTGCATATAAATATGGTAGAAAGGTTTCAGTAGTGGGTCGAAGTATGGTCAATGTGGTTAATGTTGCATTTGATCTTGGTTACTTGGATATCCCTGATAATACACTAGTTGATATCGATGAAATTGTTAATATGCCTCTTGAAAAGGTGGTTATTATTACTACTGGCAGCCAAGGTGAACCCATGTCGGCTTTAACCAGAATGGCTATGAATGACCACAAACGGGTGGAAATTATGCAAGGTGATACGGTGATTATCTCAGCAACTCCTATTCCAGGTAATGAAAAAACTGTTGCCCGTATCATAGATCAATTATATAAATCCGGGGCTGATGTAATTCATGAAGCAGTTTCAGGTATCCATGTCTCCGGGCATGCGAGCCAGGAAGATTTAAAATTAATGTTAAACTTGATAAAACCCAAGTTTTTTATCCCTATACATGGGGAATATCGAATGCTTAAAAAACATGCCCAAATTGCAATTTCAATGGGTATTCCAGAAGAAAACACTTTTGTTGCTGAAAATGGTCAAATTCTCTCTTTTGATCAGCATAAGGGTTGTATGAAAGGTAGGGTTCAATCAGGGAGAATACTGGTCGATGGGCTTGGTGTTGGAGATGTTGGTAATATTGTATTAAGAGATAGGAAACAGTTGTCTCAGGACGGTATTTTAATTATGGTGGTTACCCTTGATAAACAAACAGGACAAGTATTGGCGGGTCCTGATGTGGTTTCCCGAGGTTTTGTGTATGTCAGAGAATCTGAGCAGCTTATGGAAGAAATTAGGGATAAAATAAAACAATGCTTAGAGACATGTGGTCAAAAGAATATTTCGGAGTGGTCTCAGATCAAGACTAATGTAAAGGATACACTAGGTAAATTCTTGTACGAAAAAACCCGAAGAAAACCTATGATTTTGCCAATCATAATGGAAGTATAAGCACGGAAGGTCACCGTGCCTTTTCTTTTTTAAAGATGTATTTTTATGACAGGTTAACAGTATACTAAGTTTTAGACAAAACTAGGAGTGGATGTAGATGTCTAAAGAAGAGCAAAAACCTACTTTTCCATTTATTGATCCTGTTTTACCCCATCAATATCCATCAAAAAAGGGAATAAAGAAAAAAAAAGGCAGCAGGGCAAACAATATCAAGGAATTTGGGCAAATAAATATTCCTGACAGTCCTCCTAACAATATTCATTGCATAACTATAGTAGGACAGATAGAAGGTCATATGGTTATGCCGCCCCAAAACAAGACTACTAAATATGAGCATATCATACCTCAATTAGTTGCCTTGGAACAAAATCCAACTATTGAAGGTGCGCTAATAATTCTAAATACTGTTGGCGGCGATGTTGAGGCAGGTTTAGCCATTGCTGAAATGTTGGTAAGCATGTCAAAACCAATTGTTTCTCTTGTTTTAGGAGGGGGACATAGTATTGGTGTACCTATAGCTGTTGCAGCTAATTACAGTTTTATTGCAGAAACAGCTACTATGACGATTCACCCAATTAGATTAACTGGTCTTGTTATAGGAGTGCCTCAGACATATGAATATCTAGATAAAATGCAAGAAAGAGTGGTTGGTTTTGTAGCAAGACATTCTAACATTAAACCTGAAAGATTTAGAGAGCTCATGTTTAGAACAGGTGAATTGGCCAGAGACATTGGAACAATACTAGTTGGTAATGACGCAGTGCAAGAAGGATTAATTAATGAAGTTGGGGGAGTTTCCAAATCAGTGGCCAAGTTGAAGGAATTAATTGATCAGAAAAAAATGCAGTCGAACATACAAGGAGGTATGTTAAATGGTCCTATACACCCCACTGTGGATGGAAGAAGTATTAAAGGATCATGATAAATTAACAAAGTATAAAGAAATTAATTATAAGGGCATAATTCTACAGGTAGAACCTTCAGCAGATGGTAAATATAGGGTTGTAAGAATAATAAGCTCTAATCTAGAAGACTATCTTAATCCAAATATACAACCAGGGGTAGTTTTGGAAACCAGATATTAAAGAGAAAACTGCATGTTTTCTCTTTAATATTTTTGTGTGGTTATTGAGGAACAGTTTATGATATAATGTATCCGGCATTAAGTGATACTTAACTACAGGGGAGATAATATGGGGATATTCTTTGGATTTGCAGGAGGTTTAGCCATTTTTATTTATGCCATGCAGTTAATGGCAGACGGATTACAAAAAACTGCTGGCGAAAAGGTCAGGGAATTACTGAAGGTTATAACTGGACTTCCAGTAATTGGGGTTTTGGTTGGCGTATTTGTGACATCTGCTATTCAGAGCAGCAGCGCTACGACAGTAATGGTAATCAGTTTTGTTAATGCAGGATTGATGAACCTTAAACAAGCTGTTAGTGTTCTTATGGGAGCTAATATAGGTACTACTGTGACTGCTCAGTTAATTTCTTTTAAATTAACTGATTATATTTTCCCAATTATTTTTATAGGTTTCCTAATACAGTTTTTATACAAGAAAAAAAATGTTAAATATATTGGACAGGTTATTTTTAGTTTTGGTTTGTTGCTTTTGGGTTTAAGTTTAATGCAAAAAGGTATGGCGCCACTGCAACACTACCCACAGTTTACTGATGCTATCACTTCATTTAGTAGATACCCATTACTGGGGGTAGCGGTAGGAATTGTAACTACTGCTTTAATTCAATCAAGCAGTGCAACTATAGCTATACTTATAGCTCTGGCTTCTCAAGGTCTTATTCCTATTGAGGCAGCTATTCCTGTTCTTTTAGGTGATAACATTGGGACTTGTATTACAGCGGTAATAGCCTCTATAGGTGCAAATTTATCAGCTAAACGGGCAGCAGCTGCTCATGTTATTTTCAATGTATTAGGAACAGTTATAGTGCTATTGTTAATGCCTTTATTTTTAAAGTTTATAATGTTTATTTCACCAGAAGATGTAGTTGCTCGGCAGATTGCAAATGCTCACACTTCATTCAATGTTATCAATACTTTGATTTTTTTACCCCTAATCCAACTCTTCGTAAAATTAATTATAAAACTTGTGCCGGGTGTGGAGGAAGTAACACCCGTAGGGCCGATCTATCTGGATGAAAGGATGTTAAAAACTCCTACTCTGGCATTAGCTTTAGCGACAAAAGAGATCCTTCGGATGGCTTATCTTGCAAAAGAAAATGTAGAACTTGCCATGAAAGGTTTTTTTAATGAAGATGAGCAAATGCTTGATAAAGTGTTAACAAATGAAGAAATAATAGACGAATTAGAGAAAGATATTTCCCATTATCTGTCAAAAATATCTCAAAAAAGTATGACAGTAGCATCATCAAGAAGGCATACAGGCCTTTTGCATGCAATCAATGACATTGAAAGAGTGGGAGATCACGCTGAGAACATTATTCAGCTTGCTAGAATAAAGATAAATGAAAAACTACCTTTCTCTGAATATGCCCTAGAGGAATTGAGAGAAATGACCGGTTTAACCCTTAATGCTTATTCCACATCACTTCGTGCTCTTGAGGAGGACAATGTTACTTTAGCAGATAGAACTATAGAATTGGAAAATCAAGTAGATACAATGGAGAGAGAATTACGCAGGAATCATATTAAACGCCTTAATTCTGGCTTGTGTCATGCTGGTTCAGGGGTGGTATTTCTAGATATTATTAGTAACTTGGAACGAATAAGTGATCATTCACATAACATTGCAGAAGTTGTTCTGGGGGAATTCTAGTTGAAAGGATGATAGATAAGATGTCGTATTGGGAGGCTGTACTACTTGGACTGGTACAAGGCTTAACGGAGTTTTTACCTGTAAGCAGCTCAGGGCACTTGGTCATTTTTAGTTCTTTAATAGACTTTCAAAGTCAAGGAGTGGTTTTCGAGGTATTGGTCCATTTTGGAACACTAATAGCTATATTAATTGTTTTTAGGAAAGATATTTTAGATCTGATGAAAAATCCTTTTCAAAAGTTAACCATATTAATACTGGTAGGCAGTATACCTACTGCCATTATAGGATTTGCCTTTGAGGATGCATTTGAAAGAATGTTTAGTTCTCTTTCCATAGTTGGGTTCACTTTACTAATTACAGGAGCCATTTTATGGATTGCTGAGATAAAAAGAAATAATATCAAGAGTATTAAGGACATGAATTTTCTGGATGCAATTTTTGTTGGCTTAGCGCAAGGGGCAGCCATTACTCCTGGAATATCAAGGTCAGGAACTACTATTGCTATGGCATTAATATTAGGAATTGATCGAAAAACAGCTGCAAGGTATTCATTTTTGTTATCTATTCCAGTGATTATGGGAGTTACAGTGTTAAAGATCAAACAATTATTAGGTCAATCTATGGCTGCTGACCTATATGGACCATATATAGTTGGTAGCATAGTTGCCGCTGTATCTGGATACTTTGCCATTAAAATACTTCTAAAATTTTTGGCTGAAGGAAAACTCAGGTATTTTTCAGTATATTGTTGGATGGTGGGCATAACAGTTGTTCTTATTACCTATCTTTAAATAAAGCCTCCTCATTATAGGGGGCTTTATCTAGATATGCTGGATATAAAAGGAATTTAAGGGCTAAATGTAGAAGTACAACTAGAGGTGAGAATATGCAGTTTTGGCATAGATTAAAGGAAGACGGTCGAAATGAAATTGCTGCGGTCATAGTATTTGCTCTAGCTGCTATAAGTGCGGTTAGTATTTATGTAGTTGATAAAGGGGTAGCTTTTACATCTAATTACTTTATCGGTATTTTCGGGCTTTTTATCGCTAGGATTTTAACAGGGTTAGTTGGACAAGCAAAATATCTTGTTCCTGTTGTAATGATACTTTATGCTATTATGTTGCTTTATAACCATCAGGATAAAAAGATATTTGGAAAAAAAAACGGTGTCCTTTTAGCGTATTTTACCTTGGTCACTACTCTACATTTAAATACCGCCAGTGCTTCATTACCCCTTATGGATTTGTTAAAAGTTTCCATGAATGGCACAGGTGGAGGACTCATTGGTGCAACCTTTGCCTTTTTCATTATTAAAGTTTTTGGTTTATTTGGGGGGTATATAGTAGTAACTACTTGTTTTCTACTATCTTTCATGTTAGTGGCAAATACACATCTTTTAGGAATATTTTATGCCATAATATTACGCTTAAGGCATTTTGTCAGTGGATTTGTCAGTGGACTATCTCAATACTTGTTTGAGGAAGAGGACAAGAAGAATCTAGCACATCATGGCAAGAGGATAAAAAAGGCCAAAAAAGATAAAGACGTTCCCATTGTACATGTATATGATGAAATTAAGGAACAACCAGAAGTAATAACTGTTGAAAAAGATGGTGTTATAAAGGCGAGTCAACGTAATACGGAGATTTCAAGCAACCAATTGGACATTGTCTCTTTACCAAAAGATAATATTGGAGAATTTATCTTACCTCCAGTGTCTCTTTTACAAAGAAATATTAAGTTAAAAAATCCTAGGATGAACAAGGATATTTCAGAGAAGATTAAACAATTGGAAGATACTTTATCTAGTTTTGGAATAAACAGTAAAGTATCTGAAGTAAGCTGCGGACCGGCTATTACAAGATTTGAAGTTCATCCTGAAGCAGGCACAAAAGTCAGTAGAATTGTCAACTTGGCAGATGATATTGCTTTAAATCTTGCAGCTCCTCATGTCAGAATTGAAGCGCCAATTCCTGGCAAAGCTGCTGTGGGAATTGAAGTCCCTAATAAAGAAGTATCACTGGTTCATTTTAGAGATGTCTTAGAAAGTCCCGAATTTTTGGAAGCTCCTTCCAAACTTAGTGTGGCATTGGGTATGGATATTGCGGGGAAAGTCATTGTAGCTGATTTAGCTAAAATGCCCCATTTGCTGATTGCAGGAGCCACAGGGTCTGGAAAGAGTGTTTGTATGAATGCCTTGATTTCCAGTTTGTTGTATAAGGCTTTACCCATAGAGCTAAAAATGGTCATAATTGATCCTAAAATGGTAGAGCTTACAACTTTTAATGGTATACCTCATCTACTGGCTCCTGTGGTTACTGATTCCAAAAAAGCTGCCACAGCCCTTAAATGGATGGTTAATGAAATGGAGAACCGGTACGAAATATTTGCTGCAGCCGGAGTCAAAGATATTAATAGATACAACAGCCTTAAAGCGCAGGAAAATCCAGAGGGAGTTAATCCAGCACTGCCATATATAGTAATCTTAATAGATGAATTAGCAGATTTGATGATGGTAGCTCCTGCAGATGTAGAAGATGCTATTTGTAGGCTTGCACAAATGGCAAGGGCTGCGGGTATTCATTTGGTTGTTGCGACGCAAAGACCTTCTGTAGATGTTATAACAGGTTTAATTAAGGCAAATATACCATCCAGGATTGCCTTTGCTGTATCCTCGCAAACAGATTCTAGAACAATCCTTGATGTTGGGGGGGCAGAAAAGCTTTTAGGGCAAGGGGATATGCTTTATATGCCCATGGGAGCTTCAAAGCCTATTCGAGTACAAGGCGTATATGTATCTGATAAAGAAGTTGATAAGATAGTAAAGTTTCTAAAAGTCCAAGGTGTACCTGAATATGAAAACATTCTTGAAGAAAAAGGACACACGAAAAAACCTCTAGATATGGAAGATGAATTGTTGCCAGAGGCTACCAGAATATTGCTTGAAAGCAACCAGGCATCAATATCCATGCTTCAAAGAAGATTGCGCATTGGATATACAAGAGCCGCACGATTAATAGATATTATGGAAGAAAAAGGCATTGTGGGTTCTTATGAGGGAAGTAAACCACGTTCAGTTCTAATAAGTTGGGATGATTATAAAGACATGTTTAAAAACTTGTAAACCTTTTTTCATCTGCAGGAGATTTAATAATAATGCAGAAAACCCATATGGGGTACCTATTACTCTAAACCTATTATATTTTTTAAGGGGGTTTCTCGAGTTGTCTGGATTAGGCAGGAGATTAAAAGACAGACGGCAAAGTCTTGGATTATCAATTAAGGATATTGAGGAGATTACAAAGATTAGGCCTTTATATATTGAAGCTCTAGAAAATGAAAAGTTTTCTGTGTTGCCTGGAAAAGTGTATATTATTGGCTTTTTGCGTAGTTATGCCAAAGCCTTAAAATTAGATCCTAAAGAAATCATAGAGGAATTTCATAACCTCTGGAATGAAAAAGATGAAGAAAAAGAAAAACGATATGAAGAGAAAGCTGTTTTTGCTGATAAAGCTCCTGCCAATATCACATTATACTATAATAAACTCTTAAGGTTCGGTATAATTATTTTAGCTGTTTTAGTCCTTTTGGGCATTAATAAAATGTGGAATAAACCACAGCATTTACCCCCGCCAATAGATAATGGATATACTGCTGACCCAGATACAGACAAAATTGAAGAACCTCATGAAGATGAAATTATCAGCGATGAACCAATTTTTGAAGGATTAAGACTTGAAATAGCTGTAGTGCGAGGAGACTGTTGGATAGAGGTTGTGGCTGATGATCAGGTTGTATTTTCTAGAACAGTAAAAAAAGGAGAAGACATGCTTGTTTTTGAGGCTGTCAAAGAGATTAGGCTGGTTTTAGGAAATGCCGGGGCAGTTGATTTAATATATAACGGCAGAGTTCTTGATAGTTTAGGCAAAATTGGCGATGTAGTAAGGCCGACTTTCACCAAAGAAGGAGACTGATACATGGCAAAAAATGTAGCATTTATTACTCTAGGATGCGCAAAAAACACCGTTGATTCCGAGGTGGCTAAAGGTTTACTAACTAGTCATGGATATAATTGTGAAGCACGAATAGAAGACGCAGATATAATAATAATTAATACTTGTGGTTTTATAAAAGATGCCAAAGAACAATCCATTGAAACCATTTTTAGTGTTTTGGCTTCCAAGAAGAAGCACCAGAAAATTGCTGTGCTTGGCTGTTTAGCTCAAAGATATCATCGAGAACTACAAAGTGAAATTCCAGAATTAGATGCTGTAATCGGAATTGCTCAAGAAAGTAATCTTCATGAATTTATAGAAAAGTTGACTCAAATGGGTTCAGTTGCTGAGGTTAAAGATGTTTCCTCATTTACTAAAGAAATATTTTTACCCAGAGAAAGAATTGATATCACTTATCATACTTACTTAAAAATAGCTGAGGGATGTAACAATCATTGCACTTACTGTATTATTCCGTCTATAAGAGGCAAATACAGGAGCAAATTACCCAACGATATTGTTTATGAGGCAAGATATCTTGTTAAAAAGGGTTACAAAGAAGTGATTCTTATTGCCCAAGACATAGGATGCTACGGTCAAGATTTGCATATTAAAGGTGGGCTAGTTTCCTTACTCAAAGATTTAGTTGAAATAGAAGATCTAG
>JBFLYC010000011.1:0-107834 GCA_040756735.1 Bacillota bacterium | reverse complement strand
GGCTTCCTCGAGTTTGTTCAGCTGTATGCAGCATGTACTCCCGAAGTGAAAGAGCGCTTGAACCCCATTCTTGCCAAAGTATAGGGTGAACTCTACCCCTAGCAAATTCAAATTACGAATCAAAGATTAAGTATTAAAAACTTGTAAACAGGAAGCTTTTTTGGTAAAATTCAAAATGGTTACTTACTAATCAATGCTATAAGATGGGAACATTCCCTTCCTTAAAAGCATACCCCTCGGTTAAAAGTGTGTCTTATTTCCCTATAAGAAACCAATATAAATTATGCATGTTTTATGTTTTTACTTATGTGAGGGAGGTGGATTGATAATGGCAAAATGCACCATATGCGGCAAAAGTGTCTCCACAGGAAATAAGGTGAGTCACTCAAATATTAAAACAAAAAAACAATGGAAAGCAAACATCCAGAGAGTCAAAGCAGTAGTAAAGGGTAAAACAATGAGAATAGATGTGTGTACCCGCTGCCTTCGCTCTGGTCTCGTCAAGAGGGCAATATAAGGGAATAAATAAACATTACAATACTAAGAGTAAGGGCTGGGAAAATCTTTCCCAGCCCTTACTCTTAAACCCCTTTTAAAAGATTTGCCATTTCTATAGCTCCTAAGGCGGCCTCCCATCCTTTGTTGCCTGCCTTTGTGCCTGCCCGTTCAATGGCTTGTTCTATGGTATCGGAAGTAATAACACCATAGATTACTGGCTTGTTATATTTTAAACTCACCTGTGCTATTCCCTTTGTAACTTCACTGGCGACATAATTAAAATGAGGAGTTGCACCTCTGATAACTGCACCTAAACAGATTACTGCGTCATAGTCTTTTTCTGCCATCTTTTGGGCCGCTAATGGTATTTCAAAAGCGCCTGGTACCCAGATAGTATCAATGTTTTCTAATTGAGCACCATGTCTTTTTAAACAGTCCATTGCACCAGAAAGCAATTTGCTAGTAATAAATTCATTAAATCTTGACAGTACAATTCCAAATTTTAATCCTTCAGCAACTAGCTTTCCTTCATAAATTTTACCCATGTATACATTCCTCCTTATTTATTTGAAATATTGTGTAACAAATGACCTAGTTTTTGTTTTTTAGTTTTTAGATACTCGATGTTTGACTGGCATGGACTAACTTCAAGAGGCAATCTTTCAATGACTGATAATCCATAACCTTCTAAACCTGCTATTTTTCTAGGATTGTTAGTTAAAAGCCTGATATTTTTCACACCAATGTCAGCCAGTATCTGTGCTCCAATTCCATAATCTCTGAGGTCAGGTGGAAACCCTAAGATCTCGTTAGCTTCAACAGTATCCTTTCCCTCATCCTGTAATTTATAAGCCTTGAGTTTATTGATCAAGCCAATGCCTCTGCCCTCCTGACGCATATATAACAGTACACCTTTACCTTCTTTTTCAATCTGCTGCATGGCTGCTGACAACTGATCCCCACAGTCACAACGATTTGAGCCAAATACATCCCCAGTTAAACATTCTGAGTGCACCCGTACCAATACAGGTTCTTCTCCTGCTACATCTCCTTTTACTAGAGCCAAATGGCATTCACCTTGAAGAATGTCTTCATAAGCCCTTACAGAGAAATCACCAAAACGTGTAGGCATATTTATACTTACTACTAGCGCGACCAATTTTTCCCTCCGACGCCTGTAGTTAATTAAATCTGCAATAGTAATTATTTTCAATTCATATTTCTTAGCGAATTCCATTAATTGAGGTACCCTGGCCATGCTGCCATCACTATTCATAATCTCACAAATAACGCCGGCTGGATATAATCCAGCTAAAACAGCTAAATCAACAGAAGCTTCTGTATGACCTGCCCTACGCAGCACACCTCCTTCTTTATATCTTAGGGGAAAGATATGACCTGGCCTACGTAAGTCGTGTGGTTTTGTTCTGCTGTCAAGAATTTTTTTGATGGTCAATGCCCTTTCATGGGCTGAAATGCCAGTTGTAGTTTCCTTTGCATCTATAGAAACTGTAAAGGCAGTTTCATGATTATCCGTATTATGTCTCACCATTGGCTCAATATCTAACTCATCCAGCCTCTTGCCTGTTATTGGCATACAAATAAGGCCTTTACCCTCTGATGCCATAAAATTAACAGCTTCTGGCGTCACATATTCAGCTGCCATCACCAAGTCACCTTCATTTTCCCTATCTTCGTCGTCAACCACAATTATCATCTTTCCTGCCTTGATTTCGTTAATAGCCTCTTCAATAGTATTAAACCTGAACATCATTATGTGACCCCCTTATATAAAACCGTTTTCTAATAGTTTCTCATATGTTACGCCTTCAGTAACCTGAGAACCTAATCTAGTTACAAATTTTTCAACATATTTAGCCAGCATATCAACCTCTATATTTACCACATCACCATATCCCTTAGACCCCAAAGTTGTTTTTTTCATGGTATGGGGAATAATTGAAACAACAAAATAATCATCAAAAACTTCAACTAATGTTAAACTGATCCCGTCTACAGCAACTGAACCCTTCTTAATCATATACTTGGTTAGACTCGTGTCTGCATTTATTTCAAAGACCTCCGCAATTTCATGCTGTTTTTTCTCTCTGATAATACCTATGCCATCAACATGGCCGCTGACAAGATGACCATCTAACCGTCCCCCTAATTTCATGGCTCTCTCAAGATTAACAACTGCACCAGGGGTTAAGTTTATAAAACTAGTTTTCTGTAGAGTTTCCCACATTACATCAGCCGAAAACATTTGATTTGTTTTCTCTGTGATGGTTAAGCAGACTCCATTTACTGAAATGCTGTCACCATTTTTCATCTCTTCAAGATTCAGCCTTGTCTTTATGGATAACCTTGCATATTTAGCGCCCTTTTTAATCTCCTGTACTATACCTAGATCCTCTATCAAGCCTGTAAACATTATCTACAACCCCTTATACCCTATAATTAATAAGTCTTCGCCTAGATATTTTATCTCGCTCCATCTCAATTTTATGGCATCTTCCATATTTTTAATACCTAATCCACCTATTGCAGAAAATGACTGCGTACCTCCAATGATCTTAGGTGTTATGAACCAATAAAATTTGTCAACCAGACCCCCGGCCACAAATGACCAGTTTACTTCTGAACCACCCTCAACCAAAACACTGCTGATTTCCTTTTTAGCAAGGTATCTAAGCATTTCATGTAAATCAATATTAGTATTGCCAGACTGTTGAACTATTTCAACACCAAGTTTTTGAAGCTGTTGTATCTTACGCTTATCCTTTGATAATGTAAATACCATTGATTGTGAAGTTCCAGACATAATTACTTTTGCAGTAAGAGGTATTCTTAAGGCAGAATCCAGTATGATTCTTATGGGATCTTTAGTCTTTCTAGTTTGAACCCTACAATTTAAAATAGGATCATCCGTTAATATGGTATTTATGCCAACTAGAATCGCGTCATATTCATGCCTTAACTCGTGAACAAACTCTCTGGATATATCACTAGTAATCCATTTTGAAGAACCCGTTGTTGATGCAATTTTACCATCCATTGTACTAGCAGTTTTAAGAACTACAAAGGGGTATTCAGTGGTTATAAACTTGATGAAAACCTCATTTAATCTCCTCGCCTCCTCTTCCATTACCCCTCTTACTACCTTAACACCATTATCTTCTAACCGCTTAATTCCCCTCCCCGATACAAGGGGATTAGGATCCTCCATTGCAACTACAACTTTAGATACTCCTGCCTTTAAAATTGCATCAACACAAGGAGGTGTCCTACCAAAATGAGAACATGGTTCTAAAGTTAAATATAATGTCCCTCCCTTTGCCAATTCTTTAGCCTGATTCAGACAATAAATCTCTGCATGAGGGCCTCCAGCCTTTTGGTGAAAACCTTCTCCAACGATTACCCCTTCATTGACTAAGACAGCGCCCACCATGGGATTAGGAGATACCCAGCCTTTACCCCTAGCAGCAAGATCTAAAGCTCTTCGCATAAACATAACATTCAATGCATATACCCTCCACATGAAATGGGGACAAACCTTCCTGCAAGAAAATCTTTAAGCGAAAGTCCTCATTTTTAGCTCTAAATATCGCAAAAATAAAAACCTACCAAAGAAGATAGGCTTTAAAACCAAAAATACATATAATGGTTTAAGCCCTTCTCCCATCCAGACTATAACTGTCGGTACCGGAATTTCACCAGTTCAACCACTAAAATGTTAGTGGCTCACGGACTATACCGCCGGTAGGGAATTTCACCCTGCCCCGAAGGGTTTACTATTACGTTAAAAATTATACCATATAGACCTTTTTTCAGCAATTAACTTTAATTTTATTAATAGCTTCTTGAATATTTGATGAGTTAAACACATATGAACCTGTAACCAGTATTTCAGCGCCAGCCTGAACAACTAAAGATGCTGTAGTCTCGTTAATCCCCCCGTCAACTTGGATTTCATATAAATAGCATCCCACCCTTTTCCAATCAGCAAAGGTTCGAATTTTTTCCAGTGAAGAAGCTATGAACCTCTGACCACCAAACCCTGGGTTAACTGACATTACGAGTACTAAATCAATCTCTTCAAGTACATATTTTATCATTTCTGGAGGAGTAGCTGGATTAAGAGCAACTCCTGCCTTGATACCATAACCTTTAATTGCCTGTATCAAACGATGTAAGTGTTTGGATGCCTCTGCATGTACTGTGATCAAGTCAGCGCCCGCTTTAACAAAACTTTCAATATAAATTTCCGGTCTTTCAATCATAAGATGGGCGTCAAAAAACATACCTGTACATTTTCTGAGGTTTTCTACAAGACCAGGTCCAAAAGTAATATTAGGCACAAAATGACCGTCCATTATATCAAGATGAAGCCAATCAGCGCCTGCCTCCTCTACTGAAGATACTTCTTGGCTTAGAAAGGAAAAGTCTGCTGATAGTATTGATGGAGCAATTTTTACCATTATTTTAATAACTCCTCTCCTTAGCAATTACTTCATTTAAAAAAACAAGGTAATTATTATATCTCCACTCTTCAATTACTCCATCCTGGACAGCCTGCTTTATTTTACATCCCGGTTCTTGCTTGTGGAGACATGTATTGAATTTGCATAATCCATGGAGTTTTTCCATCTCAGGAAAATAATAGGTCAGGTCCTCTCTTCTTAGATCTTTTGGTAAATCCAATCTGCTAAAACCAGGGGTATCTGCAACAAATCCACCATAGTCTAATGGAATTAATTGTACATGTCTTGTGGTATGTTTGCCAATTTGAGCTTTATCACTAACACTTCCTGTCTGTAAGGATAACTCAGGCTGTAAGGTGTTTAATAAACTGGACTTGCCAACACCTGACGGCCCTGCTAATACAGTTATCTGTTCTTTTAACAGCAGCTGCAGCTTATCTAAACCTATCCCTTGTTTGGCGCTGGTAAAACAAGTACTGTAACCTAATTTGGCATAGATTTCTGCTTGTTTTAAGATTGCTTCATCATCCTTCACCAAATCTACTTTGTTAAAAGCTAAAATTGAAGTTAGTCCAGTATACGCCGCCAACAAGAGCAATCGATCTATCAGAGCCAAATTCAACGACGGCTGCTTCAGAGAAGATACAATTAACAGCTGCGACACATTAGCAATGGCAGGCCTATAT
Organism: Bacillota bacterium; assembly: GCA_040756735.1. Lineage (GTDB taxonomy): Bacteria > Bacillota > DSM-16504 > Desulfitibacterales > Desulfitibacteraceae > JBFLYC01. The sequence continues at coordinate 102,166 of JBFLYC010000011.1, read as the reverse complement.
AGTTCAGTCTTCCTAGGGAATACTTCCTTGATTATGCCTTGCCCTCCATTAAGGTCCTCGAAGAAAACCCTATCCCCGGCTATTACATCAACTTTTACAAGGCGGTATTTACCCCTTAATTTACATTCCCATATTCTATTGCCTGACTGAACATAATAAAAGCTACTGTACCTTCTTACTACAATACCTTCCAGAAAAATCTCCTCCTATGAAGATAAAGGTTCTTCATAAAGCAAAACATCATCCTGATATATTTTTACTTTACCTTTCCCGTAAAAGGGGACAGTCGTTTCAACACGATCACCTGGTTGGTGTCTCTGTAAATACTCCTGGCGAGTTCCCTTCAGATCTTCTACGACTATTTTTATTACATGCTCTTGACCGTCATCCACTATCCTAAAGCGTACAGTAGCTGACATTGCCTTTGGTCCTGGCCCACGGCTGACAACCAAGTTGACTGTACTGCCCTGAATAACGTTTTCACCAGGCTCAATATCCTGGCTGACTACCTGTCCAGTAAAATAAATAGTGCTTTCTTGATAGGAAATAATCCCCAAATCCAAACGGTTTTCTTTTAAAATCTGTTCAGCTTCTGCCAATGGATGGCCCCTAAGGTCTGGCATTAAAATATTTTGAGGTTGAGCTCCTTTGCTTACTACAAGCTTAACCGGAGTGCCTTCATCCTGGAGACTATTCCCAAGAGGTATTTGGGCAACAACCCTTCCTTCTGGCTGCTCATTACTGTAGATTTCCTCGATGGGCTCTTCGACAACTAAGTTGGCATTCTCTATCTTTATCCTTGCAATACGAAGCAATTCGCCCACTACATCAGGCACTTCCACCTGCCGCTGCCCTAAGCTAACTTCAAGCTTGACTGCCCTGCCTTTTCTAACTACTTGTCCTCTTTTTGGATTTTGTTCAACAATGTGGTTTGCAGGAATAGTAGGGTGATATCGTTCGACGCCTAATTCTACTCTGAGACCAGCTTTCTCTAAAAGAATCCCTGCATCTGTCAAACTTCTTCCTATAACATTTGGCACTTCCACTTCTTCCACTATTAGAAGGTCCTTAACCAATACTGCTGCGCCTATGATTAAACCTATAAAAAAGGCGGCAAGTAAAAACCATGCAAGGGGTTTAAGTTTTTTGGAAGCTTTAGTTTGGGGCACATGGCGTTTGATGGACCTAGGATAATCAGCATTTCTATTAATTTTTTCAAGACTATTCTTCATTTCTGTAGTATTTGCATACCTTTTTTCTTTATCCCTGGCCATTGCCTTTAGAATTACTTCTTCTAATTCTTGTGAAATGGTAGGATCAATTTCTCTAGGCTTCTTTGGAAAATCCTGGATATGCTTCAATGCGATGGTAATAGGGCTTTCTCCCTTGTATGGCACTTCACCTGTAGCCAACTCATATAGAACTACCCCTGTAGAATAAATATCAGACTTGTGGTCAGTGATTTCTCCTTTAGCCTGTTCGGGGGACAGATAATGAACCGATCCAATCATGCCTCCAGTATAAGTGACAGTTGCCTCTGATACTGCTTTAGCTATACCAAAATCAGTTACCTTTACTCTCCCGCTCTTTGTAATAAGGATATTATGGGGTTTTATGTCCCGATGGATGATCTGATTGCTGTGAGCATGTTCAAGGGCATCACAAATCTGGATACCAATACTAATGACTTGTTCTTGAGCTATTGGACCTTTCCCAGATACTAATTCTTTTAAGTTTGTTCCCTCTACGTATTCCATGACCAGATACTGTAGTTGACCTTCAGTACCAACATCATATATACTCACAACATTAGGATGGGACAAGCGAGCTACTGCTTGAGCCTCTCGCCTAAATCTTCTTACAAAATCTCCATCACTTGTATACTGTTCTCTTAATATTTTTACCGTTACCTGGCGGTCCAGCAAAAGATCCAATCCCTTAAATACTTCTGCCATTCCGCCTCCACCAATTTTTTCAACTATTTTATACCGATTTGCTAGAATTCTGCCAATCATATCTGGTCACCTCAATCCGCAGTAACATCATAGTTTTACCAATATGGCGGTAATATTGTCATGTCCCCCACGCATCAGGGCGCTGTGTACCATAGTTTCAACAGCTTTATTAACGGTATTAACCATAATTATGCTTTTAAGTTCTTCATCGTGAAGAATATTGAATAATCCATCAGTGCATAATAGTATATGCTCTCCTAACTTAAGGGGCTTGCTTATAAAGTCTATTTCAATGTTTTCACAGCCACCAATAGCCCTGAGTAATAAATTCCGCTGTGGATGATTAAGAGCGTCCGCTTCAGTTATCCCACCCATACGTACAAGCTCACCCACATATGAATGATCATTTGTAAGTCGAGCAATCCCATAAGAACTAACATGATATGCCCTACTGTCACCCACATGGCCAATTAATGCAACACCATTATCTAAATACATTAAAGTCATGGTTGTACCCATTCCACTTGTTTCAGGATTTTGAGTTGCATGCTGTATAAGGACGTAATTAGCTTGAATCATGCTTTGCAAAATTAGTTCTCTTTTATCCTTAGTTTTATCTTTATACTTTAAAAACCAGGATCGGGCTGTTTCAATAGCAAGGGAACTGGCCAGTCGACCAGCACGATGTCCGCCCATACCATCGGCTACTATGAATAAACCTTCACTTAAACTAATATACAATGCATCTTGATTTTCAGGCCTTAAGCCCTTATTGGATAAACCAGCAACTTCCATTATTCCACCCCACTATAAACAGATAAAAGTGGCATTAAGTAGCACTAACATCATATATGTTCGCTTAACAATGCTGAAACTCCTCTTTTTATTTACAGGGACATTCCATATCCAGAAGGTGAGAGGTGAGAATTGGAATTTTTGATGAGAAAGACATTTGAGGTGTCCCCCTTAGCGCTATTTCCCAAGCTGAGACTTAATCTTTAATTGACCGCAAGCAGCATCTATATCAGTTCCTTTTTCTGCTCTAACCACGGCTTCGATTCCCACATTTTTTAAAACTTCGACAAAGTTTTCTATGGTTTGAAGAGATGGTCTGTGCAAGATACCTTCATGAACTGGGTTAGTAGGGATTAGATTCACATTGCAGAGAAGATTTTTTAGTAAAGCAGCTAATAATCTCGCATCCTCTGCACTATCATTTATATCTTTAATAAGCACATATTCAAAAGTAACTTTTCTGTTAGTTGTTGCTATAAAATATTTAACTGCTTCTAAAAGCTGCTCTAGCGGATATTTTCTATTTATTGGCACTATCCTGCTTCTAATTTCGTTTCTAGCTGCATGTAAGGAAATTGCCAAAGTTATCGGCAATCCTTCATTAGCAAGCTTTTTTATCTCAGGAACTAACCCACATGTTGAAATTGTTATCTTTCGCGAACTAAAGTTTAGACCATTATCATCAATCAATATCCTGATGGATTTCATCACATGTTCGTAATTCAGTAACGGCTCACCCATTCCCATAAAAACCACATTGTCCATCTTGTCCCCCAAGTGTTCTATAGCAACCATTACCTGGCCTACTAACTCTCCTGCACTCAAGTTTCTACTAAATCCCATTTTCCCAGTGGCACAAAAAGTACATCCCACGGGACAACCCACTTGAGACGAAATACATACAGTAGTTCTGCGAAGCTTAACATTGTTTTTATTCATGTGATACATTAATACTGCTTCTACTTGTTTTCCATCTGCAAACTCCAACAAAAACTTGGTTGTAGCATCAAGCTTTGATACCTGCTGCTTTCTGATCAAAGGAAGATACCAGAAGAAACTGTCCTTTAGCAAACTACGCAACCCAATAGGAAGATTGAGCATTCTTATTGGGTCATTTATCCTTTTTTTGTATAGCCAATTATAGACCTGCGTAGCCCTAAATGCAGGATAATAATTCTTGGCAAGGAATTCAACCAGTTCATCTTTTTGATAACTATATATGCTTTCCATGGCCATACCTCCACCATACCTCCATCACTGTATTAAAAGAGAGCCGCTAATTGGGCTCCCGTATAATCCTGCTGATAAAAAAGCCATCCATATTATGTTTATGAGGAAGAAGTTGAATATACCCTTTTAGTGAGTTTTCATAAAGATCTGCATCCATCAATAGCTCTCCAGGTAAATAGGGCATTATTGAATCCATGCGATACCCTGAAAAATCCTTCAAAAAACCTTGAATAACCTTAATATTTTCCTCCGAATTAATTGTACAAGTACTGTATACCAAGACTCCACCTGGTTTTAAGCATGGAGCTGCTCCATCTAATATTTCCCTTTGAAGTCTTGGCAGATTATGAAGAGTATCCTGGTTCTTTTTCCATCTTAAATCAGCCCTTCTACGCAAAACCCCTAACCCAGAACATGGTACGTCCAAAAGTAAATAATCTACCTTCTCCTTCATCAAGGAACCTATATTTTGTGCTTCTCCCAACCTGACTTCAATACAATCTATACCTAGGCGTCTTGCATTTTGACTAATCAGTTTTAATTTGTGCTGATGCACATCATAAGCAATAATTGTACTACGATGGTTAGATAGCTGTGCCAAATGGGTAGTTTTTGTTCCTGGTGCAGCGCAGCCATCAACAATCAGGCTGTCAGGCCTAGGGTTAAGCGCCCTTGATACAAGCATTGATGCTTCATCTTGCATAATAAACAACCCCTGCTTAAACGCTTCCAGGTTATCAATCTGTTCAAAGTTTTCAATGTCAAGCCCTTCTGGAGCGTATCTAGTTCCCTTGGCAATTATTCCCTGTTCCTTCAAAAGAGTTTTTAATGAGGAAACCCCGGTTTTTAGTGTATTTACCCTCATAGTATTAGGGGCTTTTGAATTGTTATGAATGCATAGCTTAATAGTCTCATCAATGCCATATTCTTTTATCCACATTTGCACCATCCAGGCTGGATGTGAATAAGTCAAAGAAATGTGCTTCAAGGGATCTTCTTCCATGCTTGGAAATACAATTTTATCAATATTTCGAGCAATATTGCGCAAGACACCATTGACAAACCGGACACTGCCCTTATTACCATATTTTTTAGCTAACTCTACCGATTCATTACAAGCAGCAGAGGCAGGCACCTTATTCAGATAATACAATTGATAGATACCAAGCATAACAATGTATTTAATCCATTGATCAACCTTTTTTTGTTGTACATATTGATCCATTATCCATTCCAGTGAATTCTTATGCCTTATGGTGCCATAAATTAATTCTGTTAAAAAACGGCGCTCAAGGGGGGCAAAATTATCTCCCTTGAGCAATTTGTTTACAATAATGTTAGTAAATGCACCTTTATCAAACACTTGGGCTATACCCTTTAAGGCAGCTTCTCTTACTTTATCCATTGTGACCTCAAAACTTAATTAATATTGGTTATCTAATTATTATCTCCAAAAAGTCTGGATAAAATAATCAATCTAACTAAATTTAGCAGCGCTGCAATAGCAGCTGCAACATAAGTCATTGCTGCAGCACTTAAAACCTTTCTAACACCGTCAACTTCTCGGGGAGCAATGAAACCATGAGCCTGCAGTTGTCCTATTGCTCTACTGCTGGCATTAAACTCAACTGGCAAAGTAATAATTTGGAAAAGCACTACAGCAGTAAACAGATAAATACCCAGGTTAAAAAGGTTCGGATTTGTAAAAATCATCCCAATGAGTATTAGAGGGAATGCGAGTTTTGAGCCTATTGATGCAACCGGCACAAAGGTTGTTCTAACCTCCAGGGGAAAATATCCATTATTATGCTGAATTGCATGGCCTACCTCGTGGGCTGCAACCCCTAATGAAGCCAATGATGATCCTGAATAGACTTCAGGAGAAAGCCTCACAGCTTTGCTTCTAGGGTCATAATGGTCCGACAGCTTTCCATGAGACATTTCCACTCTAACATGAGACAACCCGTTATTAGCTAAAATCCTTTGCGCAACCAATGCTCCAGTAATTCCCTTTGCAGAAGGAACTCGCAGATATTTATTAAAAGTAGTACTAATTTTTGCTTGTGCATAAAGCGATAATATAATAGCCGGTATTAAAAGTAGTATAGTAATATCCATTAACATCTAAAACCCTCCCTGCAATAGAAAGATTGCATTTGCTTATTACTAAAATTATATCATTTTTGTCAAGATAAATTCAATTATATCATTTTTGTCAAGATAAACTCATTGCAAAATCACCTTTTTATACATTGTGTTCGTTTGTTACATGAAAAATACCTTGGGTTATCGGTTTACTATTCAAAAAAAATAATATGGCATCTTCTACAGCGCCTAATTTCACCTTAGTATTAAAGCAAGGCCCCTCCGGTCTAATATTCAATACACCAAGGACCGGCAGGGGATTGCTGTCTTGTATGCCACTAGTTAAGTCTCTTTCACAAGCAATAGCAACAACTGCTTTAGGGCGATATTCTTCAATGAACTTTCTAGCTAAAGTACCACCAGTGGCTACTACTAACCGTACTCCATATTTTTCTGCTATACCATGGAGGTCATCTATTGGACAACCGCCGCACCTGTGACAATTATCAGAGTGTATGGTTATTTTATGAAGGCAATCACTCTTTTGGAGGCAATGGGGTGCCAAAATCATGACCTTACTTGGTTCAATGTCCAACTTTTTCGCCTTTACCAATTGATTATTAACTTCTATAAAGGAGCTTTTAATTGTCTTCTTGTCAATTTTTAGAACTTTACCTAATGACAAAGCTACAGGAAAAAGAATATTTACAGCAAACAACATAATATTTTGTAATAAAGGGGGCATGTTCCTTTCCTTCCAAAGAGCAATTATTAATCCAGCAATTCCAAATGCCAACATTGCTAAAACCAGCAGCAAAAAGCCAACAATTAACCCAGCAACAACCTGTTGGTAAGCTCCTGTACTTTTAAAAAATAAATGCCAACTAAAAAGAAGGATACCAGCTATCAAAAGCAGGCTTAAACATATTAAACCAATGAAAATCCTTTTTCTTGTTATCATTAGTTATTACCCCTTTACACAAAAATATCTCCTTCTTTAAGGGCGAAACCCAGCAAAAAGTTTTGTGCTGTTAGACGTCTTTTGCCAGCAAGTTGCAATTCTCTAATGTCAATTAATCCTTTTCCTCCTTGTACTATTATACCACCATGATAATTTGCATTGACAATTGTACCAGGAGGACCTTCAACTTTTTGTTCATCGAATATTTTACTCTGCCAAATTTTAATGTATTCTCCATTAAGGGTTGTATAGGCACCAGGCCATGGGTTTAACCCCCTTATGAGATTATGTATTTCAAAAGCAGTTTTAAACCAAGTTATCCTTTCAATATCTCTAGTAAGTTTAGGAGCATAGGTAGCAAATTCCTCAATTTGAGCAGAGCTGCTTATTCCCTTAGGGAGTTTTTTTAATGTTTCTACTAAAAGCCTAGCTCCTACATGAGCAAGCTTATCATGTAAAGACCCGGTAGTATCATCACCATCTATGATAACTTCTTGTTGAGCCAGAATTGGCCCTGTATCGAACCCTTCATCTAATTGCATAATTGATATTCCTGTTTTTGCTTCTCCATTTATAACAGCCCAATGAATGGGAGCTGCTCCCCTGTATTTTGGCAAAAGGCTGGCATGAACATTTATACAACCATATTGAGGTATGTCCAATATCTCTTTAGGAATTAGCTGACCATAAGCCACAACAATAATCGCTTGGGGCCTGATACCCATTAATTGGCGGATAATGCCTTTATCCTTTAAGGTTTCAGGTTGTAAAAGCTTAATATTTAATTCTTGAGCTGAAGTCTTTACAGGGGGAGCTTGGACAATATTACCCCTACCTTTTTTCCTATCTGGCTGAGTGACAACCAAGGATATCTCCATATCAGCATCATTGACTGCCCTTAAGGAAGGAACAGCAAATTCAGGTGTTCCCATAAATACAAACTTCATAATCATCACCTATTTCTTTTATTCAATAGGCTGTACGTTTTGTGCAATATCTATAAATAGTATACCATCTAAATGGTCTAACTCGTGTTGAAGAGCCCTAGCCAATAAACCTTCTCCCTGCACGGTAATCTCCTTACCTTCCCTATTAAGACCTTTTACTGTAATTTTTCCTGCCCTTGCGACTTCACCTCTATATCCTGGTACACTTAAACATCCTTCAAAATCGATTTCAGTATCCTGTGCTTCGATAAGCTCTGGATTTATTAACTCAACAAGTCCTTCACCTACATCAACAATTATTACACGTTTTGAAACTCCAATCTGAGGCGCAGCCAGCCCTACCCCTGGTGCATCATACATGGTATCTGCCATATTATCCAATAGTTTTAGGATATTTGAATTGATTTTATTAACTGGTTTTGCTTTTTCCCGTAAAATACTATCTCCCACTTTGATAATTTGATAGACTGCCATACTTATACCTCCTATACTATGCGAAATTAGTAGGACTAACGTCAATGTTAATCATAAGCTTTTTTGATACAGCTTCTTTGCCGTAAAAATCCTCAACAGCTTTCTTAATTCCAGGTTTTAAATTTACACCTTTAGCTACTTTTAAGATAAGATTCCATCTATATTCTTTATTTAGTTTAACCAGTCCACATGGACTTGGGCCCAAAATTTCAACACTTTTCAATTTGTTATTACAGTGTTCTTTTAAATATGAATAAAATATTAAAGCACTTTCACGTACTACTGTTTCTTCTTTTGATGTAAAAACAATCCTGATTATTTGCGTGAAGGGAGAATAGTTGCACTCTCTACGGAATTTTATTTCACCCTGATAAAAGGATAGATAATCTTGCTTTTTTGAGTGAATAATGCTTAAATCATCAGGATTAAATGTCTGAATTATTACCTTGCCCTGCCAATCTCCCCTACCTGCCCGTCCAGCTACTTGAGTAAGAAGTTGAAAAGACCTTTCTCTACTCCTAAAATCTGGTATATTTAAAGTCATATCAGCTGCAACAATCCCCACAACTGTAATATTTGGAAAATCCATACCTTTAGCAATCATTTGGGTGCCTATTAAAGCTTGTATTTTTCCTGCTGCAAAATCATCTATCCAGTTTAAAACCTTATCCTTTTTACCAGCAGAATCACCATCAATTCGGACAACTTTAATATCAGGAAACAGTTTTTTAAATTCATGCTCCACTTTTTGAGTTCCTAGGCCAAAGGGTTTCCATTTACTTGAATTGCACTTTGGGCATCTGCTGGGAATCTCCCTGTTAAATCCACAATAGTGACAAACCATTTGCCGGTGCGGTTGATGATAAGTCAAGGAGACCTCACAATTTTCGCAAGTAATTACGTATCCGCAGTTGTAACACAAGACAAAAGAAGCATAACCCCTTCTGTTTAAATATAAAATCACCTGTTTACCATTCTTAAAAGCGTTTTGCATCTCTTCTACTAATTCGCTGCAAAAAATACCCGGGTTACCCTTCCTTAATTCCGCTCTCATATCGACAACTTTCACTGCGAGAGTAGCCAAATCATTTGCTCTATTTGGAAGAGACAGGAGTTTGATCTTTCCTTTTTCTGCTGCATAAAAAGTTTCAATAGAAGGAGTTGCAGATCCAAAAATCACTGGGCATTTATGCTGTATTGCCCTTTTTATGGCCACTTCTTTAGCATTATATTTCGGATCACTTTCTTGTTTATAACTTGTATCGTGCTCTTCATCAACAATAATTATCCCTAGATTAGACACAGGGGCAAATATTGCAGATCTAGCCCCGACAATCACCTTTTTTTGCCCGAATTTGACTGCCTTCCATGCTTCAAATCTTTCCCTGGCAGTTAACATACTATGAAGAATTACTAATTGATTACCAAACCTCTTCACAAGCCTTTTAACTATCTGCATGGTTAGAAATATTTCAGGGAGCAAAAGAATAGACTGCATTCCTCTCTTCAAACACTGTTCAATTAGCTCCATATATACTTCCGTTTTGCCGCTGCCAGTTACTCCAAAGAGTAGATATGGATTATAGACCTTGTCGTTAATATTTTTGGTTATGAGGTTAGTTGCCATAAGCTGATCGTTGTTTAATGAAACAGATTTATAATGACTATGGGTATCCATTTTAATATCGCTAAACTTAATTAAGCCCTTTTCTTCCAATTTGCGGATTATTGCCATATCAATACCTGTTTGAACTTGCAATTCTTGTACAGACACATTACAACCTTTGGAAAGATAATCTAAAATTGTATATTGTTGAGGAGCTTTTTTATAAAATTTTTCCATGTACTCAGTTAGTTTATCTTGAGAAATATTAAGAACAGGCTTAATTAGATTCCAATCAGTTCTTTTAGCAGGTTCGTGTAAGGTATACCTCTCCATCACATATCCCTTAGAGACTAGTTCCAGGTATTCTTTCATCATTTTAGGAAAATTAGATTTAAATTTTTGGTGTTTTACCCATTTGCTGCCGTAAACTTTAAGTTTATTATAGAGAACTCCAGCTTTTTCAGATAAGGTATTAAAGTTGTTTTCACCATTTAATATCTTAAACTCCTTGACTTTAGCAGGGAAAGCAGCGGCTGGAGTCAAAAGCTTCAAACATTTAATTTTCGGCGCAAGATAATAATCGCAAATCCACTCGGCAAGCTTTATCTCCTCTTCATTTAAATTAAACTCCGGAGAAAGAACTGTGTCTATTGCTTTTAATGTTGGATGCTCTTTAATTGAAGAAAGCTCAAGGATATATCCATATTCCAAAGTTTTACCAAAAGGAACTAAAACCAAAGATCCCACTACTGCTAGATCATTTAAATGGTCAGGTATAGAGTATTGAAAAGTTTTGTCTAACCAGCGGCTTGCTTTATTAATAACCACATTAGCATACAGTTTCTGCACCTGGCAATCCCACCTCTACTTTCCATATAAATTATACCAAACATAATTGGTGAAGCGAGAAAATGTTTTGTTTTTTAACATAAAACAGGCGCATTTCACGCCTGTATGTTTATTGGCAAATGTTTTAGAGGTTTATATTTTTACATCGTTAGTATACCGTTAACAGTATCAATATATTTCAAAATGTCTCGTTCCTCCCCAGTTATGGCATCTATATAAACCAAAAACACCATTTCACCTATTTGTCCTTTAAACTCCCAACAAAAGGCCTCATTACCATTTGCCAGGGGAATTACTGCTTTTCTGATCATTTCCACATTTAGATTAGTATTTAGCTTCTCCCTTGCTGCACTTTCACTTAAAGCTCCCTCAGGCCATTTCCTATCCTTTTTGCTTAGGATATAATTAATTCCCTCATATCCAATTATCTCCCCTGTATCAAGAGCAACTTTAGCCTTTAACAAGTGTGGGTACACAACCATTTCCTCTTGTATTTCAGCAAAAGATACAACTGCCTGATCAAAGGAACGGACTACCCCTGTAGGCATGAAACTCTTAAATCCTATTTTTTGAATAAACTCTTCAGCTGCTTCTTGAGCATCCATTAAAGATAATACCGTAGTACCTGTCCCCCGGTTTTTAAGCATCCATACAACATGGCCGCCTACTTTTGTGATGTCTAATACTACTTGATCTCCTATTGGGCCTTCCTGCGGTATGACTCTAACGGTGTAAACTGGTAAGGTTGCCTCATCGTCGCTTTCCACTATTCTCATGATTGTGCCGATGCCTTGTTCTTTTATATGTAGAAATTCCATTGATATCTGCATGGCTTCTTCCCTGGATATTTCCTTACCAGTTAAACTAATCTCCCGATTAATAACCTGTTCTGAAAAAGGTCCATCATATATTAATTGAGGAAAGGTTTGTAATTGATCCTCTAGTCTATCAAAAACCTCTTCAGGTAATTCTCTTGTTGCCACTGACCAATCCCTATGCTTGTTAGTTGCAATTCTTATCCAAGGATATCGCTGCTCCCCCATATCCAACTGTAAAGCTTGCAACTGCTCAGTTAAACTTGTTGATTGATTATGCAGTTTAATTATCTGCTGCCTGTCAACATTGCTCATAATCTCTTGTCTGTTGCCATTAGATAAAACAAAACAATAATCACCCAGTTGATTTAAAAATTTTTGGGTCTGCACCAATACATTTCTTGTTAGTGGAAGTTGGGCCAGATCTCTCTGTGCCAAATGAGCATGCTGCCAGGCTAAATTTAGTTGTGAACGTTCAAAAACCGGTGTACCCGCCGCCAGCACCTTAGCTAATGAGCTTTCAACTATCTGCATACTGCCAAGCAAATCATAGAAGGCCCTTTGATAATTACCCTCTTGCAAAACTATCAATTGTTGTTTCTGCTTGTTCTGCAATTGCCCCCAATATCCTGTCCAGATCAAAGCGATTGCTAAAACTCCTATTGTAAAAGCAAACCACCACTTTTTCACGCTAATTCAACTCCTCAGTTAGTGACATTTATACCTTTTATAATCCGAATACATGTTTTCCAATCCTTGTATGTATGTTTCTAGTCCAGATCCATCCAGATGTGGCTTTTGCAGGATTCCAATAATAAAGAGCTCCATTGCTGGGATCCCACCCATTTAGTGCATCTGTAGCTGCTCTGACAGCAGTTTCACTTAGTCCCAGCCAGATCTGACCATCACTTACGGCAGTGAACGCTCCCGGTTGAAAAATTACTCCAGCGATAGAATTTGGGAAAGAAGGGTGACGAACCCTGTTAAGAACTACAGCAGCTACGGCAACTTGTCCCACATAAGGTTCACCACGGGCTTCCCCATAAACTGCCCTTGCCAGCAGCTGCACATCATCTTTGCTAGCTGCAGGCACACTCCTTTCAGCAGTTATTTGTGCACTTGTCAACAGGGCTAAAGTAGATGGTCCTGCAATTCCATCTGGTGTAAGTCCTTTGTCCTTTTGTAAATTTCTGACTGCTGCAGCTGTCCTGGGTCCATATATCCCGTCAACCCTACCGGCATTAAAACCTTGGTCATTTAAACTTCTTTGCAGTTCTTTTACATCAGCTCCCCTACTTCCCCATTTTAAGGTCCTATCTCCTAAAGCATATACTTCTTTATTGTCCATTGGATTTCCAACCAATACAGCTACAAATGTAAAAATTATTAATAAGCCAAATAAAATCCATGAGCTAATATACTTTTCGCGCATTTTTTCCTCCTATCAACTAGTTCATTTAGTTGTATTTTTTGAAATGCCAGGTCCATTTATACAGTTTCATAGAAAGTATTCTTATAAAATGAAAGGGAACACGCTTACTATATAAGGAAAGGGGACACACCTCTCACAGAGGAACGTCCCCAACTTAATATAAATGCGGCCTCATCAAAAAAGACCGCAAAGCAGTAATAACCATAAGTTGACTACTCACAAGCTACATTTTCTTGGGCTTAAACTTCAGCTCCTCAAGAGCTTGGCTTAGGTTGCCGCAAACAGTAAATAATTATGAAATGGAGCTGATGGAGGGATTCGAACCCTCGACCTGCGCATTACGAGTGCGCTGCTCTGCCCCTGAGCCACATCAGCATGTTGATTCTATGGGATAGATTGCAATAACCCTTTCTTTCCTATCTAAACTTGGCCTCCATAACTCTAAAGATTTAATCCAACCTGTGATAGGACTTTTTCTAAGAGAAATTCTTTGACAAAGTTTTTTAAATTCCTCCTCAGGTAAATGGGAAAAAGCAAATAATTCACTTACAATGGTAATATGAAAGATCCAATTGGCTACTGCAGGCATTATCAGGTATCCCTTTTCCATTAAAACCGCCTGCAATTCCTTCTGCAAATTGTTTAGATCTTCGTTATCTTCTATCTTCAATACAAGGCTCTTATGGGGAGTGGTAAAACACTCAAATGATTTAGATGAAATACGGATGGTATTATATGAAGACAAGGCCTCATGAACTAAAGCAGAAAACTCCGTTAACTCGCCTTTGCCTAACTGTTTTACAGCACTAATTGTAATATGAATAAGTGGTGGAGTCTTCTTATAGATGTGTAGGCTGTCAGATAATACCTTTTGTATTCTCACAGCCTCACTGAAGAGTTCCCCTTTTGGCACTGCAACTAAATACCAGAATTCATCCCATTTGCATTCACTCAACACTATCAACCCCTATAAGCAATGTGTAATAACAGCCACATCTAAACATATTATATCCAAAACCTATTTACATACAAGACTATTAAACTAAGCTATAGAAACAAATAATTCTCATATCCGATATATTCTACTTCCAACTTTTTAATTCTGAAATGTCACCAAATAATAAAAAAGGCCCAGGCTTAAAACCTTGGGCCACATCCTTTAATTTATACTTAAAAATCATCTTCATCATCTCTTAGGAATTCTAAATAAGGCTTCTCTAAATCAACAAGAGCATTTACCACTAACTCAACCAGTCCACCATAATGAACATTAAACTTATCTGTTACTTCGTAGAATTCCAGGATATCCCTAATTGCACCCTTACAGTTAGAACATGGAGCACAGACATATTTTGGAACTGCAGGGTTTTCTATAGTGTCCTGGAATGCATCCAGAATCTGCTTAAACTTCATACGCGCGCTAACCTTATTTCTAAACTCAGAGAAATTCATTGCGTTCATGATGGCAAATCCGCTGCCGCCTCCACAACAGTAGTTGTGAACACCATGAGGAGTCATTTCCCTGAATTGTGGACAAACCGCCTTAATGATCTCTCTTTGAGGCTGAACTACTCCCATCATCCGAACAACATTACAAGGGTCATGCAAAGTAACCGGAAAACTGTTTTTGCTTGGATCAAGCTTAAGTTTGTTATTCTTTATCAAATCCCAAAGTAAAGGTAAGAAGCTTTCCCTAGGTACATAGTCTTCCCCTGTAAAAAGCCTATCTGCACTTACAGCCGCAGCTTTATGGGCATGGCCGCATTCGCCTAAAACTAATCTATTTACCCCTAAATCTTTAGCAACTTTAAACTGCTGCAAAGCTATCTTTTTAGCCTGGGCATCATCATACCATATACCATAATTTACGTTATCATACCCCAGCAGATCACTGCTTAAGGTCCAGTCTAAACCAGCCTCTTCAAAAATAATTGCAAAGGCAGCGGGGTTTTCCGGCCAGGCCATAAACTCCCCTGCGTTGTGGGTTAATAATATATCAGCACCTTTTTTGTCAATTGGTATTTTTATCTTTTTCCCCGTTTTTTCTTCAATATCCTCTTCAATAAACTCTATATTATCCAAGAAGGCCGGCTTGGTAATACCTGTAGAAGAACCGGTTTTCAACTGAAGTACAGTTCCCTTTTCATGCAAGGGCTTAGGCGCTATACCCATTTCCTGACTGAATATTTTTCTTATCTCTCTAGCCAATAATGCGTTATCCAAGCCTAAAGGACAGGTTTGTGCGCATCTCCTGCAGAGATTGCACCTATATGCTAATTCACCAAGCCTGGCAATTGTCTCCCAGTTAATGTCTATATCGGCGCCAACAAATTTCTCAAAAAGACCGCCACCTTTTTTGAAATGTTTCTTGGCAATTCTTCTTAAAACTTCCGAACGGAAAATTGGTCTGTACATTTCATGTCGCCCGCTTGCCTGGAATACATGACATGCTTCTGAACAAGTATTACACTTTGCGCAGTACTCAAAAGACAGGAGCAGGGGTTGGATAAAATTCCTGTTGGTTTCATTTGAAAATATTTTTTCCAGGCCGCTTAAAAACTTTTTTACCTGCTCTTCCTCTTCTTCCTTTGTTGCAGGTCTTGTCAAAGTATCTATACCAATATAGCCATCCAAGGATGCACAAAACTTTTCTTTCCAGGCATCTTTAGGTTCTGTAAGTGGAGGTTCCATTCCTGGTTTATTATATGGTGCAGGTAAATCCATTAGCTCAGCAAATTTAGTCAGTTGTTCAGCAGGTTTTCCCATATCCTGCGGTTTTATATCTTTGCCATTTATCATTAGCTCTCCTCCTATCCCAATAAATTATTGTTTATTGATCCTTCGACACTGAGCCACCAGCCTGAAAATGGGGAGCTGCCCAGGTTTTTCCAGGTTTAATACTTGCAGCTTCCTTGATCTTTTTCTCTATTTCACTTCCAGGCAGATTCGGGTCATTCTCCCAAAGCACCTTGTGGAAAGTAAAGTATTTAGCTACATAGTGGCTCATCTTACTTTGGGGAATATAGATAAGTAGCAAGCCTAATAGGATAATATGCAGGGTCAAAGGACCATCTGCTGTAATTGGGCTGAAGGTTAGTAGTCCTTTCATTATTTCTCTTCCGTAATTAAAGGCAGGATCAGAACCCCAGACTACTAGCCCTGTTATTAAAACAATAAAGATAAAAAGTAAATTGAAATAGTCCTGGCCGGTTGTATACTTCTTCATGGACTCCATGGTAACCCTTCTAAGCAATAAAGCTCCTGAACCTAATGTAGTTAATATTGCCCCCGTCGCTCCTGCAACAAAAGTAACGTAATAAACTAAAGCAGCCCACCAATGCGAAGAGACACCCGCATCTGAAACTATTGTCATACCTGCAATTTCTGTTACCGCACCTACGAACAACATAATAGTCCACAACCCAAGTAAATAAATTCCAAGATGAAGGGCATAAGATAACCACCATAATGGTCTTTGATTAACAAAAAGATTTTTGATGAAAAGCATTTCTTTAACCATATCCTTTAATTCTGCAAACAGTGAAGTCTCCCTGGGTTTTTCATACCATTTTAATTCTTCGTAGTATGACCCCCCATATTCCCCCCTACCTTTTTCTTTTGGGACAGGATACAGCTCCCACCTGCTGTGCATTGGCATCTTAGCATACTTTAAGGCAACTGATAAAGAAATCAAGATAAAAGCCAATAGTGAAATGTAAATAAAAATTAATAGCAGCAACTTGCACGACCCCCTTAAGTTGAATTAAATAGAAAACCTCTTCCCTCATATTATAAATTTCACAATAAAAGATATCTATATTTATTTCTACAATAAAACCTCATACCCTATACACATAGTTATTTGAATCTTAAATGCTATTATTTAAAATACATATAGCTATCTACAAAATTTCTACATCCTCCTTGCAAAAACACAAAAAATAAGGAAGTCCTTTAAAAAAGGCTTCCTTACAACAGGATTTGTGGATGGTGGATATTTTTGTTATAGACCAGTTAATTTTTTAAACAACAATCCCTGGAGTTTTTCTATACTGATTTTTATATCCCTTGGTAACTTATCAAAAAAACTGTGACAACTTTGTGCACTGGAAATAACTTTTAGTATCTGGCTGCTAAAAGGGATATTGCCGACTACTTCAATTCCCTTACTAATACAAATGTTGTTTATTTCCTCAGATAGTTTTTCATTGATATCATATTTGTTTACGCATACACAACATTCAATATTGAAATTATTAACCAATGCAACTATACGCTGTAAATCATGAAGTCCTGATAAAGATGGCTCTGTAACCACTAAAACAAGGTCTACACCTGTAATTGCCGATATCACAGGACAACCAATACCTGGAGGCCCATCTATTATGATGGTTTTGATCTTGTCTCTTTTTGCTATTTCTTTGGATTGCATGCGTATTTGAGCTACCAGTTTTCCTGAATTATCTTCAGCTATTCCTAAAGCTGCATGTACCAGGGGTCCTTGAGGAGTTTCTGAAACAAACCAATAGCCTGCCAGGTTATCATGTAATTTAATAGCCTTTGTATCACAAACTAAAACACAGGCGCCACACCCAACACATAGGAGTTCATCAATCACATAATGGGAATTTATACTTTCAAAACGACAAACCTTTTTACACTCACCACATTGACTGCACATCTGAATATCAAGGTGGGCCTTTAGTCCACTATAAAACTCATGGGTTTCTTTAATGACCGTATTGAAGAGCAGGTGCAAATTAGAAGCATCTACATCGCAGTCCACCATGATTTTATCTTTCCATAAACTGGCTAAAGCTCCTGAAATAGTTGTCTTACCTGTGCCACCCTTTCCGCTGACTATACTAATTTCCTTCATGCTTGAAGCCTCTTCTTTTTAAAATTGTCTTAATTTTGGTATAGCAATCAATGAAAGCTTTTTTTAAACCTGGAACATGGGAAACCAATATCTCACCCTGGGAACATAAATAAAATATTTTTTTGTCAAAAGGTATTCTCATTAATACTGGTATGTTTTGTTGATCACAGAAGGTTTCTACCTCCATGTTTCCTGCATCTGCCCTGTTGATTACAACACCATGAGGTAAACCTAATCTTTTAACCATTTTTATTGCTAAATCTAAATCATGCAAGCCAAAGGAAGTTGGCTCGGTCACCAGAACCACAAAATCACTTTTACGAACACCCTCTATTACCGGGCAAGATGTACCGGGCGATACATCTATGACCTGTATTTTCTCTTTTGTCAAAAGAGGATGTAAAGCCTTGATTACTGGAGGAGCTTTTGCTTCACCCTCCCTTAGTCTACCTTCGATAAACCCAATTCTACCTGCACTACCCATGTTTACTTTACCAATTGCCCTGCTTCCTTCCCGCAGGGCATTATGTGAACAGGCAATAATACAGCTTCCACAACCATGGCATAACTCAGGAAAGACAATTAAATCGCTTTTCAACACAATAAGTGCATTGAACTTGCAAACCTTACTGCATTGTCCACACCCAGTACACAGGTTAGAGTTCACTTCTGGTATCATTACCAGTACATCTTTTTCAGAAGTGATTTTAGGTTTGAAATAGATATGACCATTAGGTTCTTCCACATCCGCATCAAAGTATACTACATTATCTTCCAAAGAAGATGCCAAATTAACGGCAAAGGTGGTCTTACCTGTCCCACCCTTACCACTGGCTACTGCTATAATGGGCTGCATTTTAGTGACCACCGCAAACATGATCTGTTGTCATTAGGTCCAATTGATCTTTCAAGAAACTGTTTACAGCATCTTCTACAGTAATGCCATCCCCCAAATATACATTTATACCTGCCTCTTTAAAACCCATTAAAGGGCGCATACCCATTCCACCTACTATAATGGAGTTTACATTGTGGTTGGCCAAAAGGTTGACAGGGACTAAACATCCCCCTTCCGAGTGTTCTATATTGTTTAAGATACTTACATCAACTATAATATCATCATCAATATCAATAACTGTAAAAACATCACATCTGCCAAAATGGCCGGACCTTTGTGCTTTTAATCCCCCGGGAAACATTGAAGGAACTGCTATTCTCGTTTTAGACATTTACTATCATCCCTTTCCAAAGTATGTATATTTACCAATGGCCTTCAACATCTGCTTGCTTGCACTCGTTTAACTTACCTTCCTTTAAATCCAAAACAGCTTCTATTACCTTACCATGTTCTCTTAGATATCCCTTTACACCTGCTTTTGCTAAAACATTGAAGGCTTTAGGTCCCAAGTGGCCTGTTATTACCACTGAACAGCCCTTACGTACTACCAGTTCTGCGGTTTTGATTCCTGCGCCCTGTGCTGCATTAAAGTTAAGTGTATTGTCAATGTTTTCTATCTCTTTGCTAACATCATCATAAATAATAATCCATTTTGCCCTGCCAAAACGTGGATCAATTTCAGCATCCAAACCCTCTTTCTTTGCAGAAACAGCAATCTTCATGCCAATCACTCTCTTTCCATAGCATTCTATAACAAAGTAAAATTCTAAAGGGTTTTTGCCATACTATCACGATATTCCATTATAGCACTATGTAAAGCCTTAACCCCCAACAAAGAGCAATGTCTTTTCCTTTCTGGAATTCCTCCTAAATACTCAATGACTTCATCATCAGTAACTTCTAAAGCTGCATTTAAGCTTTTACCCTTAACAACTTCTGTAAGGGCTGATGTCGTGGAAATAGCTCCAGCACAGCCATAAACAAGGTACTTAATATCCTCAATAACACCAAAGTCAACTTTTAAATATAATTCTATATAATCACCGCATTTAGGATCACCTACTTTTGCATAAGCATTAGCATCTTTCAGTTTGCCAACATTTCTTGGATTTATAAAATGATCAATCACATTTTGGCTGTACTCCATATTTGTGTAACTATCAAGCATCCACTCTTCAATCATGTTCAAGCTCCTTATAATACTAAGTTTAGCAAATCTATCTTTCGGTTACCTCTATTATATATTTTATGCACACTGTTTGCAAGTTATTTATAAATACTATTTATAGGTTATGCAAATAAAAAAACAATCTTTACTTTGAAAAAAAGGACATTTTTACCGTTTGAAAGGGCAGTTTTCAGGACATTCAGCACAAAAACGACAGCCTTGACAGTAGTCTGCTTTGTCCAAAGGGGTAAAACAAAAAGTATGTTCTTCTTTCCAACAAGGTTTTGCAGTATTAATGTAGTGGCCTTCATCCTTTTTCTTGCCGCCCTTACAGTTTTCCTTCCACCAGCAAGGATAAAAGTCAATAAGCTGTCTAATCCCTGCAAGGTTCAGGCCCTTCTCATCTAATAATACTTTAACAAATTTTAACCTTTTGAAGTCATTATTTGAGTAAAGTCGCTGGTTATTTTTTCTGTCCGGGCGTATTAACCCGTTTCTTTCCCAGATCCTGAGGGTCTCCTGATGTACACCCAACAGTTTTGAGACAATGCTAATTGTATAGACAGGCAAGTTATCATTATTTAACAAGAATACTCACCACTTTTCTAGGCATTAATTAATATATGATCAGTCCACTACTTAACCATTATTTTACTATTCAATTTTACCATTATTGACTGGATTAGGCAAAGACCACCCAAACCTGGTGGTCTTTGCTTTATATACCTGCTTGTTGTCTCAATGAATCAGCCTTGTCAACTTTTTCCCAGCTTACATCTAGGTCTGTTCTGCCAAAATGACCGTAGGCAGCCAGTTTTTTATAAATCGGTCTTCGTAAGTTTAAATCTCTTATGATAGCAGCAGGTCTTAAATCAAAGTTATTCCTTATCAGTTCAACCATTCTTTGGTCGCCAATTCTGCCTGTACCAAAAGTATCAACCATTATAGAAACAGGTTGAGCAACTCCTATGGCATATGCCAGTTGTACTTCACAACGATTAGCTAATCCAGCCGCCACAATATTTTTTGCCACGTAGCGGGCAGCATATGTAGCAGATCTATCAACCTTGGTAGGGTCTTTACCGGAAAATGCGCCACCCCCGTGTCTGGCCATTCCACCATATGTGTCAACAATAATTTTTCTACCGGTTAATCCTGTATCTCCTTGGGGACCCCCTACAACAAATCTACCTGTAGGATTAATAAAATATTTAGTATTTTTATCCAGCAAATCGGCTGGTACCACTGCTTTGATTATATGCTCAATAATGTCGTTACGAAGTACCTCCTGCTCAATATCAGGTTTGTGTTGAGTAGAAAGAACAATGGTATCTACTCTGATTGGCTTATTATCTTCATATTCCACAGTTACCTGAGATTTCCCATCCGGCCTAAGATATGGTAATATCCTCTGTTTTCTAGCGTCAGACAACCTCTTGGTCAATTTATGAGCTAAAGAAATTGGTAAAGGCATAAGTTCCGGAGTTTCATCGCAGGCATAACCAAACATCATTCCTTGATCACCTGCTCCAATAGCCTCTAAATCTTCTTCTACGGACTGACCTTGCTTGGCTTCCAAGGACTTATTAACTCCTAGCGCAATATCGGGTGACTGTTCATCTATAGCAGTTACCACTGCACAAGTGTCACAATCAAACCCAAATTTAGCCCTGGTATACCCTATTTCTCGCACAGTTTCTCTGACTATTTTGGGAATATCCACATAACATTCTGTAGTTATTTCACCAGCTACAAGAACTAGGCCTGTGGTTACCAGAGTTTCACAAGCAACCCTGGCTTTATTATCCATGGATAGAATAGCGTCTAGGATGCTATCAGATATTTGGTCAGCTATTTTATCTGGATGCCCTTCTGTAACAGATTCTGACGTAAAAAGTTTCTTTTCCATTAGTCCATATCACTCCTTTTCTTATTGCGCAACACAATAAAACTGTCTGTTTCTAAAATAGTATCAAGTATTATATCTGAAATCTTCTTTTTGGTAAGACATGGAGTTTTAATAATCAGTCCATTATGATTAAAAATAGACACCTGGTTATTATCTGAGCCAAAACCAATATCCTTCTGAGAAACATCATTTGCTACAATTAAATCTAAATTTTTGCTATTTAATTTTTTCATGGCTGAACATTCTATATCATCTGTTTCAGCTGCAAAACCAACAAGTATTTTGTCTTTTTTAATCTCCCCTAGCTCTGCTAGAATATCTGGGGTCTTTATTAGTTTAATATCTAAAATATCATCTTTTTTCTTGATTTTCGATGAACTGATTTCCATGCAAGTATAATCAGCTACTGCAGCAGCCATGATAATTATGTCATGTTCGTAATAATATGCTAACACCTTTTCGTACATTTCTTGAGCAGTCTCCACTTGTATCAGCCTGTCCACATTGATTGGATTGTGTACAGTAGTTATCATAGTAATCTCTGCTCCCCTGGCTTTAGCGCATTCAGCAATGGCATACCCCATTTTGCCCGAACTGCGATTGCTAATATACCTAACCGGATCGATTGGTTCCCTGGTCCCACCCGCAGTTACCAGCACTCTTATACCCATTAAATCTTTTTTCTGCTGCAATATGTCAATCATTTCTTTGTATAAAATTGAGACATCGGGAAGTCTACCTTTTCCCTTAGTACCACATGCCAAATACCCTTCGGAAGGTTCAATAATATGTATTCCCCTGCTTTTTAACAAACTGATATTATGCTGCACGGCAGCATGCTGATACATATTTATATTCATCGCTGGGGCAATTACTACTGGGCAAACGGCTGCAAGTAAAAAAGTTGATAGACAATCATCAGCAATACCGTTAGCCAGTTTGCCAATAATGTTTGCTGTAGCTGGGACTACTGCTAACATGTCAGCCTTTTCTAGAAGTTCTATGTGAGGAATGCTTTTATTGGCGCTGAACATGTCAGTTACTGTAGGGTTGTGAGTAAGGGCAGAAAAAGTAATTGGCGAAACAAACTTTTGTGCAGCTTCAGTCATAACTACCCTCACATCTGCGCCACTTTTAACAAGACTGCTAACCAGTTCACAAGCTTTATAAGCAGCTATTCCGCCCGTGACTCCTATTATTATGTTTTTACCCTTAAGGATTGTTAGGTGTTCCACTTTTTTCTCCTTTAAATAAGGTAGCTTTTGATGAATACTTTTTATTTGAAATCTCATACAATGCTAAAGTAACTGGTTTACCTTTAATGATAGTACCATTATCATCTACATATTCATTTTGCGTAATCTGCCGCGCTCTTTTTGCTGCCAATACAACTAAAGAGTATTTATTATCAACTTTTTTTAATAGTTTTTCCAATGGTGGTTGGTGCATAATTTACCTCCTTAATCAAATTCAATTTTGCGTCTTTGGGGTTTACATTTTTCTGCTATGATTATTGATTTTAATTTGGCTACTGCAGTTTCAATTTTTTCATTTACAATAACATAATCATATTCTGTTACATAAGATAACTCTTCATGAACTGAATTCATTCTCTTCATAATATCTTCAGGAGAATCTTTACCCCGTTTTTCTATGCGTCGTTTCAACTCACTTAACGATGGCGGAACAACAAAAATGAATACGCCTCCGGCATATTGTTTCTTGACTTGAAGAGCCCCTTGAATATCAATCTCAAGAATAACGTCTCTACCCTTTTGAATATTTTCTTCAACTAATTTTTTAGGGGTTCCATAGAGATTGTCATAGACTAGTGCCCATTCCAGAAAACCGTTTTTATCTTTTAATGCTAAAAACTCTTCCTTCGATATAAACAAGTAATCGACCCCATGCCTTTCCCCTTCACGCGGACTCCTAGTGGTGGCCGATATTGAATAATAGATATTGGGAAACTCTTTTTTTATTAAATTGCACAAAGTACCCTTACCTGCTCCAGAAGGGCCAGATATAACAATCAACAATCCCGGGGTATTCACTATTAACTATCTTCTCCTTCATCACCAGTTGTATTCGCGCCCTTGACATTTAACCTATGAGCTACAGTTTCCGGCTGAACTGCTGACAGTATCACATGATCGCTGTCTGTAATTATAACAGCTCTAGTTCTGCGTCCATATGTCGCATCTACTAACATGCCCTTTTCACGAGATTCCTGGATAATTCTTTTAATTGGTGCAGATTCAGGACTCACAATGGCAATTATCCTATTTGCAGAAACTATATTCCCAAAGCCAACATTAATTAATTTAATTGACACTGATTTCCCCTCCGATTCAGTTATTTATTCAATATTTTGCACTTGTTCACGCATTTTTTCAATAATAGTTTTAATCTCTACAACAAGATTACTAATATCATAAATACTACTTTTTGATCCTATGGTATTTGCTTCTCTATTTAATTCTTGAATTATGAAATCAAGTTTTCTGCCCACTGCTTCTTCTGATAATAGTTCCTGGCACAGTTGCTTTAAATGGCTATCAATTCTAACGATTTCTTCATCTATGCTCATTTTATCGACCATTATGGCTACTTCAGTCAATACTCTATTGTTATCTATGTCCCAGGTGTCAACTGCTTCTTTAATTTTCTTATAAATTCTTTCTTGATAGTCAGCAACTGCCATTGAGGTATATTGTTTTAAGATCTTACAAGATTCGGATAAATATTGTATTTTTTGAGATAGATCCCTGAATAATTCCTGGCCTTCCTTAACCCTCATATCTACTAAATCATTAAGTGCTAGCTCCAACATCTCAGAAATTATGCTCCAATAACTATCCAGGTCATGATTTTGTTCCTCTAAAACCAATACTTCAGGTAGTTGCGCCAAATCCATTATTTTAATATTATTTGAAACAGGCACTAACTCACTAATTTCCTCTAAAGCAGAATAATAAGCTTTTACTAGTCCTTTGTCAAGCTTTACCTGCCTAATTTCCTGACCTTCATCTTGCATTTTAACATATACTTCCACTCTTCCTCTAGCCAGCTTCTTTTTGATTTCCGATTTAATCTTCTCTTCTAGTAAAGAAATGGACCTGGGAAGCTTTACGGATATATCTAAAAACCTATGGTTAACAGACTTAATTTCAATTATCCACTTCTTTCCTTTACCGCTAGTTTCTCCTCTTCCGTATCCTGTCATACTTTTTATCATTGTGCTCCTCCAATTATAATCCGGTTATTATACACGTTGTGAATTATTAAGTTCTAAAATAGGCTAACCTCCTTGAGAGGGGCTGCATGAAATAATAAGATATAGCACTCAAATAGGTGGTCCATCCTGCTACTAACAATATCACTGACCAATGCAGCCAGTTTAAACTGGTTGTTTGAAAGACCGGATGCAGGGCTGGTAAATATACAACTGTTAGTTGCATTACCACAGAACATGTCACTGCAACAATTAATTTGGGATTTGAAAAAATTCCTACTTCAAAGGGAGAATACCTTTCGGACTTGCAGTGAAATACATGAAAAAGTTGTGAAAAAACTAGTGTACAGAAGGCCATGGTTCTAGCTAAAACCAGGTCGCCATCACTCAATTGTAGCGCCAGCCAAAATACGAAAAGCGCTGATAATCCAATCTGAATTCCCCGTTTTAGTATCTTTTTGCCTAACCCATTTGAGAATATGCTTTCCTTTGGATGTCTAGGATTTCTGTACATTATATCCTGGTCATTATTATCAACCCCTAACGCCATAGCTGGAAGCCCATCAGTAACCAGGTTTACCCATAAAATCTGAATAGGCACTAAGGGTAAAGGCATGCCAAATAGGGCAGCCAGAAACATGACCATTACTTCGCCTACATTACATGATAATAAGTACCTGATAAATTTTCTAATGTTGTCATAAATACCTCTTCCTTCCTCTATAGCAGCAACTATAGTTGCAAAATTGTCATCAGCTAATACCATGGCAGATGCTTCCTTGGTAACATCTGTACCTGTTAAACCCATGGCCACTCCTATATCAGCTTCTTTGACAGCAGGGGCATCATTCACCCCGTCACCTGTCATGGCCACTACATGACCTTTACTTTTTAATACTTTGACTATACGTAGTTTATGTCTTGGGCTAACCCTGGCATATACACTGATATCCTCAATTTTATCAAACAACTCTTTATCAGTCATTTTATCTAGCTGCGTGCCATCAACAACATTTTCTGAAGTTGAACAAATGCCTAACTGTTTGGCTATTGCTTCAGCAGTAACCTTATAATCGCCCGTAATCATGATGGTCTTTATCCCGGCTTTTTTACAAGCTGCAATTCCTTGGACAGCACTTGAACGGGGAGGGTCTATCATTCCTATGAGCCCAATGAAAATAAGTCCCTGTTCAACCTCATCATCTGCCAAGTTTTCTTTTTTGCTTATTGTTTTATGCGCTACGCCCAGAACACGAAGAGCTTTCCTGGCTAAAACAGTGTTCTCATCTAAAACCTTTTGTTTTAGTCCAGGAGTAAGAGAAACTACACTGCCTTTCCACAGAATATGTGTGCAACCATGAAGAACAATCTCTGGAGCGCCCTTTACATAGGCTTCCTGTATTCCCTTTGGCCCTTGATAAATGGTTGTCATTTTTTTTCTCTCTGATTCAAAAGGTATCTCATGGATTCTTTTGAAAGTTCTTTCGACAGTTTCTCTCCAAATTCCTGCCTTTGCGCCTAAAACAATTAGCGCTCCTTCAGTTGGGTCTCCATTGATAGTCCATTTTTCACCTGTTTTAGTTTTTCTCATCCAACCGCCAATATGTAAGTTATTTTTCTCTAACCTGGAATTATTGCATAATACCGCAGCTTTTAACAATGTTTTTAATCCCTCATTTTTACTAACATTAACAGTCAACCCATCTTGATAAAATTCTCCCTTTGGTTCATATCCCTCTCCTGTAACACTATAATTCCATCCCTCGCAAAAGATATTTGTGACTGTCATTTCATTTTGCGTTAAAGTACCCGTTTTATCTGAACATATAACTGTTGCACAGCCCAAGGTTTCCACGGCAGGAAGTTTTCTGATAATTGCTCTTCTCCTAATCATTTTTTGTACTCCTAGAGCCAAAGCCACTGTTACTATAGCAGGCAAACCTTCAGGTATAGCTGCAACAGCTAAACTAACACCTGCCAAGAACATCTTATATACAGGTTCACCCCTCATTATCCCTGTAATAGATACCACCATACAAATTAGAATACATATGCCGACTAACCACTTTCCGAGAGCATCAAGCCTTCTTTGGAGAGGAGTATCCTCTTCCTCGACAGACTGTATCATTCCAGCAATCTGGCCCATTTCCGTTTTCATACCTGTACCTACTACTACCGCTTTGCCCCTACCTCGTGTCACAATAGAACCCAAATGGAGCATATTAAGTCTGTCTCCTATGCCAATATTATCACCACATATTGGCAATTCCTTCTTTTTTACAGGTATCGATTCTCCTGTTAATGCGGATTCATCCACTTCCAAATTGATTGAGTGAATTATTCTACAATCAGCAGGTATTTTGTCTCCAGAATCTATCATAACTATGTCCCCTGGTACCACATAAGCAGCTTTAATTTTTTTGGTAAATCCACTGCGTAATACAGTAGCTTCTGGGGCAGTCATGCCCTTTAACGCTTCTAAGGATTTTTCAGCCTTATACTCTTGCACAAATCCTAATACAGCATTTATAAAGACTATAGCCAAAATTGTTATAGCATCAGCATATTCCTTTAACATGCCTGAAATCATGGTTGCACCTAATAAAACCAATACCATAAAATCAGTGAATTGACCCAAGAATATTTTAATAGGACTTATCCTCTCTTTTTCTTCTAAGGTGTTTAAGCCATATATTTCCAATCTTTTACTTGCGACATCATCACCTAATCCTTTTTCTTCATCAGATTGCAAAATATGCATTACCTCTTGATGTTTTAATTGATACCATTTATACTCCCTCATCCAGGCCACTCCTTTTTCATGACATGTACATATAAATCTTTATTCATGTCCCTATCAAAAAATAACCTGGGGTTAATAAAGCTAAATTGCTACAACATCGAGCCAAGTGATATACTTAAGTAAAATTAATTGAGGTGAGTTGATTTGGCTTTTGACGGCATTACTATGTCTGCGATAACCTATGAATTATCAAAAACCATTATAGAAGCTAGAATTGACAAAATATATCAACCAGACCGCTTCCAAGTTGTCCTGCATATAAGGAAGAATAGAGAAAACTTTAAACTTCTTTTGTCAGGTCATCCAGTGTATGCTAGGATTTGTTTGATCAGGGAAAATTTTCTTAACCCTAAAACCCCCCCACTCTTTTGTATGGTACTTCGAAAACATTTAGAAGGAGGAAAGATATTATCCTTTACTCAGCCTTCCTTAGAAAGGGTCTTAAAGATAATCATTGAGAACAAAACTGAGCTGGGAGAATATGTACGTAAATCTATAATCATTGAAACAATGGGAAAGCACAGCAACATAATACTGTTAAATGAGGAGAACAATAAAATAATTGACAGCATTAAAAGAGTTTCCATGTCAACCAGTCAATATCGACAGGTCCTCCCTGGAGTTGAGTATATAGCTCCTCCTACACAGGACAAACTTAATATTTTAGAGGTATCTAAAGAAGAATTCTTTAATAAAATCTTGGAGCAGGATTTAAATCTTAGTATTGAAAAAGCTTTATTAAACAGTCTTATGGGTTTTAGTCCGACTCTTGCTTCCCAAGTTACTGCTAAAAGCGGCTTATTAGGAGAAAGACTTGAATTCTGTGGAGAATTTGAATTAAACAGACTTTGGAAATCAGTATCTTACCTGGTTACAACTCTTAGAACAAATACTTACTCCCCTGTAATTATTCTTGACACCAAGGGAGGATACAAGGCTTTTTCACCCTTTGATATCGCTGAATTCCATGAAAACAACTCAAAAAAGTTTCCGACCGTTAATCAAGCAGTGGACATCTTTTACTTGTGGCATATTAAAAATCATGCTTTTTCATCATTTAAAAATAACCTGCAGAAGAATATAAATCATGAAATAAAAAGATGCGAGAAAAAGCTGGCTTTACATCTTCAGACAATTGCATCTGGCAAAAACAGCCTTCAGGACAAAATATTCGGGGAACTGTTAACTTCCAATATGCACAGAATTATCAAAGGGTTAACGAAGATAGAAGTTGAAAATTATTATCAAAATAATAATCCTGTAACCATAGAGTTACTTCCCGAATTAAGTCCTGCCCAAAACGCCCAGCGATACTTCAAAAGATATAACAAAAGCAAACGCGCATTAGAACTCGCCAGGCTGCAGGCAGAACAGACCAAGGAAGAAATTGCTTATTTAAAGTCTTTGGAATTCTATTTGTCTGAAACCAGTTCTGTTGATGACTTCGAACAGATCCAACAAGAATTAATAGACCAGGGATACATGAAAACTAACGAAAAGCCCATAAAAAAAGATAAGCATCAAAAACCCGCCCTTAAAACATTTACCTCTACTGAGGGTTTTACCACTTACATTGGTAGAAACAATAAACAAAATGATTGGCTAACCTTTAAAATAGCCAATGAAAATGACCTCTGGTTTCATGTAAAAGATCTGCCCGGGGCACATGTAGTTTTAAAGCTAGATGGCAAAAAAGCAACAGATAATGCTGTATTGTTTGCAGCTATGTTAGCTGCTTTGCACAGCAGTGCAAAGTTTTCTGCAAAGGTACCTGTAGATTACACAAAAATAAAATATGTAAAAAAAATTAAGGAGGGCAAACCTGGTTTAGTCACTTATGAAAACTTCAAAACTCTTTTTATTACACCAGATGAAGGCTTATTAAAAAACATGATAAAAGCCCCTAAACAGTAGGGGCAGCGCCAGGCTTAACGCTATATTTGACAGTTCATGATATTAATTTTTTTCTTGTATTACCACTTCATCTACACCATCTATCTCATTAAGCAAAACAGCAATTAGCTCACTTTTGGAGGTGGGAACATTTTTACCGATAAAATCTGCCCTAATAGGAAGCTCTCTATGTCCCCTATCAACAAGAACCGCTAATTGAATGGATTTGGCCCTTCCTAGATCTACTAAAGCATCCAAAGCAGCTCTTACAGTACGACCTGTATACAACACATCATCCACCAAAACTATCCTTTTCCCCTCAACATTAAAGGTAATCTCCGTCTTATTTATCACCGGCTGCTCTGCCAAACTGCTCAGGTCATCGCGATAAAGAGTAATGTCTATTATGCCTATGGGAAGTCTGGTGCCTTCAATTTGTTCAATAATGTCATTTAGGCGTTGTGCCAGGGGAACACCCCTTGTTCTAATCCCAATTAAAACAAGGTCTTCAGTACCTTTATTTTTTTCAATTATCTCATGAGCAATCCTGGTTATGCTCCTACGAATTTTATCTTCATCCATAATTACAGCTTTGGTTTTTAATGACATAATCTACCCTCCTATACCAGTGTATATTCAGCAAAATATTTATCTCTTCTAAATCAAGCAAAATTGGACGTATCTGGTAAATTGAAGTATACATGAAACATGTATATGCGTCAAGATAGGGTACTATTTATTGGGTACTATTTATTAAAAAAACCACTTAGCTAAAACAGGCTTTTTAATTGACACTGCATTATTAGGACAAAGTTCCTGACAACAATAGCAATGAATACATTCTTTATTATTTACTTTAGGCAGTTTATTATCCAATTGTAATGCAGAGGCCGGACAACTTTTAATGCATATTGTGCATCCTGAGCATTTGTCTTCAGAAAATTCAATGACAGGCTTTAACCACTTATAAATTCTTTTTAACAATACTTTGGGAACACGCTTGGCAAATCTATCAGAAAAATCAGCATAGGTAGTTGCCGGAGCAATCAAAAAAGACATTGTTTTCTCAGGAACATCTCCAGTAATCTCAGGTAAATCATCCAAGTTTAATAGACCTCTTTTTGACGCGGCTTTTAGTACTGGCAACCTATTGGGATTAATTCCTAGTAAATGTGCAGCAAACAGATCCACTTGAAAACAGTCTTTACTAGCCAGCAGATATCCCAGGCTCCTTGGTTTTCCGCTTGAAGGACCTTCCCCTTCCATGCCAATAATTCCATCAACTATTGTTAGTTCCGGTTTCAAATACTCTGCTACTGCAACCAGCAATTCACAGAAGTTTTCTAAAATAGGCAGTTCCAGGTGATACTTGGCCTTATTTAAACCTGGTACACATCCATAGAGGTTTTTGGGTCCACAGGTAAGAACAGTTAAACCATGTGTTTTGAGCTTTGGCAGGTTGATAAGATAGTCGGCATCAACAACAGCTTTTACTAGTTCCAATTCCTTATAGACATTTTTGAGTTTTATCTGCACCTTGTAAGGCGTTAAATCAAAGTTTAAAACTGCTCCTGTTTGCTCCGCCACTGTTTCAATTCCTGATACTCTAAATACTGTTTTTAACCATGCTGCAGAGCCTGGACCTCCTGGACTATCTCCTATAGTAACCTGGGCGCCTTTTTTAACAAAATAATTCGCAACTACAAAAACAACTTTCGGGTGGGTAGTCACAGCTTGATCCGGAGATCTGTTGGTAAGAAGATTAGGTTTTATAAACACCCTCTTACCTTTTACCAATTCCGGCTTAATTACAGAGGATATAATTTTTTCGATTTTTTCTTCCAATGTCTCATCATTATAATCCTTAATCTTATAAAAAAATACAGGCTCAGCCATTTAAGTCAACTCCATATAATTGTAGTACTACATCTTATATCTGGAATTTTTTAACATTATAGACAACAAAAGAGGAAATTTACTTAGTAATGTAGAACTAAACATTACCACTAAACATAACATAGTTAACAAGAAATAAAATGCTTTAGGAGGTCAAAATGAGAATTTTAACCATAGTTGTTCTCCTTTTATTAGTATTTGCTCTTTTACCTACATATGTTGCCGCTGACAATACTATAATCATAGATGGGAAAGAACTCACTTTTAACCCTGCTCCCATTACAATTGAAGGGAGACAGTTAGTTCCCCTAAGACCTTTACTTGAAAACCTTGGCGCCAATATACAATGGGATGACGAAACACAAACAGCAATAGGTGTTTTGGGAAATACAGAAGTAACCTTTCCCATCAACTGCAATTTTCCGTTAATTAACGGAATGGCAGTAAAAATTGAAATTCCCGCGCAGATCATTGAAGGTGTAACATTCGCACCTTTACGTTTTGCTGGAGAAGCCTTTGGCTATTCAGTTAACTGGGACAATGACCTTGAAGTTCCAATAATGGTTAAAAGTAATGCTTCCTTATTACCATATGATAAAGATTTCTCAGATGCTGTCATAATTGAGACTATTACAGGCACTGCTTCATGGTATGGAAATGAATTTCATGGAAGAAGGACTGCCAGTGGGGAAGTTTTTGACCAATATGATTTCACGGCAGCTCACAGAACTCTACCCTTTAATACACTAATAAAAGTTACATTTTTAGATACAGGCAAAAGTGTTATTGTACGAGTTAATGACCGTGGACCCCATAAAACAGAGCGAATAATTGACCTATCCAGGGGCGCTGCTGAAGCCATCGGCCTTAAGCCCCACGGATTAGGCGAGGTAAAACTAGAGGTAATGCAGTCTTTTGAAGATCAAGAATAATATACTAATCCCCCAAACAGTTAGGGGGGTTACTGATTTTTTAACAATTTAATTTCCTTTTTGTAGCCCTCTAGGCCTCCTGGAGTTTCCAGAATTAAAGGCAAGTTTTTAAACGCAGAATGTCTTACAAACTCTTTAAAGAACGTTTCACCCAAGAACCCTTCTCCAATACAAGCATGTCTATCCTTTTTTGTTCCAAGGGCTTGTTGACTATCATTTAAGTGAATTGCTTTTAGTGTATTAATTCCCAGACAATTGTCAAAATGTTGAAGAACATCATCAAGGTTCTCTTTAATATCATATCCTGCTGCATAAACATGACATGTATCAAAACAAATTCCGATCCTTTCCGGATAACGACAACCTTCCATGATCAGCCTGAGTTCCTCAAAAGAACTGCCAATTTCTGTACCACTGCCTGCCATGGTTTCCAGCAAGACCATCACTTGCGAATCTGTTGATGAAAATGCCTGGTTTAATGCGGTGCAAATTCTGTCTATTCCCGCCTGGATACCACTGCCCACATGACTGCCTGGATGCAGACAAAGATATGGTACATTTAGACTTTGTAACCTTTCCATGTCCTCAGTTATCAGCTTCACTGCGAGCTGCCAGAGGTCATCACTTGGTGATGCCATATTGATTATGTAAGGGGAGTGGGCGAGCGCTGAACCAAAACCCAGCTTTTCTACATCTTCAATGTACTGCTGAGCATCAACTGGATTTAAAGCTTTTGCTTTTGCACCTCTAGGGTTTCTAGTAAAAAATTGCATTGTATTTGCGCCAATCTTTTCAGCAGTAATTAGCGCCTGGGTATAACCTTTTCCTATGGAAATATGTGCACCAATGTACAATTAGAACTCACCTTCTTTTGCTGCGCTGCTTTGCCCTTGATTTATTAACTCTAATAGTTCCTCTCCCGAAAGATCATAAGACTTATTTTTATAGATTCTCGACCATAATGCTTGCGAACACACTGCTCTTAATTCAATTTCATGATAACTTAAACAATTAGCAAACAAGTTGCTTTGCCAGTCATGCTCTCTCACATTGGGATTATCCATTTCGTGAGCTAATTTCATGAGTTGTAGACATTCCTCTGAGTCCAGAGCATTTTCTATATTGTAAACATTCCTCAGCGGTATGGAAATTCCTGGTATAGAGGCATTACCCTTTTCATTTATATGTCCCATTTTATATATAGGGAAATTGTGAATAATTTCATGGATTAATTGGTCCATACCAAGATTAACAACCGTTGCTCTAATCTCCTGCATCTTCATGGATTGCGGTAAGCAAAAGAAGGTTTTGCATGTAAAGGGTCTGACTTCATATACTGAGCACCTGTTATCATGCTGCAGGAAAATGCAAGACCCATCATCTCTTTGTTTAAGAGACACATCTACAGCCCTTCCCCATACGGCCAATTTCGTATAAAGGCTCACAGCCTTCCTCTGCTCAATTTCCATGTTAAGTATTTTTGTTAAGGCATACCAGTCTATGGAGGTAATTGGTATACGCTCTTTACAACAGCGTCCACAAGTTTCACAAGTCCCATTTAGTTTATTAGAACCTTGCAATAATTCCATCAACTTGCAAACGCCATCCAAATAATCACCTACAGTGGCGCGAGGATTTAAAACCTTTAAATCCCACTTCTCACTTTTTTTGCTGAAATAGACAATTATGTTCCTGTACACTAGTTACTCCTTAATATATCTAAAGCTTTTTCAAAATAAGCCGGTAAATGAGCAGAAAACTCCATGTATTCATCAGTACTTGGATGTTTAAAACCCAGTGTGGCTGCATGAAGGGCTTGTCCTGTAAAACCCAACACATTTTTACCCTTTGAGTATTTCGGATCGCCCACAACAGGATGTTGAATATACGCCATGTGAACCCTTATCTGATGAGTCCTTCCAGTTTTTAACCTGGCCTCAATATACGTATAATTATCAAACCTTTCAAGAACAGTGTACATTGTTTCAGCCGGCTTTGCGTTTTTCACACCCACTGACATTTTTTTTCTGTCCACTGGATGGCGGCCGATGGAAGTTTTAATAATTCCCCCAGGTTCGGTAATATTACCATGAACTAAAGCCTTGTATATCCTTGTCACTGAATGTTCTTTAATTTGCTGAGCCAAGCTAACATGAGCCTTATCATTCTTGGCTACAACAAGCACCCCTGATGTATCTTTATCAATCCTGTGTACTATTCCTGGCCTCAAAACTCCATTAATTCCTGATAGATTTTTACAGTGATACACAAGCGCATTAACAAGAGTACCTGTGTAATTACCCGGAGCAGGATGAACCACCATACCCTGAGGCTTATTAACCACAACAATATCTTCATCTTCATATACAATTTCAATGTCAATTTTTTCTGGAACTAAATCAAGTGGTTTTAATTCCGGCACCCTAACAGAAACCAAGTCATTTTCACGTATTTTGTAATTTGCTTTGGATTCCATTTGGTTTACCTTTACTAACCCATCGTCAATCCATTTTTGAATATGACTTCGGCTAAAGCGCTCCAATTTGTCGGTTAAATATAAATCAAGGCGTTTTTGTTTTTCACTTTCATTTACACAAAAGATATATCTCAAAAAGCTTTCACCTATCCTTTTTCATGCCATATAAGCAGCTGCCATGCAAAAAGAATAACCCCAACAACAATTGCCATATCGGCAATGTTAAAAACAGGCCAAATTCTAAAATCAAAAAAATCTACAACACTAGAATATCTTATTCTATCAATGAGATTGCCTATAGCTCCACCAAGCTGCAAAGCCAGGGCAACTGTTAATACTAGATTCTTCCTATGAGCTACCTTCCAGTATACCCCTATTAAAACTAGAACAACTGCAAAAGTAATCAAAATAAAAAATAGTATCTGATTCTGTAAAATACCGAAGGCGGCTCCTGGATTTCTTACATAAGTTATGTGAAATACATTTTCTATAACAGGGATGGTTTGATTAGGGTACATATTGATTACCACAATATATTTTGTTAATTGATCAAGAAT
This sequence comes from Bacillota bacterium, assembly GCA_040756735.1. Taxonomy (GTDB): domain Bacteria; phylum Bacillota; class DSM-16504; order Desulfitibacterales; family Desulfitibacteraceae; genus JBFLYC01. The sequence continues at coordinate 66,371 of JBFLYC010000011.1, read as the reverse complement.
TAAAATTATTAAACCAATAGTAAAAAAAAGCAACTCATCAGTCCTCCCTGTCAAATCATCATATATACATTCCCCCAAAATTTTAACACTAGATGCCAACAATAAGCAAGGTTAATCACTTTTTACTGCAAAAGAAATAAGACCGTGGAGCACGATCTCGAAAATTGAGGGGGGACACACCTAATATCCAACCCAACTTCTACCATTGAGGGATGTCCCCAACATATAGCCACTATTCTTCCTCCTCACCTATAACCTTTTCTCGAGGTGGTCCCTCATCATCATGTCCATAAACATCTTCGTAGAAAACTCCATCTTTACCTTTAAAATAAGGAATTCCTTCTACCATCTGCACTACTCCGCGATCTTCATCTAAATCTGTTCCCCCATAATAGGATCCTGCTGCTGAACCATGTGCATGCTCATTCCAACGCGCAACATCCTGCCATGTATCCTCGGTATCCATTTCCTGTTTTTCTTTAAAACTTGCGGGCAGCACTTTCTCTTCTATAGGTCTGATATTAATATCGCCCGTCTCCAACTTTTTGTCCCTGCAATGAAGGCATTTAGTTGTCTCTGGGATTGCATTAAGCCTTTCTATGGGTATAGGGTGTCCACATTCATCACATGTTCCGTAAGTTCCCTCATCTATTTTCCTCAGAGCGTCTTCAACTTTTTGAAGTTGTATTCTATTATTATCCAGGAGACTTAAATCTTTTGACCTTTCAAACAATTCACTGCCGACATCTCCAGGATGGTTATCATACAAGGATAATTCTCCTGTAGATTCCCGCATGGAATTCTCCAAACCTGTATCAATAATAGTCTTTATCCTAGCCTCAAGTTCTCTTTTTTGCTGCATCAATTTCTTGCGGTAAATATTATGATTATGATTAACCAATGGATTAATGGGCACCTCCGATATTTTTTAGTTGTTCCTTTAATAAGATTGTTCCCTAACCATACGAATTATATCAGCAATAAAATCACCTACTAGAGGCAGGTTTAATACCACTAATTTCTGCAAAAAGTAAACCACCAAGGCCCCTAGAATCGTAAATCCAATAGCCATTCCAAGACCCCTGGCAATACCTGTTAATAGGTTTAAGTACAGGAGTTTAGCCGGCTTCTCCAAAAGACTAACATATTCCTGGATTTGAGCTTTTTCCAGGGCATGTGCCAGGCTGGTCAGTTTTTCTTCCAGGGTTTTATTATCTAGCTTATCCAACTGGTCTTACCCTCCTAACACTTTATTTTTCTGTAGAGTGTTATAATAAAATAATATGTAAAAAACAATTCGTTATACCAGTACCAAACCAGAATAATTAATTAGTTAAAGCCTGTAATGGCGCTGGAATCCTGCCCCCCCTGTTAATAAGGCGCTCGTTTCCTATATTACTTATTGGCATCACAGGCGCTGTTCCGAGCAGTCCTCCAAATTCCACCTTATCACCTATCTTTTTACCAGGAGCAGGAATAATCCTAACAGCAGTAGTCTTGTTGTTAATCATGCCTATTGCAGCTTCGTCAGCAATGAGAGCGGAAATGGTAGAAGCTTCTGTATTCCCTGGCACTGCTACCATATCAATACCTACAGAACATACTGAAGTCATGGCCTCTAGTTTTTCTAGAGATAAAGCTCCTTCTTCTACAGCCCTAATCATACCGGCATCTTCACTTACAGGAATAAAAGCTCCACTTAAGCCGCCAACATAAGAGGATGCCATTGCTCCACCCTTTTTGACAGCATCATTTAACATTGCCAAAGCTGCAGTAGTACCAGGAGCGCCACATCTATCTACTCCAATACTCTCAAGGATTTCTGCTACACTATCACCCACAGCTGGAGTAGGAGCTAATGATAAGTCTACTATACCAAAGGGAACACCTAACATCTTTGATGCAGTCCTCCCTACTAATTCTCCCATACGTGTAACTTTAAAAGCAGTCTTCTTAATTATTTCTGCCACTGTCCCAAAGTCTTCTCCCTGACACTTCCTTACTGCGTTTAATACAACTCCAGGTCCGCTAACTCCAACATTTATTACAGCTTCAGGCTCTCCAAGCCCGTGAAAGGCTCCAGCCATGAAAGGGTTATCTTCTGGAGCATTACAGAAAACTACAAGTTTGGCACAGCCCAGCCCTCCCTTTGCCGCTGTGCGCTCAGCGGTTTTTTTAATGATCTCTCCCATAATCTTAACTGCATCCATATTAATGCCTGACTTAGTAGAAGCAACATTAACTGATGCACAAACCCTTTCTGTATCGGCAAGAGCATCTGGGATGGAATATATTAGGGCTTTTTCACTTTTTGTAAATCCTTTGTGTACCAGCGCCGAATATCCGCCAATAAAGTTTACATTAACCTGAGCTGCTGCCCTATCTAGTGCATGTGCCGCCAACATGTAATCATCTATAGAGCCGTTTTTCATGACCAAGGAAATTGGACTAACAGAAATCCTTTTATTAATAATGGGAATACCATAATCTTTTTCTATGTTTTCACATACTTCCACCAGTCTACTACAGAGCTGGACTATTTTTTGATATATCTTATCAGCCGTCTTTTGGGGTGTTATTTCCTGACAGTCCATTAAGCTAACCCCCATAGTGATTGTTCGAATATCCAAGTGTTCATTTTGAATCATGCTAATTGTTTCAAATATCTCTTCTCTACTAAAATATAAAGGCATTATTCATTCCCCCGTTATTAGATTCTGTGCATGTATTTAAAAACATCCTCTCTTTGAACCGTAATCTTTACACCCAGTTCTGATCCAATTTTTTCTAAATTCTCAACTAACTTTTCATGGCTAACTGCACAGTTGCTATCATCTGCAATTAGAATCATGGTAAAAAAGTCCTGCATAATTGTCTGGCTAATATCCAAAATATTTACTCTGTTTGCAGCTAAAACCCCTGTAATACCTGCTATAATTCCTACTCTATCTTTACCTACTACTGTAATTACCACCTTTGTCTTTTCCATTGAAGACTTTTTCCCCCTTTATACTGTCCTTTATATTTCTTTAATGGTTATTTTTGTTATTATATATACTTTTTAAGCTCATGTAAACTCATTGAGTTAAAAATATTATGTCCGACCAAAATAAAAATACCCATCAAAAAAGTTGAAGGCATTTGCTCAAACCTCTAACTAATGCTCTAAACTGGAGACATACCATATACAGAACTAGAAGTGGGATGTTAACCCTAGACTTCTCATCTCCTGGAGGGTATGTCCCCTAACATTATTTGAGGTGATTCCTTCATTCATTTAATGGGTAATTGCAGTTAGCTGGAATCTGTTAAGACTATTTAAGAGCACCTATACATCGAGGACAAAGGGTACTAAAAGCCTTGTCAAAACCAACTCTAGTGTCATATTTCCAACATCTTTCACACTTTTCTCCCGTTGATTTTCTAACCACTAGCGCCAAACCTTTCCCTTCAGGCACATAGGCGCCTGCTGGTATTTTTCCGGTATTTTCTTTAACCTGCACACCAGATACTATAAAGATCTGATCTAAGGGTTCTTTAACTGCTTCTAAATTCTTTAATAGTTCATTGTCCGCAAAAATTTCTACTTCAGCATCCAGAGAATGTCCTATGACATGTGCTTGTCTTGCAAGCTCGAGAGCTTTGGCCACTTCTTCACGAAGTTCCAAGATTTTTTCCCACCTTGTTTCCAAGTCTGCATCCAAGTATCCTTCTATTACTTGAGGCCATTCAGTCAACTGCACGCTGATGGGCTCCCCATCTTTTTTAGGAAGATAACTCCAAACCTCTTCTGTTGTAAAAGCTAAAATAGGCATTAATAGCCGTACCAATGAACTCAGGATTTCATAAATTACTGTCTGAGTGGATCGTCTTAAAATATGGTCAGCCGGCATTGTATACAGCCTATCCTTACAGACATCTAAATAAAAAGCGCTCATGTCCACAATACAGAAATTATGCACACTATGGTATACAACATGAAACTCATATTTTTTAAAGGCATTGGTCACTCTATCTATCAGCCTTTGTAGTTTTAACAGAGCCCATTGATCAATTTCTGAAAGGCTTTCATAATTAACATTATCAATTCCGGGTTTAAAATCATACAAGTTGCTCAACAAGAACCGGAAAGTATTTCTAATCTTCCTATAGGACTCAGTCATTTGCTTCATAATTCCTGGTGAAGCAGCAACATCACGCCTGTAATCAGCTGAAGATACCCACAACCTCAAAATGTCTGCCCCCATTTCTTCAATAACCTCAAGAGGATCTACCCCGTTCCCCAGGGACTTTGACATTTTTCTACCCTTCTCGTCAACAACATACCCATGGGTTAAAACCTGCTTGTAAGGTGCAGTTCCCCTGGTAGCAACAGCAGTTGATAACGAAGAATTAAACCAACCCCTATGTTGGTCACTGCCTTCCAGGTACATATCAGCCGGCCATGTTAAGTCAGGATGAAAAGTACATACTGCTTCATGGCTGGACCCTGAATCAAACCATACATCCATAATATCAGTTTCCTTCTTAAATTCACCTGAAGCACAGTTTGGGCATGTAAATTCTTCGGGAAGAAGTTCGGCTGCAGGTCTTTCATACCATATATTTGATCCATATTGTCTAAATAGTTTTTGAATATGCTCAATGGTTTCATCATTAATTATCTCTTTTCCACAATCATTACAATAGAATATAGGTATGGGAACGCCCCATGTTCTCTGGCGGGAAATGCACCAGTCACTCCTATCTGCTACCATACTATAGATCCTATCTTCACCCCATGCAGGAATCCATTGGACTTCCTTAATCGCTTTTAAAGCTGCCTCCCTAAAACCATCAATAGAAGCAAACCACTGCTCTGTTGCCCTAAATATTACAGGCAACTTGCAGCGCCAGCAGTGAGGATACTGGTGTTTTGTAAATTCTAAGTGAAACAAATCCCCTTGCTCAGCAAGCTGTTTAGTAATCTCTTTGTTAGCTTTATCGTGAAACATTCCGGCAAACTGTTTGCCTTCAGCAGTAAAACATCCTTTATCGTCAAGAGGAGAAATAACAGGCAGCTCATATTTCTGCCCAATTTCAAAGTCCTCAAGGCCATGACCTGGCGCAGTATGCACACATCCTGTTCCCTGTTCTAAGGTAACATGCTCACCTAATATAAGGAGTGAATCCCTATTAAGTAGTGGATTTGAACAAACCACACCTTCCAATTCTATACCTTTAAACTCCTTAAGAACACGATAGTCAATCTGTACCTTTTCCATCACACTTTTGACAAGCTCCTTAGCTATTACAAGCTTTCCTTTTTCAGTTTCAACTAAGGCATATTTAAACTCAGGATGCAAGGAAATGGCAACATTTGCGGGCAAAGTCCAGGGAGTTGTAGTCCAAATCATTACAAAGGTGTTTTCTTCATCTAGCAAACCTTTTCCATTTTTTACCTGAAAATTAACATAAATGGATGGAGACTTCTTTTCTCCATACTCTACTTCTGCTTCTGCCAAAGCTGTCTGACAATCAGTACACCAATAAACAGGCTTTAATCCTTTATAAATATAGCCTTTTTTAGCCATGTCTCCAAAGACTTTAATCTGGACTGCTTCATAATCAGGGGCTAAAGTAAGATAGGGTTTCTCCCAGTCTCCCCTTACTCCTAGCCTCTTAAACTGCTCCCTTTGAACATCAACATATTTTAAAGCATAATCCCTGCAATGATTACGAAATTCCACAACGCCTATTTTTGTTCTATCCAACCCCAAGTTTTTTATGGCCTGCTGCTCAATGGGCAAACCATGAGTATCCCATCCTGGAACATAGGGAGCATCATAACCATAAATGGAATAAAATTTTACTATGATATCCTTTAGAATTTTGTTTAATGTAGTACCCAAGTGAATACTGCCATTTGCATAAGGAGGACCATCATGAAGAACAAATTTAGGCTTATCTTTATTTTTTTCCTGGACCTGCTTATAAATATTTTGCTCTTCCCAAAATTTAAGAAACTCAACTTCCCGCTTTGGCAAATTAGCCCTCATGGGAAAGTCAGTTTTTGGTAAGTTTAAAGTTTCATCGTAACGCGCCATATTCAACACCTCGTTCTTTAAAATAAAAATAGAAGAATGTCCTCAACTTAATAAAAAACCTCTCATCCTTAAGGACGAGAGATCCCGTGGTACCACCTTATTAGGTATTTACCATTAAATACCCACTCAAAAGCATTTTTAACGGTATGCATCCCGGACCCTCCTACTGATACTTCAAAGGGCCTGCTTCCAGGTGATTTTTCAACAGCAACTTTTTCCTGGCTTTCACCATTTCCAGAATCGCTGTATAAAAGTCAGGCTGTTTACTTTCCTGTTCCTTGCATTTATTTAATTAAGAGTATATCCTTATTTTGCAATAAATTATACCATAACAATAGTGATAGTCAAATAGAATTTAAGGTTTATACAATTTAGGATTCGGCAGTTTCTTTCTGTTTTTGCAGGGTATCAACTTCATCTTTTAATAATTTATAGTGACTTTCAATAAAAGCCAGCATTTTTAATTTAAAGGTAACAAACTGGTTGTGCAGATTTGCCAACTCTTCTTCTTTTTTATGGACCTTTTGCTGGGTTTCTTCATAGATTTTGGCAGCTTCAAGCTTTGCCTCTTTAATAATTACATCAGCTTCCCTATGAGCAGTCTCTTTTAACTCTTGGGAAGTCTTTTGAGCAATAACCAACGCTGCTGATAGATTGTCCTCAATGACTTTATACTTGGACAACTCCTCCTCAATTTTTTTGATGCTTTCCTTTAATTGCTGATTTTCTTTGTAAAGTTTTTCAAAATCAATAAGTATCTTGTTTAAAAAACCATCTACTTCTGCTTGATTGTATCCCCTAAAACTTACTTTAAATTCAGCATTTTGAATATCCAAAGGTGTAAGAGCCATTTCATTACCACCCCCATTTAAGTATAAATGCCTAAAACTAGAGATATTCGGTCTTTTTTAGTTTTACCAAGTATTTTTAAAACCTTTAGTCTTCCTCTGCCTTTAAGTGAAACTACATCCCCTTCCTCTATTAAACAATCCGGTTGAGCAATCTCCTGCCAATTAAGTTTCACTTTTTGCTTTCTAATTTCTTCAGAAGATTTATTTCTTGAAAGTCCAAAACCGACGCTGATTACTGCATCTAAACGCATGGAAGCAACAACAGCTCTAAACTCCTTAAAAAAAATAGGAGGTACTATCAAATCTTGAATTGGTATTTTTTTGCCAGAAACAACTACAGGTCCTATGGAAACTATTTCGGCAATTAAATATTGAGTCACCGTATCATCTACTAGCACCTGACAAGCTTTGTCGGTTACCAAGATATCACCAATTTTATCCCTGCGTAGGCCTGAAGCTAATAATGCACCTAAAACATGCCTGTGATTATTATTAAAAAATCTAAAACTCCCTTGGAAATTTACTAGTGCTATTTCATAATCTTCTGGTTCAATAACCATACCCTCAGGAACTAGACATATCTTTTTTCTTTCAGCTTGCTCATAGCCTCCCCATGCTATAAAATCTATGCCTTTTATCCCCCTTAATATGTCACTTGTGAGCTTAATGAAAAAAGGGTCGTAAAAGTCACACAACTGTTTTTGATGGGACTTTAAACATAACTCTACTCTATCAAGCACATGGCATAATTCATTGTAATAATTAGTATCATGTACATGGGATAATACCCTTTTTTTATCTAAGAAGGTTAATCACCCATCTTTCAATCATATTTATTAATAATATAGCAATTAACGGAGAAAAATCTATGGGGAGAGATCCCCTTGGAATAATTCTCCTAATGGGCGCTAAGATAGGCTCGGTAATTTCATAGACAAATCTAACAACAGAATTGTTTGGATTACCTAAAGGAATCCAAGACATGATCACCCTAGCAATAATAAGAATGTTTAAAACACTAAATGCAATTCTAACTACATCAATCAAGGGGCTCACTCCTAACTTTCAATTGTCTTATTTAGTGTCAAGTAATCCTTTCTAAATAAATGTTCCTTGTTCTCAGTATTATTTATCAGAGTAAAGTTTTGTGGTATAACTAGAACAATATTTGGGTTGATCTTGTGCATAGAACCTGAGATAGCATATGTAGTTCCACTGAGAAAGTCCATAATCCTTTTAGCCAGGTTTTTGTCCAGGGTTTCCATGTTTACTATTACAGGCCGAGAATTGCGCAGGTGATCCGCAATAGTTTGTACTTGATCATACTCCGTAGGATTACACAAGACAATTTTTATCGGTTTGTTATGGTGGATACTAATGATATTGCCCGGTTTACCTGTATTATGAGTATCCTCCAAAACAACATCCTTGTGTTTATGGTCAGAAATTTCCTCAACCTCAAATCCTATCCAATTCAATAGTTTATACCAGTATTTTCTCATGACACCCTCCTATTTTCCATGCAAAATGGCTGAACCTATACGAACCATATTGGAACCTTCTTCAATTGCTATATGATAATCATTAGACATGCCCATTGATAAATATTTCAAGTCAACCTCAGGAATATCAATCTTTTGTAAAGCATTTTTAAGTTTACGTAGGCTCCGAAAAACATGACGCGTATCCTCAGGTAAAGCCTCCAGAGGTGCCATGGTCATTAGGCCTTTTACTTTAACATAATTCATTTTTGAAACATCAACTAGAAAATTTTCTACTTCCTTAGGATTAAGGCCATGTTTGCTCTTTTCTCCAGATACATTAACTTGCACCAAGCAGTTGAATGCCTGATTGTTCATTTGTCCTAGCCGCTCTAGCTCTAGAGCTAAAGAAATCCTGTCTAGAGAATGAATCAATTGGACTTTTCCTGTTAAATATTTTGCTTTGTTAGATTGCAGATGCCCGATAAAATGCCAGGCGACATTACTGGAAACTCCTTCATATTTTTTTGTGAAATCTTGAACCCTATTTTCTCCTATATTCTTAACCCCTAAATCAATTAGTTCTTTTATAGTATTTACTCCTACCGATTTTGTTACAACCACTAGTGTGATGTCTTTCGGGTTGTTTCCTGATTTAGCAGCACTTTCTATTATTTTGTTCCATATTTCCTCTAATCTTTCTTGTAAACCTGACAAAATTCCATCTCTCCTATTTGGTGTGTCCCCTGACCTTATTCATTCGTCAAAAATAGACTTTTTCCTGCTTTGCAAGTAGATACACCTAACTGGAATTCTTATATCATATCACTTTCTACCTTGAATGTCCCTAACTTAATGAAAAACCTCCGGGTTAATCACAACTGGATGTTTTTCCTTGTCAAATCTAATCAGTGTTTTATTAGAATTCTGGTATATTATTTCTACTGGAGTCCATTCATAATTGTTGCTTACCTGATAATACACTCCTGGAACATCATCTAACATAGTTAGCGCACTATTATCAACTAAATACCCTTCATATTCTCTTACCATCAGCATATATTTACCTTTCCTTACATTAAAAAAATCTTCAGGCGCTTCCAGAATCTTCCCAAAACAGTAAACATCCTCCCCTGCATAATTAATGTCAGTAACTTGAACCCCATAATGTTTCTCCTCTGAAAATATCAAAAGAGGCCCTTCTAATAAAAGTTGTGGGTCAATTACATTTGCTAATAAATGTTTATGAGGAAAATACATTATAAAATTGACATCTCTGAAGGAATCAATAATCTTAAATAAAGCTTCGCCCTTTTCTACTAATTCTCCTTCAGATTTACTCCTTTCAAAATTGAGTTTTTTTATCTCCGCCAAGTTGAAATCCCTAATCCCTTTACCATTGAAAGTTTCTTCAAAACCATCAACAGCAAAGCTTAAAGTTCCTGCCCACTCTGAAACAACCGAAAAATGATGACTCTGTCCATCGATACTTTTTGCATTAATTGTTGCTACTGTCTGTCCAACCCTTACTCTCTCCCCGTCATTAATATCTTGCCTCACAACATACCCCTTAATGGGAGCTTTAACCGCTCTTTCTTCCCTGATAAACACAATTTCTACAGGAAAGTCAATTTGTATAGAATGCCATTCTAAGAAAACCGTTTTTACTGTTTTAGATGAAACCAGCCAACAACTTATAAGAAAAAAAATAATACCTAAGATAAAGATAAGCATAATCCATATTTTTTTTATCCCACTTTTCTTTTTCATAGGCATATATATAACTTTATCCAAAGTTTCACCCTCTAATTCCAAAAACTGCGGCCATTCTGCCTGTTTTACCATTGTCCCTTCTATGAGAAAAAAACAGGTTGTCCAGGCAATGGGTACACAGACCGCTTATATAAATGTTTTGCTCTTTTAACCCTGATTCCTGCAAAGACATTTTATTTAATTCCCACAAATTCAATTTAATTATACTTTCATTGAAAGACCACATATACTCTGGCCATTCTGCATAGGCTTTTTTCATAGACTCAAGCACCCTATTGTCCACCTCATAACAACAAGGTCCTATAGATGGGCCTATTACAGCTATACAGTCTTTAGGATTAGTTTGATATACATGCTGAAGTTTCTTAACTGTAGCACTGGCTATTTTTAAAAGAGTACCCTTCCATCCTGCATGAGCTAACCCAATGGAATTGGTTTTTTGATCATAAATAAATACTGATACACAATCTGCATAATAGGTAGTTAAGAGAATACCTGGTTTATTTGTAACTAGAGCATCAGCAGAGCATAAAGTGTTTTCAATGGTCATTATTCCCCGGCCCTTATCTGTTACTTCAACAGTTTTTACATGATTACCGTGCACTTGGTTAACTGATACACCTTCATTCAGAGAAAAACCCAATGCAGCAAAAAACTTTTTACGATTTTTCACAACATTGTCTCTTTCATCGCCAACGTGAAGACCTAAATTCAAAGTGTCGTAAGGTGGAATGCTCGTCCCTGCTTTACGTGTAGAAAAAGCGTGCACAAGATTTTTAAACTCCAGTAAAGGCTTGAAGTTATAATACTGAAGACCGTTTACCTCAACCAACTTATTAATTGCCCTCACCTCCCCTTGAAAAAATTATAGTATCCCTAATTACTAACGTCAAATTTTACAATTCTTCATGTTTAGGGTCGGTGAAATTATGCACTTCTACAAGGATTACATCAATACCTAGTTTTTTAATTTTCTCCCAAGGAACAATTATATCCTCATTCCTACTAAAAAGTCGAAAAAATCGATTAACACCAGGTAGAATTATCGATTTTACCCTACCCTTTTCTAAATCCAATTCAATATCTTTTATCTCACCCATCCTTCTTCCATCAACTACATTAATTACCTCTCTCATTCTAAGGTCAGAAATTTTAATCAATATTTACACCCCCATATTGCAGCAGTTCCTCCGTCCTCTATAGTACTTCTTATTAATGTATATGCCTGGAATGAATTAACATGTATGCAAAATTAAAAAGAAGGTTATTTACCTTCCCCTTTTGAAAAAACTTCTTTTATTAGTGTTTTCTTTTCTTTAAGTATTTCCAATAACTTCAGCTTTATTTTTACAGGTTTTTCATGTAAACCATCCTTAACCTGCTCCTCCATTACAGGAATTGCTTTATCTGGAACAGTAAGTTTCCCATTTGTAATGTCCACAAAACATAAGGGTGGAAACAGCACGCACCACCAATTTGCTCCTTCACCATTTCCAATAATTATTCTTAATGAAAGGTACGTCCCAGCAGGCAGAACATAGTTCCCATAGGTCCGGGTAGGATATTTTGTATTCCCCAATAATACCTTTACAGAATAATCATAACCATTATTCACCACTTCTTCCCTGGTCACTTCTTCTATCCAGTCTAGTTTGTTTACTAAGCAAGTGTAGGCTTCATTTATACTTCTAGCATCTTCTAGTTCTTCTTTAATTTTGTCCAACAATGAGTCCCTAACCTTTAGTTTTAAATCCTGATCTTCTGTGTCATCACTATTAGCTATGACATGAAATCTGATTAGATTTTCAAAGGGATTTACCTCCTGGCTCTTGGTTTCGTCCGGCAATACTCCTAATGCTGAAATCATCAATAGAATCATTATTAATATTACGTTTCTCCTCATTTAAACACACCTCTAATTTATCTTATAGTTCTCTTTGCTCCTGAACATATTTTCGCATATGATGCAGAGCTGCCTTTTCAAGTCTTGATACTTGAGCTTGGGATATTCCAACTTCTTCTGCTACTTCCATCTGTGTCTTACCGTCAAAGAACCTTAAAGACAAAATATGTTTTTCTCTGGGATTCAGTTTATTTAGCGCTTCTTTCACAGCAATTTTCTCAAGCCAACTATTATCTGTATTTTTTTCATCTCCAATTTGATCCATGACAAAGATTGGGTCACCGCCATCATGGTATATAGGTTCAAATAAAGAAATTGGCTCTTGAATCGCATCTAACGCAAAAATAATCTGTTCCCTTGGAATATTTAGCTCTTGAGCAATTTCATTGATGGAAGGCTCCCTTGAGTATTTACTAACCAAGGCATCTCTAACCTGCAACGCTTTATATGCCACATCCCTTAAAGACCTGCTGACTCTTATGGGATTGTTATCCCTTAAATACCTTCTAATCTCACCAATAATCATTGGTACAGCATAAGTTGAGAATTTAACATTTTGAGAGAGATCAAAATTATCAATTGCTTTCATTAGTCCAATACACCCTACTTGAAAAAGGTCATCAACGTATTCACCCCTATTTGTAAAACGTTGAATAACACTTAGCACCAATCTCAGGTTCCCATTAATTATTTTCTCTCTTGCTGCATCATTGCCACTTTGAACTTCTTTAAATAAATGCCTCATCTCTTTATTAGTAAGTACAGGTAACTTCGAGGTATTTACACCGCATATTTCCACTTTGTTAGCGATCAATATGTATTACCTCCTTCAATTGATGTAAGTTGTTAATTCTTTTTAAATTATTGCCATGCAGTATGGGTTTTATACAAAAAAACAACCACCTTTCAAAGGTGGTTGTTTACTCTAGTTTACGAAACTCCTTTCGTAATCTTTTTATGATCCTTTTTTCAAGTCGTGAAATATACGATTGGGAAATTCCCAAAATGTCAGCTACTTCTTTTTGAGTCTTTTCTACTCCGTCCATTAAGCCAAAACGAAACTCCATAATCTTTTTTTCCCTGGGACTTAGTTTTTTCATGGCAGCATAAAGCAACTTCTTATCTACTTCCTCTTCAATAGACCTATATATAATATCATTATCCGTTCCTAATACATCGGATAATAATAATTCATTGCCATCCCAATCTATATTTAATGGTTCATCAAATGATACTTCAGTTTTAGTTTTATTATTTCTTCTAAGATGCATTAAGATTTCATTTTCTATGCAGCGGGAAGCATATGTAGCCAGTTTAATCTTTTTTTTAGGATCAAAAGTATTCACTGCCTTTATTAACCCTATTGTACCAATGGAAACTAAATCTTCTATCCCGACGCCGGTATTCTCAAATTTCCTCGCTATATATACAACAAGCCTTAAATTTCGTTCGATTAAAACACTCTTCACTGCCCTGTCTCCGTCTTCAAGTCTATCTATCAGGAATTTTTCTTCATCATTAGTCAATGGCGGGGGTAATGCCTCACTGCTCCCAACATAATGGACTTCAGGATATAGTCTGAATTTGATTAGAATATTTAAAAGCCAGAGCTTAAATTTCCATTGCAGTTGACGGATTATTTTCATATAAGCGCGTCCCCCTTATTAGCTTTCCACAGACATTTGAAGTATCTCAGGATGCAGTAAGCCTTTATACAAACCTTTAGGAGATAATCTGTAGTTGTATAGTCCTACGATAATATCACTGACCTTGGCAGTCTTATCATTGTGTACGATAAAGACATGGTCTGGTCTGATACCAACCAGCATACCCCGTTGTTTACCGATTGAATTGAAAGGTATGAGTCTAATCCTTGATGAAAGGCTGGTACCAGCTAAAGTGGTAACAGCCGTATTAATGTCCAGATCTTTCTGGTTTTGTAAAATATTATAAACATCAGGGGGTATAATACTTGCTAAAGTTTCTAGTTCAGCTATCATTACAGGTTTTCCGGTTAAAGGATCTGTGAGTTGATTTCCTGTGTCTACTAATGTTTTAATAGGTATTTTAATGTCCCCTATACAAATGATAGCCGGAACATGAACAGCACTTTTAAAAAAATTTGCCTTAATAATCTTTGCGCCATATTTACCGAACAGTACTGCAGCAGCCAATGCTGCCAGCAGCCAAATATACTTAACCTGTGTTACATGAAGCACCCCTGGCCCCATGGCAGGATAATCTACTGCTTGAGAGTTTAGAACATACATGCAGCCAAAAACTGCTCCACCTGCAGCAAAGACAATTAAATAAAAATAGGCTAAAGCCTGCAATAGTTTTCTTGAAGGTATAGGATAAAAAGTAATAATAACCATGACAACTGAAACTAAGATCTTGATTAGAATGGAAGAGGATAGTATCTGAAGGGAAGGGATAAAAAGCATTACTGAATAAATAGCTCCAAAAAGAGAAGCAGCAAAGATTCTTTTTATGCTTGCAGTGAAACCAGTAAACTTACTTGTCGCCCACAGTATAGTAAAGTCCATAATAAAGTTCACTAAAAACAAAACATCCACGTACATTATATCTATTTCTACCACATGGCACACCTCTAGAAACTATTCCATATAATATATATGCTGCTAAAAGCTGTCTATGACTTCTAAAAACAATTATACAAGAGACGGCCGAAAAACTTTGTCATTTATTGCGAAAGGGATGAAACTGCAGGGTTTATTTCAATGAGTCTAGCAGGTTGCTCTGACAAAGAACATACTCTATTTACATGAGGTATAATATCTTCCTGCTGATGCGTAACAAATACTATTACATCAAGAGGATCCGTTTCTTTAAAAAGAACCTTTTTCATCCTATGCCAGAAGGGCCAATTAAACATAACCTGTCTCCTGGCTTTAAGTTTAAAGACACGTCTTTTAATACTATATGATAGTGGCTATTTTGTTCATATCCTTTGGTGATATCATAGCGAGTATTAAACCCAAAAAAACACCCCCAATAAGAGCAGCAGACAAACCTGCCAAAGCTCTTTTTGCCGTGGGCGCTATAATACTCCAAAAATCAGGCGATACTACCATTCCAAAGAGTGTAATTATCACAGCCTCAGGTGATGGAAGCAATAAAGGTTCAACAAATAGAGATACTATTTTCCAAATGATTAATATACATAGATAAGTCAACGGTGTATGCCAAGACTGCTTATACATTTGACCCCCTAAGTTAGGCACACTCCGTGTGTACCCATTCATTTAATTAGCACAACTCTCCATAGCAACCTGGAGGCATTTCTCCTGCCCTCGAACCAACCTGCAAAAAGAGGAGTGTCCTCTTTTATCTTTCCCCTCATTTTCTAACCCTCCTCTTAATTCTTAGTTTGAGATTATTTTCGTCTTAAAAAGGCAGGTATATCCAGATCATCATCAGCAAAAGGTTTAATATCCATTTGTTTTTCAAAATTTTCCTTAACCTTACGCCTTTCGTCAAAACCTGTAGCAATCACAGTCACCCTTAGCTCATCCTCAAGCCTATCATCTATCACTGCTCCAAAGATTATATTTGCATCAGGATCAGCAGCAGATGAGATAATCTCAGCAACCTCATTAACCTCAAATAACCCAAGGTTGTTTCCTCCGGTAATATTTAATAAAACTCCCTTTGCACCCTGAATAGACGTTTCCAGGAGTGGACTTGAAATGGCCATTTTAGCTGCATCAGCAGCACGCTTTTCTCCATTTGACCTTCCTATTCCCATTAATGCTGAACCAGTATCCATCATAATAGTTTTTACATCGGCAAAGTCTAAATTGATTAAACCCGGAACAGCTATTAGATCAGATATCCCCTGAACACCTTGCCTCAAAATATCATCTGCTATTTTAAATGCATCTGAAATAGAGGTATTCTTGTCGGCTACCTGCAATAAGCGATCATTTGGGATAACTATTAAGGTATCAACTTTAGACTTTAATTCCTCTATCCCTAGCTCAGCATGACTTGCCCTTTTACGGCCCTCAAAGGTAAATGGTCTTGTTACAACGCCGACAGTCAACGCTCCCATCTGCTTTGCCAATTCAGCAACTAATGGAGCAGCGCCTGTACCAGTTCCTCCACCCATCCCGGCAGTCACAAAAACCATATCGGCTCCCTGTAAATATTTGCCTATTTCATCACGACTTTCTTCTGCTGCTTTTTTACCTATTTCAGGATTAGCCCCTGCTCCTAAACCCTTTGTCAATTTTGAACCAATCTGGATTTTTATTTCTGATTTACAAAATTTAAGGACTTGGGCATCAGTATTAATACAGATAAAGTCTACTCCCTGCAGATTTGCTGATATCATACGGTTAACAGCATTATTACCTCCACCGCCTACACCAATGACTTTAATCTTCGCAAAAGAATTATATTCTTTTTCATCTAATTCCAACATGCAAGTTCCTCCTTGATTTTCAATGTATAATTAAAATATATCCTTAAACCACGATGATACCTTACGAAAAACTTTATGTAGAGCGGATTCAGAGCTAACAGCATAACCTCTGGGTGACATTCTACGTGAAGCATACTGTACTAAACCTATTCCAGTAGAATATCCTGGGTGGCTTGCCATATCAACCATCCCGCTTATATTGCATGGATAACCTATCCTAACTGGCATATCCAGTTCCTCTGCAGCTAATTCACTAAAACCGTCCAAACAACATGCACCACCTGTAAACACTACACCAGCAGGTATCACACCCTTAAACCCTGATGACTTAATCTCCTGCTTTATTAGAAAGAATATTTCCTGCATCCTTGGTTCTATAATACTAGCTATGTTCTTTTTAGAAATTTTCCTTTCCCCACTTCCTCCAATATTTGATACAGAAATGTATTCATCCCCAGCAACCAGTTCCTTTAAAACACATCCATGTTCCTTCTTAATTCTTTCAGCTTGGTCTAAAGGAATTCTTAGTCCAACAGCCAAATCGCTGGTAACGTGACTGCCGCCAACTGGTAGAATAGAAGTATACCACATTCCATTTTCATCAAAAATGGAAACCTCTGTAGTTCCACCACCTAAATCAACAACAACTGAAGCCAAATCCCTTTCAGCGATCTGCAAAGTAGCTTCTGCTGAAGCAAGAGCATTCAGAATAAAACCTTCCACATTTAAATTTGCTCGTGAAACAGCCTTAGCTATATTTTGCAGCGAAGCATTTGATCCCACTATAATACTTACTTCTGCTTCTAAACGAGAACCAACCATGCCAACAGGATCTAATATTCCATCATAGCCATCCACCACATACTGCCTTGGAATAACATGAATAATCTGTTTATCTGAAGGCAAAGTAATAACCTTTGACGCAGCAATTACCCTTTCTACATCTCCTAAGGAGATTTCACCATCTTTACTGCCAACAGCCACTACACCCTTATTGTTTATAGAGTAGATGTGAGAACCAGTCACTCCTGTAAAAACAGACACAATTTTCTGACCGCTCATCCTTTCTGCAATTTCAACAGCTTGCATAATTGAACGAGCAGTACCATCAATATCTACAACTATACCTTTACGCAACCCGTTTGATGGGTACTCTCCAATACCAGTAATTCGTACATCTCCTAATTCTGTCAATTCACCGATAATAGCAGCTACTTTAGTACTCCCAATATCCAACCCGGCCACGACCCTATTCTGTGGCACTATGCTGCACCTCCACAAAAATCTATACCATTAAAGTTTCCACATCAAAATACAAAAACCTTTAGTGCCAAATGAGAAATATGCTACTTTTTCAAAACGTATCTACGTATGATAGCCAAATTTTCAAATAAGCGAACTCCAAAAGCAAATATGGCAGCATAATACAATTCAACACCAATTTGTTCTCCAATATATGCTAATACTCCTGCAAAAAAAGTATTAGCTATAAAACCTGTTACAAAAATAGTATTATCATATTTACCCTCTAAATGGGCCTTAATTCCTCCAATCACGGAATCAAAAGCTGCTAAAAGAGCAACGGACATATACTTTGCAAAACCTAAAGGTACCGTAAAGGGTAGTTGCAAACCAACTAAAATACCTATCAATAATCCTATAAGAGGTAGCCACATAAGAACACCTTTCGAAAAAGTTATTTATATTTAATCACAGGCAATCCGGAAAAGCTGATGTCTAGATAATCAAGCAGAGCAAGATTACCTTCTTGCAGCTTATCCAAATATATTTTTTTAAACAAGGACATTTTTTCATCAATATTATCAATACTGCCAATCTTTACTGTAATTCCTTCTCTGGTATACATTACAACATTATTAATACCCAAAGACAGATCAATTTCATTAAAATATTCCCCATATTCTTCCCAAATTTTTTTTTGGAGAGTTAATGCCAGAATCATTTTGGCATCCTGTAAAAGCTCCCCAGGAGCTATATCTTGTTTAATGTCTAGACCAGTTACAATGGGTAAATCCATAAAATCCCTTATAGATTCCACATCGCGTATAAAAACTCCTTGTTTATCAACTAAAATAAATTTACCGGAAGCAACTAACAATAATGCAGGAGTCCTCTCTACAATCGTAATATATAAAGTATGTGGAAGTCTTTTTTGAATAATAACACTTTCTACCATTGGAATCAGTTCAAGCTTCTGTTTAACTACTGAGACGTCTATATAAAAGAGGTTACTTCCCATAGATACATCTGCTACTTTAATAAGATAATCTTCATGTAGCCAATGGTTGCCAGTTATTATTACCCTTTGGCAGTTAAAAAAATTGGATTGGATAAACAAAAATAAAGAAATACATAATAAGATAACAATTAAAGTAGTTTGTACAATTCGAGATTTTGAAGTATGCCTTACAATATAGGCCATAATCTAGCTCCGTGTTATAGCTAGTGCCCAAAGTAGTACTACAGCGAAATTTAGCAATTAGCCGAGCCATAGGGACGGTTCGAGCGTCACCATAGCGAAGCGAAGGTCCAAAGAGAAGATGATGGAACTGTCCCCATGGCGTAGTGATGTAACGAAATGAGTAACCTTTCGCTGTAGTAGTAGCAATTTGGACACTATTTTTATTAACATTATAACAAACAAAGAGAGCTAGTCCAATATGGCGCCAAAAAAAGCAGCCTTTAGCTGCTAAGAGAGTTGCTGATTCTAATTATTCGAGCCCCTAATTCATTATATTTTTTCTCAAAACCTTCATACCCTCTATCAAGGTGGTGAATATTTTCCACCACAGTTGCTTCTTCTGATACCAAACCCGCCAATACGAGAGAACTTGCAGCTCTTAAGTCTGTTGCTTCCACAAATGCACCTGTTAGTCGTTTTACACCTTTAACAACAGCAATACGCCCCTCAATTTTGATGTCTGCACCTAGTCTTCTCAATTCGCTTGCATGTTTAAATCTATTTTCAAAAATATTTTCAACTACAATTGATGTTCCATCAGCTACACACAGAAGCACCATCATTTGTGGCTGCAAATCTGTGGGAAACCCTGGATAGGGAAGAGTCCGGATGTCCGTACCTTTGACTGGTTTTCCAATAACCCTAATTCTATTATCTAACTCAATAATCTCACATCCGATTTCCTTTAATTTACTGATAAGTGGAACCAAATGTTCAGCAATCACATTCTCTATTAACACATCCCCGCAGGTTAAGGCTACTGCAATCATATGGGTACCTGCTTCAATACGGTCAGGAATTAATTTGTGCTCAACAGAACCCAAGTTTTTTACACCGGTTACTTTTATTGTATCCGTTCCCGCTCCTTTAATATTAGCGCCCATACCATTTAAAAAGTTTTGCAGGTCAACTATTTCAGGTTCCCTAGCTGCATTTCTTATACGTGTAATCCCAGGAATAAGGCAGGCAGCCATCATTAGATTCTCGGTAGCTCCTACACTCGGAAAATCCAAATATATGGTTTCTCCCTGTAAGTTAGCCCCACCTGCTTCGATAAATCCATGTTTTTCCTCTACTACAGCATGAAGCTGCTGGAAACCTTTTAAATGGAAGTCCACTGGTCTAGATCCAATGTTGCAGCCTCCAGGGTAAGCAACCTTTATCCACCCAAATTTTCCAAGCATTGGTCCCATGACTAGACTTGAGGCTCGTATTTTTCTCACAAGGTTTTCTGAAATTTCCTGGGGTTGAATATTTGAAGGGTCAATAATCAGAACATTTCCTTCTCGAGTTAATTTTGCTCCAAGAGTCTGCAGCATCTTTTCCATTTCTCTGACATCTGAAATATCAGGTACGTCGTGAATAATAATCTCTTTTTGCCCCAGGATACAGGCGGCCATTATTGGCAGAACTGCATTTTTTGCACCACTAACTCGTACGGTACCCTTTAATCTCCTACCTCCCATGACAACAAATTTATCTTTATACAAAACACCAATTCACCCCCTGTAGCGCTACTTCCCTAGAATATTTACCTCCGGTTCAAGGTGAATTCCATAGTGAGATTCAACACTTCGTACTGCTTCCTCCATAAGATTTAATATATCCTCTGCCTTGGCATTTCCGCAATTTACAATAAAATTGGCATGTTTGTCTGAAATTTTAGCTTCACCGATTTTTAGTCCTTTTAAACCTACCGATTCTATTAAAAATCCAGCAGCATAACCTTTCGGGTTTTTAAAAACACTGCCTGCATTTGGCATTCTAAGGGGCTGTTTTTCTAATCGGTTTTTCTTATGTAAATCCATAAGATTTCTAATTTTAGCTGTGTCACCATTTACCAATTTCAGGGTCCCAGCAACAATTATCCCTCCGTGATACCTTAAACTGCTGTCTCTATATTTAAACTCAATATCATGCTTGGTTAGTTTTCGTATATTACCTTTGTCAACAATGGTTACTTCCTCAATGAGTTCTCCAATGGATTTGCCCCAAGCCCCTGCATTCATTAATATCGCTCCACCCAAAGAAGCAGGTATACCCACGGCAAACTCTAACCCGCTAAGACTGTTTTGCAAAGCATATTTTGCTAACATAGGCAAGGAAATACCAGCTTCAGCCTCAATTTTTGTATCTTTCACCTCTACCTTGTTAAGCTTACTGGTATTAACCACGATACCGTCAATTCCATTGTCTTTTACCAATACATTAGAACCATTACCTAGTACTGTTAGTGGAATGCAATTTTTTTGAGATACTTTGACTAATTCGATTACTTGGGAAACGTTATTGGGAAAAACCAAGTATTCTGCTGGTCCGCCAACTTTCCAAGTAGTCCATTTTCTTAAGGGTTCATTTATTAATAGGTCATTCTCCCCTGGGAAGATCTTTCGTAATTCTTTTTCTGCCATAACGCCTTTCCCCATGAATTAAGCCCCCAATTTCTTCAAAAATTCTACCCCTATCTTCCATATATTACCTGCACCCAAGGTTAATATCATATCACCTGGTTTTGCATTTTCTAACAAGTAATCAGTTAGTTTATCAGTATCTAAATAGGTGATCTGTTTATCTGGATATTTTTCTTTAGCCTCCTGAAAAATCAGCTCACCGGTCACCCCAGGAATAGGTTTTTCACCAGCCGAGTACACATCCGTAATAATTAATAAATCAGCATTTGAGAATGACTCACCAAACTCCCTATACAATTGTTTCGTTCTAGTATAACGGTGTGGTTGAAAAATGGCCACCAACCTGCCTGGATGGGTTTGCCTGGCAGCCTGTAAAGTAGCCTTGATTTCTGTAGGGTGATGGGCATAATCATCTATAACCTTAATATTGGCATAGTTGCCAAGCAATTGAAAACGTCTTTCAACTCCCCGAAATTCTTTTAAGTATTGACATGCTTCTTGAAAAGGCACCCCTGCATCCAGGGCAACTGCCATAGCTCCTAAGGCATTGACTATATTATGTTGGCCTGTAAGGGAAAGTTCCAACCTACCTAGGGCTTTTTTATGGTAATAAATGTCAAAACCACAACCTTTCGTACCAAGATTTATGTTCTTTGCAATAATATTGTTTGTGTCTTGCAAACCATAGGTAATCCAATCTCTACCATTTGGTCTTTTGAGAGACAAGACAGATTCATCATCACCGCACAAAAAACCTTTACCACCTACCTGTACGTTATTCAAAAATTGCTGAAAGGCTTCTATTATTTTCTCTTTGTTGCCATAATAGTCTAGATGATCATCTTCAATATTAGTAACCACTACCGTATGTGGTTTGAGCAATAAAAAAGTCCCATCACTTTCATCGGCTTCAGCTACTAAATACTCTCCCCTACCTAACTTGGCATTAGATGAAAGATTACATAGTTCTCCTCCTACCACTATAGTAGGATCAAACTCTGCCCTCTCCAAAATATAAGAAATCATGGAACTGGTTGTAGTTTTACCATGTGCCCCTGCCACAGCAATACCTTTTTGCATTAACATCAGTTCTGCTAAGAGTTCTGCTCTTTTTATAATCTTTATATTGTGACTAGCAGCTTCTATTATTTCTGGATTGCTTTCAGGTATAGCTGAAGATACTACGACTAATTCGCAATTAGGCGGTAAATTTGCCGGACTATGTCCTATACTTATACAAGCGCCTAAACTGCTCAACCTTTCAGTATATTTAGAGAAAGAAATATCAGATCCAGTAACCTTAAACCCTTTTTCAAGAAGAATTTGTGCAAGAGCGCTCATCCCGGCTCCACCTATACCTACAAAATGAACACATTTTATGTCATTCATAACTACCACTCCCTTTTAACACAAGAAGCAATAAGCAATATAACTTACACCCCATACTATGCACATGTATTATATTTTGTTACACGAAAGCTTGTCTCATCTAACTTCAAAAATATAATCTTAACTTTCAAGCTAACCCAGGTCATAAAATTAAGAAGCACTGGTTTTCACAATCTAGCTCTTCAGTAGCTATCATGTTTCCTCTTCATGTTTTAAATAATTGCTTGAATCTCTCTTAGTATCCGGGAGAGAGCATCAGGTTTTCCCATACTTAATGCAGCCTTTTTCATTGCCTCATACTTTTGTTTATTATCTAAAATACTGAACAACCTATCTAGTAATAATTGACCATTAAGCTCATGATCACTGATTACCATAGATGCTCCTGCTTTTACAAGTGACTTTGCGTTATACTCTTGATGATTATCTGCAGCATATGGATAAGGAATAAGAATTGACGGAATGCCTTTTGCTGTTACTTCTGCAAGAAATGCAGCTCCTGACCTGCCAACAACCATATCAGCACACCCTAGCCCATGTTCCATATGATATAAATAGGGTTTAATGGTAATATTACCCATAGATGCCTTCTTTATTCCTTTATTTTCAAGCTCATGAAGTGTTTCCTTATATCTTCTTTCACCAGTAACTAGGATAACCTGCAAATCTTGTCTTAGAACTAAATCAGGTAAAGCATCCACCACAGCCATATTGATACTATGTGCTCCCCGGCTGCCACCTGTTATCAGCAAAGTCTTCTTGAGGGGATCAAGTCCTAAGTTTTTAATAGAAGCTTCTCGTGCTGCTAACAGGATTTCATCTCTAATAGGAAGTCCTGTGACCTTTACTTTTGATCTATCTTTAAAATAAACTTTACTATCTTCAAATGTCAAACAAATCTTTTTGGCCCTCTTGGCAAGCAGCCTATTCGTTTTGCCGGGCACAGAGTTTTGCTCATGTAGAACTAAGGGCACCCCCATTTGAGTACCTACCCAGGCTATAGGCCCTGAAACATAGCCGCCTGTAGCTATAATAAGTTCGGGTTTAAAAGCAGATATAATTTTAAAGGATTCCCCCAGGCCAGCCATTAATTTGAAACCGCTGCGAAGCGATTGAATGCTGACAACACGAGGCAATCCTTCCACAGTAATTGTCTTAAAGTTGATTCCTTCTTTAGGTACTACTTTTGCCTCCAATCCGCTCTTAGTCCCTACATACATCAATTCAGAATTAGGGATTAAATCTCGTATTCCTTTTGCAATAGCCAGAGCAGGATAAACATGTCCCCCTGTGCCACCGCCTGTTATTATTATTTTCATTGTCTTCATCCCACCTAACCGCTTCTGGTATATCTAGAAATATTCAAGAGAATCCCTACACCTGTCAGTGTAAATACCAGACTAGACCCTCCATAACTGATAAAGGGTAAAGTAATACCTGTTACAGGAAGTGAACCTGTCACAACACCGATATTAATCAAAGCTTGCAGTGTAATCATAATGGTAATCCCTGCTGCCAATAGGCTGCTAAAGTCATCTGGAGCAGATACTGCCACTTTAAAACCTCTCCACATAAATACTGCAAAAAGAAGCAATAAAAAAGCTGCACCAATAAACCCAAGCTCCTCACCGATTATGGCATATATAAAGTCAGTATGTCTTTCTGGAATATATAAAAGCTTTTGCCTGCCATTTCCAAGTCCCATTCCAAAAAGTCCACCTGATCCCAATGCCAGGAGTGACTGTATGGTTTGGAAACCATATCCTGTAGGATCATCATATGGATTTAGAAAGGCCAATATCCTGCGCATCCTATATTCCGCTGTCATAATAGCAGTTGACACAGCTGCTAAGCCGGTAACAGCCAATACCCAAAGGTGCAATAACCTGGCCCCGGCTACTGCCAATAGAAAATAAACTGTCCCTGCGACAGCCACTGCCGTACCCAAATCAGGCTGGGCTAAGATCAAGGCACAAACAAGGCCTAAAATAGCTAATTGGGGCAATAATCCCTTAATAAAAAATCTTAATTTTTTTTGATTAACACTTAAGGTTTTAGCCATGAATATAACCACAGCGAGTTTTGTAACTTCTGAAGGTTGAAAAACAAAAGGCCCTATACCAAGCCACCTACTTGCGCCACCACCAGCTATACCCATGATAATAACTAATACAAGCAGTACCATTGAGACAAGCAGTATAGGGTTGGCAAACCTATAAAGCATTTTAAAGTGAAAGTTCATGGCTACAAGCATGGCCACAATGCCCACTAAGGTATTTATTAATTGTCTTTTGAGATAATAGTAGGGAGTTCCATGTGTTAAAAATGAAGAATAGGCACTGGAACTAAAAACCATTATAATACCAATACTTAGTAGTATTAAAACCACAATGAAGATAATGAAGTCAGGAGAGCGCTTACTTTTATTCTCTATCATCCTCTCACCTCAACCCATCATTTCTCTAACTATTCGTTTAAAATGCTCGCCTCTTTCTTCATAATTATTATACATATCCCAACTGGCACAGGCAGGCGAAAGTAGAACAACTCCACCAACCAGTGCAATCTTTTTAGCAGTTTTTACAGCCTCTTCTAGATTTTGAACCATATAACAGTGGCCTGATCCAGTCTCTTCTACAGCATTTTTAATCTTTTCAGCAGTCTGGCCAAATACCACAACTTTTGCTTTTATTTCCGTTAGATATTCGGCTAACCCTTCAAAAG
This sequence comes from Bacillota bacterium, assembly GCA_040756735.1. Taxonomy (GTDB): domain Bacteria; phylum Bacillota; class DSM-16504; order Desulfitibacterales; family Desulfitibacteraceae; genus JBFLYC01. Next base: position 40,824 of record JBFLYC010000011.1, on the reverse strand, counting down.
AACTGCCTTTGTCAAGTCCTCCTGCAATTAATACAATCTGCCTATCCCTATATGCTTCTAATGCTTTAAGGGTAGCATCTGGGTTTGTACCCTTAGAGTCATTAATATACATCACATCATCAATTATTCCTACAGGCTCCAACCTGTGAGGCACACCAGAAAATTCATGGAGAGACCGGCGCAGACTATTCTTATCTACTTCAAAACTCATAGCAGCAGCAATAGCAGCCATTGAGTTTTCAAGATTATGTGTTCCTTTAAGCTGAATGTAGTCCCATTTAATGATTTCTTCAGGTTCACCTTTTAAACTGGATTTGATAACTCCTGCGTCAAAATAGATGCCCTGCTCTAACTTATGACTTTTACTAAAAAATATTACTTTACTTTTAACCATTTTAGCTGTTTCTCTGACCAATGGGTCGTCATAATTCAATATGGCAAAATCTTGCGGCCCTTGATTTTCAAAAATTCTTCTTTTAATAGTTACATAGTTTTCCACTGTTTTGTGTCTATCAAGGTGATCAGGAGTGATATTTAGCAGAATTGCAGCTCTACAATGAAACATTTTAATTGTTTCTAGTTGAAAACTGCTTACCTCTACCACAAGAAATGTCTCTTCATCTGCATCTACCACTTCCTGTATCAGCGGTATCCCTATATTACCGGCCACTTTAATTTTAAATCCCGCATTTTTTAAAATATGGCCGATTAAAGCTGTTGTAGTAGTCTTGCCGTTTGTACCAGTGACACCAATAATAGGAGACTTGGAAATTCTAAAAGCCAACTCAAGCTCTCCCCAGATAGGTATCTTTCTTCCTACAGCGCCATGAAGGAGGGGAATAGTCAATGGTACACCAGGGCTAATCACAATCAAATCATATTTATTTAAAGAAATTGCAGGCTCAATCCCTAAAAAATAATCTATCTGATAAGATTCAAGTTTTTTCAATTCTTCGGTTAATTTGTCCTTAGTTTTTTGGTCATATATAGCTACCTTAGCACCCCTCCTTGCAAGGGTTTGTGCTGCAGCCACTCCACTACGGGCCATTCCAATAACCAAAATCCTTTGTCCATAGAAATCCATAAAGTTCTCATGCTCCTTAAAATGCGAAAATAAATATAATTATACCAAGCAAACCAAATAGTAAAGCTATAACGTAAAACCTCAGTACTATACTTCTTTCTCCCCAACCTTTTAACTCAAAATGATGATGTAAGGGGCTCATTCTAAAAATTCTCTTGCCAAAGATCCTAAAGGCAGCAACCTGCAAAATTACCGATAAGGTTTCAATAACAAATACTCCCCCTATTATTATGAGCAAAATTTCAGTTTTTGTAAGCACTGCTAAAGTGGCCAAAGCAGCTCCAAGTGCCAGTGAACCGGTATCTCCCATAAACACCTTGGCTGGGTTAAAATTATATATTAAAAATCCCATACATCCCCCAAGTAAAGCAGCAGAAAATACTGCAGCCTCTTTATTTTTGGCAACAATGCTAATAAAGATAAAGGCCAAGGCAGCAATTGCAGTGGTTCCAGCAGCCAAACCATCCAACCCATCTGTTAAATTTACGGCATTAGTGGCTGACACTACGACTAAAACCACAAAGGGAAGATAAAACCAACCCAGTACCATCTCACCCCAAAAAGGAATCCAAATACCGGTACCCCTATCTAAAAATACAACTGATACAAAAGCTAAAATCAAACTTAAAAGTATCTGAAATGATAACTTATATCTTGCTTTAAGACCAAGGGACCTTTTCCAAACCACTTTATTGTAATCATCAGCAAAACCTATTAATCCAAATCCAAAAGTTATAAATACAAGGAGAAACGTGCTTAGATTGAAAGGCGCTATTATCCAGGCTATGATAATAATCGGTAGCAGAAAGATGATTCCTCCCATGGTAGGTGTTCCTGCTTTACCAAAGTGTGCCCTTGGTCCATCTAACCGAATGGCCTGACCCACTTTTAACCTGCGCAAAACAGGTATCACAAAGGGAGCAAATATGATTGTTGCCGCACCCGCAGTTGCAAAAGAGATAAGATATATCATTTATATAACATCCCCCTAAATAAGCCCTTGAACAATATCTTCCATCCTGGCAGCCCTGGAACCCTTCACCAGTAGGCAATCTCCCTTACTCACATTATTTTTAAGAAACTCAATAACATCCGCTTTATCATAAAAAACATGGATTCTGTCCCGTGCCATGCCTGCATCTTTGGCTCCCTCAGCAATAATTGAAGCTAACTTGCCCACTGTTACCAGCATATCTATTTTTGATTTTACAACGTTTTCTCCCACCAACCGGTGCCCCTGTTCCTCAAAATTACCTAACTCATACATATCTCCTAAAACAGCAATTTTTCTATTTCCTTCAGCCCTAGATAAAATATCTAAACTCGCGGAGGTGGAAATTGGATTTGCGTTATATGTATCATTTATTACAATGATTCCTGTAGGTCCATGTAAAACCTGTAATCTTTTTTCAGATAATCTACACCCTTCCAATCCTCTAGCGATGGCGCCTAGATCAAAACCTAACTGGTAAGCAACCCCGGCAGCAGCTAAAGCATTCAAAATGTTATGCTCCCCTGGTATTGGGAAAATAATCTCCTGTATTTGCCCGCTAATCTCCAAGTAAAAAATGCTTTTCTCAAAATACAGTTTTATGTTCATAGCCCTATAATCACAATTTTCGCTAAATCCATAAAAGTAGCTTTGGGCGAGCGTATCTTTTTCCATGGCTCTGCACCAGTAATCTTCACCATTTAAAAAAACTTTCCCATCAGCCCTAATGTATCTGATTAACTCTCCCTTAGCCTTGGCAATATTTTCTAAAGTGCCAAGAAGTTCTAAATGTACCGGAGCTACATTGGTAATAACCCCCATTGTAGGTTGAGCCAATTGGACCAGAGCTTCAATCTGCCCCATACCCCTCATTCCCATCTCCACCACAACAGCTTGGGTATCCTTGGTTATTTCCAAGAGGGTTAAAGGGAGTCCAACCTCATTATTGAAGCTGCCTTTACTTTTCACTACACTAAACTTCTCGCTTAATACCGAGGCTATTAAATCTTTTGTTGTTGTTTTTCCATTGCTGCCTGTAACAGCTATCACAGGAATGCTAAATTTTTTTCGGTGATAACACGCAATATCTTGCAGAGCTTTTAAAGTATCGTTAACCATAATAACTGGAAGCCTGCTCCAATCAGAGTTTTTGTCCCACCAGTGTCTTGCAACGATTGCTGCTGCAGCTCCCTTGTTGCATGCATCCTCAATAAAGTCATGACCGTCAAATCTATTACCTTCTAAAGGGATAAACAGCTGTCCCTGCTGAATATTTCTAGAATCGGTGGATATACCAGATACATTCATATTTAATTTTTCTGCTGTAATAAGTGTTCCTTTAACAGCAATTGCAATTTCACTCAGCTTTGCTTCCATAACATCTTCTCCAAATACTCCCTGGCAACTACCCTATCATCAAAGGGATAGGTTTTGCCTTTAATTTCTTGGTAAGTTTCATGCCCTTTCCCTGCAATTAATATCAAATCATTGGGTTTAGCCAATTCTATAGCTCTGCCTATAGCTTGCCGTCTATCTGGAATTACTTCATAAGACGAGGTATGATCTTTCATCCCTGGCAAAATATCTTCAATAATACTTTCAGGAGATTCACTTCTGGGATTATCCGAAGTAACAATACTGAAATCACTATACATGGCAACAGCCTCACCCATTAAGGGTCTTTTTGTCCTGTCCCTATCTCCACCACAACCAAAAACTGTTATCACCCTGCCTTTGACAAATCCTTTGGCTGATTTTAAAACATTTACAAGACTATCAGGCGTATGAGCATAGTCTACTATAACAGTAAAGTCTTGACCTGCATTCACCTTCTCAAATCTCCCCGGAACTCCCTCAACATTTTCCAGACAACTTTTAATTGTTTCAGGAGGAATATTTTCTTGATGACCAACTGCAAAAGCGGCCAGGGAATTATAGATATTAAAAAGACCTGTCATTTTCAAAGATAAACTAATCTTTCCCTTTGGATAGTAAACCTCAAATGATACACCTTCCCCCTTCACCTGAATATTAGCTGCTTTATAATCGCATTCATGGTTAACCCCATAAGAAAACACAGGCACACCTGATTTTTGTCTAAAAAACTCGTAAAACTTGTCATCCCTGTTTATTACGGCATAGGCAGGTCTATCTTTTGGCTTACTACCAACCAATTCAAAAAGAATACCTTTAGCATTTCTATAAGCTATTAAGCTGTCGTGAAAATCAAGGTGATCCTGGGATAAATTGGTATATACTGCAATGTCAAAGGCACATTGGTTTACTCTTTTAAGTTCTAGTGCATGGGACGAAACCTCCATGACGCTATATTTAACCCCGGTATCTACCATCTCCCTCAATAGTTTTTGCAAATCAACAGATTCTGGTGTTGTTCTTGCAGAAGGGAGTATCTCGTGGCCGATAATATTCCCAATTGTACCTACTAGACCTACTTTCGTTTTACTTTCCAACAATGCTTTAATTAAGTATGTAGTAGTGGTCTTACCATTTGTACCTGTTACACCAATTAAACCTAATTGCATAGAGGGTTTTTCATAAAACTCATCCGCCAAAATAGCAAGAGCTTCCCGGGTGTCAGGGACCTTAATCTGGGGAATCTTTAATCCATCAATAAACCTCTCAACTACCAAACAACTTGCACCAACATCAACAGCCTGACCAGCAAAAAGATGTCCATCAGTTTTAAAGCCAGGAATACAGACAAGTAGGTCCCCAGGGAGCACCAACCTGGAATCATACTTTATACCGGCGATATCAAGCCCGTCCAAAGAACCTAGAATTTCACAAGCATCCAGATTGCCAATAAGTCTTTTTAAATTCATGAAAAACCACTCCAGATATGTCTATTATATTCTAATATTAACCGAAAAAGTTTATTTTTAACCTTATCTCTCCTGAAATTTAACCTTGACTCCATTACCCGGCTCTAGCAGTGAATTGGGGGAAGGATCTTGAATAACAGCCCAGCCGCTGCCTTCAGGCAGTAGGTGCAAGCCCATGGCTTCCAGTAAACTTGCAGCTTGGTATACTCTATAACCTGTCAAATCAGGAACCCTTACCACATCAGAATCTTGGCCTTCCTCCAAATGCAAAATTACTTTTGTACCCGGGGTAATCTTTGCCATAGGGTTTGGATATTGATCCTTTATAACAGTACCGCTTCCCTTAAACTCTGGAACAAGCCCTAAGCTCCTCAAAGCTTGTTCGGCTTTTGCAACATTTATACCCAACAAATTTGGCATGGAAACTGTTCGCTGTACTTCTCCATTTTGTTTGTCATCAGGGTTATACTGGGGTGTAACCCCAAGATAATGAAGACTATCTTCTATAACCCTCTTAAAGATAGGAGCAGCAACTGTTCCACCATAATATGGATACCCTTGTGGTTCATCAACAACCACTAAAGCAACCAACCTTGGATTATCTACAGGGGCTACACCCAAAAAAGATGCAACATATCTACCTTGTATGTATCCCCCTGGTCCTGCTTTTTGGGCAGTACCCGTTTTCCCGCCCACCCTATACCCCTCTATGTAAGCGTTTCTGCCAGTACCTTCACTAACTACCGATTCCAACACTGCGAGGGTTTCTCTGGCAGTTTCCTTTGAAACTACTTGCTTAACTACTTCAGGCTGGATTTTTTCTAACAAAGAACCATCAGAATTTCTTATTTCTTGTACTAAATGAGGTTTTAACAAAACTCCATCATTGGCTATAGCTGCTAAAGCTGAGACCAATTGAATAGGTGTAACGGCAATTCCCTGCCCAATGGAGATGGTGGCAATGTTAATTGGTTTAAGATTCTTTTCCTCAATCAAAATACCCTTTGCTTCCCCAGGGAGGTCTACATTTGTTTTTTCACCAAAGCCAAATGCCTGGATATAATCATAAAACAATCCTTTTTTCTTCTCTTCTATCCTCAAACCTAAAGTAACAAAAACCGGGTTGCAAGAATTTTGCACGGCTACTGCAAAGGTTTGAGTTCCATGAGGATCATGCGGACGCCAACAGCTTATGGTTTCACTGCCTACCTTAATATAACCCGGGTCATGAAAAGTTTCATTTTCCCGCACCAACCCTTCCTCAAGAACTGCTGCAGCTGTTACTACTTTAAAAGTTGATCCTGGTTCATAAGAATTTGATACTGCAATATTTCTCCAGGAAGACTGCGGATACTTGTTAAATATATTAGGATTATATGTTGGACGATTTGCAAGAGCTAAGATTCCTCCTGTTTTAGGATCCATCACAATAATGGAGGCGCTTTTGGGATTGGCAGGGCTTGCCATCAGGGCATCAAGTTCTCTCTCGACGATAAATTGAATAGTTTCATCTATGGTAAGAACCAGACTGCTGCCGTCAGTAGGAGGGATATATTTGTGCATGGCGTGAGGTATTTCTCTTCCAGCTGCATCAAATTCGATAACAATAGAACCTCGTTCTCCCCTTAAAACCTTGTCATAAGTAACTTCCAGCCCTTCTAAACCTTGGTTGTCAATACCTGCGAAACCCAGAATATGAGCTGCAAGGTAGTCATTGGGATAAAACCTCTGACTTTCCTCAGCAACATTAATACCGGGTAGTTTCATTTCTTTAACAACAGCAGATTTTTCAAAATCCACCTTACGAGCTAAATACTCAAACCAAGAGCCTTTTTTAGTGATTTTATTATAAATAACATCTACCGGAAGCTCTAAAAGTTCTGCAAGTTTTTCGGCAATTTCCTGCTCTCTGCCGCTTCTCATCACTTGAGGAGGAATGGCATAAATATAATCAGCACTAATGCTGATTGCCAACTCCCTCATGTTTCTATCATAAATAGTACCCCTTTTAGCTTCAACAGGAACTTCTCTAAGACGGTTATCCAGAGCTTTATTTTGCAGCTCATCCCCCCTGACAAACTGTATCCAACCCAGTCTCATGGTCAAAAAAAAGAAAGCTGCAAAGAATAGTAAGAATACCTTTGCAATCCTTTTCTTCATTACTACATTCCCAGTCATTATAGCATATCACCCTTTACTAAAAGTGGTGGCTTCTACTTCGTCCCAGTAACTGCCCAATTACTGAATATATTAGACACAGCAGTAATAATGGAGCTTCTAAAGTTTTTATTACCAGCAATACTCATATTATTGTCGGAACCACTTTCATCAGGTATGTGAACGGCCAGAAGGGCTTGTGTTTTTTCAGCTTCTTCCACAGTAATCATCTGCAAATTCTCAAATTGTGGCTTCTTCATTCCCAATTCGTTAACAGCTAGTACCGCAATCTTATCTAGCGCTGATAGCTTCTGCTTTTCTAATTTTAATCTTTCATTAGTGGTTTGCAAAGAGGCTATATCTTTTTTTAAATGGTTTATTTCCTGGCCCTTTGCAGCAACCTGGGCAGACAGTGACAAAAATATTAGCCCTAAAACAAAAGCTGTAACAACCAATACACAGGTAAGCAACTTTGCTTTGGTTGATTTTTTCAGACCTGGAGCATTTGTTGCTTTACCGGAGTTGTAATAACTCTCGTTATAATCATAAGCTTTTATTTTATGTGCCACTAACAACCTATTCAACCTCCCTTGTTTTTATGCTAAGAAAGCTTGACTGCTAACCTTAGCTTTGCACTTTTTGCCCTGGGATTAAGCTTTAGTTCTTCTGTGCCCGCTACAATTGGTCTCTTATTTAACAATTCCACTTCCGGTTTTTTATTACATATACATACCGGTATCTTAGGAGGACATGAACATGCAGAAGCGAGCTCTTTAAAGGTATTCTTAACTATCCTGTCCTCTAGAGAATGAAAGGATATCACTGCAATTCTTCCACCAGGTTTTAACAAACTGACTGCATCTTTAATAGCAACGTCTAATTTATCCAATTCCTTATTAACAGCTATCCTTAAAGCCTGAAAGGTTCGCATGGCTGGATGGACATGAGGATCACGTTTACTCACAGGAACAGCTTTTTCAATTATTTTCACCAGCTCACCTGTAGTCTCAATTTCCTTATCACGCCTGAAGTTGACGATAAAGTTAGCTATCCTTGCAGCCCAAAGTTCTTCACCATACTCTTTAATAATATTTTTCAGTTCATTTTCTTCTAGGGTATTAAGCAAACTCTTTGCCGTAAGAGCTTCCCTGTTATCCATTCGCATATCCAAAGGACCATCATGGATATATGAGAAACCCCGGTATCCCTCATCAATTTGATGGGATGATACCCCTAAATCAATTAATACTCCGTCTACTTTTTGGAATCCATAAAGATAAAGAATAGATTTCATGTTCTTAAAATTATCATGAACTATAATAAATCTTCCAGAAAATTCTTCCAGCTTTTTTTTTGCAGCTAGAATGGCTTCGAGATCCCTGTCAATTCCTATTAACCTGCCTTCTGGAGCAGATAATTTTAAGATATGATAACTGTGTCCACCGCCACCAATGGTAGCATCAACATAATCAGCGCCGGCTTTAATATTTAGACCTAGTAAAACTTCTTTCACCAAAACCGGCTCATGATAAAAATCCAACTATTTAATAGCCTCCTTAATGTTTAAATATTAATATCCAAATCTTGAAGCTTTTCGGCAAGCCCTTCATAATCCAGCTCAGCCTCTTTACTATAATCTTCCCAAACTTCCTTAGCCCAAATCTCAATCCTTGAGGAAACACCAATTATGACAACATCTTTATCTAATTTTGCATAATCTCGCAAATTAGATGGTAATAGTATCCTACCCTGCCTGTCTAACTCACATTCATTGGCTCCAGAAAAGAAAAAGCGTACAAATGCTCTTGCATCTGCTTTAGTAAAGGGTATATTCTTCAATTTCTCTTCAAGGAGCTTCCACTCATCCATGGGATAAACAAAGAGACAGTTATCAAGACCTTTAGTTATTACAAACTTAAGGCCAAGGTCATCCCTAAACTTAGAGGGTACTATTAATCTTCCCTTGGGATCGATAGAATGCTGGTATTCACCCATGAACATCTTTGTCCACCCACTTTATGGGTATATTGACCCACTTCAATCCACTTTAAACCACATATTCTCCTTTTCTTGAAAAAATCCTGCAATTTTTAAAGAAATTTTTTATTTGCTAGATTTTTCATTCCCATACGGACACTTTTATGCTTTACGGTTGTAGCACATTCTTGCATTAGCCTGTCCATGAAGAAGCAACCTATCCTTTACTTGAAAACACAAGGTTTACCTTTGTAACCCTCGAGATTTTTTCTTGCTGGTGGGAAAGAAATCAAAGCGATAAGACGCAAAAGAGTAATAGTTGAGATAAACTCAACTATTACTCTTTGTTATAAGTGATGGATTCTTTAGCTCTACGTATATTGATAATTGGATTTAAAGGCGGCCATTTTTTGATTCTTCCGGCAGGTCAAGGTTTAATTAGTTGTTCCCAGCCAGTCTTTCATTTAGTTTAATTGAAAGGGTATGAGTATATTCTACTTTTTCCAGTCACTGTCGCTTACTGCTTTAAAAGGTTCATGGGTCGTATGCATTTTTTCTCTCTATTTTCATACTCCATTTGAAAAACATCAGTAAAATAGATTATGATAGAAGGTGTCAATAGAACCGTCCCCATGTCACCCCGAAGGTGTCAATAGAACCGTCCCCATGTCACCGAACCGTCCCCATGTCACCTGGAAGGTGTCAATAGAACCGTCCCCATGTCACCTCTGTCACCTGGAAGGTGTCAATAGAACCGTCCCCATGTCACCTACCCATGTCACCTAAATTCTTCGCCGTCTAGGTCTTGATGTATGCTCTGGCATATAGCTTAGGTATAGCTCCAGGTAGCAATGTTACTCCCATTGCTGTGTATTTAAAATTTGTTTCTTTTGTAAATAATGTAGAGGATAATAAATACTGCCGCCAATATCAATACCAAAGGCATGCCTGCAGTCTTGGCTGCCTGCAATATTCCTACTGATGCTAGGGTAACCAAAATACCCGCAATAATCATACCTCCTGTTAAAGCTAAAAGAGCGAATTTAAAGGGTATCCCAAAAAGGAACGCAGCTGCGCTGCCTACCCATACCCCAGTCCCCGGCAGCGGGACTGCGACAAACATCATCAAGCCCACTGCACCATATTTTCTAATCTTTGTACTTGTGATTCTTGTCCTGGCAAAAACAAATTTCATGAACTTATCTGTAATGGTATACTTTTCCATAATCTTAGTCATGTAAGGCAAACCCAACAATAGGGGTATTATTGGTAAAAAATTTCCAATTAAAGCATATATCAAAGCCTTTAAAGGTTCCATACCAAATCCAATAGCCAATGGTATTGTAGCTCTAAGCTCAGTTACAGGTATCGCAGACAAAATTACCAGCTGCAGTTCCGGAGGAAAAACTTTTAGGAATTCCATTAGTTGTTCAATCATAAACTACCTCCCGAGCTTTCAAACTCGTTGAAATTGCCAGCATCTTTTCTCATCCTTTAAGTTTCCCACATACCCGACATTCACTATTTCTTTCCATTTTAAACTCACTAAAAGTCATTTCTAAACCATCAAATACCAGGAGGCGTCCGGCTAAAGAATTTCCTAAATCAAGTAAAAGCTTAACAACCTCCATAGATTGAATTGTACCCAACACTCCTGGAAGACAACCTATAAGGCCGATTTCTTTTCTTTCTTCAACTTCAGGCTGATGCGGGAAAATACATCTATAGCAAGGTGTTTTTCCTGGGATTATGGTTGTTACCAAACCTTCCCATCCCGATACTCCCGCTTCAACAAGGGGTTTGTATAGTTTTATGCAGGTATCATTCACTAAGTACCTGGTTGTTAAGTTATCTACAGCTGTTACCGCCACATCATACTGTGAAACCACATTCTCTATATTTTTATCAGTTAATCTAAAGGGGTATAACTCGCATCTTACACCTGGATTTAGAGACTGTAGAGTCTCTTTTGCGGACTGTGCCTTATTTTTGCCCAAATCCAATGTGCTGTGCAAAATCTGCCGCTGCAAATTTGATAAATCAGCTTGATCAGAATCTACAATTCCCAATGTGCCGACACCCATGGCAGCCAAATAGAACAATACCGGAGACCCTAACCCTCCTGCTCCTACAACCAATACCTTTGAATTTTTTAGTTTAGACTGACCATTTTCACCTATTTCAGGCATGATAAGGTGTCTTCTATACCTAATTCTCTCATCATTATTCAACATCATGATAAACTCCTCCCCTCCATACTTGGTAAGCTGCCCCCAAAATGCCCGCCTTATTGCCTAGAATTGCTCTATCAATAACTATCTCTCTATCAGGGAACCGCCTTAGACTTAAGTGAATTTTTTCTTTGACCGTCTCAATTAAATACTCCCCACCCTCGGCAATACCCCCGCCTAACACTATCCTATCCGGATCATATGCCAAAATAGTATTTACGAGGGCTGTTGAAAGATATCCAGAAACCTCTTCCAAAGTTTTGAACGCAAATGAACGCTTATTTTCCATGGAAAGCAGCAGGTTCTCCATATCTAAATCCTTGGAACTGATTTCAGTTTCCGGTTGTTCCTGCAGGTACTTATGAGCAATTCGCAACATGCCCCCTGCTGATGCATAACTTTCAAGACAGCCTTTACCACCGCAACCGCAGAGTGGACCATCTGGATTAAGGGTCATATGTCCTAGCTCAACTCCCATTCCAGAAGAACCTCGAAAAATTCTGCCGTCTATAATTAATCCCGACCCTACTCCAGTACCTAAGGTAATCATTAACATTATTTTGCTGCCTGAACCCCTACCAAGCCAATATTCACCTAATGCTGCAGCATTTGCATCATTTTCAAGAAAAACAGGTAAAGAAATTTTTTCTTGATAGATTCTAGTGAATGGTTGGGCAAACCACTTAAGATTTGGGGCCCACATTACCAATCCGAGTTCCTGCTTAACCCAGCCGGGTATACCTATGCCAACCCCAATAATTTCATGGCTAGGATGTCTATCTAAAATATCCAGAGAAATTTTAAGCATATTATCCATAACCTTCTTGAAGCCCATGGCGCTTTCAGTGGGAACTTGGTTAAAATACAGGATTTTTCCACTGTGGTCAACAAGCCCACCCTTGATGTAAGTTCCACCCAGGTCTATTCCGATAACGAATTTCATAGTATCTTCGTATCTTCCTTCCATTAAGGGTTATATCTCCTATTTTAACCTTTTTTTCATTTGAAGTCATCTTTGAGTAAGCAATAAAAAAAAATTAAACGCACCTTATTAAGTGCGTTTAATTTGCTGGCTGATTTGTGTTTTCCCCTGTATCCGGCAGCTCCTGTTCATTGTTTTCCAAGGCTTCAATCATCTGCTTAGCTATGGTCACAAAGAGGCCTATTTGTTCTTTATCCTGCTCGGGCATATCCTGCTCTAAAGCCTTTTCAAACTGGGTCAAAGCTCCGTGAAAATCTCCCTTGGTATTCATTAAAAATACTCCATAATTTGCCAGTGCATTAATACTATTAGGATCTATCTCTAGTGATTTATTAAAGTATTCTTCTGCTTTTTCCTCTTCACCGGCTTGGTATGATACTATAGCTATCCTTGTAAGAATCTCAGCATTGTTTGGCTTTTTTTCCAAAAGCTTTTCATAAAAACCAAGGGATGCCTTTAAGTGTTCCTCTTGTTTATCTTTTTCCTCAGACAACCCAGCTAAATACCAGTGGATTTCTGCAAGCATACCAACTGTTTCCTCATTATCAGGCTTTGTTTGATACTCTTCATTGTATTTTTCAAGTAAGCCTTCTAGGTACTTAACCTGTTCTTCAATGTTCATATTCTGATCAACTATTGGTTGTCCGCTTCTAACACCGGAACCAGACAGCATAAAAGAACCAACGAGACCAATAGACAGCATAATAACCAGGACAATCATTGGACCTCTCATTTTCTTGACTTTCCTAAGTTTCCTCATCATTTTTAAATCGCCTCCTGTGGTCTCCAGAAAAACTACACAATTAAGCTTATTATAGAGTCCATTCTATGTCAATATCTAATTAATGGAGTTTGCTATTATACTATACTTAAATAAGGTTTTTTGTTGTAATATTCTCTAAATCAGCTAAAGTGTTGCATGGAAACATTTCTGAATGTTCTTTGAATAGATCAACAGAAGAATGCAATTTCCACTGGAACACAGGCAGTGGGTTTAACCAAATAATTTTCTTTACTTTACTTTTTAATTGGGCTAGCTTTTTTACAGTTTCCCTTGGCTTGATAGTTTTAGTATCACTTACAATTATGACAAAAGTTTTTTGCGTAAAGACATCTTTATGATTATTCTGTAAAAACCCTAAAGCATGATAAATATCAGTTCCTTCGCCCCAGATAGGGTTATTTTCAATCATTTCTATAAGTTTGGTCATATCTCCATGTTTGATTTGATGAGCTGAAAGCTTATCTGCTGTCTCAGAAAAAATAAAAGTATCTATTTTACTGACCACTTCAGAAAGATAATAAATAAATTGTATAACAAAAGCTGAATATTTTATCATAGACCCTGAAATATCTACCAAGAGCAAGATAGAAGGTTTAATTATCCTGCGTTTACGATACTTTAGCTGCAGAGGAATTCCACCATAACCAATGTTACCCCGTATGGTTTTGCGTATATCAACAAGCCTGGCTTTTTTAGACACGGAGTATCTTCTCGAAATCCTAGTAGCAAACCTTTTAGCCAGTTTTTTTAGCAGCTTTTTGGCCTCTGTCAGTTCTTCACTATTTAAGCCTTTTAAATCCTTAAGACTTATTAATCCTTTTTCAATCAATTGCCCCCTGGTATTATACAGCATTTGATCCATAAAACTATCACCTGTACACTCTATCTCCCTGGGCAAAATGTTGGGAAGCTGCTTCTGCCAGTACTTTAAGTGTCCTTTTACCAGATCCTCTATCACAGGCTTAAACTTCTCAGGATGCATGTGTTTACCATGGGTGCTTTCATGTAAAAATTTTTTGATCTTTTCTTGTACGTCATTGGGTAACTGCCCATAAAACACTTTCTCCTCGTCAGCTAATTCAATCGGCTGTTCATCGAACACCAAATCTGCTTGAGCTTTTTTTAATGCATTGTCCATTTTTTCCTGTAAAACCTGCCACTCTTCACTCATCTTTGCTCTTTCAGAAAGATCTGAGAAAAAGCTGTCAAAGGCAGCCTTAAACAAGGGCAGCTCTTGTTCTCTTTTTACTAAGGTAGCCTGCATTAACCACATTAACTCTTGTTTACTGCTGAGGTTAATGCTATTCAATGATTTATAACAATCTTCCAATTCGGAATAGCTGATTTTTAACCCTAGATGCCTTAACAGTAAAATAAATCGATATAAATTAACAGCAAACATGACATCACCTTTTTATTGTGAACAACTTTTTTCAATTATCTTATGTGAACCTATTTTGTTCTTAAAACTGTCAATATCCTCTTGATCTTTAAATAGTATATTTAGGGTTTTATCCATAACTTCCCCAGACAGCTCCTGAGTATTTAGCAGCTGCAGCGTATTTGCCCAGTCAAGGGTTTCAGAAATAGAAGGAAGCTTTTTAGCTTCAAACTGTTTTCTAATAGAATTTACAACAGCTGCAACCTGTAAGGCAAGTTTATCGGTAACCCCAGGCACCTTAGCTTTAATGATAGCGAATTCTTTTTCAATAGAGGGGAAACCAATGTTTAGAAATATACATCTTCTTTTTAACCCGTCTGATAATTCTCTTTCGGCATTGCTGGTAAGAATGACTATAGGTTTAAAGTTGGCCCTGATAGTACCTAATTCTGGAATTGATACCTGGAAATCGGACAAAAGTTCGAAAAGAAAAGCCTCAAACTCTTCGTCTGTCTTATCAATTTCATCTATCAAAAGCACTACTTTTTTTGGTTGCCTAATTGCTTTTAACAAAGGTCTTTCCAACAAGAATTCCCCAGAAAATAAATCTTCTTTTTGTAAGCTGCAAGTTTCTCCCTTCCTGGAAAGCTGAATCTGCATTAATTGTTTTTGATAGTTCCATTCATATAAGGCCTTCTGCTCATCTAAGCCCTCATAACATTGCAATCTTATTAAATCAGTATTAAAAACATCAGCCAGAATTTTAGCCAGTTCTGTCTTGCCTACACCTGGCGCACCGGTAACTAACAAGGGTTTTTCCAAGTTTAGCGCAATAAATACTGACAACACTAGATTACCGTCACAGATATATCCCGTCGCCTCCATTGCCCTTCTGAGGTCAACAACAGAAAGATTCATGCAAATTCTCCCCCTGAAATATTTTCTTTATAAAATAAAGGGGTATAACCCCTTTATTTAAATAAGCCTATTCTTTCTTTGCAAATGTATCTTTTCCTCCACATTCAGGACATTTCCTGGGTTTACATCTACCTTCTTTTTCGAAGCCGCATTCATTACACCGCCAAACTGCCATTTTTTAACCTCCCTACTAAGAAACATATACTACCAGTAACCCCATTGCGAGCGCTGATACTTAGCGTAACAATCTCTGCACAGGGATTTAGTAACCCACAATTCTTGCACAGTATTGAGCTTATTCTTCCGGCAAGTTTTTCCGCATCTTTGACAGCTTGAAATTTCTGTAACCTTTGCCATATGCTCACCCTTATTAAATGTTATTAGTTAATATAATTGCCTGATAAAGGGCTTTTTATAAATGTCACCATTATTTTATTGGCACTGGCAACAAGTTCCGTAAAACTCCAACCTGTGGTATTCCACCTTTCCATTGATTTTACTTGCCACAGTTTTATTTAAATCGACTGCATCAATATCCAAATCATAAATGGTACCGCAGTTTCTGCAAACAAAATGGTAATGGTTTTCTGTAACTCCATCATACCTGCTGTAGGTACTTCCATAGTTTAGCTCCATGATTTCTCCCACACTTGCCAACAATTTGAGGTTTCTGTAAACAGTACCAAGACTGATATCTGGCAACTGCTTTTTGGCCTGCTCATAGATCCAATCTGCAGTGGGATGGGAATTAGTATTTTTGATGACCTCAAGAATAATCCTCTTTTGTTTTGTAATCCTTTTGCCTGCCATCTTCTGCACTACTTTTCACCCGCTGTTAATAGTAATATTTACTATTAATTCATAATGATTTCTATCCTTGTTATTTCAATTAACGTTTTTATTAACCTGCTCCAAAGAAAACCACTCATTTACAGCCTCACCAATGATCTTCTGTATATCTCCCATCATTCTAGCCAACCTATACTCTGCATTCAAATACTCATTAATTCTTGGATTTAAGCTTAATAATTCGTAAAGACTTTCTACCTGCCTTAAATATTCATCATCAATCTCTTCACCAGATATTTGCGCCATTTGAATTTCCAATTGTTTTCTCCTGAAGTCTTGGAGCAGCCTCACACTTTCCTGATTCTCTTCAAGTAAGCTCTTGGCTTTTTTAAATTCTTGATATTCGTCCGACTTAGAAAGTGATTTGGCTAAGTCATGAGCTATTTCATAAGGTGACATCAAAAACTACGCCTCCTCTTGACTATGAAAGCAAAGTATCTTAAAGGATATTTCTTTATATGTGTTAAAAAATCCTTCAGTGAACAAAAAAAGCACAAAAATTTGTTTGATTTTGTGCCTAAAACTAAAGCATCCATATGAAACAAAGCTTTCAAAAGGATTACTCTTTAATCTTTACAATCATTTCAAGCTCTACAGCTGCATTTGCCGGTAATTCACAGACCCCCACAACTACCCTGGCATGTTCGCCTACATCTCCAAATACTTCCCCCAGCAAATCTGAAGCTCCATTAATAACCTTTGACTGATTGGTAAATCCAGGGGCGCTATTTACATAGCCAATGACTTTAATGACCTTTTCAATATCATCTAGGGTTTCAATTTGGCCTTTAATTGCGCTCAAGCAGTTTAAACAACACACCTTAGCTCCTTCATAGGCCTCTTCTTCAGTCAAATCTATACCAACTTTACCCTTATATATAAGTATTCCGTCAACAATAGGTATCTGCCCTGAAGTATATATCAGCCCATCTATAGAAACAACTGGAACATAAGCTGCAACCGGTTTAGGTGGGTCGGGAATCTTTAGTCCCATATTCTTTAGCTTTTGCTCATACATCATAAATACCTCCAAAAAACTTGAATAGTATTTATATTATGTATTACAGACCAAATACTATACAAAAGCTAAGCAATTGGCCTTCAAAAGAACACCCGGTTGACTACCAACAGCAGAAAAACCGCATAAAAAATCCCATTAAACATTAGCCCGAAAGCTGAAACATAACCATTCCTTTTGAGTTGAATTAATAATATTACTGCAGCCGCTAGAGCCAATATCACGCTAAATACAGCTTTTATGCTTAAATTCCACGGAGTTAAAATTATTCCTAAAGCAGGTATTAGAGAGCTCTGAAAAACCATAGCCCCTGTAATATTACCCATAGCCAAAGTATCCTTACCCTGAGATACCCAGATAATGCTATTAAATTTTTCTGGAAGTTCAGTAGCTATCGGAGCAATAATCAAAGCTAGTATAAATCCTGGAATACCAAATAATAATGACAGTTTTTCTATCTCATTCACAAAAAACTTAGCGCCAAATACTATTAAAAATAAAGCGAACAAAACTTGCAGCCCAACACGAAATAAACTTGGATTAGGGTTATTCTTATCAAAATAGCAAGGACTAATATCATAAGCCTTATCCATTTTGGCGCCGCTATGAATCGTAATGATCACATAAAAAATATAAGTAAGAACCAAAAACCCAGCAATAACTAGTTTTACAGCCGGTAATTTAATGAATGATGCCGTTAAGGCAATAGTATAAACAAAAATAAAAAAACTCAAGTCACGCTCTAAAATTAAAGGATTAACATTCATACGTGAAAAATAAACTCGCTTTTTCCTATAAATAATGCACGCCAGACCTGTCATAAAAAAAGCCAAAGTAACCAGCATAAGAGGCGCCCCCAAGATTGCACCAATTCCAATCTCACTACCCATACCTTCAGAGCCAAACAGGATGGCAATTATGGGTATAATAGTCTCAGGTAAAGCAGTGCCTACAGCAGCCAGGACACTACCAACAGCGCCCTCTGCCAGCCCAAGTTTTTTTCCTAACCATTCGATTCCATTTGTAAATATTTCTGCTCCAAAGAGGATTATCCCCAGGCTAATCAATAAAATTGCAAAATCCTGAAACATTTTACCCACCTCAAAGGCCGTTAATGATAGGGGTACACCGAACATTAAATTCTATGCCCAGGGCAGGTAAAATATTAAAGAAACACCTTAAATTTTAACTTGATACATTGCCTTACCGGAAAATCCTGCAACCCATGTAACTCCCAACTCTCTTAGCAGTTGGACAACCATACTGTTTTTCCTTCCCACATCTTCTGCTCTGTGAGCATCAGAAGAAATTGTTAAGGGAACTTTTTTTTCTACAGCTAGTTTAATGATGTCAAGAGACGGGTATAACTCTGCTACCGGTTTAAATAAACCATTAGTATTTATTTCCACAGCCATGCCTCTACCCTTGATCAGGTCCAAAAGAGGCCCAACCATTGACAGCAGCCTGCCTGCTTCTATTCTATAGTTAAATACTTTAATCAAATCCAGGTGCCCAGTTATATTAAAAAGCCCACTGTTGATACTTTTTGCAAGAATATAAAAATATTCTTCATAAAGGACTTCAGGATCCCAATTCCTGTATTCGTCTATATAATCAGGATGATCAAAGTTCCAATCTCCTATATTATGCACAGAGCCAATTACATAATCATATTCATATGATTTAAGCAAATCTCCCAGATAGTTTTCCTGGTCTGGATAATAATCCACCTCAAGGCCAACACGTACCTTTAATTGAGGGAAATACTCTATAAGGTCTTTATAATGTTGAAAAGTAAGGTTTGCCAGATAAAAGTCATGGTCAGCAAATCCAATTTCCTTTAAGCCAACCTCAACAGCCTTTTCTAAAAAGGGAATAATTTCCTTCTTAGTATGTTCCCTATCACCATGCCCAACCACATGTACATGATAATCTATAGGCATTACACCACGCCTTTCCAGAATACTAAAAACGCTTCTATATTAAGATGTACACTTTCACTTTAAATAAAAGGGGACATACCTCCTACAGGATGCATGATGAAGGAGGCAGGAAGCAAGATTTACTCTTGCCTTACGCTTCTAGCTTCTTGCACCTAGAACAGAGGAATGTCCCCAGTTTAGTTTTAGTTTAATATTCATTGGGCATTTTATTCAACTGCTCCAATGTAAATACTGGACCGTCCAGGCATACATAGCAGCTGCCAATATTGCAGCGGCCGCACTTGCCTATGCCGCACTTCATCCTCATTTCCAGGGTTGTCACTATATTTTCTTCCTTATAGTTCATCTTGGCTAGAGACTGCAGAACAAACTTTATCATTATGGGAGGACCGCAGGTTATGGTAATCTTCCCTTCAGGAGATGGATTTAGCTGCTCAAGAAAAGCAGGTACAAACCCCTCGTTGCCCTTCCAATTTTCATCTCCTTTATCCACAGTCACATCAACTTGAACGTTCCTTTGTTTGGGCCAGTTTTCAAATAAATCATCCTTAAAACACAAGTCTGCCGGAGAACGTGCCCCATAAATAATATGAAGGTTGCCATAATCATCCCTGTTCTCAATCGTATAATTGATTAAAGAGCGTAGGGGGGCAAGGCCAATTCCTCCACCAATAAACAGTAAGTCTTTACCTTTCATCATGTCGTTAAAAAGAAAACCGTTGCCATAGGGTCCCCTTACGCCAATCTTTTGTCCCACTTCAATTTCATGCAGGGCATCTGTAAGCATACCAACCCTTTTAATGGCAAACTCCAGGTGGTTTTCTCCCTGATGAGTAATAGAAAACATGGCTTCGCCAACATCTAATAAAGAAACCATTGCTAATTGTCCAGGCATGGGTATAAAAGGTTTACCATTTGCCGAAGTCACATGGAACGTCTTTACATCGGGGGTTTCATCTATTATTTTTACTACTTCACAAGTTATCGGCAGCAGGGGATTTACGGCGCTGGCAGCATTCTTCTCAGCCATTTAGATCTACCTCCTTTAACTGAGCAATAATAGCCGTAATGTCAACATTAACCGGGCACTTTTTTATACACCTGCCGCAACCAACACAGGCAGTCTTTTCATATCTTTCAGGAAAATACTGCAGCTTGTGCAAAAATCTATTTCTAAATCTTTCTTTTCTTGTTGGACGAGGATTATGTCCTCCAGCCATGAGCGTATAATCTGCAAACATGCATGTATCCCAACAGCGGGTTTTAAAACCTTGTTTGCACCTGTTATGGCTGTTGATATCAAAACAATGGCAGGTCGGGCACAAATAGGTACATGCTCCACAGTTAAGACATTTTTCGTACGCTGTATCCCAGTATGAATGTTCAAACATGGAGGCAAGTTTCTCGGCAAGTCCTTCTACATCTGCCTTAAGCACAAATTCCTCTGGAGCAGGCAGTTTAAGTTCCTTTTCTTCTAGTAAAGGGCTCACCTGTCCTAGAAGTTGTTCACCCTTCGGGCTCTGTGCTGCAAAAGCTAGTTCCTCGCCATCTTTAAATATCACAATGTCTGCACCCTTGGCTTCTTGGTAGTTTATCCCCATGGAAGCGCAAAAACATGTCCTGCATGGCTTGTCACACAAGTAAGCAACTATGATTGCTGCATCCCTTTTAGCCTTGTAATAAGGATCAACAAACCCCTTGGTCAAAAATAAATCATCTAACATCTCCAGGCTCTTAAGGTCACACGGACTTATTCCAAAAACAATGAATTCCTCCTGTGTCGGAACCTGCTCTTTGATCTCAACATTTTCCTTATCAATGCTGTATTCATACATTTCTTCAGTTTGAGGGAAAAAGATCTCCTTGGGGGGAATATTACTGTTTTCATT
Organism: Bacillota bacterium; assembly: GCA_040756735.1. Lineage (GTDB taxonomy): Bacteria > Bacillota > DSM-16504 > Desulfitibacterales > Desulfitibacteraceae > JBFLYC01. The sequence goes on along the minus strand of JBFLYC010000011.1, from coordinate 19,777 downwards.
AAGAATAACTTCACTGCCTTCTTTCCACTCTTTAAAACGAATATTATCGTCTATTTTCAATGGAGCCACTACCTTAAACCCCTTGCTCCATTCCTGCAAAATGTCTGCTAGTCGTTTATGGTTTACTGCTTTCATTTCCAGCCACCTCCCTTACATGAATTCTTCCGGGTCATCATATTTAAAATGTCCAAGGGGTGATTTATCCTCTAAATCCACACCTGCTTCATAAGGACCAAATAGTTCCTCTATATCCTTGGCAATCTTTTTGTTAAGCTTCATAATAGGCAGGCCGACTGGACAAACTCTTTCGCATTCACCGCATTCCACGCAGCGTCCAGCAATATGATAGGCCCTTATCAATGAGTAAGCGCCATTTTCCGTCTCATCGACCCTTCTTTCAATCCACTCTTGCCCCTGGTCAACAAAAATACATTCTCTGCAGTTGCAGGCCGGGCAGATTCTCTGGCAGGCATAACATCTGATGCATTTGTCATAATTCCTGGCCCATGCTTTCCATACTTCTTCCCTGGCGCTGCCGGTTTCTTTCTCGACCGCTGCAAAACGCTCTCCAGGGCTTTTTGCCTCTACCTCTTCACCAAGGATTATATCGTATAAAACAGGATTTGGATGGGTACATCCCCTGCATTTTGCTGCATCAACTAATTGACCTTCATGGTTTAGCTCCATCATACCGGTGCAGGGAACACCGATTAAATAGATCTTATCCCTTTTTACTTGTTCATCTTGTATTAAGCGAACTACTCCCCGAGAATCACAACCCTTTACAAACAGGGCAATTTTGCCCTGGTGGTTTTTGTAATAGAGTAAATAAGGAGCCAAACTATTAAAGCAGAATTCATTGATAACCAGTTTATCAACATCTTCAGGTTTTCTCATGAACAAGGGAGATGTTTTATCTTCAAAGGTGCCCTTTTCCCAGCCCATTACAAGGTCTACTTCACCTTTTGCAAGCAGTTCTTTGGCGATTGTTTTTGCCTTATCCACCAGTTCTCTCATCGGACATCCCTCAACTTCCTATTCGGACCTAAGGCCTTTATTTGTTCTGTCAGCTTCTGGGCCGTTTCAGCAAACTTTTGCCCCTCAGAGCCAGATATCCACCTTACTTGGAACCTCTCCGGTTCTATTCCCACATACTCAAGAAGCCTCTTAAAAAGCAGCATCCTTCGCCTTGCATAATAGTTTCCTGTTGAATAATGGCAGTCTCCTGGATGACATCCTGCAACAAGAACACCATCGGCTCCCTTTTGAAAGGCTCTAATAACCATATGGGGATTTACCCGACCTGAACAAGGCACCCTAATAATCCTAATATTACTGGGATACTGAAATCTGCTGGTGCCGGCCAAATCAGCCCCTGCATAACTACACCAGTTACAGCAAAATCCAACTATTTTAGGCGTCCATTCTGCCTGCTGTATTTGTTCTACAGACATGCTGTATCCACCTCCGCTAAGATCTGTTGATTTGTAAAGCCTTTCAGGTTGATGGCTCCAGAACGGCATGCAACTGTACAGGGCCCGCACCCCTGGCATAAACCAGCATTAACGCTTGCCACTTGTCTTTGGACCTGGCCTCCATGAACACGCTCTGTAATAGTCTTCAATTCAATTGCCTTGTATGGACAGACGGGAATACACAACCCACAACCTGAGCACAACTTCTCATTAACTTCGCTGATCATTGGGTTAGTTGCCATTTTATCTTTAGAGAAAAGGGATCCAACTTTAGCAGCAGCGGCTGTAGCTTGAGAGACTGTTTCAGGAATGTCCTTGGGTCCCTGGCAGCAGCCGGCCAGATAGACTCCTGCAGTATTTGTCTCTACAGGTCTTAACTTGGGATGCGCTTCAGTAAAAAACCCATCTTTGTCATATGAAAAACCGACCTTTTGAGCAACTTCAGGAGCATCATATACAGAAGCAGCCGCAGTCGCCAATATTACCATGTCAGCCTTAACCTGGATAGGCTTACCTGCCAAGATATCCTCTCCTTTTACCACAAGGCTTTCACCTTCCTGGTAAATCTTAGATACCTGGCCTTTCAGATAAATGGCGCCATATCCTTCCTTGGTTCGCATGTAAAACTCGTCATACATCTTGCCAGGGGTCCGTACATCCATATAGAAAATATAGACATTGGCATCAGGTATTTTTTCAAGTATTTGAGTAGCATGTTTAGCAGTATACATGCAGCAAAACTTTGAACAGTACGACTTGCCTTTTTCTGTACTCCGCGATCCTACACATTTTACAATAACAATGTTTTTAGGAACTTTCCCGTCCGAGGGTCGTTTAATCTTGCCCATTGTCGGACCAGAGGCATTCACAAGTCTTTCAAACTGAAGTCCCATAATAACATCAGGATATTTACCATACCCATATTCCCCAAAATCTTTAGTCCAATCATATAATTCGTATCCTGTTGCCATAATAATGGCGCCAAATTTCTCGGTAACCAACTCATCCTTATCCTCATAATTAATGGCATTAGTAGGACAAACCTTGGCACAAACACCGCATTTGTTTTCCAAAAGTTTACGGCAGTTTTTCGCATCAATAACAGGCTTGTTAGGCACTGCTTGAGGAAAGGGCTTATAGATACATGGCCTCTGTCCCAATCCAAAATCAAATTCAGAAGGAACCTTTTTGGGACACTTTGTCTCGCAGATACCACAACCCGTACACTTGCCTAGATCAACATAGCGAGCTTTCTTTCGGATGGTTACTTCAAAGTTTCCTACATAGCCGCCTACTGACTCCAACTCAGACCAGGTATAAAGCTTGACATTTGGATGCTGAGCCGCATCTACCATTTTAGGTGTACAAATACATGCAGAACAGTCCATGGTTGGGAATGTTTTATCTAAAATGGCCATCTTACCGCCAATGGTAGCTTCTCTTTCCAGGATGACCACTTCGTATCCCTGGTCTGCAACATCAATAGCAGCTTGAATCCCAGCAATGCCTCCACCAATAATCAAACATCTCTTCTCCACCGGTATCTCCCCGGGGAAAAGGGGGAAAGTTTTATTGACTTTTGATACAGCTTTTCTGACCAAATCAATAGCCTTTAAAGTTGCCCCTTCTTTGTCCTTGGAATGAACCCATGAGCAGTGTTCCCTTAAGTTGGCCATTTCTACAAAATAAGGATTTAAACCAGCTTTTTCAATTGTTTTTCTAAAAGTAGGCTCGTGAAGTCTGGGGGAACAAGCCGCAACAACAACTCGTTCTAAACGATGCTCTTTTATCGCTTTTATAATCACATCTTGACCAGGCTCAGAGCACATATATTGATAATCTGTGGCAAAAGCCACACCCTGCATTTTGTTGGCAGCTTCTGCAACTCTTTTAACATCAACAACAGAAGCTATATTAGATCCGCAATGACATACAAATACACCTACGCGTTTCAAGCCTTTTCCCTCCTTGTATCGGGATGTCTAAAAATTTCCTTGTCATTTAAAAGCTTCATTGGGTCAACAAAGTGCTTGTTTAAACCTAATTCCTTTGGTGAATAGCCTATTGCCATGCCCATTAACTGTGTAAAATAAAACACCGGCATCTGGAAAGAGTCCTTGGCCAGTTCACCAGCTGCAGCCTGCCTCATATCTAAATTTAAAAAGCACAGGGGACAGGCAGTAATAAAACAATTTGCTCCATTAAGCTTTGCATTTTTGATAATATCTTTAATCATGGGTATACCCACAGAAGGCTTCATTGTGGAATGCCCTGCACCACAACACTCTACTTTGTATGACCAATTAACGGCTTCTCCGCCCAATGCTTCCACAAGCTTATCCATGGTTTGTGGATCCTCCGGGTCGTCAAAACACATGGTTTTGGGCGGCCTTACCAACAAGCATCCATAATAGGCAGCTACTTTTAAACCGGAAATGGGTCTGGTTACCGCTTCTTTAATCCTGCCAATGCCTAATTCGTTTACCAGGACATCAAGTAACGCCTTGACTTCATATTGTGCGGTATATTCCATGTCTATTACTTCTTGAATTGTATCCCGCATTTTAGGGGATTCTCTCACCTCAATCTGTGCACCCTTCATTCTGTTAAAACAGGCAGCACAGGGAACTGCAACATCAAGGCCTTGTCTTTCAGCCAAAGCAAGGGTCCTTGCCGGCAGGGCTATGGAAAGCAGATGGCTGGTACTGTGTGCCGCTGATGCTCCACAGCAGTTCCAGTCATCAATTTCCTCCAATTGAACCCCAAAATGCTTGGCTACTGCCTTTGCTGAAAGGTTATATTCCATACCTGTTGATTCCAACGAACAGCCAGGATAGTAAGCATACTTCATTAAGCTTCACCCCCTTTTTCCTTTTCCCTTACCTTTGCAAACAGCCTTTTCATTTCACCGGGATTTTTGATCTTGTGAGGAATTGGACTTATTTTGCCATTAAAAAATAACTTGGGAGCAAGTAAAGCATCCTTAAAGGGTTGAAGGGACATCATATTAAAGCCAACAATTAGTCCCATTTCATGGACCCTGCCATTGTTTTCAACAGACTTCAGGAATAAGTCACTGAACAGGTTGACATTTTTTTCAGGGATAATGCCCTGCTTTTTAGCAAGCTTACGTACTGCCTCCATTATCCTGGGAATATCCACTCCCCTAGGACAACGGGCATAGCACGTTTCGCATGTGGCACAAACCCATACACTATTGCTTTTTAGAGCCTCTTGTCCGCATCCTATTTGCAGCAGTCTAATGACCTTCCTTGGAGGATTATCCATGGCAAAAGCTACAGGACAGCCTGCCGTACATTTGCCGCACTGGTAACACTTTTTCACCTGCTCTCCGCTTAACTCCTCAACTTCAGTTTTAATGTGTTGATTTTCACTAAGTTGAACACTAATGTCTTGTTCTTTCACTGCATTTCCCCCTCTCGCTATATATCAAATGACTATAGAAATTATTAAAATTTATAATAATTCGCGTATTTACAGATAAAAAGAAACACACCTCTTACAGCAGGCGGGAATTCTAAGACAAAAGGTCTAACATCCCACTTCTAAATATGAAAAGTCCCCGATTTTTGGCACCATTAAAACTTCGCTTTAACTCATAAAATTCCTTCTTTAAAGCTCGGTAAAGAACAATGCTTGTTAGTAAAATACTTGCATATTTATGGAAAAGATGAATAACTAATTTAAAACAAACTTTTATGGGAGGATCCTCATTGGCTTACCTAGTGTGTTTTCTCGGAGGTTTATCAGTTCTATTGTTGGGCATCCACCTAATAAGCTCTACTTTGGAAAAATATCAATCACATAAAGTAAAAATCCTCTTATCTAAATTTACAGACTGCCACCTTAAAGGATTTTTCTTTGGAACAATTGTAACCATGTTTTTGCAAAGCAGCAGTGCAATTACTGTACTGACAATAGGCTTTGTCAATGCCAACTTACTTAAGTTTACTCAAACAATAGGTATTATTCTCGGAACAAATGTTGGCACAACCTTTACAACACAACTAATTGCCTTTGATTTGGGGAATTTTTGGTTTTTCATATTAATATCAGGTATGATATTTTGTTTACTTCCTTTCTCAAAGATTAAGCCTATGGGTAAGATTTTATTTTTCTTTGGAATTATCCTTGCTGGATTGAACTTGATGGCCTGGGCTGCCTCGCCTTTAAAATCCAACCCGCTGTTTGTTATGATGTGGTCAAAAGTTGATAACCACACTTTTTATGGAATACTGGTTGGTCTTCTAAGCACGGCCATTCTTCAATCCAGCAGCGGTGTAACGGCAATACTTTTAGCCATATCTCCCCATGGTTATCTGGATTTACCTACCGCCATGGCAATTGTTTTAGGAACTAATATTGGCACCTGTTTTACAGCAATTCTTGCAGTAATTCATTCATCTCGTGCAGCCCAAAAAGTAGCTTTGGCACACTTAGTATTAAATATTGGCGGAGTAATCATCTTCTTGCCTTTTTTTAGCATATTTTGCACCTTTATTGAATCAACTTCAAGTTCCCTGCCCCGCCAGATAGCTAATGCTCAAACAATCTTCAACCTTATCTCATCCTTGCTGGTTTTACCGGTAGCAAATCATTTTGGCCGCTTTATTTCCTGGCTTTACGAAAAAATGCTGTAATAAAAGAAAAGGACTCCTGGCTTAAGTACCGAAAGCCCAATGTAATGTACTAGTACTTTTAACAGCCTACCATTGGAATAGTTGAATTAGCTTTAGGCATGACAATAATCTTAGCATTTTTTGGTAATCCATCTATTTCTTTAAGAACTTCGTCTATGTTAGACCTTTTTTGTACCATTAAAGAACGAGCAGTCTTATCATCAATGCCATGTGAAATTAAGTAAGTCTTGGCTTTTATTAGAGAGCGGCACCATAAGAAGGCTTTATGCACACCCACTTCAAAATCACGAGCTTTGAAATAATCAATGACTTCCATGGGATTTTTGCATCGTTCCATTGTGGCTAAAAACTTATCATCCCCCACACCCTCTCTACACTCAGCCAGCAATATGATATACCCATTTTCCTTAACTGCCCTGGCAGCATGGAGCAGCCCCTTTTGCGCCTGGTAGGCATTAATATCCTTGGGATATCCCCCTGGTGAAACAACTATGACGTCTGCCGGTTTATCAACTTGAACTTCAAAGAGCTTTCTTGCTATCCTAACTCCTTCCTTGTGAGCAGCCAGAAAATCCCCTGCTACTGCTTTAACAATTTCTTTCTTGTTATTGACTATAACATTAACAATAAAATCTACCCCTACAATTTTCCCAACTTCATCTATATCTTCCCTGGGAGGATTACCTTCTAATTTACCCAATTGGGCCCTTTCATCGGTTAACATGGCATGATTGGCCTGAATTAACTCCTTAGAACCCAGCCCAATGGCCAGGGCTTTGGCTCCCCCGCTAAAACCTACTATCTGATGAGGCTCAATCATGCCGGTAAGTAATCTTAAATCTGCTTCAACATAGTGTTTATTAACCTTAACTGGTGTCCCTAATCTGGTCATGCCGCAGTGAACCTGCATTTTCTCATCTAAAGCATCATGGCTAATCACGGTAACTTTGTTAGCAAGGTCCTCACCTAAAAGTTCTACAAAATCATCTTGAGTTGAAACCCTGTGTAAACCTGTACCAACTATGACCTTAATATCTTTAGGATTAACACCCATTTTTTCAAGCTTGTTAATAATTGGGGGTAGAATTATCTTATTTGGAACTGGTCTTGTTAAATCACTTATGACTATGGCAACTGTTTTTATCCCACTAAAATCTTCAAGTTTTTTACTGTTTATAGGCTCTTCTAAAGCCCTTACAACTTCTCCTATTTGATCAGGAATCCCAGGTGCATCTTTTGGATAAATCATTTCCACAGAAAACCCTTCTGGCGGCTTCCATTTAATATTCTGCTGCCCATAGGGTATCTTGATTGCTTCCATAAGTTCAACACACCACCTATATTCTTGTCTTTAATTAGGTTATCACAATTAATTTATTTTAAAAAGAATTATCATCAATTTTCAAAGAATAATTTTTCATGAAGGAGTTAAACTAAACTTGACTTTAATTTTAAAGGAGGGAATTTTTACTTTGAGTGAAAAAACAGTAGTTGGCATATTTGATTCAGAGCGGGTGGCAAAAGAAGCCATTGAAGATTTACGCAGGTCAGGTTTTGAAAAGGAAATATCTCTTCTTGCAAAAGATCAAAAAGGTGGCAGGGGGCAAGGCGGCCGGGGTGAAGGAGGCGGCCAAGGCGGCGGAAGAGACATGGAAGCCGGAACTCTTGCTGATGGAATAACAACAGGTGGTGTACTTGGAGGATTAGGAGGGCTGGCGATAGGCGCTGGGGCTCTGGTAGTACCAGGTTTAGGTCCCCTAATTGCAGCTGGTCCCATTGCAGGACTACTCTCGGGGGCCGCTACCGGTGGAGTAGCCGGTGGTTTGGTAGACTGGGGTATTCCAGAACAAGAGGGACGCCGTTATGAAGAGAAAATAAAGCAAAATAAAATAATGGTAGCCATTAGGTCATCAGAAGATACCATTGATGAAGCAGAAAATATTCTAAAGAATCATGGAGCACAAGAAGTCAAAGTCCATGAGGGTACCAGGTAATACTAGAGGTGAGAAGTTAGAGGTGTGAAGTTGGATTCTACTTCCACTGCTTTATGAATGAGACACAATCCATTCAGAAAACTTAGAAGTAGAATTTTCTCATGCCTCTTGCTTCTTGTTTCTTTGCCTCCTGAATTGTGAGGGTTTTCTTATACTATCTAATTCTATCCACATGGGTATATATATTTGCCCTGCCGCCGCGCATAAAACCCACTACCGTCAATCCTAGTTCTTCCGCTAATTTGATTGCCATGGAAGTTGGCGCTGCCCTGGAAACTAAAACAGGCACACCCATTTGGGCGACTTTACCCACTATTTCGGAGGATACTCGCCCACTGGTTAAAAAAATTTTGTCCATTAATTGCAGCTCATGCCTTATGCAATAACCAAGTATTTTGTCAGCAGCATTGTGCCTGCCCACATCTTCTCTAAATACCAACATATTACCTTCTGTATCAGATAGCGCTGCGCTGTGAACACCACCTGTACTTAAATATAAATTAGAAACTGCATGCATTTCTTTTAGAGAACTAAACAACTTTTCTATGGAAATTTCCATTAAGTTATGAGCAATCTTTCCCCTGCCATGATATTGGAATAAACTAGTGCCTTTACCACAACCAGTTGTAACCATTCTTTTACCAAAACTTGCTTTTCCAAGCTTGCTTACTTTTTCAGCTTCAACCCAAATCAAGCCCTTTTCATGTTGAACCTGAACTTTAAGGTTTACTTCAGGGACAAGTATTCCTTCCGCCACCAAAAAACCTACTGCCAAGTCCTCAAGATATTCGGGTGTGCAAAGAAGAGTGATCAATTCCTCTCCATTAAGAAAAATTGTCAGAGGAACCTCCTCAGCTACCTTATCAAGCTTTTTTTCTTTTTTACCATTTTTATACTTAATTATGCTTACTTGCTTTTCCATAAAATTTTACTTCCTTTAATCATTTTATTTTATTATTTCACTTTTAAACACGTGATAATGATTAGCTAACGCAACCATTTGAAATTTCATCCCGCCACAAAAAACCAGGGTTATTTTATACTTAATCTTATCAAACTATAAATGATGGATGGTTTATTAAAAGGAGGTTAAGTCAATGGCAAAAATAATGTCTGAACAGCTCAAATATGAGTTAGCAAAAGAACTAGGTGTTTATAATACTGTAATGAATGAAGGTTGGGGAAGTGTTCCTTCAAGAGAGTGTGGAAACCTGGTAAAACTAGCCATAGCCAAAGCTGAACAGACCGTTGCAAACCAAAGGAACCTGTATTAACCCTCCATCGATAAAGGCAGCTTAAATAAGCTGCCTATTTTTTTTCTAGTTTTTCCTTAAATTATCAAGTCGTTGTTCTGGGCTGACAATATTGGTTACTCTTACTCCAAAGTTCTCATTAATAACAACAACTTCTCCCTTGGCAATAAGTTTTCCATTAACCAATATATCCACCGGTTCATTGGCGTATTTATCCAGATCAACAATGGAACCAGGAATAAGGTTTAAAACTTCTTTAATAGGCCGTTTACTTTTACCCAAAATAACTGAGACTTTTAAAGGCACATCCAGAATCAGGTCAAGATTTTTGTGAGCAGGTTTATCCGTATGTCCAGTCCTTCCAAGTGACTGTGTTTTAGGAGGATCTTTTTCATCAGTTTCCTCTGTTTTTGTTGGTTTGCTTTCAATTGGTTTTCCAAGCAATTTATCCTGATCAAGAAGCATCTTGGCTTCTCGTTTTGCTACATCAAGGGGGATTACCTGGATAAGTTCACTGTCGATTAAGTTTCCTACGGTCAAGTCAAAGGATATTATTACAATGGGCTCATTAAGATCCCTGGGGTAAAATACCTCATCCTGTTGTAAATAAACAACATTGACCAGAGGCGGAGCTATTTTAACGCTGGTTCCAAAAATAGTTGCCATGGAAGTGGCTGCTGAACCAATCATTTGATTCATAGCTTCAGCAACAGCACTAATATGTATGTCACTCAGCTCCTCATCAGGATTATTTCCGTCTCCTCCCATCATTAAATCAGCAATGACCGCAGCATCCGGAATTTTAATAATAAGTATATTTGACCCATGCAGCCCTTGAGTAAAATTTACATCTACCAATAGGTAGGGAACTTTAAAACTTTCAAGTAGGTGCTTGGCTGTTGTGATAGTAATACGCGGTGTAGTTATTATTACCTTATGCTGCAGAATTTCAGATAAAGCGGTAGCTGCAGACCCCATGGAAATGTTGCCAATTTCCCCCAGGGCATCTTTTTCAATGTCTAACAACTCATCCACTGTCTCAACATCTGGGTTGTCGGTATTATCATTATTAAAGGTGCCCTGCATAAGTAGGGCATCAATCTCTTCTTGTGATAAAAAATTACCCATTTAACTATTCCCCCCCAAATACCTTTGACGTTACCTGTATACCAGCCTTATCCTTAACTAAACCTGGCTGTCCCCAAAATTTTAACTGGTCGTTGACTAGCAGTTCTATATCATCACCAATCTTTACATCTAAAGGTATAACATCCCCCTCGGCCAACTGCAAAAATTCCCGAACTGTTAATTCTGCATGTCCAATCACCGCAGTTACTTCAATAGGAACCTTGACCAGTTTTCTTAAAATAATAGACTTGGCTTCTTCCACACCTGATTTTTCCTGGCTTGAAAACCAATAATGGGCCGTTAATTTTGAAATAACAGTTTCAAGGGTTATATAAGGAAGACATATATTTATAATTCCCTGTGTATGGTTAACTGTGGTTGCTAAAGTGACTATAGCCACAGTTTCATTAGGAGAAATGATTTGATTGAACTGTGGATTCGTCTCAATATTTTCAATTGAATGCTTAAAACTGAAAATGTCTGACCAAGCAAACACCAGATTGTCCAATAGTTTGCTGCTAAGCTTTTTTAATACACTAAGTTCTATATCAGTCATCTCTCGTAAGCGGTGAGGCATTTCTCCTGGTCCTCCAAACAAAAGGTCAATAATGGGGAAGGAAAAAGCCGGATTGCACTCAAAAACAGCTGTACCCTTTAATGGTTCCATGGTAAAAGCCACCAGTAGAGTGGGGCTGGGAATAGACACTACAAAGTCTTCATATGTTAATTGATCAACTGATGCAATCTTTACAGTAACATTGGTCCTTAAATATCCTGATAGAAAATTCGACACTAGCCTTGCAAAATTATCATGAATCATGTACAGGGTCCTTAGCTGATCCTTAGAAAATTTATTGGGACGACGAAAGTCATAGGTTTTAACTACATTAGCCTTAACATCCCTTTGTACGTCTTCAGTGGTAATCTCTCCGGCGGCTAATGCATTTAATAAGAGGTCTATTTCTGACTGGGATAAAACTTCCTTCAAGAATACCCACCCCCTTTCAGTATAGCCACCTCTATTTGGACGCTTTCTCTAATGCCTGTATGACTCTGTCCTGCTGAAAAGGCTTAACAATAAAATCCCTGGCTCCTGCCTGAATAGCTTCCATTACCATCATTTGTTGTCCCATAGCGCTACACATGATCACCCGGGCATTTGGGTCAAAAAGCTTGATTTCTCTTACTGCAGCAATACCATCCTTCTCAGGCATGGTAATATCCATTGTAACCAGGTCAGGCTTTACCTCTTTATAAAGGTCAACTGCCCTCTGACCATTTTCTGCTTCGCCAACCACCTCATAACCATTTTTGTTAAGGATGTCCTTAATCATCATCCTCATAAACGCTGCATCATCAACAATTAATACTCTTTTTCCCATAATTAACCTCCCATCTACAAATTTAAGCCCAAGGTATGAAATACTTTTTCCAATGAACCCTCTGCGGGTATGAGCATGAAATACCCCTTTAAAACTACATTCACATCATAAAATCTTGTTTCAATCAATAGCACCTTATCTTCAAAGTAGCCTCTTTCCAAAAGTGCTGCGCTTAATACTGCCGCAAGCATGTCATAGGCTATTGCAGGTACTGATGAACTCATGGGCAGCCCGGTCATTGTTGAAAGAGCATTTAACATACTGCCGGTAAGGATATTACCAACCTCCTGCAAGGCTGACTCTGCCATTTCATCCATTTCCACTGTAAATCCTGGTTCTCTCCCCATTAGATAATCAACCAGAACAAAAGCGCTTTGTTCAGAGAGCAAAAATAATACTGTGCTTGGAGCATCTCCTTTTACAGACAAATTGACACAAACAGCCTTTTCCTCTTCGCTCCCAAGCATTTCAATAATTTCTCTAAAATTAATCACACCTGCGGTAGGAACATCCATATTTATCTTCTTGTTAAGCATTCCCGCTAAAGCAGTAGCCGAATTTCCTGCACCAATGTTTCCTATTTCCTTTAATACATCTAAATGTAAAGGTTGAAGTCTTTCCCATTCCAGCAGTGTTATCTCCCTCTTTCCTTAAAAAGGTTTTTGATAAAACCAAGGTGATATTTTTTCAAAACCCAACTGCCTATAATTTAAGATACTCTCCGTTGCCCCAATAAAAAGGATACCCCCCGGCTTTAGTGATGCTGCAAAGCTTTTATATAAAAAATCTTGAGTTTCCTTAGTAAAATAAATTGTAACATTACGACAAACAATCAAGTCATAATCTTTGTCAAATTTATCCCTAAGCAGGTCATGTTTTTTGAAACTAACTCTATTTTTAATAAAGTCTTTAAGCTGGTACAAATCTCCAATGGGAGTAAAGTAATTCTTAAGTCTCTCCTCAGATACGCCCTTAATTAATTCCTTTCGATACTTGGCTTCTTTGGCCTCCATCAGCACCCTCTCATCAATATCAGTGGCATCTATTGTGTGGATATTTCCCTGGTATTTATCCAGGATTATGGCAATACTGTATGGCTCGGCTCCATTGGAACAAGCTGCGCTCCAAATCCTCAAATTACCCGACTTCCTGTTAATGAGCAGGGGTATAACTTCCCCCTCCAACCTATCAAAGATTTCTTTATTTCGGAAAAACTCCGAAACATTAATGGTTAATTTATCCAAAAACTTATTCTTTTGGTCTTCATCAGTTATTAATGCTCTAAAGTACCTTTGAAAATCGTCAAACCCCTGGCAGTTCATTAAGTGCTCTATTCTTCTTTTAAGCTGCTTTTCTTTGTAACCACATAAATTTAAATTATACTTTTCTGAAATCCTATCACGAAACTCCCAAAAATCCAACGTCATTTTCCTCCTATAATTCTTTTAGCATATTTCCTATAGTGCGAACAAATACCTTTTGTGTGTCATTTTGGAGAATTAATGTTCTACCTACATGCCCCCCTGTGTCTTCAGATACTAATGGTATGCCGAAACCCTCCAAAACCTCTCTGGTCTTGTTTACATTGCGTTCGCCTATGTTGAGCAAGCTAGAATTGTACCCTTTAAACATTTGAGCGCCTCCTGCAATTTTGGCTATGATACTGCCCTTTCTAGCGCCGATCTTCATAGTCTCTTTTAGAAGAAGCGCAATTCCAGTATCTGCAAACTTCGCTGGGTTATTGGCATTTCTAAATTGGTTACTATCTGGAAGCATAATGTGAACCATACCTCCTACCCTAGCCTTAATGTCAAGCAAAACTATGCCGACACAAGATCCCAGGCCAAGTGTTATTATATGATGCGGAGCAGCTGTAACTTTCCAATCAGCAATTCCAACTTTGAATTCTTCGATATACTGGCTTTTTAACCCTGCATTTATCATCTACATCCTCCATTATTAACTACATACATTGTGTTCTCTTATCTAATACTACCGATTTCATTAGCAGCCTTTTTCAAAAGTTCGTCTTGAGCTAAAAGCATTCTCTGATTCAGTTGAAACAACCTCAATGTTTCAATTGTTTCACCAATTACTTGCCCAAAATCCACATTTGAGCTTTCTAAAAAACCGCGTTTTACTGAGGGGTTTTCCAAGATATTCTCATCAATTCCCTCCCTTAAACTAAAAAGGTCATGACCCTGTTTAAGCATATGCTCCAAAGGGGGATTGGCAATTGCAAAATCTTGGTTTAAATTACCATCTTTCATAACAATATAGTCATCATAGACGCCGATTACCCTATAGCCTTCATTAATAGTAACCAGGTACCCTTCTGCGTCCACAGAAAATGCTCCTTTCCTTGTATATAAGTCTCCTTGTGGCGTTTCTACAATAAAGAAGCCATCTCCTTCAATAGCAAAGTCGTATGGGGAACCTGTTTCCACAAGATTACCCATAGATAAATCAATGTGTGTTCCTTGAACCTGGGAACCATGGGGAATTAAACCAACAGGATATGTACCCCGATTATTTACTGAATATATTAAAGCATCATGGAAAGAACTGAAAGTTACTTGTGTTCTTTTATACCCAGGAGTATTGATATTAGCAATATTGTCAGCTAAAACATCCTGTTGTATCTGCCTTGAAAGCAAACCGTTAACTGCTATATACAGTCCCCTAATCACCTTTAATTCCTCCTTTGTCATAATCATTAAAAGGTAGCAGTTCATGTGGAAAAACCATTCCTTGTTGTCTAGCCAAATTTTCTATTTGATAATTTGACATTCTTGGTGAAGCAATGCCAAACAGAATCCCAGATAAAAGCAGACCAATACCAATCCCAAGAATCACCTGATCATACTTTTCTACAAATCTTTTTATCTTTTTAAATTTAGAATTAATTGTATTTCACCCTTTCCCCTGTTGTATCTTTGGGCCAGGTTGATAATACTCTCACCCTTCTCATGAGCTTCAATGATTTCCTTATACTCAACCATGGCTTGACTTTTTTTCAAGCGCTCAGAAAAAGAGTTCGAGGTATAGGTATGACTCACTAATTCCATGGATTCAGCATGATCAGCCAGTATGGGTTCCTCCATATTATTTAATTTATTTAATACTAAGTCCAACTTATCTTCAATCCTTTTTAAAAATATTAATTCCTGTGTTCTCTCTTCATACTTTTTGCTGAAGATTTTTTCTTTTGCAGAGGGTAGAGTAATAATAATCAGAATAAGTCCGATAATAATTAATACAAAACTCATCAGTTCATTTTTCCTTTCTCCATAAAAAGTCTGAGTTTCAATAAAGTCCTACTCCTAAGCTGAGATACCCTGGATTCACTAACATCAAGTACATCTGCAATTTCTTTTAATGTCAATTCTTCATAATAATATAAGGCTAGAATTAACCTTTCTTTATCAGTTAAACTTTTAATTGCTTCTACAAGTTGCCTTTTAGTCTCAGACCATGATGCCTGTTCTGCAGGATCATATTGACTATCTGATGGTATAGTGTCAATTAACATCACATCCTCATTCTCATTCCCGTCCATATGAAGACTTTCATGTAAAGATACAAAACTAAGATGAGAAAAAGCAACCATTACCTCGTCTATTTCTTTTACAGACATCTTCAATTCAGCAGCTATTTGCTCAGAAGAAACCTCTGCTCCAGTTTCTTGTTCAAGCTTTTCTACAGCCCGAGATACCTTGGACAAATTCTCTCCTAGACCCCTTGGGATAATTGTGGAATCTCGAAGGGCATCGAGAACTGCCCCTTTTATTCTTAAGGTTGCAAAGGTCTCAAACTTAACACCTTTGCTGGGAATATACCTTTCGACAGCTTCAATCAGACCTATGATTCCATAGCTGATAACATCCTCCTCATCCCAATGGGGTGGTATTTTTAAAGTCATGCGGCCAACTATTTTTTTTACCAGAGGCAAATAGCTTTCAATGATTTTATCCTTGCTAAAAGGATCTTTATTTATTTGATAGCTCTTCCATAAATGTTCTCTGTCCATTTTTCCGCCCTATAACCTTCTAATATTTTTAACTATTTTATCAAATACAAAGGCAATTATTTTGTCTCTCAATCTTTCATCAACTTCAATAAAACTTACACCTGCTAAATGCCTTATCGCCCTACCTCGCTCCTCAGTTATGGACCTCAACACCTGTCCTAATATCCTAACCCTAAAAGGTATTCCACCAGTGCCAACATCAAACTCCATAATAATATATTGCCTTTCAGGTACGGGTTTTTTCAGGACCAGCATTAACCCACCCCCGCTTAAATCTATTCCCAAAGCTTCCCTTGATAGCTGCAAGCTGTTTAGTTTTCCCAGATCATTAGGCGGCTCTTTTAGAATATTATACTTAACATTGATTGCTACTTCTACCCTGACAAAGTTCCTTCTTTCTTGCTTAACTACATTTTCCGGTACGGTTAAAACATATAAAACCAGCTTATTTTCCTTTATTAAAGATAATACTTGTGACTCAAAAGTATATTTATCACCCTCTGTTGATATCTTCAGACTCACCCTTTGTCCTGGCTGCAAAGGTAATACAGACATTTTATAGATAGGCTCTTGTATTGCAAAGGAATCTTCCCTAATTTCTTGTATGAGACTTTTATATGCTATTCCATCTTTAGCACTGAACACATCTATTTGTCTATTTATCTTCAGAAATCTAAACTTGTTAATAGCCATTAGTATCTCCTTTCTAAATAATCAACTTAAGCCCTAACCGAACAACTTAAGCAGCCTACCCATAAAGCTGTCAACACCTTTTGGGGGTCTCATCTTGCCTTCAATCAGATTTTCAGCTAACTGCTCCATGTCCATTGAGGCTTTACTGTTTGGATATAGGACAGTAAAAGGTACCTGTTTACGCACTGCCCTCTCTATGACCTCATCATTGGAAATAAAACCAAGTCTTTTTATCTTTATATTTAAAAACCTCTGGGAAACAGTTTCAATTTTTCTAGCAGTGGATTGGGCCTCTTCTAAATTATTGACCCTATTTACAATCAAAAACACTTCTGAATTTATCTGAAACTTAGATAAAATTTTTATTACGCTATAAGCGTCAGTGATAGATGTGGGCTCAGGAGTCAAAACCACAACAACCTCATCTGCTGCAACCATGAACCCAACAATAGACCTGTTAATACCAGCTCCGCAATCTATTAACACATAATCAAGGCCAATAAAATACTTTCTAAGTTGATCCCAAATATACTCCCTTTGTTGAAAATCAATTTGGGTTAATTCACCAACTCCAGAGCCCCCTGGTATAATTTTTATTCCCAAGGGACCTTCAGCCACAATATCCTGTAAAGATACTGTTCCTTTTAAAGCATCGTATAGAGTATATTTTGGAACGATACCCATTAGGATGTCAATATTCGCCATGCCTAAATCTGCATCAAATACCAGGACTTTTTTGTCCCTCTTTGCAAGGGCAATTGCTAAATTTAAGGAAATGTTTGTTTTCCCAACACCTCCTTTGCCGCTAACCACAGCCAATACTTTAATTGAAGAAATGTTGGATTTGTTGCCGTCTTTGTTCAAAGATGCTATCTCCCTTAAACGACTGGCTTGATCCTTCATTTATCCCACTTCCCCCACTATTAGCTTTGCCAAACGTTCCGGCTCTCCAGGAATAATATCATCTGGCACATTCTGGCCATTGGTCACATAAGCTACCGGAAGCCCTGTAATGTCTGCCACATTTACTAGACAACCTAAGCTATCTGTTTCATCGATTTTAGTTATTACAAGCTTCGAATAGTTTAAAGATTTATAATTGTCCAGTATTGTCAAAAGGTCCTTGTTTTTGGTGTTAGCACTCATTACCAAGTATATTTCAGCCGGCCGGACCACATCTAAAAATGATTTGAGCTCAGCAATTTGTTCGATATTTTTAGACGACCTGCCAGCGGTGTCAAGCAAAATCAAATCACATCTTGCATATTTTTGAAGGGTCATTTTAAGCTCATGAGGTGTCATTACCACATCTACCGTAACTCCAATTATCTCTCCATACGTTTTTAGCTGGGCAACGGCTCCGATCCGGTAGGTATCGATGGTTACCAACCCAATATTAAGCCCATGATAAAGGGCAAAATTGGCAGCTAACTTGGCTATGGTGGTTGTTTTTCCTACGCCTGTCGGTCCAATAAACACCATTAATCTGCTGAGATGATTTTCCCTGGTAACTGGCACAAAGATCTTTTCCAGCTTACCTTTTAACATGTCCATTAACTCCCACCCAGAAGAACAAAGTTGAAGCTCTTCTTCAGTAAAAGCACTAAGGATTTTTTTTGCAGTTGAAGGAAGCACCTCTTGCTCAGCGAAGAACCTATCCAATATATTAGAAGCGTTAATTGTCGCATTACCATCTAGAGCTGATGCACCCTGCTCGTGAAAACTCTGACCATTTTGGATCAGGAGCTTTTCTAAGAGTCCTTTCATTTCCCGCATTTCCTTTGAAATAATATCCTCAGGAAAATGTGCTCTTTTAGGTTTTAGAGGCTGCTTAGCTTGATTAATATCATCTATAGCTGCTGTAACTTCTAGCATCCTTGGCTTAAGAAAACCCAATAACCCTTTTTGTGTCACTTTCCTGGAATTAATGATAACAGCATCTGCCCCTAAGTCCTCTCGTATCCTTTGACAGGCTTCCTTCATATCATTAGTAATGTACTTTTTAAATTTCATGATCCTTCACCATTCCAATTGCCTCCACTTCCAATTCAGGCACAAGTTCATTAAGTGATAAAACCACTAGGGCAGGCATAAACCTTTCAATTAGCCTTCTAAAGGCCATCCTGATGCGCGAAGAACAAACCACTACCGGCTGAAGTCCTAATAAGGAAAAATCTTGAACATATTTTTCAAGCTGGTCGAAAATGTGTTGGACCACATTTGGAGAAAGAACAGGATAATGGCCTTCTGCTGTATGCTGCAAAGATTTTGCAATACTTTCTTCCAATGATGGATCCAGGGTTACTACAATCAATTTTCCTTCAGGAGCATAAGTCTTACTAATATGCCTGGCCAAGGAACCCCGCACTGATTCTGTTAAAAAATCTAAATCCTTAACCACCGAACCCTTGTTGGCCAGCGCCTCAAAAATAGTAACTAAATCTCTAATCGGAATCCGCTCTTTAAGTAGGTTTTGTAAAACCTTCTGTACCTCGCCTAGACTTAAAGTTTCTGGCACCAAACCTTCAACTACAGCAGGATTACTGTCGCGTACCAGGTCCAACAATTCTTTTACCTCCTGCCTGCCTAGAAGTTCATATCCATGAGACTTAATGAATTCAGTTAAATGGGTGATCATCACAGTTGAAGCATCCACAACTGTAAAACCGCTAAGCTCTGCTTTTTCCCTATTAGCCTCAGAAATCCACCAGGCCGCCAGCCCAAATGTAGGCTCTTTGGTCGCAATACCTTCTATATTCACATCCTGATCTCCAGGATTCATGGCAAGGTAATAACCAGGAAGGATCTCTCCTCCAGTAATTTCAATACCCCGCATTTTAAATCTATAACTATTTGGCTCTAATTGAAGATTGTCTCTGATCCTAATGGGCTTCACATAAATCCCCATTTCCTTGGCACATTGCCTTCTTACTGCAGCTAATCTTTCCAAGAGATCCCCCTGCTGACTCTCATCGGTTAAAGATATTAAATTATAACCGATCTCTATCTCCAATGGATCTACCTGTATCAAAGAAGGCTCTTACTCATAATCGTGGGATAAAGCTGGACATTGACCCTGCTCTATGTTATGATAAAATAAAAAGAATTGAGCAGGAGAGATGATTATGTCAGGTAAATTGAGCTGGAAAGACGTCCTCATA
>JBFLYC010000010.1:87382-109355 GCA_040756735.1 Bacillota bacterium | reverse complement strand
CAACAGGCCTGGATTGCTGTGAGCTTAGCTGATGCATAAGACAAGACCAGATAATTTATATCATACTCTACCTGGTTCGTTCGGGACAAAGGTTTATTCTCTATACCCCAAAACACTTGCTTTTCTAGAAATCTATTAAATGCAAGTCTCTGTTTTGTATTAGGGAGTGTTTAAAGCCCTCACTGCAGTACTTATATCCAAAAAATTTATGATTGTGTCTATATATTCTTAGTTTGAAAAGTTACTTTCCGATTTGAAGTTTATATTACTTTCCCAGCAACAATCAACTAAAAATTATCAATAATCACGAATCAAGTATCAAAAAAAATTCATGAGCACCAATGATAAAGCACCCCATTGAGCAGAGTGTGAACTGAGCCCGCACATTCAGTAAACTGGGATGCCTTCTCTTTATAAAACCTCATAAAACCTCTTTATTAATACAGAATCATATAGAATACTTGGTTCTTTTCCTGAATATAATAATTATAGCTACCAGGATTACCAGCACTCCCCCTCCGATAATGTATGCCTCCTGCTTAATTCCCCTTTCAGCAAAAAACTCAGATTCGGGCGCCTTGTTTATAATTGAGCTGCCCATAGCCTCAGTTAAAAGTCACAAGATTTAACCGTTCTGGGAAAAGGTATAACATCTCTAATGTTATTGATAGGAATTTGCGGCACCCGGCTTGGAATAAACGAAGGTAAGCCATACTACCAAAGCTCCCGATGTTGTGAAATTAAACTTGATTTTGGGCATAGAAGTCCCACTTAAATGGCATATAGCTTTTGCTCAGGCTTGTGAGGAGGGGCATCTTAAGAATACTGTTCTTCGGCCACTTGAGAATAATCGTCATCATAAACCGTTTCCGGTTGTTCCGGAACAATATGGTCAATATGGTTGGCCTTGAGCGTCTTTTTAGGCGGCGGATCGTGGTTCCGGGTCTCCCATAAACCGAGATGAACAAGCGGGCCCAGTTCCTACGAAACTCCTCTGTCGAGATCTCAGCTTCAATCAGAGACGGCACCAGTATAGCGAACCTCGCAGCCCAAAATTTCGGAATATAAAAACCCCGAAGCGATTAGATCGGAACCCAATATTGGACGGGGAACGGTACTGGTGTGAAATAATAAGGATGTCATGTAGGTTGAAGTCTCGTTGATCTAAAGACACTAGTTGAACTGGACAACCTTTGAAACCTTTTATTGTCAAGGGTTTTAGCCAACCATGGCTAAAACCCTATTTAAATTTCCCCTACTTCTTTTAGTAATTGAAGATACAGTGCCTTAGAAATTCTAAAATTATGA
Organism: Bacillota bacterium; assembly: GCA_040756735.1. Classification (GTDB taxonomy): domain Bacteria; phylum Bacillota; class DSM-16504; order Desulfitibacterales; family Desulfitibacteraceae; genus JBFLYC01. Next base: position 108,047 of record JBFLYC010000010.1, on the reverse strand, counting down.
TCTATTAATCTATCTAGGCATATTTGCAAAGATGTTATTCTTCCGGTTAACTTAGCAATTTTCAACAAACCAATAATTCCAGTGGGTTCAAGTAATAAAGTTTCTGCTAAAGCTCTAGCTGCTTTATCATCTAATAACAAATACGACGCACCTAATTCTCTTGCTGCTGTTATTACTTCTAATTCTCCTTTATGCAGCCTTCCTGTAAAACGGTTAACAAGAACTGTATCTTTAACAGAATAGATTCTAATATTTCCATCTTTAACAGCCTTGCTCAGTTCAGTGGAACCAGTATAATTTTTCCCACGACTAACAACCTCTTTATACACAGCTTCAGTTACAAAAACCTCATCAAACATCTTCCATAATAAATCAATAGAATCTAATATAGATAGGCCAATTATAGGGCTTGAATTACAAACAACTTTACCTAACTTTTTCATTTTAAAATGCCCATTTCTTTCAGCATCTTTTTTGTTACCTTATCATCCTGTTTCTTATGCTCCTCTGTATATTCCATCCATGGTATGTTTTGTTCTCGCAAGGTTTCTATAAAATCAGCAAGGGTTTCTCCAGATAATTCTGCTGCTTTTTCTAATGTAACTGTTTTATTAACAAATAAATTAATAGCAAAGGCCAGCTGTACTTTTTTGTCTATAGTATCACCCGTAATTTTACTGAGAAGTGGAATAAACTTTTCTGAAAGTTGAAGTTTATATTCAGTATTTGCCATCATAAAACCTCCATTTTCTTTTTTTAGACAAACTGTTATGTGTAACCGGGTAGTCAATAATAGAACCACTTACTGTAATATTATACCAATAATATGGTGTCTTATCAACTTACCGGAGAATCTCTACAGTTCTGTTCAAGTGGTATTGTTGGTGTTATTCTATTGGTGAGTACCTTTGTGTTGACCTTCCATGGGAACAACTGACAATGTGAGACCCTTACCCTTACGAGCTTCTAATATTTCACCTACAATTTTAACCCTAAGATTTATTTCATTTCTGTCTTTTTGTGTCAACGTATCAAGATTTTTATATATATCCTCACTAGTGTTGCATAAATTTCATGTGGCTAAATCAAGTAAGCATTGCCATATTGCGACATGCACCTATTTACAACAAACATGTATAAATTTAACATCTACTCTCTCCTGCTGTGGTTAAAAGACTAGTAGTAACAAGAGGTAGTCCTTATCCACATTTTTACAAAGATTTAATGTTTAAAGAGTTATCGGGTCGTAGGTCAGATCATATAAATGATCTGCTCCTCCTGCAATCACCTGCCTTAAAGTTTCTTGATAGATTGCCTACTTTCCCAGCAACAATCAACTAAAAATTATCAATAATCACGAATCAAGTATCAAAAAAAATTCATGAGCACCAATAAAAAAGCACCCCATTAAGCAGTGTGAACGGAGCCCGCACATTCAGTAAACTGGGATGCCTTCTCTTTATAAAACCTCATAAAACCTCTTTATTAATACAGAATCATATAGAATACTTGGTTCTTTTCCTAAATATCACAATTATAGCCACCAGGATTACCAGCACTCCCCCTCCGATAATGTATGCCTCCTGCTTAATTCCCCTTTCAGCAAAAAACTCAGATTCAGGCGCCTTGTTTATAATTGAGCTGCCCATAACCTCAGTTAAAAGTCACAAGATTTAACCGTTCTGGGAAAAGGTATAACATCTCTAATGTTGCTTACCCCTGTGACATACATTATAGCCCTTTCAAAACCCAGCCCAAATCCTGCATGTTTTACCCCGCCATATTTTCTTAAATCTAAATACCACCATAATTCTTTTGTATCAATATTTAATTCCTTCATTCTTTGCTCTAAAAGCTCTGCTCTTTCCTCTCTTTGGCTGCCGCCTATTAATTCTCCTACCCCTGGAACCAACAAATCCATTGCTGCAACAGTTTTTCCATCATCATTGTTTCTCATATAAAATGCCTTGATATCTTTGGGATAGTCTGTTACAAATACCGGTTTATTGAACACTGTTTCAGTTAAATACCTTTCATGCTCGGTTTGCAAGTCCTTGCCCCATTCCACAGGATATTCAAATTTCTCTTTGGATTCTTTAAGTAAATTTACCGCCTCCGTATATGTTACATGTGCAAATTCCGAGTTGACTATATTATCTAATCTTGCCTTTAAACCTTTATCCACGAATTGATTAAAGAATTCAATTTCTTCTTGAGCATTTTCTAGTATATAATTAATGATGCTTTTCATCATATCTTCTGCAAGATTCATATTGTCCTGCAATTCTGCAAATGCAAATTCAGGCTCTATCATCCAGAACTCTGCAGCATGTCTTGCAGTATTGGAATTTTCTGCTCTAAAAGTTGGCCCAAAAGTATAGACATTTTTGAAGGCCAGGGCAAAGGCTTCTGCCTCTAACTGGCCACTAACTGTAAGGTTTGTTTTTTTGCCAAAGAAATCTTGAGAAAAGTCCACCTCTCCCTTTTCTGTAAGGGGCGGATTTTTTGGATCCAGGGTCGTTATTCTGAACATTTCTCCTGCACCCTCTGCATCACTTGCAGTGATGATTGGTGAATGCACATATACAAACCCTCTTTCTTGAAAGAATTTGTGAATGGCATAGGCAAGCAGCGACCGAACCCTAAAAACTGCTGCAAATAGATTTGTTCTTGCACGTAAGTGTGCTACCTCTCTAAGAAATTCTCTAGTATGTCTCTTTGGTTGAATTGGGTAGTCTTCTGGGGAATCTCCCTCCAAAGCTACTTCTTGTGCTTTAATCTCAAAAGGTTGTTTAGCCTGGGGAGTCTCCACTATTATACCTTTGATTTTTACAGCAGAACCCACTCTATACTTTGCCACTTCATCAAAGTTTGGCAGCAATTCCTTTTCATATACAACTTGAATAGTATTGAAGTGAGTGCCATCATTTAGCGATATAAATCCAAATGACTTTTGGTCACGATTGCTTCTTATCCATCCGCAAACTTCCACCTGTTTGTCAATATATCTATTTAAGTTTTGCACAAGCTCCTTGACCAAGACTTTTTCCATATCACTATTCCCCTCATATGTCTAATTTTTCTACTATTCTATTTAATTCATTATATAATAATTCACTTCGCTAGAGAAGCTCCAGCAGCAATCCTTAGATAAATAGCTTTCGTTCCATCATTTTGTATCCTTAAACTCGATTAGTTTATTGTTTATGGCATACCGTGTTAAATCAGATCTTTTTGTTAAGTTTAGCTTTGTTTTAATTTTTGCCTTATGAGCTTCAACAGTCTTGACACTGATCACCAACTCTTCAGCTATCTGCTTATTAGTATGGCCTAGACAGAGAAGTTTCAACACTTCTTCTTCCCTTGGACTGAGGGGGTTTTTATTATAATGCTGTAAATGTTTTACATCTGCCTGTTTTTTGCTAATTAACCCTGAAATAAGAACTCCTGTCATGGAATCGTCTATATACGGTTCTCCCCTGGCAACTGTTCTGATGGCGTTTATTACTACACTGTCTACTGCCTTTTTCACTACGTAGCCGCTGGCTCCAGCTTCCAGTACACTGGGCAAATATTTTTCGTCATCATGCATGGTCAGAACCAACACCTGAACCTGAGGATACTTTTCTTTAATCTCTTTTAGGGCAGCTAACCCTCCCATGCCTGGCATACTCAAGTCCAGCAAAATCAAGTCTGGAATTATGCCATGATCAAGCAAACTAATGGCTCCTTCACCACAACTGGCCTCACCTACTACTTCCAAGTCTTCCTCAGCATTTAACAGCATCCTTAAACCGCTCCGAAGAATAGAATGGTCATCAACCAACATCACTTTTATCATAATTAGGCCACCTCCTCTAAAGGAAGTCTAAAATACACCGTTGTTCCAATCCCTGGCTCTGATTCAATGGAGAAGCTTCCGCCAACAATTGAAGCTCTCTCCTCCATGCCAAAGATTCCTAAATGCTTGTATTCTAATGAAGGCTCCTGCAGTTTATTTAAATCAAACCCAATCCCATCATCTTCAATGATAACTATTAAATGACTTCCCTGTCTTTCCACCAGGATACTAATACTCTCAGCCTGGGCATATTTAACAACATTAGTCAATGCCTCCTGAATAATTCGGTAGACAGCCGTTTCCACTTCCGGTCTCAGGCTGATTTTCTCTAAACCGAGTACCTGCAGGTCTATTTCAATTCCGGTTTTTTCCGTTATACTGGCGATATAGCGTTCTACTGCTGCCAGCAAACCCAAATCATCCAAAATTGTCGGCCTTAATTCCAGCGCCAGGTTGTGGATATCATTTAGTGTTTGGGATACCAACTCTCGCAGTTCCCCGGTTCGTTCTTTGACTTGTTCCAGATCTTTTGATCCTTCTATCAGCTTAAGGCCTAACAGAAAAGAAGACAGGGATTGGCTGGTTTCATCATGTAGTTCCCGGGCAATCCGCTTGCGTTCATCTTCCTGGGCTGTAATTAACTTTTGCAGTAGTTGCGTCCTGATTTCATCTTTGTGTTTAACTTCATTCCACAAAAGGGCATTTTCAACAGCTAATCCTATCTGGCTGCCCACAGAAAGTAAAAAATCAATTTTGTTATGGCTCAAATCACTTGTTAACCCAACAATCACCAGCATACCCACTATCTTGTTGGTAGCTTTTAAAGGAATAAAAGCCCTTGTAAACTCCTTTTTAGCCACAACCACCGGCGCCTGTCTATTTAAGCATTCTTTTATTTTACTATTCTTGATAGGTACGTCTGCCAGCTTATTAATAGGGCCGCTTTTCTTGCCATGGAATACCAGGGCAAATTTTTCACTGGATTGATCCAAAATAAGAATAGCTCCATGACTTAAGCTTAGAATCTGCAGCAATTCCTGCAAAGAACTTTGGGCTATCTTTTCCAGATCCAGGGAGGTAGCAGCGGTCTTAATAACAGCGTTGTAAGCAGCCAGCTCTTTATTATGCTTGATTATCTCCTGACTGAACCGTTTAAGTTCCTGGTTGGACAGAAATAACTCCTGGGTCATGTGATTGAAAGCTGAAGTTAAATGACCAAACTCATCTTTGCTCCACCACTCAGGCACTTTAACCTGATAATTGCCGGCAGCTACTTCTTTTGTTGCCTGCACAAGTTGTTGTACTGGTCTGGTAAGCGCCATAGTTAGTATTACCGCAGATATAATACCGAAAAAAGAAATGAGGGCAACGCTCCCGAACAATTTTTTTGTTGCTTCAATTACAGCAGCTGTTATGCCGTGGTAACTCATTCCTACCCGTATAGTCCCTGCTCGTCCTTCAAAAATGGGGGCGGCAATATCTTTAATAATCCCCTCTTCTGTCTCAAAAAGCAGTACGTTATATCTTTCCTCCCTGTTTACATGGTTAAGTTCAATTAATCCTCTGGGAATCCCCTGGCTAAAAGTATGAACCAGGGGTTTCCCTGTGACATCCAGGAGCATAATGTAGCTTACATCACTGTTGTTGACCAGAGTGTCCTCCACCAGCTCAAATAAAGCATATAAATTGTTAGTGTAAATATAGTCAATGCTGCGTGCAGCTACATCCCTGGCAATGGCGATTCCCTGTTTTTCCAAGTTTTCGCTCATGGTTTTATTTAGAATAGACACTGTCTGTACAGTGGCCAACAGCCCTAATAGAAAAATCCCGCATAAGGCAATACCCATTATTTTCATGCGGATACTAAATTTATCCGAGAACCACCAGAATGCGGCAATTAATCTAGCTTTCATCATCAATCACCGCGTTTACTATTTCCTCAATTGACTTGTAATCTTTATCCTCTGGCAAGACAAATTCTTCAATTAGAATTTTATCCAGTATCGCTCGACTATTTTCATTTAAATGTAGAGAAGTGAAGAACTGCTGAAGTTCACCCTTCAAATCTTCATCAAGGCCAGGAGGAACTACAACCGGAGGCATTCCAAATTCGTCTGATTTATGGATTATTTTTATTTTAGTAAGGTATGATGGATCAACTGTATAAAGATATTCCAGAATTAACCCGTCTACAGCTGCTCCATCTACTAAATTTTGGGCAACTGCTTTAATGGAATTGTCGTGGCTGTAAGTATAGATTATTTCGCTGAAATATTCTTGAGGAGAGTACCCCTTCTTTTTAAGCACATACATGGGATAAAGTCTACCGGTAAACGAAATAGGGTCTGTAAAAGCAAAGCGTTTACCCTGAAGATCATCTAGATTTTCTGCCTTGCTTTGACCTGGCACAATAAAATAACTCTGGTAAGTGGGCTTGCCATTTATCACCGGAGCAGCAAGGAGCTCCAAATTAAATTCGTTTTTACCTAATATATAAGCATAAGTACAGATAAAAGCCATGTCCACCTGGCCCACCCGCAGCAGGTCGTTTACTTCACTATAAGTCTTGCGGTAAACCAATTCGATTGGCCGGTCAAGGGTTGCTCCTAAATAGTCAAGCAAATCTTCATAGTAAATTATACTTTCAGTGGAAGAAATCACTGCGGCAATGGCCACTCGCAGCGGCTCCGCACCATTTTCGGCTTTAACCTTGACAGTCTCTTTCTCAACATCTGAAAAGGATATCTTGGGCAGGTCTTGTCGGTTTTTGCATCCAGTTAACACCAGGGCCAGCAGTAGTATAACAACAATTATCCAGCGCCATTTAGCCACGGCTTTCACCTCATTTTATTTATTCTCCCAGCTTTCTCTTAGCTTTACAGGTTAATAGTTGACACATAGTCTAGTATGCCTATAGTTATTGTAGCATATTTTCAACTATTACTACAGCGAAAGGTTACTCGTTTCGTTACATCGCTACGCCATGTGGACGGTTCCATCGTCTTCCCTTGGGACCTTCGCTGCGCTACGGTGACGCTCGAACCGTCCCCATGGCTCCCCCATGGCTCCGCTAATTGCTAAATTTCGCTGTAGTACTATTCTGTAATTATTATATATATCTATTATATCTATAACTACCTAGGGCAAAACCCTGATAGATTATGCAAAAACCCTGATAATAAACTGCAAAAAAATAGAGTATTTGCCTGATAGTTAATAACTGCTTAACAAAGTATTATTAACTTATATTATTATTAATAAGACCTTTTAATTTAAGTTTACTGAATTGTCAAATTAAACGAAAGGGGACACAAGAAATGTCCCAAATTAAGGGGGGCAAATCTAAATGAAGAGACGAACTTTCTTAAAAACCACAGCTGTAGCTGGGGCTTTTGCCGCTGCAGGAATAGGTTCTGCCAGTCCGGTCTTAAAGAACCTGATTAAAACAGAGGCATTAGCAGGTCCCAGCCAAACAGAAGAGTGGAAGCACAGCTTTTGTACCGGCTGTGTAGGCTGGTGCCCATTAAGGGTGAGGGTCGTAAATGGTAAAGCAGTTCGGATAGAAGGAAATCCTCACTCACTTGTCAATGATGGTAAAGCATGTGTACGATCCCACCTGGTTTTACAGCAGCTATACGACCCTGATCGGATTAAAGGGCCCATGAAACGCACTAATCCTGAAAAAGGCAAAGGGATTGACCCCAAATTTGTGCCTGTTTCCTGGGATGAAGCCCTTGATACGGTAGCCGGCAAGATGAAAGAACTTCGAAACAAGGAGCAGGCCCACAAGGTTGTATTAAACCGGGGACGCTACAACACCCTGGATGTTCACCTGCTCTATGATAAGTTCTGTAAGGTCTACGGTACGCCTAACAATATTTCCCACAGCGCTATCTGTGCTGAAGCAACTAAACAAGGGCGGTGGATGGCAGATGGTGTATTTGATTATGTTGGGTGTGATTATGAAAAAATAAACTATATTATCTGTTTTGGCAACAGTCCCCTGGAAGCCCACCGTCCAACCACAAGACTGGTCAATGTATTTGGAAAAATCCGTGACAGGGCCAATAGAGTTAAGATTGTAGTAGTAGACCCGCGTTTCTCCGTAACAGCAGCCAAGGCTGACAAATGGATCCCGATTAATCCCGGTACAGATGGGGCTTTAGCCTGTGCCATGGCACACATAATTTTGACTGAAGGTTTGTGGGATAAAGAATTTGTAGGCGACTTTAATAGTACTGAGTTACAATTTATCACCGGCAAAACCATTCCAGAGACAATTACCGATGAAACAGGTGAAGAAATACCGGCTTTTACTGAAAACTATACCTACGGACTGTTAAAATGGTGGAACACTTACCTCAAAAATGCTGCTCCTGCTTGGGCTGCCAAGATAACCGGCATCCCGGAGGAGGACATTTACAAATTAGCGAAAGAGTTTGCAGCTACGAGGCCGGCTTATGCCTGGTCAGGTCGTGGAACAGCAATGCGTCCAAACGGCAGTTACTGTACAAATGCTGTTTACGTCCTTAACGGCCTTGTCGGGTCTATTGATACTGACGGAGGTATCATTTATCCATCTGGCTCTTCCTACGCACCAGACCCATTCCCGGAAGTAATGGATGATATAGCTGATAAATGTAGAAAACAGCCTCGAATTGACTACCGGCGCTCAAAGCAATTTCCCAATGCAGGCGTGGTAACGGGTCGACTGCCTGAATCAATATTAAAAGAAGATCCATATAAGGTGGAGATGATTTTAGCTTATTTTAACAACTTTAATTTTTCCTGTCCTAACACTGCCCCCTGGCATGAAGCATTAAAAAAGGTGCCATTTATTGTACACATTACCCCCATGCTTACAGAGTTTACGGAATTTGCGGATATCATCCTGCCGACTCCGGTACATTTGGAAAAATGGAATTATACTCATCCGGTTAAGTCAGGTAAATACGCAGAAACTTATATTTCCACCCCAGTGGTTGAACGGTTATATGACACCAAACAGACATCAGAAATCACTATAGAACTGGCCAGAAGAATTGGAGGATCAGTTGCAGAAAGCTTTGCCGGTATTCAAAGTTTAGAACAGTACATGAAAATCAGGCTTGGTGAAATGCAGTCATGGGATGATTGGATGAAAAAGGGAATTCACGTCAGGGCACCCTACAAAATTGGCAGCGTTAGAGCAAAGGGTTTTAGCACCCCAACAGGCAAGTTTGAGTTCTACTCTGAGACATTAAAAAAACTACTCTCTGAAAGGGATGTAACCGAAGCCGACCTCAAGAATATTAAAATCGATGCCACCGGAGACCTTGTGTATGTACCACACTTTGAGGAACCAAAATATTTAGGCGCCAGCGAAAAATACCCGTTAGTGCTAATCTCCTACAAAGCCGCACTATCGACAGAGGGACGCAGCGGCAATAACCCCTGGGCCCAGGACCGTTACCTGGTTATGTACGGAGCAGGGAATACAACTTTTGCCGAGTTAAATCCAGAAACAGCAGCTAAATATGGCATAAGAGACGGAGATATGGTTAAGGTTTCCTCTGATTATGGAGAAGTCGTCTGTCCAGCTAAAGTTTTCGAGGGAATTCATCCTGGAATCATAGCCATGGTCTACGGCCAGGGACACTGGTCTTATGGGAGATTTGCCAGGGGTATCGGGGTCAACCCTAATGACCTTAAGGGTACTGACTATGATTACTTGTCGGGTTCAACCAGTTATTACAATACCAGAGTAAAAGTAGAAAGGGTATAGGGGGTGACGACATGAGATTAGCAATGGTGATAGATTTAGACAAGTGTACTGCCTGCCAGGCCTGTACCATAGCCTGCTGTGTAGAAAATAACCTCCCCAAGGGAATTGAACGAACCAGGGTTTATCCTGTTGGTCCCAGGGGAAAATATCCTAACATCTCCATGCAGTTAATTCCCATTGGTTGCATGCAGTGTGATAATCCACCTTGCGTAAAGGTATGTCCCGTTAAAGCCACCTACAAGCGGGAAGATGGTATTGTGGTACAAGATAACAAAAAATGCATGGGCTGCAAATACTGCATGACTGCATGCCCCTACGAAGCACGTTCTTTTAACAAGTATAAGCCTTTCACTGCAGAGTACGATAAATTACCGGAGTTCATTAATCCTGACGTCGACCTGAGACCACGTAATACTATCGACAAGTGTAATTTCTGTCAGCACCGGATTGACAAGGGTATCTACGAACCGGCCTGCATCCGGGCCTGTGCTTCTAATGCTAGATATCTAGGGGACCTGAATGATCCAAATAGTGAAGTTAATAAACTGATCACCGGCAAACATGCTAGACCTCTGCTGCCCGAAAAAAATACCAAACCAAAAGTGTTCTATGTATGGGATAAATAGGTCAGGAGGTATGATTAAAATGACAACAAATACCCAGCTCAAGACAACCACAACGGTAAAATCTACCCCGGGATTGGGAATAGGCGGTACCCCTTCCCTCTGGTTTATCTTGTTTGCCATTATGGCTGCTGTTGGAATATATGCTGCAGGTACTATTCTTGTCCAAGGTCACTCTGCATTAGCCTCAACAAATGCGGTGCCCTGGAACATTTTTGTATCGGCTTACCTGTTCTTCGTGGTAATTGCTTCAGGAATTTGTATTGTCTCTTCCCTGGGCCATCTCTTGGGGCTGGAGCAGTTTGAAACCATTGCCTGGCGGGCAATAACTCACACTACTGATTCGGGTAGGCGGGAACGTCTTAGACCGGAGGTAATCGGTCTGCGAGCAGTAACCCTGTCCATTATCATACTGCTGGTGGGGATGGCGGGTATCCTCCTTGATATCGGCCGCCCGCTGATGATGATCAACATGCTGCTTTCACCAAATTTAACTTCACCAATGTTCTGGATGGGCGCTGCCTATTCTATATATGTTCTATTCTTGATACTGGAGTTTTTTGCTATCCGGCGGGGTGATCATAAAGCAGTGCTGCGCTGGGCTACCCTTTCTTTGATTACTGCCTTCTTTGCCCTGGGAACCCTGGGTGCGTTATTTGGAATGCTCTATTCCAAGCCAATGTGGTTTGGAGCATTTACACCAATATACATGGTGGCAACTGCTATTGTCTCCGGTTTGGCAGTCCTTAGCCTGTTCATCATCATGAGTTATCAAGCCACCGGCAGTAAAATGCCTTCTTCCGTAGCCCATGTAGTATCCGAGCTGGGAAAAGTGCAGATTTTTGCCCTGTTAGGCTTAATATTTATGGTATTCTGGCGGATAATTAGTTACTTCTATGGCTCTAACCCGGACCAGTTAATGATGATCTCTGGGGACTACGCCTTTAGCTTCTGGACTTTTGAAGTTATTGCAGGACTAGTTATTCCCCTGGTAATACTGGCAAATAAAAGTACCCGCACCCAGACTGGAATAATTGTGGCCTCTGCTCTAATTGTGATAGGAATGTTTGCAGCCCGAACCAATTTTGTGATAGGGGGTCAGTTAATACGACCTTTTGAGCAGCCAATAGCCATTTATACTCCTACCACTTTGGAGAATATGTATGTTATAGGGTTGTTCGGTTTCGCCGGTGTTCTGTACATGTTGGCTAATAAATACCTGAACTTTGAAAAATATGAACAAGGGTACAACCATGAAAGATAATAATCACATCAGCAATCACACACCGGAAAACCGTTCAGAGGCCAGGGCTTACGTCTACCAATGGCTGGCAGAAAAATATACAAATCCTATTGATAATAAATATGCTGATTTTGACACTACCGCATTGCGGGACGCCCTGGCATACCTGGAGCTGGAAGAACAATTGCAGCCGGAGATTAGAACACTGGAAAAGGGACTGCAGGAAAGGGCTGATTCACTGGAGACTATTGTAGAATTTTGCCGCTTATTTTACGGCCCTCATAAAGTTCCAGCCCCTCCTTTTGGTTCATATTGGCTGGAGGAAGGTACATTGCTAGGGGAAACAACCATAGCAGTAAAAAACACTTATAACAAATGGGGATTAACCCTCTCTCCCAATGCTAAGACCCATCCGGACCATCTAAGTATTGAGCTTGAGTTCATGTACTATCTTGCTGTTAAGGAAGAGGAAGCCCGGGAGGCAAAGGATTACAGCCAGGCCTGCCAGTTTTTAATAGCCCAACAGGAATTCCTCCAAAACTACCTTTTGCTTTGGGTATATCCATTCACTGAGAAAGTAACTTACTCTACTGAAATGGAACTGTTTGTTGGTTTGAGTAAACTAACAGCGGCTTTTCTCAAAGCTGATTATTACCTGATTAATGATCTGAAAATTTCATACCAAAGGCACCGGCACTTAAGATACCAATAAATGCTCCTGGACAAAGGGTGTTCTAAAAAAGCGCCCCTTGTCCAGGTAAAATATCTCTAATCTACTTGGTAAAGAACTGTGGATAGATATCTTTCTCCTGTATCTGGCAATATGACTACTATATTTTTACCTTTGTTTTCCGGTCTTTTATTTATCTTGATCTTTCTCTTTTCGTCTTTAACACTTACTTAATAGTTTAATATTTTCACATGTAAGGTCACTATTTTTATAATCATTGAGCCTATCCAAATCCAATTTACTGATTTCCATTTTGTTTAATTCATTGCTTAATAATTCACTAATAAAGGGATATTCTTTTATTAACTTTTCATTTAACTTGTAATAAACCCATTGAGCTCTTTTCTCATAGGTAATTATCTTGGAAACCCATAGCTTGTTTAAATGTCTGGAAGCATTAGATTGATTAATATTTAAAAGATATTCTATTTCACAAACACACAGTTCTTCTTTTGTTAATAAATTAAGAATCCTCAACCTTGTTTCATCTGACAACGCTTTTAATAGTTGTATTAGCTCCAACAAGGTCAACCCCTTTCAAAAGTCTTTGCCCAGATTAGTTAAGAGGGTAAACTATGTATAGAGTTTACCCTTATTCTGTAAAAATGGTATTATGCTGATAGACTTCTTTTTACTATATACTTTGGAATTCCATCGGGAGTATAGTATTTTTGCTTAAATCCAAGAGCCACATTAACTAGAGCTATTAGTACTGGCACTTCAATTAGTGGTCCTATTACTGCTGCAAACGCCATACCGGAGTTAATGCCAAATACTGCAATGGCTACGGCTATGGCCAGCTCAAAGTTGTTGCTGGCTGCCGTAAAGGATAAGCTTGTAGTCTGTTTGTAATTTACTCCAAGCCTCATGCTCAGGAAGAATGATATTAAAAACATCAATACAAAGTATATCAACAAAGGAATAGCTATCCTGATTACATCTAGAGGAAGCTTGACAATATACTCTCCCTTGTATGAAAACATTATTACAATGGTAAAAAGTAAGGCTATTAAAGCCATGGGGCTAATTTTAGGAACAAATTTTTTCTCATACCATTCGGTACCCTTTGCAGGCTCCAGGAAATACCTTGTCAGAAAACCAGCTGCAAATGGTATGCCCAAATAGACTAATACACTTTTCGCTACTTCTCCCATTGTGACATTAACGATCATTCCTTGCAAGCCTAGTATTGGCGGCAGGATTGTAATGAAAATATAGGCATAGAAGGAATATGTGATAATCTGGAATATTGAATTAAATGCCACTAAGGCAGCAGCGTACTCTGTATCTCCTTTTGCCAGCGCATTCCACACCAGAACCATTGCAATACAGCGAGCAATACCTATTAGGATAAGGCCAATCATGTATTCCGGGTAATTGTGAAGAAATACCACTGCTAATACAAACATCAGAATTGGTCCAATAATCCAGTTTTGCACTAAAGATAAGGTAATAACCTTTTTATTCTGAAAAACTTTGCCTATTTGCTTGTAGTTTACCTTTGCCAAAGGTGGATACATCATAACAATCAACCCGATGGCAATTGGAATGGATGTTGTTCCTATGGACATTCTATCCAGAAGCACCGGCAGCGCCGGGAAAAAATAACCTAATCCAACACCTACTGCCATACCAAGGAATATCCATAAAGTTAGAAATCTGTCTAGAAGCGATAGTTTAGCAGTTCCTTCATTTGTCATAGTTTTTCTTCCCCCCTTATTCTCCTTTTCCTATTCTATCTATTAACTGTTCAACCTTTTCTTTTATAATATCTCGAGTTTTCCTGTAATCTTCAATTGGTCCGCCAGAAGGATCTGTTAATCCCCAGTCTTCCCTGTAGCTGCAGGGTATATAAGGGCATTCAACATTACAGCCCATGGTTATGAGAATATCAATTTCTTTTGGAATATCATTTAGTAGTTTTGGATAATGTCCACTCATATCAACTCCTGCCTCTTTCATAACCTGCACTGCGAGCGGTTTTACTTCCGGATAGTGTTCCGTCCCAGCTGAATAAGCTTCTAGCAAACCTTCTCCTAATTTTTTCGCCCAGCCTTCTGCCATTTGAGAACGACATGAATTATGGACACAAACAAAGGCCACTTTCTTCTTCATGTATTAATGCACCTCTTTTGCTCAAATAATTATCTAGTAGCACCTGGCTTAAGCTCCAACTTGCAGCATTTAATCAACCCCACTTTTATGAAGCAGTTAATCCTATATATGATTATATGTGCTTATAGTAATATAATATGCAATAAATTTTACTCTGTCAACATAGGTAAACATAATTATTCACCACTTTCTTTATAGCCTAAGCTAAGGCTATTTTTTTTCTACTACCTTTTGAGCCTTGCAAGCTGGTTTTTTACCCTGGCAGTTACTTTGCTCGGGGTATCCCTTCTATGAATAGACCTTAAACCCTTCCAGGCATGTCCGATTCCTCTTTTTTAATGTCAAAAACCTCTTTTTGCATGTCATATTTCTCCATAAGATTTTACCCATGATATTTACAGTGCAATTACTCGTTCAACGCATATACTTATTAATAGGCTTTATATTCTGGTTGATTGGAGGCTTTATTATGTGGAATAATCACAATTTGATACAAACTTATATAAGACCTATAGTCGGGGTACTTATTAAGAAAAACCATGCTGATAAATTGCTTCAAAAACAAAAGCCGCTGGCAAAACAAATAGAACTGGTAAAAGCAAATAAAAAGGCTAAAGTTACTCTATACTTTTTTTCAACTAGTGATTTAACTGAAACAACAGTTAAGGGGATTTTCTTTAATAAAGATGCAGGTATCTGGGAAACACAGCGCTTTCCTTACCCTGACGTGATCTATAAATTATACGGCACCAAAAAAGAACCAGGGTTAAACAGAAATTTTCTAACACAACTGCAAGAACGTAAAATTCAAACAATAAATTACCTATTTACTTTTAACAAATGGGAAGTATATAAACAGTTGGCAAAATATGAAGATGCTGCGCCCCACTTGCCTTTCACAATTTATTATAATACCCCTGATGATTTAAGAAGGATGTTAAGTCTTTATGATAAAGTCTACCTAAAAGCCTGCCAAAGTAGTCTCGGTAAAGGAGTCATCTGTATTTCCAGCCTAGCGAAAGGAGGTTATGAGTACAGGTTTTATACTAATAAATTTCGTGTTTCTAAAGTAGATACTTTTGATCGTCTTGTTCATGAGGTTCAGAAGTTTTTTAAAAATAAAGGCTTTATTATCCAACAGGCCATTGATTTGATAAAAATAGACAAGAGTATTGTAGATATGCGAGCAGAACTGCAAAGAGACTGCGATGGGGATATTATTATAGCTGCGCTTCCTGTTTGTTTTAGTAATAGCAATGCGCATATCACAACCCATGCGACGGCCTTTCAATTTGAATATTTTTTTCTAAATTTCATGAAATACTCTGCTGCAGAAATTGCAGATTTTAAGAACCGAATAAGGGATTTTTTAAAAACTTTATATGGCTATATAGAAAACTCTTATGGCCCGAGTGGAGAATTGTCAATTGACATTGGTTTGGACAAAAAGGGCTGTCTGTGGTTTATCGAATGCAATTCTGTTTCAAGCAAGGTATCCTTTTACAGAGCATATGACAGATCAGATATATCCAGGTCATATGTCAATATTTTGGAATACGCAAAATTCTTGTTCAGGAATAATACAATGTCCCATTAACCTGGAACACCTACCTTGATTCATGTGTTAAATATTGGTATGCTATGTTTAAACAAATGCTCATGAGTTTCAAGGACTGAGGCCAATGGCAAAATACAGAGAATTAAAAAAGGCAAAACTTTTTAAGGATTTAACTGATGAACAGTTATCTGATTTTGCAGAGTGTTTTCATGCCCGCCAATTGGCTCCAAAGGAAAGTATTGAGTTTCATGAATTTGAAGATGCCATCTATTTTGTCATGGAAGGCAGGGTGAAAATATCTTATTACTCGGAAGATGGCAGGGAGTTTATTGTTACAATTTTAGAACAGGGCGATGTGTTCAGCCGGCATTCGGAAGCCACTGCAGCGGCCCTGCACCACACTAAAATCTACTTTACCTCCATTTCTGACTTTAAAAACATCATCACTACAAACCCTGTAGTAGCCGCCAGACTTATCAAGGAACTGGGGAAAATACTGAAGCAGCTCAATAATGTTATTCAGGACCTTGCATTCAGGGGAGTAAGCGGACGGCTGGCAAGATTGCTGCTGCGGGAAGCAAAATTCAGGGGTAGAGAAACTGCTAATGGAATATTTTTTGACCTGGGACTTACACATGAAGAAATAGCAAATATGGTAGGCAGCACCCGCCAGACTGTCACCGCTTTGCTCAACAGCTTGTGCCAGAGGGGAATAATAAGTTATCGCCGGGGAAAAGTAACGATTCTTGATGAACAGAAATTGAATAATTTAGCGGAATAACATAGCCTGAGCTCAAGGCTATATTTTTTTTGTCTACCCCCATTTTTGGCCGTTGTATTTCTCCTTAAAACTTTACCGCTGCCCATAATGCACCTTAAAATAGCCCAATTTTCATCGTGTTAATGCACTGGGAATTGCGGTATATTTATTTTGTAGTACCTGATCAGATCATGGGAGATGTTTTTAAGTGGCCTTGTTTCCTTTTATTTATCTGACTATCGGGGTGTGGAAAGTTTTTAAATTATCAGAAATATTTAATTTTTATGTCTTCTAAATGACATATTTTTAAAAAGTTGACCGCTATAATTAAACCCAAGAAAAAAGTTTTAAGGAGGTTAGGATGTGGAGCAGCTATTGATTACCCCCGAACGCTGCCTGGGATGTCACAGTTGTGAACTTGCATGTGCTGTAGAACACTCAGAAGCCAAAGACCTGATAGGCGCAGTATTAAAGAAAGAACAACCGGTTGCCAGGATTTTCGTAGAGACAGACGGCAGAAGTAATCTACCCCTTCAGTGCAGGCACTGCGAGGAGCCATACTGCGTATATGCATGTATGAGCGGTGCAATGAAAAAAGATGAAGAAACAAAGAGGGTTTCAGTTGATCAGGACAGGTGTGTGGGATGCTGGATGTGCGTGATGGCTTGTCCCTTTGGAGCAATTGTTCAGGATACAATGCAGCGAGTGATAAACAAATGCGACTTTTGCCCTGACAAAAAGGAACCTGCCTGTACTGCTGCCTGTCCCACAGGCGCTTTAAGGCTGATGGAAGTTTCTGACTTCAGCAAGGAAAAAAGACAAAAATATTTAACTGTTTTTCCAAAAAATATACAGGGGGAGGTATAGGATTATGGTCTTTGAAAAAAAGACTATTGATACTGCAGCGCAAAAAATGCTGAAAAAGGTAGAAAAGGACGGCGTAAAAACTGTATGGGATCGTTTACAAGATCAGGAACCTCAATGCGGTTTTGGCGCCCTGGGTGTATGCTGTCGCAACTGTCTTCAAGGCCCATGCAGGATAAATCCCTTTGGAGAACCCAAGCAAGGAGTGTGTGGAGCTGACGCAGATACAATTGTGGCCCGAAATCTCTTAAGAAGCGTAACAGGCGGCGCTGCCACCCATGCCGACCACGCCTATGAGGCAGTAGAGGCTCTATTTAAAGTATGGGAAGAAAACAGCTCTTATATGGTAAAGGATGAGGCCAAGCTTAAAGCAGTTGCTGCTAAAATCGGTGTGGATATTGATACCGAGGATATGGCTTTGTTGGCCAGGGAAGTTGCTGAAAAGGCTTTTGAAACCTTCACAAATCATACCTCAGAAACCATGGGCTGGCTTGCGGCATGGGCTCCAAAAGAAAGGATTGACACCTGGGGCAAGCTGGGAGTCCTTCCAAGAAATGCAGACCGGGAGATAAGGGAGGCGCTGCATCAGACCACCATGGGAGTGGACGCTGACCCCACAAACCTGCTCCTGGCCACTGTAAAACAGAGTCTGGTTGATGGGTTTGCAGGTTTAAAACTGGCAACAGATATGCAGGATATAATCTTTGGAACTCCCAAACCGGTGCAATCGGAAATGAACCTGGGAGTATTAAAAGAGGACCATGTTAATGTGATTGTCCACGGCCATGTGCCCCTGCTGTCTGAAAAGATCGTTGAATGGTGCCGCAAAATGGAAGAAGAGGCCAAAGCAGCCGGCGCTCAAGGAATAAACGTGGCCGGAATCTGCTGTACCGGAAATGAGACATTGATGAGACAGGGAGTTCCTCCGGCTACCAACTTCTTGGGACAGGAACTGGCCCTGGCCACGGGAGCAGTAGACCTGATTGTAGTGGATGCACAATGCATCATGCCTTCAATAGCAAATGTCGCAGGCTGTTATCATGGTGAAGTGATAACCACCATGCCTATATCTAAAATTCCAGGAGCAACCCATGTTCCCTTTACTCTGGATGATGCCGACGCAAGGGCCAAGGAAATAGTTCTTAAGGCCGTTGAATCTTTCAAGAAGCGCGGCAGCAAAAATGTTTTTATACCAGAAGAAAAGGTTCCCATCATTGCCGGTTTTAGTGTGGAAACCATTGTGGGAGCATTAAGCAAGGTAAATGCAGAAGACCCATTAAAGCCCCTGGTGGACAGCATCAAGAGCGGTGCAATCCTTGGAGCTGTAGGCACTGTTGGATGCAATAACGTAAAAGTACCACAGGATTACATACATGTGGAGATGGTTAAAAAGCTCATTGCCAATAATGTTCTGGTAGTTGCTACAGGCTGCTCTGCTCATGCCCTGGGTAAAGCAGGGCTGCTTCATCCGGATGCTACGATCAACCTTGCCGGAGAAGGGTTAAAGCAGGTACTTACTGCAGTTGGAGAGGCAGCAGGTTTGGGCGGTCCACTGCCGCCGGTGCTGCACATGGGAAGCTGTGTTGACAACTCACGTATTGGCGACTTACTAACAGCCCTTGCTGATTACCTGGGCGTTGCCATAAAAGACCTGCCTGTGGCTGCTTCAGCCCCTGAACCGCAGCATGAAAAAGCCTTGAGTATCGGTACCTGGGCAGTATCCATGGGTGTTCTTACTCACCTGGGCCTGCCTCCGCACATTCTTGGAAGTGAGGCTGTGGTCAAAACCTTAACAGGTGATACAATAGAATCCCTGTTGGGGGGCAAATTCTATGTGGAAATCGACCCTGAAAAGGCTGCTGAGGGTTTAATTAGTCACATCAAAGCAAAACGCCAGGCCTTGGGCATCTAGACGGATGATTAGGTAGATGTCTTATGTAATCATAGGCAACAGTGCAGCCGGGATATTTGCAGCAGAAGCCATCCGCAGGCATGACAAGGAGCAGCCCCTTGTCATGCTCAGTGATGAGCCTTACAAAGCTTATGCGCGCTGTTTGACGTCTTATTATATCAGCGGGGAAGCAAGTGAAAAAAACATGTATTTGAGACCTGATAACTTCTATGAAAAAATGGGCATAGACTTCCATCCAAACCAGAAGGTAGTCTCAATTGACCCGGATAGAAAACAGGTAGTTACTGACAAAGGGGATACTTACTCATACGGTAAACTCCTTGTGGCAACAGGCGCATCCCCCACCTTTCCTGATCTGGATAATATTGATCAGCAAAATGTATTTGCTCTAAGAACATTGGATGATGCCAAAAGAATTGCAGGTTTCGCAGAAGAAGGAAAAATGGCCGTAATTTTAGGTGGAGGCCTGGTAAGCCTCAAGGCTGCAGCAGCATTAAGAAAAAAGGGAGTAAATGTAACTGTATTGGTCAGTTCTAACCGGGTGCTTTCCCAGATACTAGATGAAGAAGCAGCAGCAATTGTTGAGTCAAAACTGCTTGAAGAACTCAAAATAAGTGTTTTCAAAGAGATAGCGCCTGCCATGATCCACAATTTCCCTGCAGACTTCATACTAGTCGGTAAAGGGGTTAAGGCTAACACGGAATTTTTAAGAGAAACAGGCCTTGTAAACAAACCTGGAGAACCCCTAAAGGTTAACGCGACTCAGGAAACAAAAATACCCCATATTTATGCAGCGGGAGATGCAGCTTTATCCTTTGACATTGCCCAGGAAGACTACGTCCATAACGCTATTTGGCCGAATGCAGCAGAGCAGGGTGCCGCAGCCGGTACAAATATGGCAGGAGTAAAAAAGAACCATGCCGGGTCAATTAAAATGAATTCGGCAGTTTTTGGGGATCTTTCAATAATGACAGCGGGTATTACCATGCCAAAAGATAGCGGCTATAAAGTGATTATTGAGAGCAATGTCAACAGGAGGTATTACAAAAAGCTGGTATTGGCAGGTGATGTCCTGGTAGGATATATCCTTGTAGGGGATACAAGCCGGGGAGGAGTTTATACAGGTTTAATCAAAAGCAAAACAAGAATAAAGGACCTCAAGAAACTAGCACAAAAGCCGGGTTATCTAGCAGGCCCTAAATAAGGTCAGGGGACACACCTCCCTTGCCGCGTAAACGCTTGGTTTGGAGGAATG
>JBFLYC010000010.1:0-87282 GCA_040756735.1 Bacillota bacterium | reverse complement strand
TCCCCAACGTATGTCAGGGGACACACCCAAACAAGGTTAGGGGACACTCCTCTTGCAGAGAAATGTCCCCAACGTATGCGTAAACGCTTGGTTTGGAGGAATGTCCCCAACGTATGTCAGGGGACACACCCAAACAAGGTTAGGGGACACTCCTCTTGCAGAGAAATGTCCCCAACGTATGCGTAAACGCTTGGTTTGGAGGAATGTCCCCAACGTATGTCAGGGGACACTCCAAATAAGGGCTCCTCTAATTAATTTGCTTAATTAGAGAAGTCCTTTTTTTACATACTGTCCCATGCTTTCAGGCCTATTTTTTCCATCCCCTCTTCACATAAGCAACCCATATTAATGGGTAAACTATTCTACTGATTAAACAGCTTTCTTATGCAGGGGGAATGAAATGGCCGCGTTTAAGAAAACAAGACAAATATTGATAGCTTTACCTGTTGTCGCTTTATTAGTACTTTCTATTTTATCAGGAATTTATTTGCGGGATTTATTTGATAGATCTATTGACAAAAATTCAAATAATACTTTATCTGTGGAACTGCAGCAGCTGTTTGACCTTAAGAATAAGGCCTTGCTTAAAGAAGATGCCGATGCTCTTAGAAGCCTATATAACATACAGGACCAAAATGGATTACAGGCCTATGAATATGAGCATACAAAAATGAAAAATCTACGCAAGTGGTCTAATAAGCAATCGGTAAGTTTTAACCAGATTAATTCAGAAGTTGTTATACAAAATTCTAATAAAACAGGAAATGGATATTCATTAGACCTGTTGGTTTCTACCGAATATCAATATACCTATGAAAATGCACCCTTAACACACGATTCCTTTAGAATCGGCACCTACCACACTTTAGATATAATTTCTCATGAAGAAAGGTGGCTTATTATAAGGGAGAACTACGCAGACCCCTTTGGTAAATCTATAGATTTCAATGACTTTAATATCCAAGAAATCCAACAAATTATTTTGTCTGAAAAAGATAGGGATCTATCCCCCTTAAGCGAAAGGCGAATTAAGGCAATAGATTATGCAGACAGGTATTGTGGGTCTGCGAGCTTACCTCAATACAGTTTTCAATATAATCCCAAGTATAAGAATTATACTGACAAAGGGGGAGACTGCACAAACTTTGCTTCCCAGGTAATGTATGAAGGGGGAAATTTCAGTCAAGACAGCACATGGAATTATGATTATAATGATGGACAGGCGAGCAAGTCCTGGGCAAATGCTGCTTCCTTCAATGAGTACATGCTTAACAGCGGCAGGGCATCTGTAATTGCCTATGGCCCCTATCATGAGGTAGTTAAGGATTCTTATAAACTTCTTCCTGGAGATTATGTGGCCTTTGAGGAAGAGGGGGAAGTTGCCCACATATCCATTGTTACCGGAGCAGATTCAAAGGGCTATGCTCTGGTAAATTCCCATACTTCAGACAGGTATAGGGCGCCATGGGACATAGGCTGGAATGTTAAAGGAGTAAAGTATTGGTTAGTCAGTGTACATTATTAATTTCTCGACAGTTAGGGCATCAGAGTATAAGTATAAGGGTCATTAAGCTTAGAGTTTTGGATGCAAATTATAGATTTAAAATACCTTGAATGGTTTTGGGCAAATAATCTCTATTTTCTTCAGTAACCTCTAACTCAACTACATCATTTCTGCTGCGAATTGCATCCAAAAATGGTGATTTTTTAGCTTTAAGAACACCAAGTACAGGGATTTTTGAAGAAAGACACAGCTCAACATATCTTTGAAAAGAAAAGGCTTTTGATTCAAATACTCCAAGCTCGTCCATAATCAACAAATTTGGGCGTTTCTCCAGGGAACTTTTTAAGACTTTCACACCGTAAGTTTCAAAAGTTTCTACAACTGGAACCATAGTCCCCTCTGAATTGATTAACGAAATAAAGAAATTTGGACGAATCTCGTGGTCATCATTTATGTCTCTAAAAATATAACCTATCTTTTCCATCTTAACACTGTTATTACTATAATAAGGCAGCGTTAAAAAGCCAGCAAGTGAACCTAAGAAACCTGCAAGCAGTTTTTTAATTATGGTGCTTTTACCAATATTGATTTCACCTGTTAGAAAAACATTTTTCATCTTCTTGTTTCCTTCTCTTTTTTTAATTATTACAATGGTACGCAAAAATAATGGCAGCGGTTATTGTTATCTGTAAAATTTACAATTTCCATATCAATGTTATAGGTATTTTTTAGTGTTTCGCTTGTAAGAGCTTCTCTTGGTGCACCATAAGCTATAGAAGCTCCTTTCCTCATAAGCAAAACTTTGTTTGCCAGTAAAAAGGAATGTTCTGGAGAATGGGTGGATATTAGAATAGTATAACCTTCAGCAGCCAATTGCTTAATGGTTTTTAATATCAACTGCTGATTAGCAAAATCCAGATTCGCAGTAGGTTCATCCATCACTAAAATTGCAGCCTGTTGACATAGGGCACGAGCAATCAGTATTAGCTGCCTTTCACCGCCACTAATTTGAGTATATTTTTTATTTGCTAAATGAACAATGTTTAGCATGGATAATGCAGCCAATGCCCTCCTTTTATCCTGCTCTGTAGGCATGTTCACAACAGCTATGTGGGGCAGGCACCCTAAAAGGACCACGTCAATGACCCGGTACGCAAAGGTAGGATGATGAGCCTGGGGAACATAGGCAATACTTTGGGCCAATTGTCTTGGTTTAATATTTTTGATATTAACACCTCTTAATAATACCACACCACCTTGAGCCGGCAAAAATCCTAAAATCAGCCTAAAAAGGGTGGTTTTTCCACAACCGTTCGGACCTAAAAGGCATAAAATATCACCTTGTTTCAAACAAAAGGAAATATCTTTGACAATTGTCTTATTACGATAACCTCCACTTAAATTCTTTACTTCCAGCATAACTCACCATTCTCTTTCCTGTATAATCAAGTTAAGAAGAAAAGGCGCGCCCACAATGGCAATTAAAACCCCCAAGGGAATTTCCATGGTGGAAAGAGTTCGAGCTAAATTGTCCACAACCAAAAGAAAAAAAGCTCCACCCAAGAGACAACCTGGAATCAGTCGGCTGTACTCAGGTCCGGTAAAGTAACGAATAATATGGGGAACAATCAAACCAATCCATCCAATAATACCGGCAATACAGACAGCAGAAGCAGACAGTAATGTAGCGCCGGTAATGACAAGCAAGCGGATATTCCGGGGGTTAATGCCTAAGCTCCGTGCCTCCTCATCACCTAAGGTAAGTACATTAATACGCCATCTCATGACCACAATAATGACCAGACCTATCATCATCGGGATAATAGCTATGTATAATTCGTCAAAATAAACTGAAGCAAGACTGCCCATCAGCCAAAAGGTTATAGCCGGCAGGCGGTCAACGGTATCTGCTAAATATTTTAGTAGAGTTATACCCGCTGAACATAGAGATCCTAAGATAGCCCCCGCCAAAATAAGACTAATAATCTGCCCATAACGAATTCTACCGGCAAGGCTGTAAGCAACCCCTACTACACCCAGTCCAAAGACAAATGCAGACACCTGGACATACTGATAACTAAGTCCCATGGAAATAGCTAAAGCTGCACCAAAACCGGCCCCACTGGACACTCCTAGAATGTCTGGAGATGCCAGGGGGTTTTGAAACATCCCCTGGTAGACGGCTCCAGCCATGGATAGCGCTGCTCCAACAAGCATAGCAGCTATTATCCTGGGCAGACGAAGATTGATAATAATTACTTCATATTCATCAGGCCAAGTATGCTTAATAGGATAAATTTTAGCAAACAAGACTTTCAAAACGTCTTTGGTGGGGATATCATAATAACCCAAACGAAAGGATAGTATAAATAACAAAATAGTCATTAAGAACATAATTAAAAAAAAGTATCTGCCCTGTCTATTGTCTAGCCTCCCATCATTACCTGTGGATGAATACATAAACAACCTCTTCTCAAATTTTAAGATCAACTCAAAATACCTTTAAAAATAAACATGCATCAAATAATTCTCATTGATTTGATCTAAAAAACTGTTATAATAAGGATATGGTGTTATACTAGCTTCAGTATAACGATTTGGATGGTTTTATGGGATATTTCCTTAGTAGGCATCTTATTTATTGTATATTGGATTTATTGGGTATTGGAAACATCACCATAGTGAGTTATTTTTTTACATATCGTTATATATATTTAAGTATAACGTACCCGTCATTATATTTCAAGGAATAAAAAATGAAATGGAGGTCTACCCCTTGAATATTTGGAAAAAATGGAATTTAAAGAAGTTATTACTGATTGTTATAGTAAGCTTTTGTATCCTGCTTTCATTTACTGGAACCCTTATAGCCGGGGATGTTAAAACAATTACTGATATGGCTGGACGCAAAGTTAAAGTGCCCTCTACTATTAATAAGGTATTTGGCGCCAATTCTGTTGCCTCTATTACCCTCTACACTTTAGCCCCAGAAAAACTCATTGGTTGGAATTATAAATTCAATGACCAGGAGAAAGAGTTTTTACTCTATAAATACCGCAACTTACCAGTATATGGAATTATTAATGGCTCCAGCACCAGCGCTAATCTAGAGGTGGTAGTCAAGGCTGCCCCCGATATCTGCGTGTTTATGGGAAGTATTAATGATGCCACCAAGAAGGATGCAGACAAGCTGCAGAGTCAGCTGGGCATTCCTGTGGTTATGCTTGATGATGCTTTGGAAAAAACCAGTGATACATATAAATTCCTGGGAGTTTTATTAAATAAGCCTGAACAAGCAAATAAGCTGTCTAGTTATAGTTACCATGCCATCAATGGCGTGAAGTATAGGGCTATCCCTGAAAGCAAACGGGTAAGCATATATTTCGGTAATGGAGCCAAATCCTTAAACACAGCTCCAGTAGGTTCAACCCATGCAGAAGTCTTGGCCTTAGTAAAGGCTAATAATGTCGTCAAGGTTGATCAGTTTAAAGCCGCCAGAATAGATGTCACTTTAGAACAGGTAATTGCCTGGAATCCTCAAGTAATTATAGTGAACGGAGAACCTACTCAAAATTTTACAGGCAGCAAGGCTAAAGACGCTATCCTCCAAGATAAAAACTGGAGTTCTATACAAGCTGTAAAAAATGGCAGGGTCTATAATATCCCTAAAAGTCCCTTTGCCTGGGTTGACCGTCCACTGGGTCCCAACCGGATTATTGGCCTTAAATGGTTAGGCAAAACACTTTACCCTGAATACTATACCACATTTGACATGATAGACGAGATAAAGACATTTTACAGACTCTTTTATCACATGGATTTGACAGATGCACAAGTAAACAAACTGCTTACCCAGTGACGGTTACTTGAATTAATGTTATTTTATAGTAATCTTAGCATAATCCAATGTGCCGGTATGCATGGTCATTTTCCATTCTTCGCCTACTTTGGCATATACTTTACAGACCCGCCCTTTCCAATGGTTGGGGCGTCCTTTTGTATCGACCCATAGAGTATCAAGGTCAACTACTGCAAAGGCCCCGTCCCCTTCTTTTGATATTTCAATTTTCTTGATTTCCCTGAGATTGTGGACAAGTTTGTGCGATGCAAACAACTCTTGCCAGCCCTTTTTCCACCTTTCATAATTATACCTGCCCCATTCAAGGACCCAATCCATGGGATCATGGGATTCGGGAGTCCTTGGCCAGGGCCAAACCATATCTGGATGAAAAATAGTCATCAGCAGATCTATATTTTGAGTATCCCAGGCATGTGTTTCCCTGTTGACAATTTCTTCTATTTCTTTTCTAACAGCTAAAACATCCAGAGGATAATCCCCCTTTCTAATAAACTATACTTGTCTCCAAAGCCTCTTCCAGGTCATGGATGATATCTGTACTATCTTCAAGACCAATGGACATTCTGATCATGCTTTCTGTCAAACCGAAATCCTCTAATTCTTCCCTGGGATATCCCCTATGTGTCATAACCGCCGGGTGTTCTACCAGCGTCTCTGCATCCCCTAGGCTTACAGCCAATTTCGCTAGTTTGAGATTGTTCACTACTTTCCGTGAAGCCGGCAAACCACCCTTTACCTCAAAACTTAACATACCGCCGAAACCTGTCATCTGTCTTTTGGCTGTTTCATGTCCTTTAAATGTAGGAAGTCCAGGGTAAAGCACCCGTTCAACTCTGGGGTGTTGATACAAATAACTGGCAACAGCCATAGCATTGGCCTGGTGCTGCCGCATCCGGACTCCCAATGTTTTTAGCCCTCTAAGCAGCAGCCAGGCATTAAAAGGACTCATTACTCCCCCAAATTCACTCATATAATCAAACTTCAGCTCCTGAAGATAGGACGCATCCCTGGAAACAGCGATTCCCCCAATAGCATCACCGTGACCTGAAATATACTTAGTGGCGCTATGGACAACTACATCTGTACCCAGGGTTAAAGGGGTTTGGAAATATGGGGTAGCAAAAGTATTATCAACTACAACTTTTATTCCGTACTCATGAGCAATTTTACTAACGCTGAGGATATCAATGATATCCAGATTGGGATTGCTGGGAGTTTCAAAATAGATCACTGTGGTGGTTTCATCTAATGCTTCCGGCAAACTATGTTGGTCCGCCAGATTTACAAATTTATATGATATTCCATATTGAGGAAGTATCTTGGTAATAATGTTGTAACTGCTTCCATAAATCGTTTTATTGGCAATGACTTGACAACCGGGCTTAAGTAAAGAAAATAAAACAGAACTGATTGCGGCCATACCTGAAGCAAAAGCCACAGCATCAACTCCTTTTTCCAAGACAGCCATTTTTTCTTCAAAAAGCCTCAATGTAGGGTTATTGCCTCTTGTATAAACGAAATCATCCTTTTTGAAGGAAAACACTTCTTCAGCATGGTCTAAATCTTGAAATTCAAAGGTAGAACTCATAAAAATAGGCGCATTCAAAGCATTTTTAGGATTTTTATTAGCATTTCCACCATGGATTGCTTGAGTATCAAACCTGTAAGACTTGGTTTTATCCATTGTTTTCCCCTTTCCAGTCAAGACAAATTACTAGAGAATGCATTTATTTCTGACCATAATCATTTAAGAAATAGTTCCTCATGCTGTCAATGTCCTCTTTGGAAAGCTCTACCACACCGCCCACAAGCTTTGCAAACAAGGTTACCTGGGCAGCTTTTTCCACCACATGGCAAGTTTTTAATGCTTCATCCAAATCTCTCCCGGCTCCCAGCATCCCGTGATTAGCCAGCAGAACAGCGTTTCTTCCGTCTAAAGCCTTTACCGTATTTATTCCAAGTTCTTGTGTTCCCGGCAGAGCATACTCACAAACCCTCACACCACCGCCGACAATCTGCACCAGATCCTCAACTGCTCCCGGAATCGGCTTGTGAGCAGCAGCCATGGCTGTAGCGTAGGGGCTGTGGGTATGTATGATAGCTTTAACATCCTGTCTGGCTCGATAGACAGCCAGATGCATTGGGACTTCAATAGAAGGTTTGCGATTTCCATCTGCAATTTGTCCATCCAGGTCCACCAGCACAACATCTGTTGGTTCCAAAGTATCATAATTCATTCCGCTGGGAGTGATGGCCACCAAATCTTCTCCCGGTACCCTGCTGCTGATATTGCCCCAAGTGCCTACTACTAGACCTGAGTTTAATATTTTCAAACCAATTTCCACAACTTTTTTTCGAATCTCTAATCTATTGTCTTTATTATCCAATCAATATCCTCCTACAATCTTTATTCATGAAAACCCAACATTCATAATATATTAGATATATTGATATATTGGATTATTTTAAAGGGTATCCGTTTTAAATAACGAATACCCTTTAAACACTATTGCTGCATAATCCCGCCAATAAAGGTAAGCACTACTCCTATGCCAGCTATGAAAATTACACTGGCGCTGCCGACCTGACCCTGGCCAAAGCCGGCTGCAAAAAGGGCTTGTTCACTAAACCCAAGAGCAGCCGCTAAACCCAAAACCAT
This sequence comes from Bacillota bacterium, assembly GCA_040756735.1. Taxonomy (GTDB): domain Bacteria; phylum Bacillota; class DSM-16504; order Desulfitibacterales; family Desulfitibacteraceae; genus JBFLYC01. Next base: position 79,260 of record JBFLYC010000010.1, on the reverse strand, counting down.
ACCGCCAACAATTCCTACTACCATCAAAAGAGCGCCGATTTTGGATAGAGAAGTATTTTTTTCTAATTCATCCTCGCCCACAATATCTGTCCAGAGTAAATCCCATTTCTTGATCCGCGGATACAAAATTACCATCAAGGGCAAGCCGAGAATGATTGAAGGAATACTGTTATTTAAGGAGATAATCGTACCTAGGGCTGCAAAAGGCACAAGTTTTAATATTTCCAAACCCCAGGCAATAATTAAAGCACAAGCTGCGGCGCCTAAAATAGATACTATAATATAATTGACAACTTTCTTAGAATTATTAATGCTTAAGGGCTCTTTATCATCAGGACTTACTAAAGCCAGTTTAGTCCAGAGTTTATATGGAACATATGCAAAGAAAAAATTACCGATGAAACCAAAAAAGCTGCCAAGTCCCAGGGTCCCGAAGAAATCACCGATTAGGTTGCCAATGGCCGCCCCCCATGCTCCAGCAGGTCCAAACAATAATCCAAGGGCGATGGGCAGGGCGCTTGCTGGTCGAAATTCAGTAATTCCAGGGATTAGTGGGAAACCTTTAAAAGGAATAAGCACCGCAGCGTAAACAGCTGCACACAAGGCAACCAACACTACCATTTTTGTATGCTTCCACATGCTGAATACTTCTCTCATAGTTTTCACCTCTATTTCTTATAATTTTATTAACGCTTTACTACACAGACAGTTTTCTTGTGTCATTTCCCTGGTGAGAAAAATCTTTACAAACAAATCAGTTAATCTAGCCTTGTTTAGATCTACAGCAGCTAAAATATCTTCCAGCTCCATTTCAGCGCCCATGCCTGTACACCAATTTGTAATAATCCCTACCGCTCCATAACACATTCCCAACTCTTTGGCCAGAACTACCTCCGGCACATTAGTCATTCCTACTACATCACCTCCTAGCTTTTGAAACATTTTTATTTCAGCAGCAGTTTCAAATCTGGGTCCTTCAGTACAGACATAGACACCTTCCCCTGCTATCTCCATACCCTCCTTTTCAGCTTCCTGCTTAAAAAGCTGCCGCAAAGCCTTGCAGTAGGGATCTGCCATGGATGCATGTATAACGCCTTCTTTTCCATCATAGAAGGTAACAGGCCGAATTTTTGTAAAATCCAGGAAATCGGTTAATAATACAATCTCTCCCGGTTTAAAACGTTCATTGCAGGAACCCACTGCTCCTGTAGCATATACGTATTTAACACCCAATTCCTTCAACGCCCACATATTAGCCCTGTAATTGACCAGGTGTGGTGGAGCAGAATGTTTTTTGCCGTGACGGGCCAAAAAAACTATTTCCTGCCCCCTGTAGCCATGTACATCTACTTCTACTTTGCCATAAGGAGTCATAACTTCTTCTTTTCGGTTCTCTGATGAAATATTGTAAACTCCTGTACCTCCGATTACCGCTGTCTTCATTTATTTATATTCTCCTTGGAGATAGTCATAAAAAGCTTGATTAACCCACACAATTAGTGTTGTAGTTTTGATATTGTCATCAAGCTTCTTCAACCCTTCAACTAAATCTTCAGCCTTTTCATTCAAAGAATAAATATGGGCTTCATAATCACCTTTGGAAACAATAACCTCAGTTACGGTCTGATAGTTTTCCATCTCTGTTAAGGATGCATACAACGGCTGCCACCAAGATTGATAGATTAACCCTTTTTGATTGCGTTCGTTAACTTTAGCATACTTCAAGATGATACTGTTAAACATTTCTTTTTGTTTAACTGAGGCAAATTCTAAACAGAGATCATATTCCTTAGCACGGGCAATATAATTTCCATCTTCTTGAGGAACAAGCTCTAAATCGGAATCCGGACCAGGCATTCCCCACTCTTTAAGATAAACATAAGCTGAAGTTTTTGGTTCCAGTTGTACTTTAGCATTTAAGCCTTCACTTCTAAGTAAACCGATTAACTGCTGAGCATGTATAATATTTTGATGCCCATACCGAATAGTAAGATTCTCATCAAAATTGCTGTTATTTCTGATATCCCTCAAGTTATATCCTGTCATTAAGCCTTGTTTAACGCCCATATCCAGTACTGTTAACAATTCTTCATTGTTGACTTTTTTAGAGTTTAGGTAGGCATTGTTTATTTTGCCGTAAATACCATCTTCTACAACAGTTCCAAGGTAATTTTTATACTGGCCGCGAACTGCCATTACCCTGGTCAAAAGTATGGCTGCCTGATTACGGTTAACAACGGAATTAAGCTTGAAATCTTCAAACAACTCTTGAGGAAGAATGCCAAGATTTACAGCTACAGCCGCTTCTCTAGCCTTGTCAAAGGGTATAATACTTGATGTTATACTATATGTAAGGTCCATCTTTTTTAACGCTAAACTAACTTTCCATTCCGGAAAAGTTTGCGCGAGTTCACCCATTCTGGCGGCGTTAACTGCAAGAGAAACGGCTTCCATAAAATGAAGAGTTTTTTCGGGTTCTAATTTTGTTTCTTTCAGCACGCCTTGTTCATACAAAGCCATGGCAGATTTATAATACTTGCTGGCTGCATCAATATCAGAAAAATAATTCTCATCACCTGTATAATTTAAGTTCAAAAATGTTGCCAGAAGCCTAATGAATTCTCCCTTTGTCAGAGTCTCCGGAATAGAAGCCTGAAATCTGTTTTCAAGGTAGTTAGTCTCATAATTTTTTGCAGCAGATAGTGCAGGAAGTGCAAATACAGTCACAGCAATGCTTAATACAAACACTATTGTTAATACTTTAATTAAACCTTTAAATCCATATGTGTTTCTTAGTTTTACCATTGTTATCCCCCCCCCCCCATTTCATAATTTTTGCGATTGCCTCGCATCTAACCAGACATGGAATGCTACAATTACAACTAAGTTTATATACCATCTCCCTTTTGTTTCTATTTTTTCTAGAAAGTTTATCGACCAGTTGAGCCAAGCATTACTTACTTTTTAGAAATGTGTAGCAATTTTTAAGAAGATACTAAAGAGTATTAGTAGAATCACAACCATAAGAACTATTAGATCAGTTTTACGATACCCAAGCTGCAAATAGCTGCTTCTGATGTCGCTATAACCAAATCCTTTTGATTCCAATGCCATGGCAAAAATATTTGTTCCCCTGATCAAGGAAATAAACACTGGGACAAGCAGTGGAACATATTTTTTGGAGCGGGCAAGAATACTTCCTGATTCTAGATCCAGTCCCCTGGATTTTTGGGCTTGAATAATGGTGTAGCTGGTAGAGACAATCATTGGTACCAGTCTTAAAGCAGTAGAAAAAGCAAATGCTGCTCTGTAGGGCAGTCTTAGTTTTACTAGCCCAACGGATATTTCTTCGATCTTGGTAGAACTCAAGAAAATCATTCCGGCAATAATCATAACATCAATTTTAACACCCATTGCTATACCATAAATAAGACCATCCAAGGTAAATGGGCCCCAGAGCTTTGCAACACCATCTCCGGTTAATGACCATATTACTGTAGAGAAAATCAAGATGGTAATTAAAATATAACGAATCCTTTTAAGGTTTATTAGGATCTTACCGGATGCACCATACAAAACAACTACTAAACCGACCACCAGCAGAGGAGCCAAATTAAAAAACATCATGGCAATGGCAAAGCTGGCTAACATCACAAAAATTTTGGTTCTAGGGTCGAGACGATGCATATATGTATCTTTATCCATATATAAAAACATTTCCATTTATAATCACCTCTCCCCTTGTCCTCTTTCGGTACAATAGAGCAATTCATCAACTGAAAGGATTGTAAAATCTAATGAATTACTCAGTGTAACAATATGGGGCACTTTCAAAAAGGATTGGGCCAGCTCCTTTTCATTTTTGAACACATTCCTGGTCCTGCCGTACATGGTCAGAAGGCCATCCTTTATTACCGCAACCCGGTGAGCATATTCTGCCACAACCCACATGGTATGAGTTACTATAATGATGGTATGCCCCTTCTCATTCAGTTTTTTCACCAGTTCCATCATCTGCCGCTGTTCCTTGTAATCCAAGCCTGTAGTAGGCTCATCCAGGATGATCACTTTAGGTTGCGCGGATAATACCGAAGCAACAGCAATTCTTTGCCTCTCTCCTTTAGTCAAACAGAATGGATCTTCTTGCTCAAAACCCTCCATGCCTACAGCCATCAAAGCTTCCTTAACTCTCTGCTCCACTTCTTCCTTGCTACAACCACGCAGTTTGGGGCTAAAAGCTACCTCATCATAGACAGTATCGGAAAAGATTTGATGATCAGGGTTTTGAAATACATAGCCTACCTCTTTGCCAATTTCAAAAATACTGCATTTACTAGTATTTTTGCCATTTACAATAATTTCACCCTTTGTGGGCTGAAGCAAGCCGTTAAAATGCTTTACTAACGTTGTCTTGCCGCTGCCGTTATGTCCAAGGATGGCTAAAAACTCCCCTTCTCTTATCTCCAGGTCCACACCTTTTAAGGCCATATTTTCATTTGAGTAGGTATGCTCCAAGCCTCTTACAGTAATAAGCACATCTCTGTATTTTTCTTCACGATTTTCGTCCTTTTTAATCAGCTCTTGATATTTCCGCTCATTAATAGTCAGCTGCATTTCCTGAAATTTGACCAGGCCAGCTTTTGGTTCAAGAGGCAGTTCATTTTGAGGCAAATTTAGCTGCCTAAAATATTTTGGCACCTGAAGCGGCATGATCCCGAGAGAATCAAATAATTCTATCTCCCGTAAAACCTCATGGGGTTTGCCGTCACGGACAATTTTCCCCTGATCCATTATAATTATCCGGTCAGCCTGCAAAGCCTCCTCTGTCTCATGCTCTATAATGAGCAGGGTAAAATCTTTATCCTGGTGCAGCTCTTTGGCAATCTGAAATATGCCGAGTTTCCCCAGAGGATCTAAATCAGTGGTAGGCTCATCCATACAGACAATTTTTGGCTGAATGGCCAACACTGAACCAATAGCCAACCGCTGTTTTTGCCCACCGGACAGTGTAGCCGGCTGCCTGTTTTCCAACCCCTGAAGATTAACCACTTCAATAACCTTGTCTAAAATTTGCTGCATTTCTGCGCGAGGCACATTAAAGTTTTCCGGTCCAAATACAATCTCCAGCTTTGTATTGGTAGAAAATAATTGGGATTCAAAATCCTGAAAAACCAGACCAATTTCTTTGGACATGGTTCCTACCTTTTCTTTTGCCGGATTTTTACCCATTACAGTAACACTGCCTTCATATTTGCCCCGAATAAAGTTAGGGATCAGTCCGTTTAAACAATTTGCCAGGGTAGATTTTCCCGCACCGCTGGACCCCATGATTACTAGAAACTGCCCCTTTTCAACATTAAGATTAATACTGTCTAGCGCTTTGTCCTCTTTTTGCGTCTTATATTTATATTTGAAAGACAAATCCTTGACTGTGATAACATGGTCTGTTTCTAACCCACTAACGGCTTGGGTCATATTCTGAGCCACTTTTATACCCCCTCTCCCCGGTATTAGTTTTATTTCCCCCTAGTTCTTTTAAATATCAATTTTACTTTATCTTTTTATATTGCCGTGAGGTTTCATTGATGCCCTAATTTAATAATATTCTCTTTATAAGGCGCCCTGACAATTCCCTCCTCTGTAATTATTCCAGTAATATTCTCATGGGGAGTAACATCAAAAGCAGGATTATAAACATCTATTTCCAAAGGAGCTACCCTTTCTGCGCCGATATGAGTTACCTCCTTTTTATCCCTTTCTTCTATAACAATCTCCTTACCGCTTTCAATCTCAATGTCAATAGTGGATATAGGCGCAACTACGTAAAAAGGAATTTCAAATCGTTTGGCTATTTCAGAAAGCATATATGTTCCTATTTTATTGGCAGTGTCTCCATTTAATGCAATCCTGTCTGCTCCAACAAGAACCAGGTCTATTTTGCCGTCCCTAAGAAGTGTGGCCGCCACACTGTCGGAGATTAATGTAGATGGGATGCCTTCCTGGACAAGTTCCCAGGCAGTTAGCCTGGCTCCCTGAAGCCTGGGCCTTGTTTCATCCACGTATACTCTAATTTTTTTTCCTGCATTATGAGCTTCCCTGATCACACCCAAAGCAGTACCATAATCCACGGTAGCTAAAGCGCCTGTATTGCAATGGGTTAAAATTGTAGCGTTAGGAGGTATTATTTCATTGCCCCATTTTGCCATCCTGTAGTTGATCTCCCTGTCTTCCCTGGCAATTCTATCTGCTTCGGCTAAAAGCAGCTGACAAATGTCTTCTGTTGACAAGTCCTGATTTGCTTTTATTAATCCTTCCATTTTTCGCACAGCCCAGTTAAGGTTCACGGCAGTAGGTCTGGCACATGCAATAATCCGGCTAGCTTCTTGCATTTTGGCAAGAAACTCTTCTTTCGGCATATTTTTAAATTCTTGCGCAGCTAATGCTACTGCATAGGCTCCAGCAACTCCAATAACCGGGGCCCCTCTAACAATCATATCCCTAATTGCATGCTCAACTTCTTTATAAGTGTCACATTTTACCTCTTCACACTTCAGAGGCAGGTGACGCTGATCCAATAAATAGAGAGAGCCGTTCTCAAATCTTATACTCTTTGCCTTCAAAAAAGTCACCTCATATTTTTGTCCTTTTTCTATTTACTATGAATTTAAAAATATTAACATTAAAATAATCCAGGGAGTAGATGATGGGATCACCCTTATTACAATAATGGATCTGCTTTAGAAGCAAAAATGGAGTATCCTCGGTTAAGCCCAGTTTCTTGCACATTTCTCCTGTAAAAAATGCCGGCGCTATTTCAGCTACAGCATAGTCGATTATAATATCCAATTCCTTTTCAAGATATTCAAACATAGAGCCACTAAAGTTCAAATCAGGAAGCTTTTCCTTAAAATACTTGGCAGGAAAACTATCCAGGCAGTAAGCCGCCACATTCCCATTAACAGTTCTGATTCTTTCAAAAGTCAGGACAGCTTCTCCCTTTTCAAGTTTGAGTTTTTGCTGCATTTCTTTATCCGGTTTAATCTTTTTTATGTTAAAACCTTTGGTGCCAGGGGAATAACCATAACTTTTTAAAATGTCGGTTACACTTTTTAGTTCCTCAAGCCCATCTTCGATCTTAATTGGTTTTTTGGCAAGAAATGTTCCCTTACCCTGAATTTTGCGAACTATGCCCCCCTCCTCTAGGAGAGCTAAAGCCTCCCTTACAGTGCCTCTGCTTACCCCCAGCATCTCCTGGATTTGGGATTCAGTAGGAAGTTTATCGTTAACCATGTATTCTCCACTCTCTATTAATTTCAAAATCTGTTCCTTTGCCAAATGGCTTAATGGTAAATTATCTTGTTTAATTCTCATAATGCCCCCAAATTTGTATGACATTTGATATCTAATAACTTAATTGTAACATAATCATTAGTATTTTAACAACAACTAAATTTATTTATCTAAATTATTTATCCGTCTTACAAAAAAAATACGGGGACTAATAGCTCCCCGTGTTCTTAATGTTTAGTCAAAATTAATTTTATTTTGCTTATAAAGTACCCATTCCCTTATTCTGTGCCGGTACTTCTGTCCACTCAGTTTCAGATCCAGCTCGATAAAGCAGAAAGACATTTGCGCCCTCTTCAATTTCTTTAAAAGTCCACTCTATATGTAAAAGTTGAATTCTTTTCTCCATTGGGCGCCTCCTTTATTCATAATCTTAATAGTTTGTTACTCTCCCGTATCGTAGTATTAACTCCTGCCAATAAGCCTATCAAAATTTTTGTCCAGGGTAAATTCTTCATAAGCAGTCTCTCCTTTCTATTATTTAGTACCAAAATGAGCGGTTTTGTCTTTTACTGCCCATTCAACTACATCTTCATCAGTCATACTTTTATCTTTTTCTCTTACTTCTTTGACATCGAAACCCTTATTTCGAAGCCAATTAGTTAAGAGACCTCCAGCACAGACATCAAGTAAAAATTTCATCATATTGCCTCAATATTAATTTCTTCCAGGGTTTCATTTGCAACTAAATGCCTGGCGTAAGCAATGCATGCTTTAATATCTTCCATTTCTAGATCAGGGTAATCAGCAAGTATTTTTTCTAAAGCAACCCCTTTCTCCAACAAAGAAAGAATTGTCTCAACTTTAATTCGTATTCCTCGAATAATTGGCTTTCCATTAAAAATTTTGGGGTCAACAACAATTCGCTTAAGCAAATCGGTTTTCAAGGTAATAACCTACCCTTCTTTGTAATTAGAAATTTCTCCAACACTCTTAAGTTTATTATATCAGATATTTTGGACAATTACACTTCGAAAAGGTCTTAAATACATTGAGTTGCATATTCCTTTTGTGATTTGTTGAATAGTTTTTTACTCTACTTCAAATTCAAAAACCCAGTTTCCACTTTCTAAGAGCCTTACACTGTTAAAACTAATTTCAATATCATTGTCACTGGCTGTAAGAATGTCATTTTGTTTTGAGCTATCCACATTAAAGGTTATTTTCATTTCTTTTGTATTTATGTTTCCTCCCACACTCCCGATTCTCACCCTTTTTTGCTCAAAAATCTGGTCATTATACATCAGTCTTATTTCATGGGGACTCTCGAATTTTATCTCGGATGGGTATGCCCCATTAAGCACGTCAAATACAGCCACAATACCGTTTGAGTCATCATCAGGAATGATTTGCTTTAAAGTAACCATACTGTCCAATAAACGAATAGTCTCTCCTATTTTTACTTTAGCAGTTTCAAGCGTTCTGAGCGTCATTACACTGTGTACTACAAGTTTATACCGACCTCTCGGATCAGGAATAGAAGCAAAATTAGCTTTCCACTGTATTTCTTGATCATCTGCGGTTCCGGAACCTCCAAAGACACGGGCTACTTCCACACCATTACGATGTAAGGTCATATCTTCCCGCATAAAGCCTATGCTCTCAATCTGTATATCTCCCTGTGACCTTGCTGCTCTATACATTACCTGTGTATTTTCTTCTGTGAAAATAATACCGTCCAATGTCAAACTGATATTTTGGTTAACTGAACTTTCCCCTATTGGGAAGTGTCCCCAGTACGTTTTTTCTGCTTGTAAGGGATCCCTTCTGGTAAAATCTTTTTTGTTTCTCAGATATTCAGGTACTTCTGCCCCGAATAATCCGGCTAGGTTAATTAGCCCTTTATGAATAATATTAGGATCATTATACAGGTCAACACGGACACTGGTGCTTGCGGTTTCTTCAAGAGTTAAAGCTATTCTCCTATCTGAAATGTTTACAGTCCCCAGCAAAGGACCTTCTTCGGCAGCAAGTATTTCCAGATGCTTGTTGGATATTTCCTTGAAGACAACATCTGTTTGCGCTGACAGGGTAATTCCTATGGAACGTATATCAGGGTTAAAATTGCCCTCCAAATCTGCAACCAGTACATGGCCACTTTTATTTGTCAAACGAACATAACCGGACATATCAGCTTCAGTAGTCAAGGTAAATTCTCTTTCCTGCAGACTTAACTGTCCTACATTTTCCCCTTTATCAAGTAAGCCTGATTGTTTGATAAACACTCTCCCCTGTTCAAGAACTGTTTCCACAGATTTCCCATCAACTATTACCCAGATGTCTAAATTAGGTAATGACCCTGAAATGGTATCTTTTGAAGCAGCCATTACCAAGGACACAGAACTGGAAAGATTAGGGATAAAAAACTGCGGATTGGCTATTCCTATAGAAGTGACTGAAAGCAGCATTAAGGCAAAGACCACAGAGGCAACGAGTGTCCATGTACGTTTGTAACCTGTCTTTAGCGACTTTGCCTGTGCTTGAAGCTTTTGTTCAAAAGCTTTATTAGGCATAGCTTTTATATGATATATATCATGTAAAACTTTAGAGGTTTCTTTAAGTAACAGGTGTTGTCTTTGACAATGAATGCAGTTTTGTAAATGATCATTTACAATTTCCTGTTCCTTTTGTTCAAGTTCTCCGTCATAATAAGCACTTATCAATTCTGCTAATGCTTCACATTTCATTAGTCCATACCCTCCTTTGCAAAATAGGGCACTAACTGTTTCATTAGTCCTTGCCTAGCACGAAAAAGTAATTGTTTTACCGCACCTTCCGAACAATCAAGTATTTTAGCAATTTCTTGGTAGCTGTACTGCTGGTATTCTCGCAGATAAAGGGCAGTTTTTTGATTTTCTTTCAACCGGTTAATAGCAGATCGAATGGCCTCAATCTTTTCTTGCTCAAGCATTCTATTCTCAGGTATATGGTCACTATTATTTAATATGGGGTTAGCATCATGATATTTTTGACTTTGCTTTTGAGAAACAAAATTTAAGGCAGTGTTGCGAGCAATTGTATATATCCATGTAGAAAATTTGCCTTTGCAGCGTCTGAAGCTTTTTATATTTTTAATTACTTTCAAAAACACTATCTGGGTTAGATCTTCAACATCCTGAGGGTTTGAAGTAAAGCTATAGAAATAAGTAGAAATTGGCCGGTGCCAGCGCAGGTAAAGTTCAGATACTTTTTCATCGGCATTTCCCTTAAGGATGGCTGCAATTAGCTCCTCATCGACTTCTACCACAAAAAACTCCCCCTTTCAATTGCAAATGCATAGAAAAAGCATATTCATAAAATTATACAGATAATCTGGGTAAAAGTTACGGTTTCAAAGTTAAAAAAGTACAAAATAAATAAAATATGCCATAGTCATTTAGCTCTTCAATTTTCTTAGTACCAAAATGAGCAGTATTGTTACACTTAAATGTGAAAAATACTCCTAACAGTTTAGAAGGATTTTTTTAATTCTAAAGTTATTACAACCTTGTTTTTTTTAATTCCAAAAAATAAGTTCAAATATTTTCCTGTCCTTGTAAGTAAGTCAGTTGTTTTTTGGGCCGGTCAATTGTTCTAAATTACCTGAAGAAAGTTCTAACAGCCAAATTTCCTCCGTACCACAGCGTGTGGAAACAAAAGCCAGTTTTTTCTCGTTAGGCGACCATACCGGATATAGTTCATGAGCAGGACCAGTGGTTAGCTGTCTGATTGTGCTATTATCCCAGAGGTATATATTCCAGCTTCCTTCTTTATTGGCTGTAAAAGCAACCCTCTCTCCGTACGAATCTACAGCGGGGTGTTTTTGATAACCAGTATCCAACCCTATGGGTATTAAATTATTTTGCTCCACATCATATAGCAAAATTTCTGTTCCTTCCCTTTTAAAGTAATTTCCCACACAAAGGCTTTTCCAGTGACCGGTTGCCAGGGTGTTAAGGTCCCTTGACTGGCTAGATCTGTCAAGGTTAGGTATAGCAGGAAATTTCCTCTAGGTCCTGGGCAGAAACGACAACATTTTTCTCCAGACATTCCCGGTTTACTGAGCAAACCTCTGGGGTAAGATAATTCTTATCTGGTAAGGCAACCATTTTTGTGTATAAGATGGTGTTATCATCAGGTGACCAGCTGGCCCTTCCCGGCCAGGCAACCTCAGTGGCCAGGAGTTGTTCATTTCCATCCTTGACATTCACCTTCCAAAGTTCTGCAGTATCATTCCCCTCCTGGTGAACCAAATATAGTATTTCTTCTCCATCATGGGACCACTGCAGGTCAGCAATTTGTTTGCCACCCTGAAATTCAGTGTGGTAGATGAACTCGATTGTCTCTGCTTTACCAGTAGTTTCATTTTGTACACCTTTAATGCGCATTGTATATTTAGTATCAGATAGAAGTTTTTCCTGAGGTTGCAGATATATTTCCTTGGCATACTGCTGTTTGATAGTCTGCACTGTAAAAGCTAAATGGGGTTCAAAGGAGACTGCCTCTTCCACAACAGCCGGATCAACTTCTTCTGTAAAAATCAACTGAAAGCCTAGATGTTCTAAAGGCAAGAATAAATAAGGGTCATCAGGATAAGGGTCATCAGGCAGTACCTTTTCTATAGGAGGCAGTACTTTGGCCATATCAGGACTTTCCTTTCCATCCGTATTCTCTCCTGTGACTGTACACCCGCCGAGAAAGAAGACTGCCAGAAGGGGTATGATTACAAAAATCTTTAGATAGAAGTTGTTTGCTTTTATTGCCATGGTCATTTCCTCCTTCAAGAAATGAATTTAAAATTAAGACTAAACTTATCTTGTTCTTTATTTATTAGTACCAAAATGAGCAGAATTGTTACACTAAAATATAAAATTCTTGTTAAGACTCGCATAATAAGTACTCAGATGCATCAACAACAATCTTAACCTCTTTAATTTTTAGTACATTTTTCATTGACAAAAAATTTTCTACCCCTTACTATATTGATAGTAGATATATCTAATATCGATATAATTTGGCAGTGGAGATGAATAAATGGCACGGGAGCAATTGAAAAATTTGACTGAACCCATGTATTATATTCTTTTAGCTTTAACTAGACCGCAGCATGGTTATAGCATTATGCTGGAAGTTGATAAACAAACAGATGGTAGAGTGAAAATAGGAGCAGGAACTCTGTATACCCTGCTGTCACGTTTTGAGGATGATGAGATAATTTTGCAGGTGGCAGAAGAGCATCGGAGAAAAATATACCAATTAACTGACAAAGGGTTAGACATTCTAAAAGAAGAATACAAAAGATTAATCCAGCTGGTATCTGATGGAAGAGAAATTTTAGAAGGCGGCGGGTGGCACAATGAGGAATAAAACTAAAAGAGTATTTTGGGGCTTTTTTTCCTTGGATTATAAAGCTATGGAAACTTATCTGGAAAAAATGGCACAAGAAGGATGGATGTTAGAAAAAGTGGGGAGGTTCACAGCTAAGTTTAAAGCTATTGAACCTCAAAACCTAAAATTTTATGTTGATTTATTCAAGGACGGGGGACCCTTTTCAGGTGAAAATCATGATTATGTAAAAGATTACCGGGGATTGTGTGAAGAAACAGGGTGGCACTATATTACATCCCAAGATTACCTGCAGTTCTTTTATGCCCAGGGGGACCAAAATCCAACCCCTATCCAAACAGATGAGCTTTTAGAACAAAATATTGTTCAGACATCTTTATGGAAACAAGAATTGTGGGGTGTTTTGGCATTATTTTTCGCTCTGATTATTGTGGCAAATGTTTATCTGTTTCCGATAAAGTATACAAACCTTTTATCATTTACAGGGGTAGCAGGAACCTTTGTATATCCCCTTTTAGGGATACCTATGTTGTTCATGGGAGTATACATATTAGGGTGGATGCTTAAAGCAAAAAAAAGTGTAAAAATGGGATTGCCATTAAAAAGACCTACATTAAAAGATGCAAGAAGACGTGGAATCATATTTAATGGACTTGCTTTGATTCTTCTGTCTTTATCGATTATTGCATTTATTGTTGATGTATTTTTTACGCCTTTCATCACAAATATCGCTTTATTACCGCTAGTAGTTGGATTAGGAATTGGGTTCCTTTCAAGATACTTAATAAAGAAAAAGTCGAGAAACAGAGGTGAAAGTACTTTTATTGGATTTTTTGCAGTTATCACCGCCGTATTTGTAATGATCATTATGAGTACCTGGACAGTATCTAATATAGGGGTTGGGTCTAATAATAATAGTCAAGAGAGAATAATACCCTCTATTGATCCTATAATTATTTTTGAAGAGCTTTCAGACAATCACCGGGGAGTGTTTGTCGGCAGTGAATTTCGCAGGGGCATGAGCCCGGTTGTTCCCAAGCATTATGATTATTGGGAGACATATAATTTCGGTGGTACTAGAAAGGGGGTTAGAATAAATTATTTTGATACCATTCACCCATATTTTGCCCAAATGATTTTTGAAGGAAAGACAGAAGAAATGTCAAGATTTCGGAAGCTTGCATGGGTTGATGAAGATATGAGACAATTGTGGGGAGCAGACAGGTTAGTAATGACAGAAAAAATGGATGCTATACTGATTCAAAGAGGCAGTCAAGTTTTGTATATATCCGGGGAAGTAGATTTCAACGAACAGGAAATAAGAAGAGTAATAATTGAGAGATTCTTTGAGGAACATCTATAACTTAGTATTACTATTTCCAGCACAGCATATAGATACTGTGCATTGTATTCCCGTTGGCTTGTTAATATAATATTTTACTTTTTACTTTTTACATTTTGAGTTATAATAATATTGAGGTGATTCATATGGGTGAATTATTAAAGCTAAAAGTAAGTCCTAAAGGTCAAATTACATTGCCTAAAAAGGTTAGAACCAATCTATCTATTCGAGACTATATTTATCTAGAGATTAAAGGTGATAAAGCTGAATTAAAATCCGTCTCTTTTGTAGACGAACTTCAAGAATTAATAATTCGAGACTTAAAGCGAGAAGGATATTCTGCTAAACAAATTCAAGAAATGCTTCCAGAAAAAAAGAAGCAGCTATCTAAAGCTTTAGCTGAAGAATTAAAAAAGCGTAGCAAAGAAGAGACAGTCTCTCATATAGATGCTCTGAAAGAATTGGAGTTAAATTAGGTTATGCATGATATAGAGTACCGGCGTTCAGCTTTGAAAGAAATTAAAAGACTGGATAAGCAAATTAGAAAAGAAATGGTTTGCCAGATTGAAAGTTGTGCGAAAAAGCCCTATGAAGGAAAATCCCTAAAAGGTGATTTGAGCGGATATCTAAGTTATGATTTTACTTTTAAAAGCGTAGGTTATCGTATTATTTATACAATTAACAAGATAACCAAATCAATAACCATTGAAATGGTTGGAACCCGGGAAAATATCTATAATAACTTTAAACAAAAATTATAACTATGCTCACCAAGATCTGGGGAGCTTTCTTTAATTCTCTTATAAGGTAATTTATGTCTGCTTGTTAATTTTCACGTTTCGTTTCTTAACAAAATATCTTCAAGCGCATCTCCTAGCATGGGAAACTGAAATTTGTACCCAGCCTTGATTATTTTCTCAGGTAAAACTCGTTGTCCATTTAAAAGCATATCGGACATTTCTCCCAGGACAGTACGCAGCATAAACTCGGGTACATTTAACCATGATGGTCTACCCATAACCCTGCCTAATACATGGCAAAATTCTCGCATTTTTACAGGTTGAGGAGCAGCAGCGTTGACTGGGCCACTAACAGAATCAGTATCTATAACAAATCTGATTAGCTGAACGAGGTCATCAATATGGATCCAGGAGACCCATTGATTCCCCGTACCAATGGTTCCACCCATATAAAATTTAAATGGCAAGATCATTCGCTCAAGTGCCCCACCTTTTCCAAGAACCAGACCTATACGAACCAAATTTACCCGAACTCCAAATTTTTCAGCTTTTAGAGCTTCCATTTCCCAGGCTTTGCATACCTGTGCTAAAAAATCATCCCCTGGTTGGACGTTTTCTGTTATTTCATCATCTCCACATGGACCGTAAAACCCGACGGCTGAAGCGTTTACAAGTATTTTTGGATTTAGTATTTGGTTTTCCACAGCATTTATAATTTCTCTTGTAGTATTAATTCTGCTGTTAAGTATCTTTTCTTTTTTTGTTTTGGTCCAACGGTTATTACCTATCGATTCTCCAGCTAAATTCACAACGCATCCTACATCTTGAAGCAAGCCGGCCCCCTGTTTTGACTTAAGTTTATCCCAGCCAATTACCTTGATGGAATTACCAAGTATTGATTGAGCCCTTATTTCATCACGCGTTAATGCAACAGCTTCATGACCGGCTAAAACAAGTTCATGACACAACCTGCTCCCCACAAAACCTGTTCCACCCACAATAATGATACGCATTTGTCACCCCTCTCCTCTCCTCAATGATCTTTTAAACCTTCCCTAAACTTATAGTATGTAACCAGGCCTAATCCATAAAAGAAAATCAAAACACCTATAACTTTAAGACTGTCTTGACCAAAGAATGTAGCCACAAAAAACGTTATGGAACCAATGACCATGATGTCTATTGTTCTTTTAACATTTGTTTTGTCATCCATTGTCAATGCAGCCTTAATAGATAACAATACAGGTATAATCCAAATATATTTCAAAAATAACTCTAACATCTTCCTCGCCCCTTATCTACACTTATGGTTAAATTTTTATTGCCTTCCTCCCATCATTTCCAAAACTTCATCGGTAAAATCTTCTTCCTTGATAGTACCATCGGCATATTCAATCTCTAAAATTATTGCTGTTACCGGTCCATTTAAATTATTTGGAATAACTTCTAAATTCCAGTCCAGCCAATCTCCCATTGCTCTAGGTTACAACTCAACTCTATCAAATTCATGCTCATGATAGAGGATTTTTAGTATTAAGGTTCATTTCTCTCTTCTACTTTAATCTTAAGCAAAAGCACAGTTATGTCTTCATTCATCAGCCTCATCCAAAAAGCTGGTATAATTATCCTCCTTAATACCTAACTCCTTTTTTATAAGAGCTAATTCCTCAAGAATAATTTTTGTATTTAACCATGCTGCAATAGAGCCAATAATTGCAAGACCTAAAATAATAATTATTATTACCTCAAAAATAATGTCCACCTCCCTGTTAATGAAAAAATTAGTAAGCTACCATAGTTACCGGGGTTTTAGATGAACAACAGTAACCTCCGGAGGGTTAAAAAGGCGGAAATGCATTGGAAACGAACCGTTTGCGCCAAGTCCTGTTGTAACATACATCTTCATATTATTCTCTTCATAGTACCCTTGGGTATACTTTTGCCCTATAAAGTCCAGAACTTCAAAGGCCCCGTACCAGGGCAATCTGATTTGTCCCCCATGAGTATGAGCTGCCAAAATCAAATCAGGTTTTACCCTTATGTGCCGCATCTGCTCTTCCCGTACAGGATATACTCCAGCAGGCTCATCTGCAAGATAGCGCAATAAACTCACAGGTTGGTGTACTACGCCAATTATAATGTTCTCGTCCAACTGCATTTGAGTCCACACAGGATCATCAAAAATGTTTAATTCATGGTCGCTGTCTGTGGAACTCTCATTGTAGCGATTGTAATATTGCACATTGGACAGCCAAATATTATCAGCCAACCTGGCAGGAGTCTTTTGCAGGTTATGAAACCCCGCGTCTTCCAGGATAACAGCAATTCTGTTGTAACCTTCGGGAGTACGAAAATATACATCTGAATCTCCGAGTATAAAGTAAGTTGGGATTCCGGTATCTTTAATAACGCCGGCCAGCCATTTTAATGCTGTTGTGTCAGATACACGGACATCGACATAGTCTCCTCCCAGTACAATAGCATCGGCTTCTACATTTTTTAGAGCACGTTCTAAGGTAAACCTGAATAATGGTGTATTTTTGGCATGCAGGTCAGCAAGAAATACAATCTTTGCCTGTTCTTCATCTTCATGCATTTTTTCTAAGGGAACCTCAAGATTTCTCACAATGGTCCAATCATTGCCCATATACCCAAAGGCTCCCGCAAAAACAACCATGACAACTAGAATTAATATGCCTTTTGTGTATAAAGCTTTTAAGCGACTAAAGTATCTTCTTCTACGCTCTCCCTTTAAAATAATCAATCTAACCAAAGAAGCCATGATTATAAGCAAAATTATGAATATGAGTCCTATTATTATTAAGCCCAGTTTCATGTAATCAGGAATTGTCATTGAACGGCTAATGGTAAACTCCAAGTTTTCAAAGGCATAATCAAGATGAGGCTTGCCATCATAGGCAATCCAATAGGGAAAATCATATAGATTATAATACACCTGGTTAAGACCTGATACAGAAGGAACCGGTGCTTTATGAGCCGCAAATACCTCCAAACCTGTTTGCCTAAAAGCACCTTCGTGTACAGGAAGAACACTTAGAAAGCTGCTTGCATCCTCCAGTTGGTAACGGTCAAAAGATTCCTTGGTTTCCAGGACAGGCAGTTCAATATTAACTGCCAACTGCGCTGCTTCCGGTCCAGCAAGCCATGCTATGAAATCTTTTGCAATTTCTTCATTTTTAGCTCCTTTAACCACTGCAGCAAAATCATCACTCCACACAGGAGCAATCCCCGGGACTTCTTCCCAGGTAGGAACAGGTAAAAGACTTAAATCCTTATGGTAATAAACCGCAGCACGAGCTTGCAGGGGAGTGACCAGGGAGACATCCGCTTCTTCATTAATGAGAAACTGGTAATTACCCGCAAGGGGTGGAGATGATACCTCACTCAAAGACCCACTTGCCCCTGGTGGCGTCATAAGATTAAACCACCTGTCTACGGCTTCACGATTTATACTTACCTTCCCCTTCTTACTTTTAATGAGTTCAACCCCAAAGGGTTGGGTTAAACGATATGCTTCAAAAAAGTTACCCCTATTTTCCAGGGCAAGAACTAAACCCTGTTGGTGGAGAAGAGAGCCAAATTCTTCCCAACTTTTTTGGGAAGCCAGGGCTGCTTCCTTCAAGGGCAGCTCTTCCATATTGCCAGCATGAAACATTAGTGCGTAGCTGGAAAAAAATGGTGTAACAGCCAGAGTCTGTCCACCCATAGCATCCATTGCCGGCCCTGTAACAGCAGGCAATCCCTCTTGCCAAATCTCCTGGTCCAAAGAAACCACTATATTTGAGGCAGCAAGTATCGGGAGGTGATCAAAGCTCAACCCTGCTATGATATCTGCCCCTTGTCTGCTGGCTTCAAGTAATAGACTGTCCACACTTTGCTCGCGTCCCCAGTAGATGGTACCGAAAGAGAAACGTTTAGGGTAAACACGTTCTATTTTTAGGGAGATTCCCTGGTGTTTTTGTTCATAGATTTCTGCCAGCTCCTGCAGCCTGTTATATGAGCCGTTATTATGGTTAATACTTGGAAAAATTACTATCTTTATTTCCGTATTTTCAGGAGAAGCTAAAGCATCTCCTTTGCCCTGTGCAAGCATTAAACCTGCTAACAGCACAAACAGCACAAGCACATAAAGCAAATTTAATTTTTTCATTCCTGATGTCACTCCCCAGATAGCAAGACCTTTTATTTATTACATCTTCCTCAAACCCCAGAGCAACAGCTATACAGCAAATAAGGCTTAGATTCATATTTACAATTTAAGCTTTAAACACTTTTAATCCATGGGAAGGGTAAACTACCTGACCTTTATTGGCAATAATTTTTTTCCAGCTCTCATAGTATTTATCTATGTCAGTAACAAAAATAGCGCAGTAACGGATTCCAGCCCACAAGGGCCAGCTCATAGCAGCGTCACCACATAAAACAACACCATTATCTAATACTACACACATAGAATCGATAGTGTGCCCTGGTGTATATATAATCTTTCCCGAAATACCAATTCTTCTAAGGAAAATATCATTATCCCCGTCAATCATTAGAAACCCTTTAGGCACTCTAAGTAAATAAGAATTTGTCTTACTCATTTTAATTTTAATTATTTTTGACACCATCCTTACCTCCATTTTTAAATCATTTAAGACCTCTAGCACACTGCAAACGTATGCCAGCCAAAGGTCTCGTTAAGAGAGGTACTCAAGTTTTATTACAATCCTATAACCGCGCCCCATAAGCCTCCCATACATACCACATTTCCTTAATATTTTTGTCCATGTTCCTCCTCCTTTTGAACATAAGTTTTGAAAAGATCATTCTTTGAATAGTTGAATAGTATAGAAGCATGTTGGATCTATCAAGGGTAATTACTCACTATCCTTTTTCGCATCAGATTTTGGTTTAATTTCATTAATCTCCTCTAGAATCATCATTGTACACACTATAACTGTAAATATAAGTGAAACCAAAATTGCATGTGTTGCAGCATGATATGAACCTTCAACAGAACTATAACCTAATTTCGAAATTATTGGAGCAATTACAATTATAGAAACAAAGAATATCAATGCTGTTACTGCTATTGCCCGACCGATTGTTTTCATCTACAAATACCTCCTTGTTAGACTTAGAGTTGTCACGCATTTACGCTGCGGGTACTTCCTTCCCCTCAACCATACCGCCAAAGAAGAACTCAGGCAAAGAAACCAAAGGGAATTAGAGCCTGCTCATCTTCTTACTTATTTAGTAGCTAAAATTGCTGTTTTGTTACACCCAAAAACAAAAAAACCTCTTACGTATTTTACCAATAAAAGGACGAAACTTTTTTAAAGGGGCTACAGTCTATATAAAATAGTGTAAGCATCATCAGCGTATGGGCACACAATGAGAAAACAGGAGGGCAGCAATGTACAAAAAAAATATTATCACAACCAGCTTTTTTGCACTATTGTTAGTCATGCTATTAATTCCAGTACCAATAACAGCAAGTATATCCGGCAATGCAGATCAAGGTCAAGGGTTATATAGTCGGCAGATTGTGATAACCCCTAATTCTTCAAGAGTTATCATATCAGGTGTAGAAACATCCATGGAAGCTGTTCCTTACATAGAAAACGGTACAACCATGATTCCCCTACGGTTTCTCAGCCAGCAGCTTCTCAATGCCAATGTGCATTGGAATCAGTCAGAAAGGACAGTTTTTATAAATGACGGCAGCCAAACTATCGTAATAAACCTAAAACAAAATAAAGCGGTCATTAATGGATTTGAATACATTTTATCTCCCCCGCCGGTTCTCAGAGACGGGCACACCTACGTACCTTTACGATTCTTAGCTGAGGCAGCTGGTCTGCAGGTTACATACAATCCTGGCGACAAGACTATTACTATCTCGTCCAGTTTTAAACAGATATCTCTGCCTGTTGCTGATTTTACCTTGCCGGAAGGATTGATTGCCGGACAGGCTTTAACCTATCAGGATAAAAGCAGAGATCCCCTGGGCCGGGCCATTGTTGATTATGTCTGGACCATTGAGGTGGATGGCAAGAAAATAAATACAAACTCTCTAACAGCTGCTTTATCTAAACCAGCATCCGGCGATTATCTCATCAGTTTAAGAGTAAAAAACTCAGTGGGAATCTGGAGTGACTTGACAACTAAGAGACTTACAGTGGCCCCTAATCAACCTCCAAAAATTATGGATTTCACAAGCAAAAAGACTCAAGTTGCTATAGGAGAAGACTTGGAGTTTACTTACAGTGTTGAAAATGAAGAAGATTGGGAAAAGATTACTGCCGAAAGGTGGTCCTATTCATGGTTTGACGGCAGCCAATGGCAGCTCAAAAGAGAAAAACCCAGGGCCTTTTTCTATCCTGGTGATCACATAGTTAATCTTCAAGTAAAAGATGAATATGGCAACTGGAGCGAAGAAGTAGAAACAACAATAAGAGTTACAGAAAAGGTTGTTAAAACTGAAGAAGCCTTTAAGTTTAGCAACCCAGTCCCGGGGGAATTATTCCTAAACCACTCTAACACTAATTTCAATCTATTGGCTGATGCGGCAGCAAGGATTGTCCATAGGGATGATGTCACTTTGATAGCAAGCAATAATCCGGAAAAGATTAAGGAACCGGGCATATTGTATCAAGATCAAGCTACCGACAGGGTAAGAGTTAGATATCATCATAAGAACGATTCAAAAAGCAACATTAATGTATATGTCATAGCAGAAAATACTACTGACAGTCCTGTTGAATTACTTTTGTTAAAACGAGGAATGGCCGGACCATCAACAGATATAATGCAGGCCGGCCAGCAGGTAGTCACATCTTACCTGCAGTCAAATCACTATCAAAAACTAACCTTACAGCCTGGAGAAAAAGTCATACTTAATAAGGAACAAAAAACCTTAAAACCACAGGAGCTCCTGGCCGGACTAATTGATGTTCATGCCGGCGGCCAGTTAGTGTTTACAATTGTGGCTTCTAAAGACAATCAAACTGCCGTTAATTATCAAAACATGGCATTTCTAAGCAAGGAAAACTCTCATGTCAGAGGAACGTTTTCCCAGGCCAATAAATATATTGATGTTGAAATAAAGGGAGTAGACAAAGAAAAAATTATTATCGGTAGAAACGATGCTTTTCCTGATTATTTTCTTCAGGGAATTGATAGTATTACAGGAGAACAGGTAATAAACAGGGGTAACCGGGGAGTGGTATATACCATTACTATAAAAGCAGAGCAAACGGTGGGAGTGCTTTTCAATCCCAGGGGAACCATTTATAAAGGCGCCATGCTGGGCTTTGACAATAAGATCTGGTATTTGCCAAACGCAGGGACTTTACATGGCTCAAAAGAAGGTGTGGTACTGGGCATCATTAAACAGGGGGAAACCAAGACAATTACCTATGTGCCTCCTAGCGGTTCTGACACACCGTTTTTGCTGGTGTTTATCCCAGAAAATAAGTGGTAAATTTAAGGCTTCCTCAATGGAAGCCTTTTTACATTGCCTATTTATTTATGACTCTGTCAATTATCCATTATGACAAGTCCTGCTGTAGGCGGCCATGAGATATAGACCTTGTCTCCAATAAGCCTTTTTGATGCAGTTGTTCCATACTCAGATACCAGCAGGACTTCCTTGCTCTCAAGGACTATACGATAATAAGTGACTTCTCCTAGATAAGTGATATGTTCAATCCAACACGGCATTACATTCTGGCCGGTTTCTTCCGGCGCTTCTTCATGTATGGTGATGTGCTCAGGTCTAACCACCAACGAACTGCTCCCGCCGGCTGTAATATCCGAGGCAACTTTGATTACCTTACCCGAAGCCAGTTTAAAAATACCGCCGGATTTTCCATCAGGCTCAACACTTCCGGATAAAATGTTGGACTTTCCGATGAAGTCAGCCGCAAATTTTGAGTTGGGTTTGCTGTAAACTTCTTCAGGGGTGCCCACCTGCACAAGATTCCCCTTATTCATGATGGCTATCCGGTCGGAAATACTCAAGGCTTCTTCCTGGTCGTGAGTCACAAAAATAGAGGTAATACCTACGGCTTTTTGGATCTTCTGGATGTGCAGACGAGTCTCTACCCTTAATTTGGCATCCAGATTGCACAGGGGCTCATCAAGCAATAAAACCGAAGGTTTCATCACCAGAGCACGGGCCAGGGCAATCCTTTGCTGCTGCCCCCCGGAAAGCTGGCGAATGGAACGGTTTTCTGTTCCTAAAAGGCCAACTATTTCTAATATATCATGAACCTCTTTACGGATTTCTTTCATGGGTAATTTTTTGATCTTTAAACCAAAAGCTATATTGTCAAAAACGCTTAAATGAGGGAAGAGGGCATAGTTTTGAAAGACTAAAGAAGTTGGCCGCTTTTCGGGAGGCAAATAAGTAACATCCTTGCCGTCCATTAAAACAACTCCCTTATCGGGGGTTAGAAAACCAGCCAAGATTCTTAGAAGGGTAGTCTTGCCGCAACCGCTGGGACCCAACAACCCCAATAGTTCTCCCGTCTTAACTTCTAATGTTACATTGTCAACCGCTAAAACTTGGCCGTAGCTCTTGGAAACATTTTGCACCTCTACCATGTACACTTTTCATCACTCCTAAACTGCTTGAGTCAAATTTTTATCTTATGCTGAATTTTTCAAGTCCAAAGACTTTTGCAATAACCAATAAAGCTATAGCTGCCATCAAAATAAGCAAACTTGATATGGCTGTTACTGTTGGGTCAAGTCCATACTCTAACTGTGAAAAAATTCGTACCGGAAGTGTAATGGTCCTGCCACCGGTTATAAATATGCTAACTGTGGTTTCATCAAAGGACACGATAAAAGCAAAGATTGCCGCAACAATTATTCCTGGCTTGATTAAGGGTAGGGTTACCTTGCGGAAGGTATAAAAGGCGCTTGCCCCCAGGTCCCTGGCTGCTTCCTCAAGGGAAGAATCAAATCCCACCAGGCTTGATGATACGGTCCTGACTACATAAGCTGTTGTTAATACCAGGTGAGCCAGCAGGATGCCCTGGAATGTCGCCACCCAGCCGAAGATAACAAGAAAACGCAGTAAAGCGATTCCAACAATAACTGCAGGAAGCATCAAGGGAGATAGGAACAGTGACCGCACAATTTCCCGGCCCCAAAAATTATAGCGGGCCAGGGCCAGGGCTGCCAGAGTACCTGTAGTGACTGAAATCACCACACAAAGAAGGGCCAGGCGCAAGCTCAACATAAATGACCGCACATACTCCATGCGCTCAAATATCCCCGTATACCACTTGAAAGAAAAACCTGTTGGCGGGAAGGTTATCATGCTCGTTGCGTTAAAAGAGCTAAGTATAACCAGGGGCAGAGGCACTATAATAAATATAATGATTATCAGCTGCCACGTCCTTATCAAAAACTTTCCACCAAATATAAAGGGGTATTTTAATAAAACAACCAGCGGAACCTTTTCACTAATCACATCTGCTGCACGGGAGACAGCATTCATCGCATCATATCGCCAGTCGGCAAATTTTCTGCTGATTTCCTGCCAGAGGCCGGCTTTTTGAAAACCACCGAAGACAGCATTATCACCCAACTTGCTGCTGGCTGTAGCCTTTGTATATACAGTTACCAGACCAATGCTTACTATCAAAAGAATTACAGCCACAGCTGCCGCAAAGGGCCAGTTCAATAGCTGCATTGCCTGTTGATATATGAGCATTGTCATTACCATAACTTTGCCGCCCCCTAACAGGCGGGGAGTAACATAAGAACTAAAACTTAATAAAAAGACAAAGAGGCTTCCTGCAACAATACCAGGCATACTTAGTGGAAATATAACCTTCCAAAAGGCTCCCAATTTGCTGCTTCCCAAGTCTCTTGCTGCTTCTTCGAGCGAAAAATCGATATTAGCAAGGACGCTGCTGATGGAAAGAATCATGTAAGGCATGAACACCTGGGTGAGTCCAATTACAATGCCTAATTCACCTGGAATAAAATTAACACGGGGCAAACCTATTGCATCCAGCATTTGATTGATCGGCCCATGCCTGCCCAATACAATCATAAGACCAAGGGTGCGTGCCACAACATTGGTGAGAAGAGGGGTAAGGACAATTGCTAATAAAATGCTTTTAACCCTGCCGGTACTTTTCGCAAGCACCATGGCAACAGGATAACCCAGCAAAAGCGAGAGTATGGTTGTATAAACAGCAATTTTAAAAGTTCTAAAGAGAACTTCCATGTAATAGGCATCAACAAACCGTGCATAGTTTGCTGTGGTGAATTCTTCTACTATCAACCCGCTGCCCGGAACCCCTTGATAAAAACTGATAATAAACAGCATGATTACGGGGATGAAAAATCCCACAGTTATAATAATAAGGCCAGGGCTTAATAAAGCTGCCGGTATATATTTTTTCTTATAAGATCCTTTTGACAAATTAATAGGCATTGCCCAAAACCTCCTAAAAACTGGGGGGCGGGAAGCAGGAAGCCTCCCTACCCCTTTATTGATGTCAGTTACTTCAGCTGTTTAACTATTTCAATATTTCCCTGTTCCAACGGTCAGCCCATTCTGCAGATTTTTCACTGATGGTCTTATTGTCTAATACAAGGAGTTTTCCTACTTCTTCAGGGCCATAAGGCATTTTGGATGCCAGGTCTGGATCAAGAACTACAGTTTTGTTTGTAGGTGCATAGTATAGCTCTTTTGCATAGGCCTCTTGTGTTGCCTGGCCTAAATGATAGTTAATAAAGATTTCTGCCAGGTCCACATTCTTGGAATTGGTTACAATTGCAGCTGAGTTCATTGCTAAGGGAGCGCCTTCTTCTGGGATTACAAAATCCACTGGACCTCCTTGCCCCTTGAAGGTGTAAACCAGTCCATGAATCTGCGGCGTAAACCAGGCATCTCCCTGCTGCAGCGCCAGGTTAGTTTCATCCACTCCTGAAAGAATAGCCGGGTATGGTTTTAATGCTTTCAAAGCTTCAAAACCGGGATCCATATTCTTTTCATCCCCACCGTGAACCCTTGATGCCATAACCAAAAAAGCGGTTCCTTGTGTGCCCGGGAAAACAAAGGGAGCTACTTTTCCTTTATACTCAGGCTTCCACAAATCCTTCCATGATTTTGGGGGAGTATCTACCAGTTCAGTATTGTACATAATCCCAATTGCCAGGAAGGCAACCCCATATGCACCAGGATCTTTTGCCTGCTGATAGAGATTGTTATACTCAGGAACACCTGCAGGGTTAGGAGGCAGCACCATACCGTCCTCAACAGCCTGGATTGTCTGTGCTAGACCAAGATAAACCACGTCCATTGTGGGATTGTCTTTTTCAGCGTAAAGGCGGGCAAAACGGTCTGAAGTGCCGCCTAGTACCAGTTCAACAGTGGCTCCAGTTTCTGCTTCAAAAGGTTTAATTACATGTTCACGGATTATGTCTTCCTGGGGACCTCCCCAAACACCTACCACCAGGGTTCTTCCTTCTCCTATCTTTTTCTCCGGCTCTGGAGCTTGAGTTCCTTGATCATCCTTTTTTCCACATCCTGTTAATGCTAACGAAAGCAGCAGAACGATTAAACAAACAACTACTACGCCTCGTTTTCTAAACATTAAGTTCTCCTCCTCTTTGTTTGATATTGCTTGACACTTAAGCAATTGTAGACTTTGACCTGACTAACACCCCCTTGATATAAAATTTACCTCAATTCAACCATTACCCTATAAGTATCCAGAGATAATGAGGCCTCAAAGGCTTCTTGGATATTGTCCAAAGAATATGTACAAGATATAAACTCCTTTACAGGAACCAGTTTTTGGGCAAGCATTCTTGAAGCTTGAAAGAAGTCTTCAGTGGAGGGGCTTGCAGACCCTGTTATTACAATCTCAGAATAATGAACCTTATTTGGATCTATGGGTATATCCTTATTGGGATGAAAAGAGCCATAAAAAATCACCCGGCCCATTTTACCTGCAGCATCTAAATACTTTTCTGCAAGAGAAGTACTGGCTGTAGTAATAAATACCACATCCGGTCCTACCCCCCTTGTAAGGGAGTTCAATACCGTTTTCTCATCATCAACTGTGGGGTCAACTGCAGCATGGGCACCCAAACTCAGAGCCAAATTTCTCCTGGCAGCATTAGGTTCTATTACAATGACTTTAGCCCCTGAAAGCCTTGCCAAAACAGCATGCAGTTGGCCCATAATGCCCGCGCCTACCACAACAACTACACTGCCAAACTTAATACCGCTTCTTTTTACACTATGTATGCAGCAGGCCAGGGGCTCAGTGAAAGCCGCCTCACCCAGGGATATATCCCACTCAATTGGAAAGACCCTGTCTACAGGTAAACTTATATACTGGGCCAAACCGCCGCTTCCTGGTATTCCATCATAAAACCGTTTGTTAGCCTTGCCTGTACACTGGTTTTCAAATCCCTGGTAGCAATAATAGCAATGCCCGCAGTGATCAAGGGTTTTGAAAGCAACCTTATCCCCAATACTGAAATTGCTGGGAGTGTCGGGGTTAATCTTTGCTATAACACCGGCAGCTTCATGTCCTGCGATAAATGGCCGCTTCATGCTGGATTCCCCTGAATAGATCCTCTGCTCCCAGGTACACAGCAGACAGGTCTCGATTTTTATTAACACCTCTCCCGGTAAGGGTTCAGGTGTAGCAACTTCTTTTACAGCCAGTTTTTTCGGACCCTCTATAACAACAGCTTTCATTAAGCCAGGAATTTTCTCCATGGTTTCATTCCTCTCTATAACATATTAATCAATCAATGACAGGCATTCTTCGGCGCTTTTTTTATGATGGACCAGATCAACCAGCGCTGCGGTAATTTTACCCGGCTGTTTGTTTTTCCATACATTCCTGCCGATGGCTACTCCCGCTGCTCCGACCTGCATGGCTTGTTCGATAACATCAAAGAGGTCTCCAATATTCTTGGTCTTATCACCGCCAAGAATCACCACAGGAGCGAATAACCCTGCAACAATTTCCTGGAACTCTTCTTTGGTTCCTGCAAAAGAGGTTTTAATCACATCAGCTCCCAATTCGCATCCAATGCGCGCAGCCAGCTTGACGTTTTCTACAGTATTGGCGGGCTCAGGATTAAATCCTCCAGGCAGCATTTCAGCAATTAAAGGAAGTCCCCATTCTTCACATTTGGCCGCAACCTGGGCAAGAATCTGTAAGTTCTCTTCCTGGAATTCTATTCCCGGAAACCCCATACATGCTACCGCATCTGCCCCCATTTTTAATGCATCTTCCACACTATACAATAACTTAGGATAATTGCTTTTATGATAAAGATGGGAACTGCCCCCGTCTAACCTTAAAATTAACCCTGTATCGCTGAGAACCTCTTTGTATTTTTTAGCAATTCCAAAGGTGGTTAACACAGCATCAGCGCCGGCATCTACAATTTTTTTAAGCACCTCACCCGTATCATTAAGCTCCGGCAGAACATTTAACCCCATGCCATGGTCCATTGCGACAATAACACTTTTCCCATCTTTACGAAATATTCTTTTTAACCTGCGCATTATTCTTCCTCCAGTCTAGTAAAATCTATATTTTATTTAAATCTGCCAGTTGATGAAAACAATCTTTGAGAGCGGGATAGAGGTTACAGTAAATGCCATATAAATCTTCATAAAATTTATGAAATGAATTATCGGGTATAATTTCCTTCTCTACTTTTACCCACCTGGCTGTTATCTGGCTTAAGCTCTCCTCTCCCCTCCCTGCAGCTGCTATAATTGCAGCTCCAAATGCAGCTGCATCTGTATTTTCAAGCTTGTTATACACCTTGCCGGTTATATTAGCCTTTAACTGCAGCCATTGGAAATTATTTGCTCCGCCGCCAACAGCATTAATAAATTCCCGGGCGCTATGTTCTTTTTCAATGGAGTCGATGTTTTGCTTAATTGCAAAAGACACTCCCTGCATAAGGGCCCAATACATTTCTTGACCGGTAGTGGCCTCAGTTAAACCAAAGAATACCCCGCTGGCTTTTTCATCCCAAATAGGACTTCGTTCCCCAATTAAGTAAGGCAGGAATATCAGTTTTACAGGCTTGTACTCTATATCATCCAATTGCCCTGTACCAGCACATAATGATTTATACCATTTCACAGATCCTCCGGTGTAAGATATTGATCTCATAATCAAGGAACGGCCGGGAACCACATGAAGGTCCATACAAGGCGACTCTTCCTGGCATAAGGAAATACAGGTAGATGTTCCTGTCCCCTCAACCAGATCACCCGGATTGATTGAGCCGGCCCCTAAAGCCTCACAATATGCATCAATGCCCCCTGCAAAAACAGGTATTCCATCAGGCAAGCCGCACAAGCGGCTGAATTCCGTCCCTGTCAC
Source organism: Bacillota bacterium (assembly GCA_040756735.1). Classification (GTDB taxonomy): domain Bacteria; phylum Bacillota; class DSM-16504; order Desulfitibacterales; family Desulfitibacteraceae; genus JBFLYC01. Next base: position 50,098 of record JBFLYC010000010.1, on the reverse strand, counting down.
CTCAACTTGTTCAAAAGAATCAACTGCCTGGGGAAACACATGGTTAGGTATATCTGCTTTATCAAAACCCCACTTTGAAGCATGGGCGTCATAAAAAAAGATTGTAGATGCCGCAGACCTATCGATAATCCTTCTGCCACAAAGCTTATATAAGATATAATCCTTGGGGTATAAAACTGTAATACTATCACTGAAGTGTTCAGGAAATTGCTTGAAAAACCACAATACTTTTGCTTCATAAGAGGTGGAATCTTTATAAAAATCTTTAAAATTCGCTCTAAGCCACTGAGCCTCTGCTAAGGCCCTTTTATCCTGCCATGTTACTAAATTGGTTAAGGGAATGCCGCTCTTGTCAATAAGAAGGATACTTGGCCCATGACCGCAAATACTAAGCCCTTTAAGGTTTGTTGCAGCAGTATGGTTCATTGAAAGCAAACGAGCTACTGTTGTACGAACAGTCTGTTCTATGAAATAAGGGTTTTGTTCATTTCCAGAGCAAAAAAAAGGGTAATCAGCCTTGTCCGAAATCCGCGTGCTGCCATCTGTCAGTATAGCTTTAACACTGCTGGTGCCAATGTCTATACCCAAATACATGGCCCTCAACTCCTTACTTCTCTACCAAACTGTCTCGGGTGTACCTCAGGTTATACTGGTATTTATCACTCCTGTAAAGGCCTTCGGCATATTCAATGGGTCGATTGCTATCATCAAAGGTAACGTACTTGACCATCAAGACTGCCTCACCAGGTTTTATTCCCAAAAGCTCAGCCTCTTCTTCAGAGACTTGAGAGGCGGTAATTGTTCTATCACTGGCGGCTATCTTCAATTTATACTTATTTTCGAACAGTTCAAAAATAGAACCTGTAAAATCATCATTTTCAGTGACACCTGTATCCTTTCGTATGTATGAGGTAAATATTCCAATAGGTTCATCGTCAGCAAAGCGCAATCTTTTTACATAAATAACTTCCTCATTAGGGACAATTGATAAATGCTCGGCAATTCTCTCTGAGGTGACAATCCTGGCAACTTCAATAACCCTGGTGCCCACTTTAATCCCCTGGTCTTTCATTTTTTCAGAAAAGCTTTTAAGGCTCAAAGAGTTCTCTATGACCTTTTTCTTGGAAACTATGGTGCCTATTCCTTGTTTTTTAATTAAAACTCCTTCATATACAAGACCTTCAATAGCCTTTCTAACAGTAATCCTGCTAACTGAATAAATCTTTTCCAGTTCCTTTTCAGTGGGAATCATTTCATTAGGCTTATAAATTCCCATTTCAATATCTTTCTTTAGGTCTTCTTGAAGTTGAAAATAAAGTGGAACTGGACTGTTTTCATTCAATTTTCTCATGTTTTAAAACTTCTCCTTTAAAATATATTCATGACTCTAAAAATTATAAACACATTACGACATAACATCATAACCTTTGACTTTACAATATAACAGCTCGACTATAATGTCAACAAAAATTTTAAATGCACTCCGCAAAACTTAAACTCATCAATAAAAGACAGGGTTAAATAAATTCATTGAAAAATAACATGATCTTCAATGTCAGGACATACATAACTTCTCATTCTTAGCCTTTCACTTGAATCATGTATCTTTTCTTTGTATAATATAAAAAAGTCTGAAAGGTGGAAATGCCGCATGTCAGAAGATAATACTATTGGATATATGGGATCTACAAAATCTAAAAAAGTACGGGTATGGGGAAAAGGACAGCTAACAATACCGGTTGAAATAAGAGAAAGGCTTGACATCAAGGAAGATTCTTATCTGGAAATATTTCAGGTTGGCAAAGCCATCATTGCAACTCCTGAAAGGTTGATTGTAAAAGAGCTTGCCGATAATTTTCAGAAAGAGATGCTTAAGGAAGATATTAATCTGGAGAAATTGCTTCAAGAGTTGAGGGAAGGCAATCATGCATATGAAACAGACTAAAGTCTTCCTGGACAGCAGCGTGATTATAGCAGGTTTGGCATCAAAAAAAAGTGGTTCCTATGAAATCTTAGCCTTAGCTGAATTAAACATTATAATCCCATATATTTCCGAAAATGTTGTAACTGAAGTTTTTCGCAACATTCAAAAGAAAATTCCAGGTGGTATGGCATATATCTATCCACTGTTTAAAAAGCTGTCTTTTAGATTAATAGACCCAACCAAAGAAGATGTGGAAAAAGCTAAAAAGCTAATTAACGAAAAAGACGCCCCCGTTCTAGCAGCGGCCATAACAGGGAAAGTAGATTGGCTGTTAAGCTTGGATAAGCATTTTTTGAAAGCGAACATGGAAAGTAAAATTGGATTTCAAATTTGTACACCTGGTGAGTTCTTGCAAAGCTTGCCGTATGTCTAAGTTAATGCTCCTTTCATAGTCCTGCCCGATCACTTACGAGATAGAGGGTAGGTTTTGTCACAGATACGGGTATTATGAAAGGGATTGGAGAGAATACCTTTTCTCCTAAAAGCATATTTACCTATGAACAGGCTTATATCACTATGGGTCAGGTTTATATTATGGGCTTCTTTGGACACTTGACAGTAATTGCTAAGGTTATTCTAGTATTCAGATAAATGTGGAGGGGTGTAATGAAAATAGCCATTTTTAATTTTTCTGATGTGGTTGGAGACAGCCCCGCTATTATGAACGCCATCTCAACAGCCAAGCGTCTGGCCAAAAGTAATTCCACAATATAATCATTGTGAAACCGGCACAGGAAAGGAAATGTTTGCTCAAAGCATTCATAATTTTAGTTCAAGAAAGAATGGCCCTTTTGTGGCCATTAACTGTGCCGCTTTACCGGAAAATCTGTTAGAAAGTAAGCTGTTTGGTTACGAAGAAGGTGTCAGAGAACCGTCCCCCTGACCCCCCCCCCCCCGAAACCACCAGTTCACACATTATTATGCTTCAACTTCTTCTCCCCAAGGCCTTGGCCTAGGCTTCTGCATCAATAAGCAGCAAATTATGATCAAGCAAATGATCAATGAATCGTCGAAAATTGGTAGAACTGGACCTGGCTTCTTGGGAAATAAGAAAAAGAACAGAATAATAATAATTATAAGCTTATCGTCAAAAATTGGTAGAACTGCGCCGCCACTACTGTCCATCAGTATGCCTCCTTTCCTGTTAGCTTAATAGTATGATATGCTACTAAAGTAGTTAAGGTTCTTCTATTTTATAAAACTTTTTCCTTGCTTTTGGTATTTTTAACCAATATCCTGCCACTTTATTTTTCCGCTGTAATAAGTGGTCGTTTAGATAGGCTGAAGCTAATATCTACCTCTACAGTCGTTTCTGATACTTCATCATTAGCAAAAACATCTTTTGCATATGCAAATCCACCTATTACACCTACTACCAACAATACCGAAAGTGTTACTGCCATGATTTTCTTTTTCATGTTAAAACTCCTAAGGTTTAAAAGTACGCAGTCTCATTGTGTTGAGCACCACCGATACAGAGCTAAAGGCCATGGCCGCTGCGGCCAGCATAGGATTAAGCAGTAGTCCAGTGAAAGGCCACAATACGCCCGCTGCCACAGGTATAAGAACAATGTTGTAGAAAAAGGCCCAGAATAGATTTTGCCAAATCATATACATGGTTGCCTTTGACAGCCTGATGGCTGTTGGTACTCCTCGCAAATCACCGGAAATAAGAGTAACATCCGAGGCCTCCATGGCCACATCTGTTCCTGTTCCTATGGCAATCCCCACATTGGCCTGAGCCAGGGCCGGGGCATCATTAATACCGTCGCCCACCATGGCCACGACTTTTCCTTCCTCCTGCAGCCTTTTTATTTCCTGGGCTTTATGCTCTGGAAGAACTTCCGCAATTACCCTTTTAATCCCAACCTGACTGGCAATGGCTTCAGCAGTACGCTTGTTATCCCCTGTGAGCATTACTACTTCAATTCCCATACGCTGCAGTTCTTTAATGGCCCTGGCTGAATTCTCCTTAACTGTATCGGCAACAGCCAGCACCCCTGCCGGGTTACCGTCAATGACAACGAGCATGGGTGTTTTACCTTCGTCGGCAAGCTTTTCTGCAGCAGCCAGCATGTCTCCTGGAATATCAACATTTTTGCTTTTCATCAAGCGCAAGTTTCCTATCATAAGCAAACGGCCTGCTGCTTTAGCAATTACCCCATGACCGGGAACAGCCTCAAAGTCCTCTACTTCTACCATTTCAAGGGCCTTATCTTTCGCACCCCTGACTATTGCCTCTCCTAGGGGATGCTCGGAGTTGGTTTCCACTGAAGCTACAAGCTGCAAAACATCGTCTTCTTTAAAACCATTCATGAGTACCAAATCCGTTAGAGAGGGTTCTCCCACAGTAACTGTACCTGTTTTGTCAAAAACCACCGCATTTATTTTATGGGCTGTTTCCAGGCTTTCAGCGCCTTTGATAAGAATCCCGTTTTCAGCGCCCTTGCCGGTCCCCACCATGATTGCAGTAGGTGTAGCTAAACCCAAAGCGCACGGGCAGGCGACAATCAACACGGCTATAAAGGTTGTCAAACCGAAGATTAATGATGGTTCTGGTCCAAAAGTCCACCAGACCACAAAACTTATTACTGCTATAACGACTACCGCAGGAACGAAATATGAGGCGATTACATCAACGAGCCTTTGTATCGGGGCCTTAGAACCCTGCGCCTCTTCTACCAGTCTAATGATCTGGGCCAGCACAGTATCTGTACCTACCTTGGTTGCTTTGAACTTAAAAGCCCCTGTTTTGTTGATGGTAGCGCCTATAACCTCATCACCGACAGTTTTTTCCACCGGTATACTTTCGCCTGTCAGCATGGATTCATCAATGGCAGAACGTCCGCTGATTATCTCCCCGTCTACCGGAATCTTTTCACCCGGTCTAACTACCACAATATCACCAGGCACTACTTCTTCAATGGGAATATCTATTTCTTGATCATTTCTAACCACCCTGGCTGTTTTTGCCTGCATGCCCATTAAGCGTCGTATCGCATCGGAAGTTTTGCTTTTCGCCCTGGCCTCTAACAACCGGCCCAGGAGGATTAGTGTTGTAATTACAGTGGCTACATCATAATACAATTGAAAAGGAAAACCCAGCCGGATTAAAAAATCGGGAATCAGCGTCATGCCTGCACTGTAAAGCCAGGCTGATGTTGTACCCAAGGAAACCAGTACATTCATATCACTTGTCTTATGAGAAAGGGCGGCATATGCTCCCCTGTAAAAACGCCAGCCTGAAACAAACTGCACGGGTGTAGTTAAAAACAACAGGGTCAAAGGCATGGACAAAATAGCAGGCACCCAGACTCCCCAGCCTTCCACCATATGGGGAAGAGAACCTATGAGCACTGTCGTTGTCAGAATTGCTCCAAGAATAAAGTCAAAGAGCAGACGCCTCATTTCCTTTTCTCTTTCTATTTTTTCCCTGTCTTCAACGGTCTCTCTTTGTGCTTCAAAGACTTGGTATCCCATTTCTCTAATTTTAGCCTTAATGTCTGCTGTAGAAGCTAAACCTGCATCATATTCCACCGAAACCTTTTGCGTTGCCAGGTTTACCGATACAGTGCTGACCCCCGGCATTTTCTGCAGTCCTTGCTCTATCCGGCGTACGCAAGAAGCACAGGTCATGCCTCCAATGGGCATGGTAACCTTTTCTAACTGCGTCTGGTAGGCGCTGTATCCCAAATTCTCTATTCCTTCAACAAGCTTATCCACTCCGATACGCTCTTCATCATAAGTTATGCTAACCTTTTCTGCGCTAAGGTTTACAACGGCATCATTTACGCCATCTATTTTTTTTAAACCCATTTCCACCCTGCGAACGCAGGATGCACAGGTCATACCTCGAACTTTCAGAACAATTTGTCCCATAACAACATCTCCTTATGATAAATCCAAGATTAAACTGGTAAAATTTATTATCCTGCCAATATAATACTCAATATCCGGTATTTAGGCAAATACCGGATATTAGTTCAGCACTGGCCTCTTTTGTATTTCTCCTAACAGCTATTTCCATCTTTTAAAAGTTGTCGCCTGTGCTTATATTCTGCTTCACTGATTTCTCCGGCAGCCAGCCTTTCATCTAATATTTCATGAGCTCTATTCGAACTTACTGTTTGATGAGATTTCTCTTTAGAAAATAGTCTATTGTACTGGAGGCCTGGACAAAGTCCTGGATAAAAAGAAACTGACAATACCGGCCATGATAATGGCAGCAATTGCACTATAGGTAATCAACCATCTCATTGAGGTAATGGTATAGAAATATTAAAACAATCATTATAAGCAAAACAATGGATATCCATATTTTATTTTTCATTTTTGCCAATAATAATACGACCCTATCTCTTGATAGAGCCGTATTGAAGTAACCTCTGATTAAAATATCCTTTACATGCCGAAACCACCAGTTAACATCTCATCCTAATTATGCTTCAACTTCTGCCCCACAAGGCCTTGTAGGTTTCTGCATCGTCAAGCAGAGAATTAAGATTATACAGATAATCAATTTGTCATCAAAAATTGGCAGAACCGGACCTGGCTTCTTTGGGAATAAAAATAAACAGATAATAATAAGGCAGATTAACGTGGGGTCAAAAATCGGCAATACTGGAAATAGGCCGCTACTACTGTCCATTAATATACCTCCTTCCTGTTAGTCTCATTACATGATATGCTGCAGTAATACTTATGGTTCTCTTGTTCTACCAGTTTTTTCTTAAAATAATGGTTTTTTGCCTGTTTCAACCTCTTTCTTTGGACACCAGGTTAAAGTCCCCCGGTTTAACGGCCTTCCTTTACTTTTTCAAGGGTTTCCCATATGCCATTAAGATAGACAGCTCCTAAGGCTCTATCATATAATCCATAGCCTGGCCGCCCCTGCTCTCCCCAGATCATCCTGCCATGATCGGGGCGAATATATCCATCAAAACCTATCTCATGGTAGGCTTTCATGATATCAACCATATCCAGAGAACCATCCGAACTGTTGTGGGAAGTTTCTTCAAAGCACTTGTCTCCTGCAATTTTTACATTTCTTACATGGGCAAAAGGGATTCTGCCCATTCCCCCGAAATAACGAATCATTTCAGGGATATTATTGTTTTTAGATACACCAAGAGATCCTGAACACAATGTAAGCCCGTTATAAGGGCTGTCTACCAGATTGATGAACCTTTCCAGGTTTTCTTTACTGGTAATAATCCTTGGCAGCCCAAAAATTGACCAGGGTGGATCATCCGGATGGATACCCATTTTTATGTTGACCTCTTCAGCAGTTTCAATAACAGGTTCTAAAAAATATTTTAAATTGTTCCAAAGGTCTTCTTCTGATATGGACTGGTACTGTTCTAAAATGGCTTTCATATTTTCCCTTGTGTAACTGGTATCCCATCCAGGCAGTTTTAAGTTTCCTGTAAGCGGATTCATTTTTTGCACAACCTTGTCATCATATATCAAAACTTTAGAACCGTCAGCAAGCTCGTAATCAAGCTGGGATCTGGTCCAATCAAAAACCGGCATGAAGTTGTAGCAGACAACCTTAATTCCTGCCCTTGAGAGATTTCTTAATGTCTGGCAGTAATTTTCAATAAGTTGATCCCGTGATGCTAAGCCCATTTTAATGTCTTCATGTACTGGTACGCTTTCAATCACTTCAAAGGCCAACCCATGCTTTTCTATTTTGTCTTTGAGTGCTTCTATCTTGTCAAGAGGCCATACCTCTCCAACAGGCACATCATATATAGCCGATACTACGCCATACATTCCAGGAATCTGTTTAATATACTCCAATGGCACTTGATCGTCATCTCCATACCACCTAAAAGTCATTTTCATTGTCCTTTTCACCTCTCTAATCAACTAACTTTTTCTATACAGTTATCCAAATATTTCTGAAGTGTTTCTCTAATGGAATTTTTACCTGCTATCATTTCTTTGAAGTATTCCTCAATCTTTTCTCCTATACCAACTTCGTATAGATTTAGTCCAAATAAAGCTTCATTTGAAAGAATAGGTTTCAACCTCTCTCCAACGGTTTCCACATGGCCTAATTTGATTTCGGCAATATATGCCCTTAACTCTTCTGCCATTGGGTCAGAACTAAACACCATTTCCTTACCCTCATCATCAAGACCTAGTAGATATCTACACCATCCAGCAATTACAAGAGGTATATATTTGAGTTCTGTAGGATCTAAATCATCTCTATCACGGTAAGCCTTTATTGTTTCCCCAAATCTTATAGCCATCTTCTGTGAAGTATCAGTAATTATCCTTTGCGGTGTATCTGGAATAAACGGATTGGGAAATCTCTCTTCTATTACCTCTCTAATAAATTCCTTGGGACTAAATATACCTGGATCTATTACAACTGGCAAGCCTTCATCATACCCAACCCCTTCAACCAACCTTTTCAAACAGCTATCTTTCATTTCATCTGCTATAAGCTTATACCCTAGTAGGCAGCCAAATACTGCTAGCGCTGTATGAAGTGGATTAAGGCATGTGCAGACCTTCATCTTTTCTACTTTCTCTACTGTCCCTCTATTTGTAAAAAATACCCCAACTAGTTCCAGGGGCATTCGCCCATTTGGAAAACTGTCTTCTATAACTAGATATTCCGGACCTTCAGCATTGACAAAGGGAGCAACAAAGGTATTCTTATCTGTGCAAACAATTTCTGTGTCTGCAAAACCAATAGAATCTAAGTATGCTTTTACACTCTCAGATGGTCTAGGAGTAATCTTGTCAATCATAGACCATGGGAAAGTTACTTTTTCGGGGTCATTAATATAGCTAAGGAATCCACTTTCAATTAAACCATTCTCTATCCACTTAACAGCTATTGTCTGCAATGAGCTATGAAGTTTTTCACCATTATGAGAACAATTATCCATACTGACAAAAGCAATGGGGAGTTCTCCATTTTTATATCTAATGTATGCAAGAGAAGCAATCTTGGACATTATATGTGTTGGTTTTTCAGGACCATTAACAATATCTCTTTGAACATCTTCAAAAAATTCATCTGATGCATCTTTTAAGCTATAACCCTTTTCAGTTATAGTAAAGCTAACCAGCTGCAGGGATGGTTTTGTGAACATATCCTTCAGCCTGGCCCAATCATTTTCTCTTGAAATGTCTCCTGCCAATGCGTCAGCTATACTTCCTACCACCTTCTTGTCCAGTGTCCCGTTACTATTCATAATAACCTGGAGGCTGAGGTTGTCATATGGCGTATAAATCTTATCAATTATTTCAAAATCATATGCTTCTACCGCTATAATTCCCGTATTGGCTTCACCCATATTAAGAAGCTCTTGCTGCAGTACAGCAATAAATCCTCGAAATATGTTTCCTGCACCGAAATGTATCCATGTAGGGTTTTTCCTGGTTTGGACAGCCATCTTATCATAATCATATTTGGGGAGTTCTATTTCTGCCTCTTCCCAGAATCTTTTTTCTTTTATGTTTTGTCTGCTCAATTTCAATGCCAAGTTTATTCCTCCCTAGCCAAATGTCTTTTATACATGTATTTCTACAACCTCTAGGTCAAATTGTATTAGGGGAACACCCAGGATTTTTCCTGGGCGCTTAAACCCCCAACACTAATTTAAGAGGAGGAGTAATAGAAATTAATTCCTGGAAGCATCTATGAGAGCTGTTATGTTTCGTCCGGGAGTTCCTGGTGAAGTCCCACCACCTGCAGACAGTATAAGGCCCTTTTTCCCATGGGAGTTGATAACCCTTTTAGCTTCCTCCTTCACAGTATGATAATCACCCTTTGTAAGAGTATTTAAAGGGGCCACATTACCCAATAAACACACTTTATCCCCAACTAACTCTCTTACCTTGGAAATGTCTTTTAAATGGGTAAAATTAAAAATATTTACTTTTAATTCTTCCAAGTAAGGCATATATACAATGTTGTCAGTATCGTTATGATACATCTTTATGCTTCCTGGAAATGCCTCAAAAATCTCCTTCATATATGGGTGAGCAAATTCCAAATAATCTTCCTTTGAAAGAAAACCTACTATGTCATCTAAAACCATAATTCCTTCCACGTCACTTAACACATCTGCTTGTGCTTCTAACCATTCCTTTACTGTTTTTGTAGTTAGTTTAATAAACCTATGTATATTTTCAGGATCTGTTTTTAACCCAATTAAAAAGTTGGTCAAGCCCATAAGATGCGAGGCAAGTGTTAAAGGTCCTCTAGCAGCTACAGTCTTAATACAATAGCCTTTATCTTTGACCTTTGGCTCAATATTTTTATAAATTGAAAGCACAAAGGGCATTAATCCATCTGTTTTGGGATTTGGAACCTTAAGCTTGCTTACATCCTCTGTAGAAGCAATAATATGATTAATGTTTGGTGTAGTATTTTCAAAGAACTCTATTTTACAGCCAAAGGCGGAGGGTTCCAAGGCCATACCGTATTCAACCCAGAAGCCTGGCAAAAATATTGCTTCCGGGAAATCTTCAATAACCTTAATATTTGCATCCAGCCATTTATCTGTCACAGCAAAATAGTCAATTGTAGGAATACCTACATAACCTGGAATCCAGGGGCTGTCAACAATCAAACCAACCGGCACTTCCTGCATTTCTTCCATAGCGGCACATCTTTTAAGTGTTTCCCATTGCAATAACTTCATATATTAACCTCCTAGTTTATATAATGCTGTATTCTATTCATGGATCTCAAAAATATTTTTGATCATTTCCAATTGTTCTTTACAATGGAATAAATATCTTATTTCATGAGTAAATTTGGCAAAAAGAGAACAATACCTGGAAAAGCAACTAAAATAGCCAATAAAACAAGAAATGTCAGAAGAAAAGGCAATGATTCTTTTAAAAACTCTTCCACTGGCACATTTGCCAAAGAACATACGGTGTACATGTTCACCCCTACTGGCGGAGTCACTCCGCCTATTTGGATCAAAATACTCATTAATATTCCAAAATGGATGGGATCATAACCAATACTTTTGACAATTGGTAAAAAAATAGGGGTCAACAATAATATATTAACAGATCCTTCCATAACCATTCCTACCAATAATAAAAACAACAGGATAATGCTGAGTATTATAATTGGGCTGTTGGAAACACCTACAATCAATTGCGCTGCACTTTGGGGTACCAGCCCATAAGCCAATACATAACCCAAAATAGATGCCATTGAAATAATCAAGAGTATAATTGCGTTATCCTGTACTGTATCTCGAAAAACTTCTCTAATCTTGATCAAGTTCAATTCTTTATAAACAAATTTGCCTATAAACAAAGCATAGACCACTGCAAAGGCTCCGGCTTCAGTAGGGGTAAATACTCCAAACCTAATTGTCATTACCAGAATAACGGGAAACAGCAACGCCCAGAAGCTTTCCTTAAAGCTGATAGCCACTTCTTTAAAGGTTTTTCTCCGTTCTCTCTGGTCGGCATCATACCCTCTTTTTTTGGCAATAATAAAAACCGTAATCATCATGGATATGCTCATAAGTATCCCAGGAATGATACCAGCAAGAAATAATTTTCCTATTGAAACCTGACCAACAAAACCAAATAAAATTAGTCCGATACTTGGTGGAATAATTGCTACTACAAGAGAACTATATGCTAGAACACAAGTAGAAAAACCATCCGAATAGCCCTTGTCACGCATTTTAGGCATTAGAATTCTTGTCTGCATTCCTACATCTGCATTAGATGATCCAGATACCCCACCCATCAACATGCTCAATACAATTGAAATATGTGCAATGCTCCCTAGTAAGTGCCCTGTCAAAGCACTTGCAAAGTTTAGTACACGAGAGGTTATACCTGAAGCATTCATAATATGACCAGCCAATACAAAAAATGGAACTGCCAGTAGTGGAAAAGCCTGAGTTCCTGTTACTAACCTCTGAACTGCTAGAGAAATCGGCAGATTGGGCTCAGTCAAAAAAAACATACTCCCTGCAATTCCTATTGTAAAAGCTATAGGCATATTTAAAAGTAGTAAAAAAATAAAGACAACAACTACAAATAACATAGCGCCCTCCCGTTGCTAAAGAACCATTATTGTGATAATGATTTGTTTTAATTATCATTGTTAATTGATAAGCTTTTTAATTCATTAATGACTTTTAGAGATTTTGACAATGTGGTCATAAAAATCAACAAACATCCAATGGGGACAGCCATTGTTACAAAAGAGTAACTGATAGGTATGTCATTCAAAATTCGTCCGACATTGATTATGCTGATTTTCACGCCATTATAAATTATTAATATCAGAAAGACCAATATTATTGCCAGTACAAGTAATTCTAGACACTTTCTTAATCGTATATTCAGTCTTTTAACAAAAAAATCTACACCAATATGCTTTGAATTTCTCCAAGCTTGGTTTGCTCCCAAATAAATAACCCAAACGAACAATGCTTGTGCAATGTCAATTGACCAGTTTATAGGACTGCCTAAATACCTTGATATTGCAGCTAAAAAGACTAATAAAACTATTGTTCCCAGTAAAAATATAGTGATAAATTCCTCTAATTTTATAACAAAGTTTATAAGCCTCTGCATAGAATTCCCCACTTAAATTTAGATTTGGGCATCACCTTAGTTTGAAGGTTAGTATGGCAGGAAAACCCTGCCATACTACAACAGTTTATTTATTTACCCAAAATTTTATAGATTTCGTTTCGTAATTCAACAAAACCAAGTTTCTCATAAGCTGCATCCACGCTCTGTTTAAAAGGTTCAACATCAATTTCATGTATTGTTGCACCTTCTGCAGTCATTTTTTCTTCAAATTCTCTCTCTGTCGCAAGAACTTTCTGGGTTGTATATTCTCCAGCTTTAATAGCTTCTTCAACTAATATTTGTTGATATTCTTCCGGCAATTCTTTAAACCATTTTGTGCCCACTACCAGTCCATTCATCAAAAGAATATGCCCGGTTTTTGTTATATGCTTACCTATCTCATGCAGCCGCAGGCCATATGATGCCGGATGCTGCGCTTCAGCACCGTCAACAACCCCTTGTTGAAGTGCAGAATATGTTTCAACCCATGGCATTGCTACTGGAGTACCACCCATTGCCCTTATACTTTCTTGCCATACTGGTGCCCCTGGAGTTCTTATTTTCAATCCATTCAAGTCTTCAGGTTTTGCTATGGGTTTCTTGGTAATAAAGTGTCTTCCTCCAACATAGTTATTGAGCGAAAGAAGTGTTAATCCATGTTTGTTCTCCAATTCTTCCTGCCATTTTTTAAATAGATCTGACGTTACTACTTTTTGTGCTTCATCAGTATTGTCAAAAAGATATGGAGCCAATATTATTCCTATATCTGGGACTCTGACGGCTAGTCTGCCGGCATCAGTATTAAAAGCCACATCAACCCCAAGCAGGGCTTGTTCCATAACGTCTTCATCCTGGCCTAACACTGCATTTGGGTAAACTGTAACTTGCATTCCTCCATTAGTTCTTTTCTCTACTTCTGCTGCAAATTTAACATACCCATCGTATAACGGGTCACCTTCACCTATAACAGTAGATATCCTCAATGTATAAACCTTTTCAGGAGCTTTACTGGCTTCTTCAGGTTTTTTGCTATTGTCAGCAGATTGCCCACACGCTGCAACAAACACCATACTAAAAACCAACAACAATGAAATTACTAGTTTTTTCATCTCATACCTTCCTCCCTTAGCTATTTGCTTAAGTAAAGTTTAATGAACGGTTCCATTATTTGCTTGGTCATACCCCCTTTTGGTTGACTTTTGGTTTTAGCTCTCCTATGCAGATCAAAATGCTTCTTGGCCACATATTTCATTCAATATGACGCCGCTGCTTGGTTTAAATAATTCTCTTATAGCTAAGGCACATGCTCCAATGGTTCCAGAGTTCTTTCCAAGTGCAGAGATTTTTATCTTTGTTATGGTAGCAATTTCAGGGAAAGAGTGAGCTCTTATCTCGTCAATTATCGGCCCAAGCAAAACATCTTTTGCGGCTGATAGCTTTCCTCCTATAAATATTACCTCGGGATTGTAAAGGTTTATCAGGCTTGCAAGAGCTATCCCAATGTCTTTTCCAGCCTGCCTGATTATCTCCCATGCATAAGAACCTTCATTTTGAGCACATGTCATAATATCATTTATTGTTACTTTTTTATTGTGCTCCCATAGCTCTTTTAGAGGGTCGCTATTGCTTAGAAGCGGCAGCTCTGCATTTGCTTTTCTGGTAAGTGCTGGTATACCGCATATGCTTTCCAAACAGCCCCTATTACCACAATTACACAATGGTCCATTGTGCCTCACAAGTATATGTCCTATTTCACCTGCATGGCCTTGAAAACCATATACTATGCGGTCGTCCATAATGATTCCTGCACTAATGCCCTCTCCCAGGTTTATGTAGACCAAGTCCCGGCTATTTGTACCTCCCCCAAACCACCTTTCAGCCAGCGCTGAAGCATTAGAGTTATTTTCGATAAAAACTGGCAGGTTTAGCTCCTGTTCCATAATGTTCTTTAGAGGAAATCTATCCCATAGAGGGCCCAGGTTAACCGCTCTTTTAATAATCCCCTCTTTTGCCAAAACCAGGGCAGGAAATGCTATGCCAACTGCTATAATCTTTTTGTTTAGAAAATCTTTGGATTTCATGAATTGCTTTATTTCATTAAGCAAAGCCTTAACACCAGCATTGGGATCAGACATGTCTATAGAGAATGTTTCAAAATATGTCGGGTCATTTTTCAGATCTGTAACTGCAATTTTAACCTCATTCATCATAACTTCCAGACCAAGCACATAACCTGACTCATGGTTAAATTTCAATTTAACCGCTCTTCTTCCACCCTTTGATTCTTCCACTCCTTCCTCAGTAACCAGTCCCAATTCCAAAAACTCTCTTATAATATTGGTAATTGCAGGCGGCGTTAAGCCGGTAATATCAGCCAAGTCTTTACGCGAAATAACTTCGTATTCTTTAATGAGACTTAAGACATTCATTCTATTGAGTTTTTTAACCTGCTTAACATTCTTAACTTGTTTAACATGTTTAATTTTCTTTGCATAATTCTCCATAAATTACCACCTTTTTGCTTTCAATTTGAATTATACGGGCTGTTTTATCGATACTTATTTTTTTAATTTAATTAAGTAATTTATTTCTACGCTGATTTCTATTTTCCTGCCTAGAAATTAAAAATCTAATAAAATTTTAAAATAGAATAAAAAGCACCACACGGAAATAAAAACCGTAATGGTGCTCTAGTATCTTGCCTTTAGCGCGTATTATATGTTCTAAAAGAGCCGCAATGATTATTACTTGTTTAACAGAATTTTTGCCAGGTCTGAATCATGAGGCAGGAATAATGTTGTGTTATCTTTAATAGTCTCTTCAATAGTAGTTAACGCCTTATAAAACTTATAGAATTCAACATCTCTGTTATATGCTTCATTATAGATTCTTGCCGCTTCAGCATCACCTTGTGCTTTTATTCTTCTTTCAATTTTTTCCTTTAACAAATATATAGTCGAAGAAAAGTCCAAAAAAGTTCCATTTTTTATGGTTTTTTACTACCAGTGTAATTTTCTTCACACGACTACCGGTAAAACCAGTCATCTACTTGCTCAGTTTTTACTATATTTGACATTTTAACAAAAATGGTATATATTAAGATATATACCATTTTGAATGGGGGTATTTGTTATGGATATAGCAAAAGTATTTATAAATGGTAGAAGTCAAGCTGTTCGTTTACCAAAAGATTATCGCTTTAAAGATTCCGAAGTATATGTCAAGAAAATTGATGATGTTGTTCTTTTGATTCCGAAAGATAGCGCCTGGAAAGTATTTGAGTCTAGTGTAGATTATTTTACTGAGGATTTTCTATCAGATAGAAATCAACCTAAAACTCAAAAAAGGGATGATCTATAAGAATGAAATACATGCTTGATACAAATATTTGTATTTATATTATCAAGAAAAAACCAATAAATGTATTTCAAACCTTTCAGTCTCTTAAGGTAGGCGATGTGTGTATTTCATCAATTACATTTGCCGAACTTCAGTATGGGGTTTATAAAAGTCAACATCAAGAAAGAAATCAAATTGCTTTATTTAATTTTTTGGCCCCAATTGAAATTCTGTCGTTTTCTGATAAGGCAGCTTCTTTTTATGGCAAAATACGTTTTAACCTTGAGAAAAGGGGACAAATCATCGGTCCTTATGACCTGTTAATTGCGGCACATGCAGTATCTGAAAATCTCATTCTTATTACAAATAACACTGACGAGTTCAGTAGAATTCCAAATTTACAGCTTGAAAACTGGGCTGAATAACTCAAACTATTTCTTTATGACCATTTAGCAGAACCTTATCCTTAAAGTAATATACTCCATCTGCTGTCAAGTTAATTATTTCGCTATTTTGTTCTTTTTGCAATGCCCTGGCAAGACGTAAGGCGTTATAAGTTTTTTCAGAACCGTAAGGGCTTTCATGGCTTCAGCGGCTCCTTTGTTCAGATGAGCCATGATCTTATATACTTCTTGTTTTGTTTTAGCTGCTGCCAATCCCCTGTCAACGGCAGCGGTTAGTATTCCTGTTCCCAGGGGTTTGGTCAGAAACAATACATCTCCCGGCTGAGCACCTGTTTTTCTTACCAACCTAGCTGGATCTGCAAAACCGGTTACTGCCATACCATATTTTGTTGACGGCAGACAACTTAATAGCTGTTCTAGGCCCGCCCCCGCCAAGACGTCCGAAAATATCATAAGGGCGAATGCAATTCTGGCATTGTTTTGCAAAAGCAATGAGAACCTGGTCCTCTCGCATGTCCGTATTTGCAATAATATTAAGTCTTTGCTACAATATTTTTATCATTTCGCGATATCGTTTTTGGATAATCAGGAGGGTTATATTTGGACGAGCAAATATTAAGGAAGTTATTTTTAGGCTTTATACAAATCCACATATTACATCATGCAAAAGAACATCCAATATATGGTCTATGGATGCTTGAAGAACTTAAAGAACATGGTTATAACATTAGTGCAGGCACTTTATATCCAATACTCCACAAAATGGAATCTGAGGGGTTTCTATCAAAAGAAGAACGAAACGTCGAAGGTAAAATCAGAAAGTATTATAGAACTACTGATGCAGGTAATTTGATTCTTATTGAGGCAAGAAAAAAGGCTTATGAACTTTTTAAAGAAATCAAAAGTTAAATCAGAGGGGTTATCTGGGGGGGTTTAGCGAGGATAAGAGCAAGAGATGCTCTCATCCTCGATTTTGTTTTACTCCTGTTCCTCGTGGTAGTGATGAGTGGAAACAGGAAATGAAAAATCGTACTTCTGTTGAGCGTGTCAACAAAAGAGTTCTTGTTGATTATGGTTTGGAAAAGGCACGGGCCAGGGGTAAAAAACGCCTGAACTTTTGGACTACTATCCATTCCATCAACATCCACCTTGATGCTATTATTCTTACCGCTCGTGTTTCAGTTAGATAGGAATTTTGTGAAATTAAACTTGATTTTGGGCATATTGAAGAGGATATTAAAACATTTATTTCAATGGCCGATAAAAAGATTACAGGATAACTTTAAAATCATTTTTCAATAGGTTATAATAATTTTGTAAAACATCATATTGTTCGCTAGGGGTGCCCTTGGGGCTGAGAAGGCAATGCTTAACCCTTTGAACCTGATGTAGTTCGTACTACCGTAGGGAAGTGTTTTATGGATTATAAATAGCTCACCTTGGTGGTGGGCTTTTTCTATTAATAATGAATAAACAAAACAACGGGAAGCTTATAGTGATAGGCTGAGAAAGGGATGTTATCCCTGACCCGCAGAACCTGATTTGGGTAATGCCAACGAAGGGATTGATTGTGTGTAAATTGTGATTTTTGTATTTTCATGCAAATCCCTTTGGATTTGCATTTTTTATTGCCTAAGTGTATGTACCCCTTACATACGAAAAGAAGGCATATCTTTTCAAACCGATAGAAATGTATCGAGAAATGCTTTTGATGGGAGGTGAAATCGTGGTTGTAAACGGAAAAAAGATGGATTATTCTTCTATAACCATTGATCAGTTGTTAAAGAATCTGAATTTAAAAGAAGATAGGGTGGTTGTGGAAGTAAATCATGAAATTGTTGATAAGACACAATTTAAAAGCAGGGTGCTAAATGAGGGAGATAAGGTGGAAATTGTTAGCTTTGTAGGAGGAGGTTAATATGAATATCTATATTAACGAAGAGGAAAAAAAGGTGGAGGAAGGGCTGTCAGTATTTCAACTACGGGACAGGGCAAAAAAAGATGCCGACATCGTAATATTAAATGGCTTTATAATGAAGGAAGATCATCTTCTTAAGGAGGGGGACCGAATTACGCTGATTCAGAGGGGTGAAATTCCTTCACAGGAAGAATTAGAAAAACTGTTGGTTGCCCGCCATACCCCAGGTGTACATGAAAAAATGAAAAAAGCTGCTGTTGGTATTGCTGGCTTAGGAGGACTAGGCTCTAATGTTGCTATTTCCCTAACAAGGATGGGAATTGGAAAGCTGTTACTGGTGGATTTTGATGTGGTAGAACCAAGTAATTTAAATCGTCAACAATACTTTGTAAAGCATATCGGTATGCCCAAAACCGAAGCTTTAAAAGATCTATTGTTACAGATTAATCCCTTTGTAACGGTAGAAACCAAAAATATGTATTTAGAGGAGGAAAACATAGAAGCCTGTTTTCAAGATGTGGATGTTATCGTAGAGGCCTTTGATAATCCCAAATGTAAGGCAGAGCTTGTAAACACCGTGTTAAAGAAAATGATACAACCCATCGTTGCTGCTTCGGGAATGGCTGGATATGATTCCGGTAATTCCATTAAAACCCAAAGGATCCATCCACGATTTTATTTGGTTGGAGACGGTGAATCAGAGGCTAAACCCGGCTGGGGACTGATGGCTCCTAGAGTGGCAATTGCTGCCAATCATCAGGCCAATACGGTGGTAAGAATCCTTCTTGGGAAAGAAAATGATTAGAGGAGATGAAAGTGATGGATCAACTATCTATTGGAGGTATTACCTTAAACAGTCGATTATTAGTTGGTACTGGCAAATTTTCCAGTTATGGGATCATGCCGGATGTGATTAAAAAAAGCGGAACACAAGTAGTTACCATGGCATTAAGACGGGTAGATTTGGAGGGAAGGGAAGACAACATTTTGGAATATATACCTAAGGACTGTATTTTACTGCCTAATACCTCCGGTGCCAGAAATGCAGAAGAAGCCATCCGTATAGCAGGGCTGGCAAGGGCAATGGGATGCGGTAATTGGATTAAAATTGAAGTGATATCCGATCAAAAGTACTTGTTGCCAGATAATTACGAAACCATTAAAGCCACAGAAGTATTGGCAAAGGAAGGATTTATTGTTCTTCCCTACATGAGTCCTGATTTAATGGCTGCAAAAGCCATGGAGTCTGCAGGCGCTGCTGCCGTAATGCCTTTAGGTGCGCCGATTGGCACCAATAGGGGAATTCGTACAAGAGAACTTATAGAAATATTAATTGATGAAATAAAAGTTCCTATCATTGTTGATGCGGGAATTGGGAAACCTTCCCATGCAGCAGAAGCAATGGAAATGGGTGCAGAAGCGGTGCTGGTGAATACCGCCATTGCCACTTCAGAAGACCCGGTTAAAATGGCGGAAGCTTTTTCACTGGCAGTTCAAGCAGGGCGCATGGCATACTTAGCTAAAATGGGTCCTCAAGGAAGGTTTGCAAAGGCATCCTCACCTTTAACAGGATTTTTAAACGAAGGTGATTGCTAATGGGATTTGAAAAACAACTTCATCAGTATGATTCTTTCGATATACTACAGTACTTAAATGGAGTTAAGGAAAATGATGTTTTACGTATACTTGAAAAAAGAAAACTGGATGCCTTGGAGTTTTTAGCCCTCCTATCTCCGGCTGCGGGGAATCTGCTGGAGACTATGGCACAAAAGGCCCATGAAATATCAATAAAACATTTCGGAAAAACAATACTCTTGTATACCCCCATGTATTTATCGAATTTTTGTGTTAATCAATGTATTTATTGCAGCTTCAATTTTGATTTAAATATTCCAAGAAGGAAATTAACTTTTGATGAGATAGAAGAAGAAGCAAAAGCCATCTCAGATACGGGCTTAAAACATATTCTCATTCTTACTGGCGAATCTAGAAGGGAGACTCCCGTCTCATATTTAACGGAGGCGGTAAAACGATTAAAAAAATATTTTCAGTCCATTTCCATTGAAATTTATCCTTTGGAATTAGAAGAGTATAGGATGATGGCAGCAGCTGGGGTAGATGGCTTAACCATTTATCAAGAAGTTTACGATAAACAAGTATATCGCCAAGTTCACATTGGAGGACCCAAGACGAATTATCTCTTCCGACTGAATGCCCCAGAAAGGGCCTGCAAGGCAAAGTTTCGTAGTGTAAATATCGGCGCTTTACTTGGTTTGGCTCAGTGGCAAAGGGAAGCCTTTTTTACAGGACTACATGCACAATACCTTCAAAATCAATATCCTGATGTGGAAATTAGTATTTCCCTACCGAGGATCCGCCCACATGCTGGAGGTTTTAAAGGAAGGGTTAAGGTGGAAGACAGGGCATTGGTTCAAATTTTATTAGCATTAAGGCTGTTTTTACCCTATGCAGGAATAACCATTTCCACCCGAGAAAGCCGATTTTTACGAGATCATTTAATTCCACTTGGGGTGACGAAAATGTCCGCCGGGGTTTCTACAGCAGTTGGGGGACATACGTCGGATAAAGGTACGGATCAATTTGAAATAGGCGATACAAGGAGTGTTGCAGAAATGAAGGAAGTTATTTTGAAAAAAGGTTATCAGCCTATTTTAAAGGACTGGATGAAGTGGGATTAGGGAGGAATAACATGAGTATCAACAGAATATTAGACGCCAACGTCAATCGAGGGGCTGAGGGCATACGGGTATTGGAGGATATAGCAAGAAAAAAGTTTTACCATCCTTTTTTCCCAAAGACTGATATCTACGGAATAACAGGAGAAACCCTTGCTAAAGGAAAAAACAGCGTAGAATTGGCTCTGGAAATGGCAGATGCAGGTATGGAAATTATACAATATCGGGAAAAGGATAAAACCAAGGATGAAAAGTTGCAACAGTGTCTAGAAATAAGAAAACTTACCCGTGATAAAGGGATTACTTTTATTGTCAATGATGATTTGGATATTGCATTGGCCGTTAAAGCAGATGGCATTCACGTAGGACAGGATGATCTTCCGGTGGAGGAAGTTAGACGCCTTGCGCCCCATATGATTGTAGGGGTATCCACCCATAATCCAGAGCAAGCTATAGAAGCGGTGAAAAAGGGAGCCGACTATATAGGGGTGGGACCCATTTTCCCAACTACTACGAAAAAAAATGTAGAGGCATCAGAAGGACTTCATTATTTAAAATGGGTATCTGAAAATATTTCCCTGCCCTATGTAGCTATTGGTGGTATTACAGTTTCGAATCTCCTGCAGGTAAAACAGTATGGAGGAAGCTGTGTTGCTATGATTTCTGAAATTGTAGCTTCTGAAAATATAAAAGAAAAAGTAATGGAAATAAGAGAAATACTTAA
Organism: Bacillota bacterium; assembly: GCA_040756735.1. Classification (GTDB taxonomy): domain Bacteria; phylum Bacillota; class DSM-16504; order Desulfitibacterales; family Desulfitibacteraceae; genus JBFLYC01. Next base: position 28,443 of record JBFLYC010000010.1, on the reverse strand, counting down.
TAAAAATCAAATCAGGGAAGGAATCCTTCCCAAAGAAGGAGAGGAATAAAATGAGTTATACAACACAAATGGATGCAGCCAAAAAAGGTATTATTACAAATGAAATGAAGATTGTTGCTGAAAAGGAAGGTATAGATGTCAATCGTTTAAGGGAACTTGTAGCAATAGGAAGGGTGGTTATACCTGCTAATAAAAACCACAAGAATTTAAGTCCTGAAGGAGTAGGTGAGGGACTACGCACAAAAATCAATGTTAATCTGGGTATATCCAAGGATTGTCCTGATGTGGTAAAGGAGCTGGAAAAGGTAAGGGTTGCCCTTGATATGAAGGCAGAGGCCATTATGGATTTAAGCTCCTTTGGAAAAACCGAAGCTTTTCGAAGAAAATTGGTGGAAATGTCACCGGCTATGATTGGAACCGTGCCTATTTACGATGCAGTTGGCTTTTATGATAAGGAGCTTCAGGATATCACTGCAGAAGAATTTTTGAAGGTAGTAGAAAAGCACGCTAGGGATGGGGTTGATTTTGCAACCATCCATGCAGGGATTAATCGGGAAACAGCAGCAACATTCAAAAGAAACAAAAGATTGACCAATATTGTTTCCAGGGGGGGCTCCCTCATGTATGCCTGGATGGAGTTAAATCAGCAGGAAAACCCCTTTTATCAATATTTTGATGAATTATTGGAGATTTGTCAGGAATATGATTTAACATTAAGTTTAGGAGATGCTTTAAGACCCGGAAGCATTCATGATGCAACAGATGCTAGTCAGATTAAAGAATTAATGATACTGGGTGAACTTACCTTGAGGGCATGGGAAAAAAATGTTCAGGTGATGATAGAAGGACCCGGTCACATGGCTATTAATGAAATTCCTGCCAATATGGTACTGGAGAAGAAACTTTGCCACGGAGCACCGTTTTATGTATTAGGCCCCATTGTTACGGACGTTGCTCCAGGATACGATCATATAACCAGTGCCATTGGAGGTGCCATTGCAGCCAGTCATGGTGCAGATTTCCTCTGTTATGTTACTCCGGCAGAACACCTTAGATTACCAACTCTGGAAGATATGAAAGAGGGAATTATTGCATCGAAAATTGCAGCCCATGCCGGTGATATTGCTAAAAATATCAAGGGAGCCAGAGAATGGGATCATGCCATGAGTAGGGCGCGTCAGCAGTTAAATTGGGAAAAAATGTTTCAACTTGCTTTGGATCCAGAAAAAGCCAGAAGGTACCGGGCTGAATCACAACCGGAGCATGAGGATAGCTGTACTATGTGTGGAAAATTGTGTTCTATGAGGAATATGAACAAAGTTATGGAGGGAAAAAATATTAATCTGCTAAGGGAAGATGCCTAATGCTCTATTTAGTAACCAATAGAAAACTTGCCAAAATCAATTTTTATCAAGTAATTGAAGAAGCAGTGGCAGGAGGGGTAGACGCCATTATTCTCAGAGAAAAGGATCTATCTACTCAAGCGTTAAAAAAGATGGCGATGAAAATAAAAGAATGTATTCAAAAACACCCTGTGAAGCTTATGGTGAATAGTAATCTACAGGTTGCTAGAGAAATTGAAGGGGCCGGTTGTCACATACCCTTTTCTTTCATGCTGAAGGAGAAGCCAGCCTTTAACGGTTTATTAGGGGTTTCTGTTCATTCATTAGAGGAAGCTGTTATCGCTGAAAAAAACGGAGCTAATTATCTTCTGGCAGGACATGTGTTTGAAACCCGTTGTAAAGAAGGAATGAAGCCCAGAGGAATACAGTGGATTCAGTCATTAAAGGAAGAGGTAAATATTCCTGTTATTGCAATAGGAGGTATTCATCAGCAAAATCTACCCCATCTTCTTGAAACCGGCGTAGATGGTATCGCTGTAATGTCACTGATTATGGAGGCAGAAAACCCGTATAGGGTGACAAAACAATTAAAAGAAATCATGTCGAAAAAATTTCCCACCTTTAATCTATAGGAAACTTTCCTGAAACAGCGGGCAGATTTAAACCTTTGATATAATAGATGTTGGTCAAGTCCAAATTTGTCTGAAGCACAGTTACCAAAACTCCTCCTCCAGCAAATCACCGAATAGGATACGCGTATAATTCCGTCTACCGTATAAGATTCTTGACACGAAAACAATTCCATCTTCGTACCTGTAAAATATCAAGTAATTGTCACAAACAAGGAAACGGTAATCTGTTTGTATATTGTCATCCATCCTTTCTCTCTCCCGGCCAGTTCTCCTTGGGCAAGCTGTGACATCACTTTAGTGAAGCCTTTAATTTCTCATATTCAGTAATATCAATAATAGCAAATTTTCCTCTACCATTTTTAGGATTATAGGGCAAATATTCTATATAAGCTCAGGATATTTGCTGCCACCATAAATTATTCTAACAATAAAAACCTTCTTTGCTTCATCATCAATACGATATAGTATAAGATAATTCTTGATAACAATTTTTCGATATCCTTCTCTACTGAGTCTAGCATCCTGACATAGGCTATACATGCGTGGGTTATTAACAACCTCGAAGTAGCTTTTCTCTACATCGTCAAGAAAGCTTGCCGCTGCTGTCGGATTAACAAGTTCTACAGCAATGTAATGAACAATATCATCAATATCCTTATGAGCCTCTTTTGAAACAACAAGTTTATAACCCATATTTTTCTCTTGTTTTTCTTAAAGATTCAAATCCATCCATCACTTCACCTTTAGCAATAGACTGTTCTGCTTCATCTAATTTTCTGTAAATATCATTCATTAACATAGTTTTCTCGTAGGTCTCCATACTCATGATAACCATATCACCATATCCATTTTTTGTTATAAACACCGGCTCTTTCGCTTTACGACACAATTCCGATAGTTCACTGGTTTTTTTCAAGTCCCTAATTGGAATAATTTGAGGCATAATTCTCATCTCCTTTATTCTCTGTGAGTCAATTATACCATAATTATGCCCTATTTTCTAATTATAATTAATCTCCTTACTTTTTTTTGAAACCAATCACAGTCTATAATCATGTCCGTCTTTGTGTAATTGTACTTGCTAATCATTTTTCAATCTAGTCTGCACATACCTACCACTCTATTTCTTCCGGAAAATCAATGGCTAGTTGTAAGTCATTGACATCACAATTTCGCCTTCTAGCCTCTTCCCTAAGGTCAGCTTCTAACTCTTTATACTCCTTATCTGGCTGGGAAATACGTTTAGCAAAGGTAGATATACTTTTAAAGCGCTTTTCATTATTCATATTGATGAATTTATCATTTAGAACATCGATATATTGGGTTATATACCTATAGGTAGACACATAACTGCCATTCATTACATTCAGTAATCTTGCATTTTGTTTTTGCCTGCTTTTTGGCATAGAGTTCCCGAAAGTCATTTATTTGGCCTTTTGATCTTTTGATGTTGTAGCTTTACGTTGAAAACCAGTCAGAATGGCTCTTATCAATTAAGTAGCCGTCACTGATAATCTTTACCACTATTCGTGTTTCAACACCAGCTGGAACTCTTAAATAATGAGTATATATGCCCCGGGAGCCGGGCTTGAGGTCCAGCGGCTCCGACCACTGCTGGGCATAAGCTTTGTCATTTCCGACATCTAAAAAAGTATAGACCTTGGTCTGCCTGGCCACTGCTGACCCGAGGTTGTCTACTGTAACCACGAGCTCCAGTTGTCCGTTTGGGGCACTCCTGGATTCCCATTTATGGAGAAGTAGCGGCTGTGGCCGAATAGGAACGATGATTGCCTCCCGGTTGCGGTAATCCGGCGGGATTTGACCAATTTGCCATCCCCAGGCTGTGGTTTCCACGTAATAGTAGCGCGCTCCTTGGTATTCATAATAAGTTCCTGGAAGGTCTTCTCCTTTAACACCGACAGCCATATGCCCCGGTTCACCGGGCAAAATCACCAATACTACCCCCAGTCCCATCTCCTTAAGTATAGATGCATACAGGATGCTTTTGTCTTTGCAATCTCCCTCCAGGTCTACCAGTGTCTCCAGAGGGTACCTGGTATACTGTTCTAAGCCTTTGGATTCCTCATCGGTCCTGTACTCTATGCTCTGAACGAATGATAGAACAAACTCCACGGTCTGCTTTAAAGAGTAACCTTCCTTAGCGGCTGTATCCGAAAATGCCTCTGCCAGTGATGAAATAATCTCTTTGTGACCGGGATCAGTTACGTAAATAGCTAAAACGTTATAATCAAGGAGAGGCAAGCGCTCCCGGCCGGCGTAATGATTGTAAGTTCCCCGGGGTACCTGTAAGCGATAGGTCCATTGTTTGCCGCCATAATTCCAGGCAAACTCTCTATTAAGCATTTCCGCTTCGGCCGGGGAAAACTCTGCCGTGGATAGCCTGCCCTCCTCCTGGACAACCCCATGTGCTGTCCCGTCCGCAGCGTCTTTTTGCCCAGGCATATCTCTGTCTGCCGGATCAGCCGTCAAAGGCGCTCCCTGGCCCCTTTCTTCTTCATGCCAAGTAACAAAGACAATTTCGTTTATTAAAGGAAATTCCGTGAGGTCCTTTGCTCCTGCCCAAAGTACCCCAACAACTATAATAGTGAGCAGCAGAAATATGCCTAAAATTCTTTTTATTAGCACACAGCATCACCTTACTAATATAGTACCTTTACGTAAAATTTTTGTCTATAAATTATAATCTTTTTAATTTACATTATACTTCTCGATTTATCAGTCTGTACTGCGACCGCTACAGGGTAATCCAGCTTGGAGCTGCGCTTGAGACAGTTTCCGTAACCTTTAAGCCTTACCCCCCTGCCGAAAAGCTGGATAGCCTGGGAGCCTTCACCTTTGGCAAAGTTAATCAGCCCCATGGTGGAAACTCGCCAGCTGTTCCACCCTTCCGTAAACTTTTTAGAACCTATAAGTATATTAATGCCTACTTTAAGATTTTCGGTCAGGAAGGTGGTAAAGTGGATGAGCTGATAAAGAGATTAATCTTGAAAAATGGAAAAAATGGGCATATTACAGAGACCTCTTCCTACAAACTAGGGGTTATGTGGTGGAAGATAAGCAGATAATAAAGTAGAGGCCCAATCACTATATAGAAATGGTTTTTTTTATGTATTTTATTAATGATAAGCAAAAAGTAAACATGAACTCCACAAAATTCATTAAAAATAACGGATATACAAAAGGCTCAAAACCCCTCATCTTATAAAGCCTTGGAAACAGCATAATTCATTGACATAAAACTAGTCTGATGGTAATCTATATTTAACTTACAATTAAATACTTGTATGAAGCAAGTGATACTTCATGGAGAAGTAGAGAGGGAAGCTGGTTAGAATCCGGCACGGGCCCGCCACTGTGAAGGGTAGTCAAGCTATATTGTATTGTCACTGCCCGGCAATTAGTTCTTTGTTGATATATTTTTAATTTTAAATTGCACCTGCAATTCAAGTTAAAAATAATCTATAAACTTGTAGCTAAGTACCGGGTGGGAAGACGCAGTTTTGGCAATGACCTGAAGTCAGGAAACCTGCTTGTTTTATAAACCAATAACCGCCCACGTGGATTTGGGAAAGGTTAATTTTTATTGTCTTTTTTGTATGAAAACCCTTTTGGCCGCGTGTGGTAAAAAGGGTTTTGTTTATGAATAAAGCTGGAAGGGAAGATGAAATACATTGCTTGCTTATATTGTACAAAGACTGCTGTACCTGATACCTGTGTTTTTAGTTGTCTCCCTTTTAACCTACAGTCTAAGTAAACTTGCTCCGGGGGATCCGGCAGAAATTAAACTAAGACAGACTGGCATTGAACCTACCCTACAGATGCTTGAAACTACAAGGCAGCAGATGGGATTAAATGCACCAGAATATGTCCAATTCTTAAACTGGTTAAGTGGCGTACTTAAGGGAGACCTGGGTGTGTCCTTTAATTCTGGAACTCCAGTTACACAGGAAATACTATATAGGCTGCCGGCAACCTTTGAACTAACCTTTGCTGCTTTAATAGTAATGATAACCATTGCACTTCCTGTAGGAGTTTTAGCCGCTGTTTATAAGGGTACGTGGGTTGATAATTTAAGCAGAGTATTTGCTTTTTTGGGTGCATCAATGCCGGCGTTTTGGCTGGGGCTAATATTAATGTATTATCTATCAGTAAAATATACTATCTTCCCTGTGATGGGAAGAGATGGCATAGCAAGTCTAGTATTGCCTGCAGTTACTCTAGGCATGGGAATGGCTGCAACTTATACTAGACTATTAAGAGCTAGTATTTTAGAGGTTTTGGGACAGGATTATATAATGGCAGCAAGGGCCAGGGGCATAAGGGAACGATTAGTAATTGTAAACCATGCTTTAAAAAATGCACTTATATCAATTGTAACCCTTCTTGGCATGTCACTGGGCTTTCTGCTTGGGGGTACGGTGATTGTTGAAACTGTGTTTTCCTGGCCAGGGGTTGGGAAATATGCAGTTGAGGCTATTTTCAACCGAGACTATCCAGTAATTCAGGGGTATGTTTTGTGGATGGCAGTAATATTTGTACTGGCAAACCTTCTCGTAGACATTTCCTATAGGTTTTTAGACCCGCGGATACGTCTAGGAAGGGGGTCTTGATATAGGCATAATCAAAAGTCTGACTAATGATAAAATGGCACTAATAGGACTTATTGTTATTTTAATTATAGTGTTCTTAGGGATATTTGCACCTTATATAACCCCTTATGCTCCAGATAAGGTCAATCTACAGCAAACACTCAAACCGCCAGATAAAGATTTTCTAATGGGTACAGATCATCTGGGAAGGTGCATTTTTACTCGTATAGTATATGGTATAAGATTATCACTTGGAGTCTCCTTCGTTGTTATAAGCATTATTTTTATCCTGGGGGTTCTAATTGGTACAACTGCAGGCTATATGGGCGGAAAAATCGACAACCTTTTTATGCGGCTTGTAGATATTATATTGGCCTTCCCAGGACTTGTTTTAGCTGTTGGCATAGCTGGCATACTTGGACCAAGCTTAATCAATGTAATGATAGCCCTGGCTGCTGTCAACTGGGTAGGTTACGCTAGGATAGCCCGGGGACTAGTTCTATCACTACGGGAAAAGGAGTATGTGCTGGCAGCAAGGGTCAGTGGAAGCACTCATTTAAAGATTATTTTTAGACATATATTGCCTAATATGATTTCTCCCCTGATAGTGTTGGCAACCTTAGACATGGGGGCTATCATATTACAAATATCTGGACTGTCATTTCTGGGACTAGGTGCTCAGCCCCCAGATCCAGAATGGGGCGCCATGTTAAATGATGGTAGATTCTTTTTTCAAAGGGCACCTTGGTTAATGCTTTATCCTGGGCTTGCTATCTTAATAGTTGTTATGGCCTTTAACCTGCTGGGTGATGGCCTGCGCGATGTATTAGATCCAAAATTTAAAAAAATAATTTCACATAAGAGGGTGATGTAATGTTAGAAGCAAGAATTGAAAAGTACTGGACAGGTCGAGCTAATGGATATAGTGAGGCGATAAAGGAAGACATGAACTCCTTTAAAAAAAATGCCTGGCAGACAATTATTAAGGAGTATATGGGTGTAGTAGATGGGCCAATAAGGGCTTTAGATGTGGGAACAGGGCCTGGCTTTTTTGCAGTAATTATGGCCGAGCTTGGATATGAGGTTACAGCAATAGATACAAGCAGCGAAATGCTTAAAGAAGCTCAAAAAAATGCCCAATTTGCCAGTTTTGAAATAACTGCAATGAAGGGAGATGCACATAGAATTGAATTGCCAGACTGCAGCTTTGATTTAGTCATTTCTCGAAATCTAGTTTGGACCCTGCCTAATCCAATGGAAGCCTATGCCGAATGGTATAGACTCCTTAAACCAATGGGAAAACTTCTTGTTTTTGATGCCAATTGGTATTTACGTCTCTCAGATCCACAGCTCCAGGAAAAGTATGAGGCCTGCAGACAAGAGGCAGTAAAAAAAGGCTATTCTGATGGCGTAACCTTAAATCAGCACAAAGAATGTGAAGAACTGGCTAGAAAACTACCCTTGACCTATGAGAAAAGACCTGAATGGGATAAAAAAGCTTTGGCTCAGTGTGGTTTTAACAGTATTGATATAAATAAAAACATCAATGACCTAGTTTATGATGACAAACAAAAAACCTTGTATTGTGCAATACCACTATTTGCAATTTGCGCAAGCAAATAACATTCAATGGATAGGAGTCCGCTGTGGAAATATTATCAAATAACTTATATGAGAAGCTTAAGAAGAAAGCTCATCTTATGGGAGCAGATTTGTTCGGCGTTGCGAATTTGGAAAAAGCAACCATCTACATTAAAGATAATTATAGTCTTGAATACTCAAAGTACCCGACTGCAGTTTCCCTTGGGGTTTTCTTTCCAAAGGAAATAATACGCCTTTTAGAAGATGGACCACAACAGGTCTATTCTTACTACTATAGTGTAATAAACCACAAGCTGGATGAAATTTCCCTGCTGCTGGCAAATCACCTTGAAAGGATGGGATACAAGGTGTTTCCCATCCCAGCTTCTCAACAACTCATAACTAATAAATACAAGGGTATATTTTCACATAAGCTGGCAGCTTCACTAGCTGGTTTAGGTTGGATTGGCAAATCATGCTGTTTAATTAATGAGCAGGTTGGGCCTAGGTTGAGGTTAGCTACTGTATTAACTAACGCACCGCTTAAACCAGACAGCCCAACAAAAAACAAATGCGGCAGCTGCACGGCCTGTGTAAAAGCTTGTATCCCAGGGGCAATTAAAGGTGTAGCATTTAAGCCAGACGATCCACTTTCAAAAAGATTTGACCCAAAGGCATGTGATGATTATTTTGATTATGTTCAAAGCAGGCATGGTATTGGTAATTGTGGTAAATGCATAGCTGCCTGCCCATGGGGTAGAGAATAAATTTATAAATTATGAAAAACAAGGAGGAAAGGTTAAGTGTACAAAGACATTAAGAAAATTTTTGTATTAGTGTTGTGCGTAATTTTTGTGATTGGGTTGCTGACAGGCTGCGGTTCTAAGAGTGAAGAACCAAAGTCACAGCCAGAAACAAAGGTTCCTGTTAAACAGGAATTGGTTGTTGGCGAACAGTGGTTTCCAAGCACAATGGACCCTGCAGAAGGATGGAATGGTTGGTATACCATTAAGTATGGGCTAGGAGAAACCTTGGTTAAGGTAAATGATAAGCTGGAAATAGTGCCATGGATAGCAGATTCTTGGAAGCAGTTGGATGAGCTTACATGGGAAATCACCATTAAGGATGGTGTTACCTTTAGTACTGGGGAAAAGGTAACTGGAGAAGCTGTCAAGGCTTCCATTGACCGTGCCAATGAAATGAATGCAATGGTTTCTGGCCTGCTGGATATTGATTATATTGAAGCTACAGACAATGGCATAACTATTAAAACAAATAACCCCAATCCAGCTTTAATTGCAAACCTAGCATCACCTACCGTTACTATTTTAGATGTAAATGCTGGCAACTTTGCAGAGAGGCCCATTCTAACAGGACCATTTAAACTGGTAAAATTTGAAAAAGATGTGGAGATAGTGGTGGAAAAAAATGAAAACTATTGGGGAAAAGAGGCTTATTTAGATAAGGTGACTTTTAAGTATATCCCAGATGCAAACACAAGGGTTATGGCACTTCAGGCAGGAGAGGTGAATGCTGCCCTAGGCCTTCCTACTGCCAGTTTAGATATTTTTATGAATACCAGTGATTATGAGGTTATAAGCAAGTCAACAGCACGTACACATATGATTATTTTTAACTTCAAGAATCCCTTATTTAATGACCCTGCAGTAAGAAAAGCAATCAGCATGGCTATTGACAGAAAAAGTATAGTAGACAGCTTGATGATGGGCATGGGAGTTCCCGGAGTGGGACCATTTCCGTTAGTGATGCCCTTTGGTGGTGAGCAGTTAAAGGGATATGGCTATGAGCCTGAAAAAGCTAAAGTTATGCTTGAAGAAGCTGGATGGACATTAGGTCAGGATGGAGTATTCAAAAAGGGCAGTGAATCTCTTGAGTTTACCCTGGCAACCTATAGGGGTAGGCCTGAACTCCCATTAATAGCTGAAGTAGTGCAGGCACAGCTCAAAGACATTGGCGTGAAGGTTAATATTGAGGTAGTGGAAAACATCTCCAGCTACTTGGGAGAACGTACTTTTGATACTTCAATCTACAGTATGAATACAGCAACAACAGGGGATCCCCAATACTTCTTGGTAATAGTCTTCAAGACCGGGGCAAGCTCAAACTTTGGAGGTTACAGTAATCCAGCTCTAGATGCCAAAATAGATGAGTTAAAAACTGCTTATGATATGCAGGATAGATATAGAATTGCTAAAGAAGCACAGCAGATTATTCTAGACGATGCAGGATTTATTTTCCTTGTATACCCTAAGAATGTGTTGGTTGTTGATGCAAGTGTCAAAAACATGTCAACCCATCCGTCTGACTTTTACTTGTTAAATGAGTCTGTTCGTATGGAATAAGGTCTTACGAAAGGTTATTCTGTAAAGTTGACATCTAGATTAAGAATCTCTTACCTTGGGGCTTTATATGCCCCAGGATAAGAGCCATAGGGAGAGATATCCATGACTGCCCTTGATGAAAGCTGCAAAACCATATTAAGAGTTAATAATCTATCCATACAATATGACAATATTAATGGACCCATTAAAGTGATTAGAAACCTAAACTTTTCCTTAAGTGAAAAAGAGGTGCTGGGCATTGTTGGAGAGAGTGGTTCTGGTAAGACTACTTTGGTTTTATCACTGATGGATATGTTGCCTCCAGGTGGTCAGGTAGTTGACGGTGACATTATTTATAGGGATAGAAGCATTTTTAACCTATCCAAGGCAGAAAAAAGAAGCTATAGAGGCAAAAGTATTGCCATGATTTTTCAGGAGCCAGTATCTACATTAAACCCTGTTAGAAGAATAGGATCTCAGTTCATAGAGACTCTGTGCTGCCATTTTTCCATTTCAAAAACTGAAGCAAGAGAGAGAGCTATAGATATGCTGTCCAAAATGAACCTACCAAACCCTGACAGGGTTATTAATTATTTTCCCTTCCAATTAAGTGGTGGAATGAAGCAGAGGGTTACCATAGCAATGGCCATGGCCCTAGAACCGGACATTTTAATTGCTGATGAACCAACCAGTGCTTTAGATGTAACGGTGCAGGCTCAAATTATAGCAGAAATGCAAAAACTATTAGACAAATTTTCAACCAGCATAGTTCTCATAACTCACAATATGGGAGTAGTTGCTCATATGGCTCATAGGATAGGCGTCATGTACGCAGGTCAAATGGTGGAGCTAGGAGACAAGCATGAAATTATAAATAAACCCAGGCATCCTTATACCAGAGCCCTATTGTCTTCTGTTCCTGTATTAAACCCACCTAGAAATAAAAAATTGTTTTCAATTAAAGGGCAGCCTCCTGAGTTTTTAAATTTACCAACTGGGTGTACTTTTGCTCCAAGGTGCAGCCTTGCAGACAGAAACTGCAACACCAAACCTCCTCAACTTGTAGAAGTTTCTGCGGGCCATACAGTTCTTTGTCGTAAGGTTGAGAGTGCAAGTAAAGTATACAGGGAGGTTGCTGTAATTTAATGATGAAAACAGTCCCTTTATTAAAGCTGGAAAATATTGCAAAGCACTACTTAAGCAGCACATTTTATTTTAGTAAAGATAAAAGTCTGATAAGGGCTGTAGATGGTGTAAATCTATATATTAATCATAGTGAAACATTGGGCTTGGCAGGAGAAAGTGGGTGCGGCAAGAGTACCCTTGCAAGGGTACTTTTACATTTGGAAAAGCCTACAAGTGGGAGGATGTTCTTCAAAGGTGAGGACATTACAAACCTGCAGGGTGAAAAACTTCGAAGGTTTAGAAGCAGCATTCAAATGGTATTCCAAGACGCCTATTCGTCATTAAATCCAAGGATGAAGATAGGCGAAGTGATAAAAGAACCATTAAACAATTTTAAATCAGCAGTAAAGGGTAGGGATGAGAGGGTAATAGAGCTGCTGGAGCTGGTAGGTTTGGATAGAAGCTATCTGTGCAGGTACCCCCACGAGTTAAGTGGGGGGCAGCGCCAGAGAATTGCCATTGCTAGGTCCCTAGCCATAAATCCATCACTAGTAATCTGTGATGAGGCCACTGCAAATCTGGATGTGTCAATTCAGGCTCAGATTATCAATTTATTAGTAGATTTAAGAAAAAGGCTGGGATTATCTTACCTTTTCATATCCCATGATCTTGCTTTAGTTCAATATGTAAGCCATAGAATTGCAGTAATGTACTTAGGTAAGGTTGTTGAAGTAATTGACAGCACCATGCTAAATAAGGATACACTGCATCCCTATACAAAATCTCTTGTTACCTCAGTTTTTTCTATAAAAAACATAGATCATAAAAAGACCATGGATCTGGTAAAGGGTGAACCGCCCAGTCCTATAGACATACCCAATGGATGCAGATTTCATCCAAGGTGTCCTAATGCTATGGAAATTTGTAAAGAGGCTGAACCTCAATTAGTCCAGGTATGTAAAGGGCACATATGTGCATGCCATTTTATAGCAGGATAAGTATTGATAGGAACTTTCCCTAGAGCAAGTATAGCAATATTCTGCCAGGGATGTCAATCCCATAATTGCCCATATATTACTTCGTTTTACATAAGATGGCACGGCGGCACCCGGCTTGGAATAAACGAAGGTAAGCCATACTACCAAAGCTCCCGATGTTGTGAAATTAAACTTGATTTTGGGCATAGAAGTCCCACTTAAATGGCTTATAGCTTTTGCTCAGGTTTGTGAGGAGGGGCATCTTAAGAATACGGTTCTTCGGCCACTTGAGAATAATCGTCATCATAAGGGGTCAGTTGTGAAAAGTCATCACAAACCGCTTCCGGTAGTTCCGGAACAATACGGTCAATATGGTTGGCCTTGAGAGTCTTTTTGGGCGGCGGGTCGTGGTTCCGGGCCTCCCATAAACCGAGATGAACCAAAATCTTCTTGATAGTCTCGGAATCTTCAACAAAAGATATGATACGCATTGGCTCGCTGCATTAGGGACATAGCAAGGGATCTGCGTGGTATACCTTTTGAATCAAGCGGGCCCAGTTCCTGCGAAACTCTTCCGTCGAAATCTCAGCCTCGATCAAGGACGGTACCAGCTCATCGCCGGCAGCTGTTTTTTTGCGCAGGCCCCGCGACTTATTCGAATAATATCCGTAATAGCGGACCAGCTGTTCTCCTTTGTTAGGAATGTGAGTTACAAGCTTAAGCCAACCAGTCCAGCGCTGTAAAAGTTTTTGAGCTCTTATGGCAGCGTAGGAGAGATCGATTCGGCTAACATAAACATTGAAGATAGGGGCTATCAATTTGGTGAAGGTGTTTATGAAGTAATTAAAGTCTATAATGGCAGACCTTACACACTGATTCCACAGCTTCAATGACTTCAGCGCAGTGCTGAAGGAATTGGAATCAAGATGAGTTGGAGTATGGATGAATTAGTTCATCTGGCCTCTGACCTGCTCAAACAAACAGAATTGATGTCGGCCCTAATAGCACCAAAAGAGGCCACCGATATAGGAATGCTTAGAATAAATCCGGCCACTATTACAAAGGTCGAACTGTCCAGTATCAGGGATCGGATTTCCCCGCGTCTGTAGCCAAATATCTTGAATAGCGAAATGGTCTTTCTGTTTTCCTCGATAATAAGGGAAGTAACAAGGTAAATAATAATCAAGGCAACAACACAGGAAATAAGAGTCATAACCACAACGGCAGAAATCATTTGTCCGAAAAATTCATCCATAGCACTGGGAATTTCACTCAGCGACTTCATTCCTGAAAGCTTCTCGTCGGGAATATCAAGTTTATTTGTACTAAAAATCCCCATATAGCTATTTTCCGGAAGCCCAATCTTTTCATTAAACTCGGATATCGGCATAAAGATAAACTGTTCAACATAGGTTTCGGCGATAGCATCAATTTGAAAGGTGTAGGTCCTCCCATCCTCTTTGTTTATGAAACTTACACGATCCCCAGCCTTAATATCCAAACGGCTGGCCAAAGCCTTTGTAATATTTGTTTGGTCATTGGGAAGCAGGTTCCCTTTACTATCCGTTAGCATCAAAAGCTGAGAATTTTAATGATAATCTACAAACGAACAAATGCTCTGCTGTGAGGTGTAGCCAGTATGCCATTACCCCTTTATTCAGAACAGAAAATGGGTGTTAAATTCTACAAACCCAAGGTAAACCGGAAAAGTGTATACTTTCTTTGTGTCCAGGACCATTATGAAAAATTAGAAAGAGTCTGGGAAGAGCGCTATCAGCAGAAATTTGGCTACCGGCGCTCTTTCGTCACGGATGTAATATACAAATACTTGGAGTGCGGGGACCTTCATTTTGGTTTTGCGAGGGTAAAGTGCAAGGAGTACAAACACGAATATTTATTGCCCTTTTCCTGTAAATGCCGTCATTTCTGTCCGTCCTGTCACCAGAGACGGGTGATTGAGTTTGGAGAATGGCTGTGTGAAGAAGCGCTTAAAAAAGTTGGCCACAGGCAATGGGTTTTCAGTATACCAAAAAGGCTCAGAGTATACTTCATGTATGATCGCAAGTTGCTTGCCAAACTTAGTCAGTGTGCCTGGAACGTATTATCCATGTACCTTAAGGGTACTGCCGATGATAATGCCGCTCCCGGGGCCATAGTCGCTGTACAGACGTTCGGAGACTTTTTAAACTTCAACCCTCATTTACATATTGTCGCCACAAACGGTTGTTTTGACAGCAATGGAAACTTTATTCGTGGGCCGGAGCCTGACCCCAAAGAGCTGGAAGATGCGTTTCGCTGCGAAGTGCTTAAGCTGCTCAAGTATGCCGGTAAGGTTAATGATTTGATTATCGAGAAAATGATGAGTTGGTATCACAGCGGCTTTAATGTATATTGCGGGAATGCGATTAATCCTTTTGACCAAGAGGGGTTGGAAAGACTTGCTCAATATATTATCCGGGCTCCTATTTCACAGGAACGGATGACATATGTCCCGGCCTCTGAATCTTTTGACGGTGTGGCCAGAGTGATCTATAAAGCCAAAGACGGCAGAACCACGAAAACATTCTTGGCTCTGGACTGGCTGGCTCACCTGATCCCCCATATACCCAATAAGGGAGAGCAGATGGTTAGATATTACGGTTATTACTCAAACAAAACCCGGGGACTGCGTAAAAAAACAGATACCGATACGTTGGTACCTGCACTGATTGATACGGAGCTTTCCAAAAAGGCGTTCCGCAAAAACTGGTCGCGTCTTATCCAAAAGATTTATCATGCGGATCCGCTTGTCTGCCCCAAGTGTTCCAGCAAGATGAGAATCATATCATTTATCGAGGAACCGGATGTCATTAGAGCTATCCTGCTGCACCTGGACCTTTGGGCAGTGAAAAATCATGACCCGCCTATCGGTAAGATCGTAAAGAATTATATCCCGGAAAAGATGGAGATTCCTGAACAGATACAGTTCATGGATGAAATGCAGTTTTATCATGGTAATTGTGACCGACCCTACGAGGATGAGTACTCGCAAGTCACAGACTATGCTGATTAAGACCATCCGTTTTCATTTCCGTGACAGTAAAATGTTATCGCACCAATTCTGTAGCGTTGGTTTTTATCATATAGGATAGTTATGCCTAAAAACAGGTGAATTTTTATCGGGGGATTTATTTTTTTGTCATTTTACTGATATGTGAAGATAGAATAGATATCGTATTACCCATAATGGAATATTAAACCAGAAAAAGGATTGTTATTGTATGACTATAGAGAAAAGCAATTTCCTATCTTAAAATTAACAGGTTAAGCGCTGGCATTATATTAATTTCATCTGCATTTTAAACGGCTCCAACCTTGTTTCTGCAAGTTTAATATATTCTGCATTTATTTCATAACCAACATAAAACCTGCATGTTTTCAAAGCAGCAACTCCTGTCGTTCCACTACCAATAAAAGGGTCAAGAACTATGTCATTCGTAAAAGAATATAACTGAATTAACCTGTATGGTAATTCTTCAGGAAAAGGAGCCGGATGGCCTATTTTTCGGGCACTTTCAGCCTTCATCGTCCAGATTGATTTAGTCCATTCCATAAATTGTTCTTTTGAAATTGTATTTTTTCTTTTTTCCAGTTCTTCTTTTTTACGTTCCCTCTTATAATCTCCTTTGGAAAAAATTAATATGTATTCGTGAATATCTCTTAAAGTTGGGTTTGCTGCACTTTGCCAACTTCCCCATGCTGTTGAAGGACTAGCACTAGCTGCCTTATTCCAAATTATTTCTCCACGCATGTTAAATCCAATGTCAATCATCATTTTTGAAATATAGTCAGACAATGGAATATATGGTTTCCTGCCTAAATTTGCAACATTTATACAAGCACGTCCACCATTTACTAAAACACGATATGTTTCAGAAAAAGCCTTTTTTAATAAAGCTAAATATTCATCCAACGACAAGTCATCGTCATACTCCTTTGAAACATTATAAGGTGGAGAGGTAATCATTAAATGTAATGAATTATCGGGAATTTCTTTCATGTACTCACATGAACCATGAATGATGGTATTTAATAAACTTTTTGGAAATTCATTAGTAGTCTTTGAAATTTTTTTATCATTATTTAACTCTTTATAAAGTTTTGAGTTATAAAACCTTGAAGAATCATGATTTATTCTGCCATTTGTACCAAATGAGCTAGTCTTAGTACCTTCTCTATTAAATTGCTTCATTAATATATATCACCCCTTAGGCACGAATAAGTTGTAAAAATTTTTCAGCTTTTAACTCGTCTGAATTCTCTAAATTTGCAATTCTAATAAATTCTCCAAGTTTTAGCTTAGAAATCATTGAAGAAAAATAATTCATTTCTTGATTTATTAATTTGTCTATTAAATTTTTGAGTGTTTCAATATTTTCAATTGTCCGAAACCCATTATTAGGCGTTTGTTGAATGTACTCTGACTCTGTTGGGCGTGGATTTAACGACCAAAATCCTTGAACTACACCTGCCATTTTAAGGAAATCCACTTTATGAATATAACTATCAGTAATTGGGCTATTACCTAAAACTACTATTGGAATTCTTGTTGATTCAATTCCAGAAACCCTTATGTTAATGGATTTTCCAATAGCCTTCAACATCGAATCTGAACGTAATAGTGAAGGATTTCCTTTGTGAGATTTATAATCACCAATAAAGGAAATATTGCCATGGTTTGTAATTCTATAATTTGATACAATACTCATTTTAATTTCAAATATGAGTTTAATATTTTCAGGTTTTTGATTGACAGAGTTTGTCGTGCAAAACGCTAAATCAGCATTAGATCTTTTAGGAAGTCCAACTTCTTCACAAACGACACTATTTACCGCATATAATCCAAAATGTCTAGCAATTGGAGTAAATAAATCTTTAGTCCATTTTTCAGTAAATTGTCCAATTAATGAATTTCTTGATTGCAAAGTTTGTCCCTCGCCATTTATATTCTTTGGCACATAAGCAAAATAGCCTTTTTCAAGTTTATAAAAAAGTTGTTCAGGTGAAGCAAAATTCTTTAATGCTTCTGAAAAAAACTGTATTTCTGTTTCATTATTCCAAAGCACATTATTGTCCATTTAAACTCCTCCTAAATTAATTATAACAAACGTCAGTTCGGGCAGCAATGCGTTTCTGAGCAAAATTGATAATTGTTTACTTAGGTGTTGAGGTTTCCTGCCCCAAATGTTTCTAATACCATCCGGTTTGGTCTAACGCCATTAATCCACCCAGTAGACTCATTCTCAAACTGGTTTTCATCGGTAACAATCCCGGTCTTTCCTTTTTCAATATTTTTAATCAGCTCGCTGTCGCCGCCAATACCAACATTAATGACTCCAAAATAGTCATTATCACTACCAATACGCAGCCCAATTTCACCAGCCAGCTGCTTAAGATTTACCATGTGCAGCCTGCCCGTAGAAGTTGTCCCAAAAACTGTTTTTAGCACGTCATCATACACCGCTTCTGCCTTCCGGTCAAACAAATGCTGAAGAAATGAAAAATCCCCATAAAATAAGTCACGGCCTCTTTCGTCAAGGAGCCCGGTATTATCATCTAACAGCATTTTGATCCGGCTTACGGCCTTTTCTTTGTTTGTCGTAAAGCCGTTAATAAAGGCCAAAACTTCCTGCACGTCGGTTAATTCGTCCTTGCTGACGGTTTTATTCACACTGTTGCCCACAAATACTAAGAGCGGCTTTTCAATATTGAAGGGGACAAATGCCCCTCTCTCGCTCTGGTAAGTTTTCATTTGCTGATAAAAACTGAGCAGGCAACCCGTTAGATACAGCTCCTGCTGTTCCTTGGAAAGGCTCTCTTTCAGGTTGTAAATACGGTATTCCTTGCCATAGCCGTCGTTATAGAAGTACTTATAGGAATAGTCAAAGATAATGGCCTTGCCGTACTGATGAGCAAGGGCCTCAACATCCGATTTTGTTTTTTCCTCCTTTTTTTTAAATTTGCGGCTACTTTTGACATGCTTTGCCCTCAAAAAAAAATCAATTGTGAAACTACCGGTTAATTTTTACCGCTAGTTTTTCTTGATCACATAGAATAGAATGATCATTGTAGTAATAATAAGCCCTAGAATAACTGCAAGTATTTTAACGTTTCTCTGACTGAGAAGTTCATGAAGTCTTTGAAACCAAAACAGCTTACTGGATTTATCTTCTTTGTTTTTTTGTATAGTATCAGCCTTTTCCACGGATTCAAAACTATATACCTCCCCCGCATTGTCCATCATACATACTACTCCTGAGAGGGTATTTGCAATATTAAGGCTTGTCAGCATTATTTCTGCATTTTTTAGTGCAAAATAATCTGCACCGGTAACTACCATTACTTTTTTCCCGCTGCTCCAGGGGGAATCTATCAATTGAACTATACCGACTTCATTTCCTAGTTCTTCTAAAAATGGGAAATCATTGTTAGGAATAAAGCGCCCACGGTTTTCATCAAATTTAACCGGCAGATACTGGTTTATTGTTTTGATATAGGAATTCTCCTCAGGAGTGCCGATAAATATCATATTTTTATCCTTTTGGTCATCTGTTAGATCTCCTGCCTTTACCAGCCCTATATCCCCTAAATCCTTTAAATAGTGTCCTATGTGTACAAATATATTTAAGGCCGTTTCTATATGTCCCAGTCTGGGGTTATCCGGAATTACAGCTACTGTATCCTCAATCCTGCTGTTTTTTGAGAAAATATAGTGATAGTTTTTCAGGTTTTTTCTGTTGCCTTCTTCATGGGGTAAATGCAAAAAGCTGTTTCTGCCTATAACCGCCCACGCTTGTTCCTCATACCTCTGAGTACAGTCAATATCCCGTAAATCTAGATTAAACAAGACCCTTATGTCGAAATTCTTCTCCCGGAGAAGTTCCGGCGGGAATTTGAAGAAGACCTGTTCCCCTTCTGCTCCTTCATAGGTCAGCCTTCTGCTGCCGAGGGGAATATTGTTTACTTCAACAGTTGCAGATGCCTGAATAAATTGAAGTGCTTGAGAATATCTAAGATTAAGGGTTATACCCGCTCCTTCCTTAAGTTCTACCTGTGTAGGCAGACTATAACTGAAAGCCGCTGCCTGTTGATGTTTTCCTCTAACAATTATATCATTATAGCCCATGTCCGCTAAAGTTACCCGCTCTAGAAAAGGACCTATTTCGCCTGTCAGCAGTTCCAAATTTTTTATTACCTGTCGGCTTCTTTTCATCTGGTTGACCACATTTGCGTAGAAAAGGGCCTTAGAAGCCTCCTGAATATACTCCCCTTCTCCCGCAATCCTCAAAACCCTTTTGCTGGGGTTCCACGGGGAAATAAATTTTTCCAGCACACCTGCTCCTTTCTCTGCTGCCGATGGTAAGCCATCTATGTCTTTAAATTCCGAATTGCTGCCTATAAAGATTAAATTGCTGTCATTTAAATATCCCTTAATTTCCTGCTCCGTTGCTACCTTAACTCTAATATTTTTATAGGGCTCATATTTACCGAAACCGGCGGCCAAATATGCTGCAGCATTCAAATGCCGTTGATTGTAATCTTTAGGTATCACTATAAGAGAATCTATAGGGTCTTCCCTACCTATTTTAAAGTAAGGATAGGGATAGTTACTTAAATTTGTGCTATCCAGGACTTCTTTATATTCTAAGTGGATCATCGTTTCTCTTTTTAAAGTGAACCAATTGCCGGGATTGTAAGCATCTTCACAGGGCTCATCAGATATCCTTTTATAAAGACGAAGTGTAAGGGCATTAAAGCCCTTCTCTACAATCTCTTTCGGTATATACACTCTTTCTGCCCTGTTCTTTGCTTTTTCGTTTATAAGTTCAAGAGTGCTGACGGGCCTATCATTTATAAAGACCGTAAGGGTTGACTTGTGATTTGTTGAAACAGGTGAATGGGAAAAATACAAATCAACATAGCTGCTACCTTCTGGCTCCCAGTTTTCATTAACATAGAAGAATAAGGTCTGACTCCCGTGAACCCCCTGTAAGATGCTGTCATTTAAAAGCGGAAAGATATTAAGTGCTTTTATATCCGATTCTTCAATAATGGTTATTTTCCCTTCCTCTTCGATTTTTACTATGAAACAATCGATATTATACCCCTTCAACTTATCCCTAACCCGCAGGGCATCTAGATAGGTCAAACTCCTTTCAACCGTCACCACATAGGGAGGACCCTCTGACATATAAACCTTAAAACCCCTGCCCTCCAAATTCTCCTTCAACCTTACAGCATTGCTGTAATAGTTGAATTTCCCCACCTGGTTTGTATATATCTCCCCTGCCTTTACGTCCGATGCCATTAGGTAATATGAAAGGAATACCACTAAAACCAATGTCATGATTCTATCTCTTTTGATTCTCCTTATCATTCTTTACCCCCACAGTCTCTTTAAAATCTTTCGGTCTTATACCATTTTACGGTTTTTATACCCATCAACCTATCCTTGAAGGATAAATAGAAGCTTCTTAAAGTAAGGAATATCCACATCTGGCAATATGTAAAATACATTAGAGCTATTAGCAAAATGTTTTTTAAATTCCCTTCACCCTTTTCAAGATTAACCGCTATTGTCATCTCTATCACAAATAATATGTATGCAAGCACCCACAACACGAAAAAGGGACCCCGCAATGTTAAATTGGATATACCAAGGACCTCGGAAATGAATATTATATCAGAAATCAATATAGAAGAAAGAAACAGGAAATATATAGAAAAAAAGTACAGAATGTCAAGGGCAATAATCTTCCTTTTTATAGAAAGCAGCTTAAATAAATATTCCCCGATGACATATATATTTCCCCTTACCCACCTAGTCCTCTGTTTAAGCCATACCTTCCAGGTTTCCGGTTCCTGTTCCCATGTAACCGCAAGAGGGAAAAATTTTATTTTGTAACCCAAGCCGTAGATCTCCATACTAAACTCAGTATCTTCCCTGTAGCCCATTTCATATACCCTTATGCTCAGTTCCGTATCTTCTGTAATGGCCTTTTCGTTCCATCCCCCCAATCTGTCCAAAATACTTTTTCTTATAATATAATTTGTCCCCGGGATGGTAGAAATGTTGAAAAGCTTCCACCTTCCTGCCTGGGAAATCCATTGAAAGCCGAGGGTCTCTATGTTTATAAACCGGGTTAGAATATTTCTATCTTTGTTCCTAGTTCTAAATTTGCCCACAACACTAGCTAATTGAGGATTCTGAACTATGGCGGCCACAAGATACCTTAGGGCCATTCTTTCAGGGGTATTATCGGCATCATATACTGCTATATATTCTCCTTTAGCTTCTCTCAATCCTCTATTCAGGGCAGCAGCCTTTCCCTTTCCCCCTTCGGGCGGCAAAACTGTAATTACCTTTAGATTATAGTAATCTTTCTGTAGCTCCTGTAGTATTTCTCCCGTCCTGTCTGAAGAACAGTCATTTATCACAATAAGCTCAAATTTATCCTGAGGATAATCCATGTTCATTATAGCCCTAACCGTCCGCCCAATAACCTTTTCTTCATTATGGGCAGGAACTAGTATAGTTACAAAAGGGTATTCCTTAATGGCTGATAGTACAGCTTCAGGGTCCGTGTAAACCTCTTCATGGTAACGATAGCCGCTGAAAGCCAAAAAGATGTGGTACAACAACATAATCCATATGGAGATTAATGCATATAAGAACAAAAAATCCATCGATGTAAGGCCCAATTACAATTCCCTCTCTTTGAACAAGATTTTTTTCTGCCGTTTTTTAACCTTGAAAAATATGATGATAAACCTCAAGATGTTAACGCCCACAAAAACAGCTAAAAATGTGGCGATAATTTCTACACTTCTGTGAAATGCGGATTTTTTTTCCTCCTCTTTAACCCCTGATTTTGTTTTTTCCTTTTTCAATAAAGGGCCTTCATATAGTATATTCCCTTCTATGCTCCTTATATAGTGCTCCCCAATCCTCACCCAGTTGTCCTCTTTCCCCAAATCCGCAAAGACATACCCCATTGATTCAAGCCCTTCCACAATCTGCTCAAGATATTCCATATCCATAAAGGGGTGAAAGAAGACCCCCGTAACGGCATCCCTTACAATAAGCAATTTCCCGGCATTATTTAAGATATTTTCCACACCGTAACTGCCATCCAGTTCCACATATCCAAGGGACTCCGGCAGGAATCGGTTAAATCTCTTGGTATCTCTTACCTCGTACGGCAGCGGCACAGAGGCAAATCTCCTGTCTGTAGTCTGCAGCTGGCCGATCACCGTAGAGAAATATTTCTTCAATTCTCTGTAGCCATCCTGGGCCATCGCATAATGGGGCGGTTCAAAAGCCAGGGGATACAGGCCGTTTTCCAGGCAAATCTCTATGCCTTTTAAAACCCTTTCCCCAACATAATCAGCATAGTTTACATTAAGGGGCCTGTCTTCAAAGGCATCCCAAAATTCAAACCCTTCCCCTGTCTCTTCTTTGTAGTGCTGATGGGTGTAGCCGTGCAGTACTACGGTTCCACCCCGTTCTACCATATATCTAACAGCCTCAATGACCTCCGGTTTGTCTGTAATAGATGCTTCGACACCGGTCTCGGGGTTGATATAAGCCGGAATCAGTACAATAATAAAAGGTATTTTTTTACTGTAGAGGTAATCGGCTATTTCCATAAGGTTTTTCGGTGAACTAATAGGGCTTACATCCTCAATTCTCAGATATACCTTCCTGTATTCGCTGTGGTATTCCCCGAAAATTTCATGCAGCACATCACTAAATACAAGGTACTTTACTCCGGAAGTATCCAGCCCTGACATGAACCAGTAATTCTTCCAGTTAGCCATTAATGGGTAGACCCTTTTGCCGTCGCTGACCTTTCCATAAACGACAACTTCTTCACTTAAAGGCTCTAACAGCAGGTTTATTCCAGCATTCTGGCCTAAGTTAAAAACCTTTTCATTATATTCAACGAGATGATAGGTCTTTGACCTGCCGCGAAATTTTAAATGGATATTTTGATTTGCATTTAGGAGCTCTTCTATCCCTTCTCCATACCAGACCACCGGCCTGGCAGTCTCGGCAATATCCTTGAGAAGCGCCCGGTTAACGGAATATTTCTCCCTTAAAGACAGATAAAAGATATACTGGTAGCCTTCCAGCATTCCATCTTTGTATTCATTTTCCAATACTACGTCTACTTCTGTATTGAAATGGCCCAGCTGTTCCGAGAATATTACGGAGAAGTCATTAAGAAGCCCGGAATGATCCCGGCTAAGTAAATTCGGGTTATCGTAAACCACAAGGATCGGTTTAAGGGATTCTCCCTGCAGACTAGCAACGTTTAAACCCGTCAATAATATTGTCATTAATATTATAAAAACTAACAAAAAAGCTGCCCTTTTCATCTTACATCGTACTCCAATTCCCTCTCTGCCCTTTCCTTAAAAGCAAATGGATCCTCTTGTTTATCCTTAAGCTGTGCAATCCCTATTTTAAAACTTATATTCAGTTTTTTCCTATCCTTATCATTTCTTATTTCTAAATCCTCCAAGGATTTTATCAGCCTTTCTTTAAGGATCGCTGCTCCTTTTTCATCGGTATTTGACAGTATAAGTGCGAATTTATCCGCCTCAAGTCTCGCTTTTTTATCGATGTCCCTTATAAGCTCCGTTATCTTTTCGCTGATTTTTATAACCGCTTTGCTGCATACCTCATTTCCATAAATTGACCTTAGCTCATCAAAATACTGCAGCTTAATAAGCATTATGCTGAGGGGAGTCCCATATCTTTTAGATTTGCTTATCTCCTCCGAAAGGTCAAGGTAAAACTTCTTTGAATTGCTAAAACCGGTTTCCTTGTCTAAAAGCACAAGCTCTTCCATATCCTTTACATATTTTTCTGATTTTTCAACCACATCCTTTATTGTCGAAGAAAGCCTGCCGGAAATGTATGAACTCAAAGGAAAGAGGAACAGCCACATGACCTGCTGATAATTTACTTCCATCATCAGCCCCTTTACAACTGCAGCGTATATTAAATAGGTGCCGTAGCCAAAAACTGCAGCCATGCTTCCTATAAGCCCGGCTACAAGGCCTAAAGAATACGCAAAAACAATCAATAAGGTATTCAGAGCAAAAAGGAAATATATTTCAATTGGCAAATGCTGGTATTCAATAAAAATAAAAGTAACTAAAACAGCAAAGATTATAAGGATTAATATTATCCCTCCGCCTATTTGTATTTTGGTACTTTTCATCACCGTTTCCCCTCTCTATTATGCAGTAAAGCCATAGCAATAAGGGCCTGCAGATTATCAAAGGAATGGCCGTCACCCTCGAACGGGTCAACAAAACCACCATAGGTCTGAGCGTTTTCACGCGTATCCTGAAGGGTTAAGAGCCTTTCCATGAGGATGTCTGCCAGTTCCCTATCCCCTTCTTTTATTGAAAGCTGCACCCCTAAAGCATAAACTGCCGCAGATTCGAAATTTACTGCCGGCTGCCCTTTGCTCGGATGGTACCGCCCGTATATTTTACCCCTTTCACCTATTTCCTTCCTCATCCAATCCAGCATCTTCCTTTGTTTTATTCCGGCTTCCGATAAGTGGATTGAAACATATAATGTATCGATCATGTTTACTGCAGATTCGTTCTTAAAGGTCTTTTTTTCAATGTCATACAGTATCCTGCGAAACGGATACTGCGGAGAAAAAAGTGATTTTCTCAGCAGATCCAAACCCGTATCCGCTACCCTCAGCAAACCCGGTTGGTACGAAGCAAGGGCCTTTAATCCTACAATATCTATATATGAAAGCTTAACACTACTCCCCTTTGTTCCAAATTCCCAGTCATAAAAATCGATCAAATAGTTTTTATATACTCCATATTTTACTAAATTGTAAGCAATTTTTTTGGCAGTTTGCAGATACCTGCTGTCTTTCCACAATTGATGTGCTTTAATGAGGGAATACGCTATTCTGATATCATCAATCGCCGCACTGCTTGAAGAAGTCGGTGTTCCATCTTCATTAACCTTCCAGGGAATAAACCCTTCTTTTGTCATCATCCTTTCAGTAAGGAACCTGTACTGTGCATCGAACACCTCTTTATTTTCTTTAATCACAGCATAATACATCATTAAACCTACAGATTCGGAGAGCACTTCCCAACCTCTGACACCGTATTCAAATACCCCTTCCCTGTTATAATTCGTATATATACCGCCATAGGGTGAAGTCATCTCCCTCATAATAAAACCCAGCAGCAGTTCCTCACGGTTTAAAAGCCTTTCTGCCTCCGCTGTTTCTCTCTCATCTATTTCTGTTTTTTTGGGGATGCACGATGCCACACTAAAAACGGCAATTAACATTATTAACAGAATAAGGTTTTTTTTCTTCTTCACGAAAATACCCTCTTACTGTCCGCCGCAAATTTATACTTTCTTTTTTTCTGCGGCTTTTTTAATATTATAGCACGAATCGTTACAATTCTCTATTTTCATATCTTTTTCTCTATTTAAATACATGATTCAAACCCAAAAAGGTCGCATCTATTCTTATGAAATAGTTGATCTTGTAAATACACTCAAATAACACCATTTTGAACGATATACTATGGATAGTATGCTAAATAAATCTATTTTACGCGATAATGCTCAAAATAGCTTCCAATTTTGACCTGTATGGTGTATAATGAGTATAATAAAATATCTCAATTTCACCACAATCAGGAGGAAATAGTAATATGTTCAAGAAAACCCCAACCAAGGGCAAATCAGTGTCTTGGACCCCTGCTTGCTGTTCCCCAAGTATGTTTTAGAAGCGCTGGCGAAAACCTGGGCACCTTACTTCTACAAAAATATCTTTAAAAACATCAACGAAGAGCGCTTTGCGGTATTGTTCAGTGAAAACTACAGCCGCCCTAATACCCCGGTAAACATCATCGTCGGCCTGCTGTTTTTAAAAGATCTAAATGGGTGGACTGACGAAGAGATGATCGGTGCTTTATACTTCGATTATCGTGTGCAGTATGCTTTAGGCATTACCGATTTTGAAAAAGAGCGGCTCTGCATCAACACCGTTAGCAACTTCAGGGGTCGCCTTTATGATTATAGTTTGAACCACAACGTTGATCTTTTAGCCGAAGAAGTGTTCAGCTTAACCGGAGCACTGATTGAGGTAACCGGCATGGATACCACTAAAGCACGTCAAGACTCTTTTATGATCAGCGCCAACTGTAAGAAAATGGGCCGGCTGGAGTTGATCTATACCACCAACGCCAACCTGGTCAAAGAGCTGGCCAAGCTTGATGAAAGCCTGATTCCGGAAGCGTGCCGACATTACCGGGAAGAAAACGATAAAGCCAAACACGTTAGTATTATACGGCAGGTCTATATAAACACACTTAATCTTTTCCCGATACTTTTCCTGCAGCAAATTCAATGCCTGAAAATTCTCACTGTGAATTAAGAGGCCGTTTGTCTCCTCGTCTAAATTGTCAATGCTCGCAATCAGCCTCTCCTTGAATTCCGTCGTAAAATGCTTTGTATCCAGCACTAGGTTTTTATTCTGTCTTAAAAAATCTACGGTCAGCGGATTGGAATAGGCTACTGTCATCAAGTCCCCGGCAATCTCATCAATGGCATACAGTTCCACCCATTCCTGCCGCTGTGCGTCATTTGCGGCTATTTCGGGATAGAAGCTCTCGTCAATTTTATCAAAGGTGATGCACCAGTTTGTCTCAACCACAAACTTTTTCTTAAGCCACCAGCAGGATGAATTCGCGCTTTTTGTCATCGCTTTCTTTGTTGTTATTTTGCTCGGTATTGGCGTCAACCAGCTTAAAATGAATCGTATATTTTTCTCCCTGCACATCAACCCTAAAGGAATAATCCCTGAAGTTTTCGCTGGTTTTGATATAGTATTGGTCATGGTTGGCCCAGTAAAGTTTGACTTCTTCCCCCTCATAGGGAATAGCATAAACACCTTCTTTGTAGCGGCGTTTGCTGATGAAATCTCCCTCATCATAGTAACGGCTGAAAAAGTTATATAAAGCTGAATAAACATCACTTTCCAGCTTGGCAACTCCTGTGCCGGAGGATAGCTGCGCCTTATATTCGGCATATTCTTCTCTCAGCTTGCTGTCCTCTACCTTAACCCCTACGCTTTCACACTGCTTCTCAATTTCTTCCATACGCTTTCTTACCTGGCTGTTGTCGGCAGCATATTTTGATAATATGGAGTTAACCTCACCGGCAAGGGTGTTTTCAATGAAGTTATTGATCTCGTTTTTTCGGATATTCATGATCCGGTATATGCCAAAGTCAAGATCTGATTTCTCCAACTCAAACATGTCCCTTAAAAGTTTGGTAACCCGCTGCAGTTTTTCGCTCACTGGTTAACTCCTCCTGATCTAGTATTTCTCTTTATTATCTTGACTTCTTGTCCATTTTCTCTTTTAAGCCTAGCATCGGCTGGCTTTGGAGCATCTTTAGGAATTGCCCATGCCCAGCCAAGACGCTTGGCACCGTCGACTCTGTTTTGCTCGCAGAGAACCTGCACTCTTCTTTGGGAAATGCCCCATTTTGCAGCTGCTTCCTTTGCTGTTATATATTCCATTACATAACCCCCTTGCAGAAACATAGTTTTCCACATATTAACATATACGAAGAAACGAATAAAAGCAACACCAAAACTGAGCAGAAAAACAAAAACCAGGAGTACCTTTATTTACTACGCGACCTGCAGCAGTCCAGGGCTGTTGAACTGAAAATTGGAAATGAACATTATCTCTGCCGCACGGAACTAGCAGGGCAAAAC
>JBFLYC010000001.1:0-238552 GCA_040756735.1 Bacillota bacterium | reverse complement strand
CCAGATTTTTCGGTGGTAATAGCGGAGGGGCAACACCCGTTCCCATCCCGAACACGGAAGTAAAGTCCTCCAGCGCCGATGGTACTAGGTTCTCCTGGGAGAGTAGGTCACTGCCGAAAATTAATTTTAAAAACCTCATTAAGTGCTTTTTGAAAGTACTAATGGGGTTTTTTGTGTATATAAAAGTTTTATAGTAATTAATATTAAAAAATATAGTATAGATATATTTAACAAGAAGGAAAAACCTTAACGATGTAGAAATATAAATGGCAATTATATTTAATATACCTAAATTAACAGACATAAATTTAACCTGTATAAATCCACCCCAGTGTTGGTGAATTTTGTTTAGGATAAAGGAGGAAAAAATTTTGGAAGGTACCTGTAAAAAGGATCTAATCAAAAACTATACAAAAACCGTTATTCCACCCACAGTTTCAATTGTTCTGGCTTTACTTGTCAGCAGTTTAATAATTAAGTTAATGGGTATTAACCCCATATTGGCTTTTCAGTGGCTTTTTAAAGGTGCTCTCGGCAGCACTAATAGTGTCGCAGAAACGTTCCTAAAAGCATCTCCATTGATTTTAACAGGAATTAGCTTTGCATTAGCTATGAGATGCGGCCTCTTTAATATAGGCGCGGAGGGGCAATTATATATGGGAGCTTTAGCCTCAACTGTAGTTGGACTTTATATGCCTCCGGTTCCTATGTTTATTCACCTTCCTATTGCAGTTGCCGCAGGTTTTATTGGTGGAGGATTATGGGGTTTGGTTGCAGGTTATTTAAAAGTAAAATTTGGAGCCAACGAAATTATTACAACTATAATGCTAAACTATGTTGCGCTGTTTTTCATAGGATATATGATGCATGGACCATTACTTGAACCTCCGGGATTTCTTCCGCAAACACCGATGGTTGCCGAGACCGCAAAATACCCGAAAATCCTTGCTGGTACCAGGTTACACATGGGGTTAATTATTTCATTAATTGCGTTAGTGATGTTCTATATTTTACTTTGGAAAACAAAGTTAGGATATGAAATACGTGTTGTGGGGCACAATCCTACGGCTGCCCATTATGCCGGCATGAAACCTAATAGAAGTTTGTTAGTTGCAATGTTTTTGAGCGGTGGTTTTGCCGGGATGGCAGGTTCAAACGAAGTCTTGGGTGTCTTAGGCAGAATGATGGAACATTTCTCATATGGGGTGGGTTTTGACGGAATCGCTGTTGCTCTCCTGGGCCAGAATGGTCCAGGAGGAATACTATTAGCCGCTATCTTGTTTGGAGCAATGCGCAGCGGAGCAAATATTATGCAGCTGGCAACCGGTGTCCCTGTAGCAACCATTTACGTAATTCAGGCTTTGATAGTAATATTTATTGTATGTAGTGAAATATTCCGTAGAAAAGGTTTAAAACCTTTTCAAAATATCATGTATAGGTATAGGAAGAAAGGGGTGGACACTAACTAATGGATAGCTCAGTAGTTCAGGGAATAATTAACTTTTTATCTGCAGATTTGAGATTGGCCACCCCTATATTACTTGCTGCCATAGGGATGATCTACAGCGAGAGAGCAGGTATCGTTAATATCGGTGCGGAGGGCATGATGTTAGCAGGTGCACTAGCGGGAGTTATCGGTTCATTTTTCTTTGGTTCAGCCTGGTATGGAGCTCTTTTGGCCGTAACAGTAGGCGGGTTTGCAGGGCTAATTTTTGGGTTTATAGTTATTACTCTTCAAGGAAATCAAATAGTTACCGGAATTGCCTTTAATTTATTAGGATTAGGATTAACTACTTCTTTTTCCAGAGTAATACTTGGCTCTACATCTCAAAGACCGGAAATTGACTCTTTTACCGCGGTTGCAATTCCTCTGCTATCAGATATACCAATTTTAGGACCGGTACTGTTTAAACAGTCTATTATAGTCTATTTTACTATAGGAATGGTCTTTATCACTTATTTTATATTATATAAAACAACTTGGGGCTTAAAAGTAAGAGCTGTTGGTGATTCTCCAAAGGCCGCAGACACTGTTGGTGTCAATGTGTATTTTGTCAGATACCAGAGTATCATCATCGGCGGTATGTTGGCCGGATTAGGCGGGGCATTTATTTCACTAGGACTAGTATCATTATTCACTGAAAATATGGTTGCCGGTAGAGGTTTTATAGCGATAGCAGCTGTAATATTCGGCAAGTGGAATCCATTTGGTGTCTTGCTTGCGGCTCTGCTGTTTGGTGCAGGCGATGCTACAGTATTTAGGCTGCAATCAATGGGGACAGATATTCCGTACCAATTTATACGCATGATACCTTATATAATTACCATAGCTGCACTGGCTGGTTTTGTTGGAAAATCTAGAGCACCCGCAGCCAGTGGTATCCCGTATGATAAAGAATAGTTTCAGTCTGCAGGGTGCTTTAGGAAACTATAAATTAAGGAGGGGTTGAGTACAAAAAAACTATGTTTGGAATGTAATTGTATTGCAGTACAAAAAAACTTTAAATATGAGGAGGAGAAAATTTAATGAAAAAGCAATGGATAGCCCTGATTGCTTTACTGGTAATGGTAAGCTTAGCGTTAGTAGGATGTGGAGGGAAAACTGACAACAATGCAAAAGCTCTAGATGGAGACCAAAAGAAGCCCCTTAGGGTAGCTTTGATTCTCCCTTCTCCGAAAAATGATGGTGGTTGGAGTACTACGGCTTACGATGCATTAATGGCTTTAGAGAAGAACTATGGAGTTGAAGTAGCCTATACAGAGTCAGTAAAAAACACAGATGCTGAAGAGATTATTAGAGGCTATGCAGTACAAGGATATGATTGGATTATCTCACACAGTTTCACTTATGGTGATATTGTTAAGGGAATAGCACCTGATTTTCCAAATATCTATTTTACCGTGAACAGCACAGACATTTTCCAGGCACCAAATGTTTCCTCGTTTAATTATACTAAAACTCAAACCGGTTTTATAGCTGGAGTGGTAGCGGCCTTGATCACTGAAACTAATAAAGTAGCCGGTATCGGCGGCAAAGAAATTCCGTCAATTATTGACTATCTAGAAGGCTTTGCTAAGGGTGCAAAATATATCAACCCTGACATTGAGGTTACTACAATACTAACCGGTAACTTTGACGACCCGGCACAAGCCAAAGAAACTGCAATGGCATTTATTGACAGAGGTGTAGATGTTTTAACAGCTGATGCAGACACAGCAAGCTTGGGCGTTATTCAAGCATCACAAGAAAGAGGCATCTATCATATTGGAGTTAACGCTGATCAAAATTCTATAGCCCCAAATACTGTTGTTACAAGTGCTTTAAAACGTATGACGGTTGCAATGGATTATATTTACAATCAAATTATAGATGGTAAATTTGAAGCAAAATTTTACAGTCTAGGTGTAAAAGAAGGTGCTGTAGCACTAGCACCGTACTATGGCTTTGAAGATAAGTTACCACAAGAAGTAAAAGATAAAATTAATGAAATTTTAGATGATCTAGCCAATAATAAAATAGATCTAGCTAATTTACCCAAGTAGTAATTACCTGAATCATTAATTTAACCGGGCCGCATTTTTTTAGGTGGCCTGGTTAACCCCCCATTTTTATGTGAATGTAAGTGCCGTTAAGGAGTGAAGACATGACAGTCTTATTGGAAATGAAGCAAATCACCAAAGAATTTCCAGGTGTATTGGCTAACGATAGAATAGATTTACAAATTGAAAAGGGCGAAGTTCATGCTTTATTAGGAGAAAACGGTGCAGGTAAAAGTACGTTGATGAACATTTTGTATGGTTTATATCAACCTACAAAAGGAGATGTATACTTTAAAGGTCACAGGGTGGACATTAGATCTCCCAGGCATGCAATTGACTTAGGCATAGGTATGGTTCACCAGCATTTTATGTTAGTGCCTTATTTAACAGTAGTAGAGAATTTAGTGTTGGGAATGAAATCAGAGCGTGAGCCTTTGTTGAACTTGCAAAAATCTGCAAAACTGATTGAAGATTTGGGAAAACAATACGGCATGAAGATAGACCCCTGGGCTGAAGTTTGGCAGCTTTCAGTTGGCGAGCAGCAAAGAGTTGAGATAATTAAAGCTTTGTATAGAGGGGCAGAATTATTAATTTTAGATGAACCTACTGCGGTTTTAACTCCCCAAGAGGTAGAAGAATTGTTCCAGGTACTAAAGCAGTTAACCAAAGAAGGACTTACCATTATTTTTATAAGCCATAAGCTTAATGAAGTGTTGGCTATCAGTGATAGAGTCAGTGTATTAAGGGGCGGCAAAAAAGTGGCTACTATAGATACTGAAGATGCAACCTCTAACCAATTAGCGTGTTTGATGGTTGGCAGGGAAGTTTTATTTAGAGTTGAAAAAAATAAAAATGAACCTGGTAGAGATATACTTAAAATTGAAAACCTAGTAGTAAAAAATAATAAAAATTTAGATGCAATCAGGGGCTTAAACCTATCTGTCCGTCAAGGGGAAATCTTAGGCATTGCAGGGGTCGATGGTAATGGCCAGTCAGAACTTGCCGAGGCGATTACAGGATTGAGGCATATCGAAAAGGGTTGTGTACAAATAGATGGGATTGACATTACCAATAAGCATCCGCGAGATATCCTGGAATGTAAAGTATGCCATATACCAGAGGATAGACAAAAGCAAGGTTTAGTAATGGATATGACGGTTCAGGAGAATACATTTTTACAGGATTTTTATCGACCGCCCTATGCAAATGGGATTTTTCTGGACTGGAAATATATTAAAAACTATTCTAAAAATCTGGTTAAACAGTACGATGTTCGCTGTCCGAATGATGAAACTCTTGCAAGGAAGTTATCAGGCGGAAATCAACAAAAGGTAGTCTTGGGTCGGGAAATCAGTCGTGGTCCAAAACTACTGGTGGCTATGCATCCCACAAGGGGACTTGATGTTGGGGCCATAGAATATGTTCATAAAAAGATCATTGAGGAGAGGGACAAAGGTTGTGCGGTACTGCTGATTTCCACAGAGTTAGATGAGATCTTGTTTTTGGCAGACAGAATCGCGGTAATATATGAAGGAAAAATTATGGGTGAACTCATAAATGACGATGATGTCAGTATTGAAGAAATAGGATTGATGATGGCTGGAACAACCAAAAATCAACTGCAAGGAAAGGTATCATAGCAAATAAACCTCATAATAACAGTTTTTATTATGAGGTTTTCATTTTCATTTTTATATGCTATCATTTCAGAACTTATATTGTGGACAAATAAATAGGGTGGTATAATAACTGGTAGTTTATAGATGACAGATATTTTTTTGGTTTACATTCATTAGAGGTAACTAAAGAAAAGAAAGGTATGTTTTTTATGCGAATTGCTGTAATTGATGGTCAGGGAGGAGGAATTGGGAAGCACCTTGTTGAAAAATTAAGACGAGGTCTCCCTGAAAATACAGAAATTATTGCTTTAGGTACTAATTGTGTAGCTACCAGCATGATGATTAAGGCTGGGGCTAATGAAGGTGGTACAGGAGAAAATGCAATAGTTCAAACGGTTAACCATGTAGACCTGATTGTTGGAACAGTAGCTATTCTAGCTGCTAATTCAATGCTAGGAGAGCTAACTCCAAAAATGGCTGAGGCCATAGCCTCATCTAGGGCAAAGAAGATTTTACTTCCTATAAATAAATCAAGAATAGAAATAATAGGTGTAGTAAATGAACCTTTACCCCACTTGATAGATCACCTAGTGATCCATTTAAAAAAATACCTGGAGAGTGATAATAATGTGTGAGGCAAATGCTTATGTGGTTAGAGAACAAAGGGAAGAATTATACTTTGAAAATGTCGATAAATTGATACCCCATGGCGAGGAAATTATTTTAGAAGACATTTTTGGCAAAAGAAAAATAATTAAAGCAAGGATTAAAGAACTGGCCTTAGTTGATCATAAGATAATTCTTGAAGAAAATGTTTAAAATTTAATATTACTTCCTTTATTAAAATAGGAGGGGGATTTAATGGAAGAGGTAGCAATTTATCTTGAAAATTGGATCAAAACTAAAGTAGCAGATGCCGGGGCTAAAGGGGGCGTAATTGGTATTAGCGGTGGGATGGATTCTGCTGTAGTTGCAGCGTTGGTAAAAAGAGCTTATCCAGATAATACTCTGGGAGTTATTATGCCCTGTCACAGCAATCCAAAGGATGCAGAATACGCACGCTTAGTCACAGATATCTTGAACATTGACTTTGTAGAAGTTGACCTTACTCCTGTTTTTGACACATTAATAAATAGCTTAAACCTAAGGGAAAACCAAATGAGCAGCATGGCTGTTGCTAATATAAAACCCAGGTTAAGAATGACAACACTTTATTATTATGCTGGATTAAAGAACTACCTGGTTGTTGGAACAGGGAATAAGAGCGAACTTTTGACAGGGTATTTTACTAAATATGGAGATGGAGGAGTAGATATTGAACCTCTCGGTAATATGTTAAAATGCCAGGTTTACCAGTTGGCAAAGCATTTGAACATTCCAGAGGCCATTATTCAAAGAGCTCCAACTGCAGGTTTATGGACTGATCAAACAGATGAAGAAGAAATGGGCATCACTTATAGAGAACTAGACAAGTATTTATCTACTCAAGAAGGACCACAACAGGTAGCTGATATTGTTGATAAACTATTTGCAAAGAGTAAGCATAAAAGAGAAATGCCTGCAGTCCCTGATAAAGAGTTTCCAGCATATTTCTAGGTCACGATTAATTATATTTTTTAAATGGGGGAAGTCTAATGGCTGGACATTCAAAATGGGCAAATATAAAGCATAGAAAAGCAAGAATGGATTCTCAAAAAGGCAAGGTATTTACCAAAATTGCAAGAGAATTAATGGTAGCTGCAAAAGAGGGTGGTCCAGACCCTGAAGGAAATTCAAAACTAAAACTTGTAATACAAAAAGCTAAAGAAGCCAACATGCCCAATGAAAATATTCAAAGAGCTATTCAAAAGGGCTCTGGAGGAATAGAGTCTGTAAACTATGAAGAAACAACCTATGAAGGTTATGGGCCTGCTGGGGTAGCTGTACTCATGCGAATTTTAACAGACAACCGTAATCGAACCGCAGGAGAAATAAGACACATTTTTTCAAAGAATGGCGGAAACTTGGGTGAAGCAGGATGCGTTGCCTGGATGTTTGAAAACAAAGGTATCATAGCTTTTGAATTAGAAGATAGAAATGAAGAGGAATTGATGGTGCTGTTATTGGAAACCGGGGCTGAGGATTATACGGTGACAGGTCAATCTGTTGAAGTAGTAACTGAAGTGGAAAATTTTCAAGAAGTAAAAAGCGCATTAGAAAATAAAGGAATTCAAATTAATCTAGCTGAGATTACCATGCTGCCTAAAAGCAGTGTCCTAATAGATGATCGCGAAACAGCACTGCAAATAATCAAGCTTATAGATACTCTTGAAGATCATGATGATATTCAGGCAGTGTATACGAACTTTGATATAACAGACGGATTATTAGACTAAGGTACTCTGCTTAGATGAATGTATACTAAGTCCTCCTTTGAGCAATACTATCTAATTAATGGAAAGTATTGTATTAATGGAAAGTATTGTAGAAGGAGGTTTTTGTTTTGCTTTGGACAAGGTATAAGCATGTAATCACAGTTTTTCTTATTGCTAGCCTTTTGAGTCTTTTATTAGCTTTTACTTCTACATCAAGATACCTAGTATCAAATATCCTCACAGACAATAACTTGAAAGCCATCAAAACCCTTGTGAATAACTCAAATGAAGAAGTAATTGTTCAGAAACTATTTACTGTATGCGGGCACATTGAATTAGTTGAAAAGATTGAAAACTTAGGTTTAAAAGAAATTGATGAGGCTAATCTTAGTATAATATTTCCTCCTGAAGATGATTGGATAATAGAAAACATTGAAGGTAAATGGATTGTGACCCAGCCAGTAGAGAAATTATGCGCTGTTGACCTTGATAAAAGGCACCTTAGGATTGTTGACAATTTTATTTCTGTATATCAGGGACCGCCATATTTTAAGGATAGCTTATTATTTATCACTGATATTTCCATATGGGATATCCCCACACATTGGCGGGAACAGATTATAAATGGCAATACTGTATTTGAAAATGAGAAAGAACTTTTGCAGGCGTTGGATACTTTAGATGAATTTAGATAAGAAATACACTTTTTTAAAAAAGGAAAAATAATCTAAGTGTCGAAAATGTGTTCTAGGGGGTAGGATAAGGATGATAATATTAGGTGTAGACCCTGGAACAGCAATTACAGGATATGGCATTATTAAAAATGAAGGAAATAGGTTTAGGTGTTTGGGGCATGGAGTAATATCTACTAATCCAGAATTAGATATGGCTGCCAGCTTAAATAGTATACATCTGAAACTATCCGCCATAATTGAAGAATACCAACCTGCACATATGGCAGTCGAACAGTTATTTTTCTGTAAAAACACTAAAACAGCTTTATCAATTGGCCAAGCTAGAGGTGTAATTCTTCTAACCGGTATGCAAAAAAGTCTTACAATAGCAGAATATACTCCTTTACAAGTTAAACAATCTGTGGTTGGATACGGAAGAGCTGAAAAGTCTCAGGTACAAAAGATGGTTACTTATATTTTAGGACTAAATTCAATGCCTCATCCAGATGATGCGGCTGATGCTTTGGCTATTGCTATATGCCATGCTCACTCGCATAAATTGAAGACTCTAATTGCGGGTAATAGAATATGATAGCTTATTTAAAAGGTAATGTTCAGGTAATTGGTGCGGATCATATTATTCTAGATGTTAATAATGTTGGTTATATAGTGAAGATGTCTGGAAGAGGACTTGCAAGCATAGAACAAGAGAGTACCTTAAAGATATTAACGTATCTCCACATTAGAGAAGAATCTTATCAAATATT
The DNA here is from genome assembly GCA_040756735.1 of Bacillota bacterium. GTDB lineage: Bacteria > Bacillota > DSM-16504 > Desulfitibacterales > Desulfitibacteraceae > JBFLYC01. The sequence goes on along the minus strand of JBFLYC010000001.1, from coordinate 229,598 downwards.
TGGATTTATAAACGATATAGAATTAGAGCTTTTTAAACTTCTTCTTTGCGTAAATGGAGTCGGGCCAAAGGGAGCTATGGCGATTTTGTCACATTATAGTGCAGAAGAGGTTATAAAAACCATTATCAACGAAAAAACGGAATTCTTAAGTAAAGTGTCTGGAATTGGGAAAAAAACTGCCCAAAGGATTATTGTAGAATTAAAAGATAAAATTTCCAAACTTTATAAGGCTGATAGTATACAAAATTTCAATAATGAGTTAGATGATGTTATGGATGAAGTTTTGAATGCTCTAGTATCTTTAGGTTATAATCAAAAAGATGTACAGCAGCTTGTTTTCCATGCTGCTAAGGAAATTGGACAGAATATGACTGTTGAGAAATTGTTGAGTTCTGTCTTAAAAAAGTTAGCTCCGTCAGGAAGGTGATACAGCAATGGAACGAATGGTTAATGGCAGTAAAATTCTTGACGATGGAGATATCGAAAGCGGCTTAAGGCCTTCAAGATTAAAAGACTATATCGGGCAAGAAAAAATTAAAGCGAATTTAGAAGTATTTATCAAGGCAGCTCAGGGTAGGCAGGAATCACTTGACCACGTTTTACTTTATGGTCCTCCAGGACTTGGTAAAACTACCTTGGCTAATATAATTGCTGTAGAGATGGGCGTTCATTTAAGGATTACATCAGGACCGGCAATTGAAAGACCTGGTGATCTAGCAGCTATTTTAACTAATTTGGAACCTAGAGATGTTTTATTTATAGATGAGATTCATAGATTAAATAGGAGTGTGGAAGAAATATTATATCCTGCTATGGAAGACTTTTGCCTTGATATAGTAATCGGTAAAGGACCAAGCGCCAGGTCTATAAGACTTGATTTGCCTAAATTTACCCTTGTTGGAGCAACAACCAGAGCAGGACAGTTGACTTCACCGTTAAGAGATAGATTTGGAGTAATAAACAGACTTGAATTCTATAGTGCCGAAGAGCTTTCGACTATTATAAAAAGGTCTGCTGCTATCCTAAATGTATCAATTACTCCTGAGGGTGCTGCGGAAATTGCCAAAAGGTCTCGAGGTACACCAAGAATTGCCAATAGGTTGTTAAAAAGGGTGCGAGACTTTGCTCAAGTCGAGTCACAAGGGATAATTAACAAAGAGGTTGCTAATTTTTCACTAGATAAACTTGAAGTGGATTATCTCGGGTTGGATCAAGTTGACAGGCGACTTTTATTAACAATTATAGATAAATTTAATGGAGGACCTGTTGGTTTGGATACTTTGGCTGCCTCAATAAGTGAAGAGACAGAGACTATAGAGGATGTATATGAGCCGTATCTTTTGCAAATAGGTTTTATTCAGAGAACTCCAAGAGGTAGAGTAGCTACTCAAAATGCATATAACCACTTTAATAAAACAAGTATTTTAACTGAAAAAGAACAATTGTCCTTCGAGGATGTTTAGAGGGGAGGGTTGTGTACTTTGGGTGAATTGAGTTCCATGGGTAAAATGCTTATGATTATTGGTCTCACAGTATTTCTCATAGGTGGACTTATCATCCTTGCAAGTAAACTGCCATTTATAGGCAAGCTTCCAGGAGATTTTTATTTCAAGAGGGGAAACTTTACTTTTTATTTTCCTCTAGCAACAGGAATTTTATTAAGTATCTTATTAACAATTATATTGAATTTGATATTAAGAAGGTAATAAAATGTAAAACAGGAGCGCTGTCATGGGGAAATACGGAAAAGTTGTGATCTGTGTTATTCTTGCCTTTTTCTTTTGTATTATAAGTTTAAATAATGGAAGAGCTCCTTCGTTTGGAGCTAATGGTGAGGAATCACCTAAAATTCGAGTAGCTCTGTCAGGAACCTCAAGTGTGGCTAAAATAACAATTGATGTTGGTACATATAGCATAGTTGACGAGAGCACTGGAATTATATTAGCGGATGCCCAACAGGGTTCTACCTGGACAATTACTAAAAAGGGACCAAGTATGCAGTTGGAATCAAATATTTCTAGTAATAATAGTGGTGTATACAAGGGGCCTATAGGTTTTATTGCAAAAAGTCAAGCATCTCTAAATGTAATAACATATGGAAATGTAAAATATAGAGACAATGTAAGAATTATTAATGAATCAAATAATCTCCTTGTTTTAAATGAATTAGGTGTGGAGAAATATTTGTTGGGAGTTATTGGACCAGAAATGGGGTCCGCTGCCGAAATGGAGGCACTTAAGGCTCAAGCTGTGGTATCAAGATCCTATGCGCTGTCTTTTGTAGATCAAAGTAAAAAATATGATGTTACAGCAGATGTTAATTCACAGGTATATGGTGGTTATAGCGCAGAGATACTGCCAGGAGGTCAAAGAGTTGCTGAAGCTGTACAGGCAACTTGTGGAGAGGTTATCTATTATGAAAACATTCTAGTAAGGGCATTTTTTCATGCTAATTCAGGGGGGCACACGGCTAATTCTGAGGATGTATGGAGTTCCCCCTTACCTTATTTAAGAGCCACACCCTCACCCTTTGATGAATATGCAATGAGTTATGCTGTACAGACAAGTGGCTGGCCTGCAAATACTTTTAAGTGGGAAAGAAGCTTTAGCTTGGACCAAGTAAAGACAATTCTTAATGACTGGAATAACAACAATGCAAATAGAAGAATTAATATAGGACAATTAATAGATGTTTTTTACGGTAAGTATGATTATGAGGCCAGTATGCCTTCAACTTGTGAAAGGATAACAGAATTGCGGCTAGTTGGGAATGTTGGTTCTGGTAGTCTTTTTAAAGAAGAGATTAGAAAGGCCTTTGGATTAAGAAGTACAAAATTTGAATTAAAAATGGATTCCACTGTTTATGTAAAAAATGATCAAGGTACTCTGATTCAAATAAATGTAGGTGATAACTTAAAAGCCGTCACAGCAGGTGGCGCCATTCAAGAATTAAACAGCAAATTGAATTACTATGTTGTTAAAAATACATTTTATACTCAACAAATACCTAAAAAACTTTCAGAATTAACCTTTGATGGATATGGCTTTGGTCATGGGGTAGGTATGAGTCAATGGGGAGCAAGGGGAATGGCTGCACTAGGGTATACTTACAGGGAAATTATTGAATACTATTATAATCAAGGAAAATGTGACGGAAAACTGTTGATTACTAGACTATACTAATTGGGATGGGTAGCTTTAATGAAGGTGCATGAATTTGATTATTATTTGCCACAGGAATTAATTGCTCAAGAGCCGGTTTTTCCGAGAGATGTCTCAAAAGTTCTGGTGGTTGATAGAAAAAAAAAGAGGCTAGAACATAAACGATTTCATGAAATAATAGAATATATAAACCCTGGTGATGTTCTGGTTTTCAATCATACAAAGGTAATTCCGGCCCGATTGCTAGGTGAAAAAGAGACTGGAGCTGGAGTAGAACTTGTACTTTTAAAGAAAATAGCCCATGACATATGGGAATGTCTTGTCAAACCCGGAAAAAAGTTAAAACCGGGGGCAGAAATATTTTTTGGAAACAGAGAACTAAAAGCAAGAATTGAGGATTATACAGAGGATGGAGGAAGATTGGTCCGATTTTTTTATGATGGAATATTTGAAGATGTTTTGGAAAGACTTGGCAAGATCCCGTTACCCCCATATATTCTTAAAGAATTAGAGGACAAGAATCGTTACCAAACAATTTATGCAAAGGAGGAGGGTTCTGCTGCTGCTCCTACGGCAGGATTACATTTTACAGATGAATTATTCAAGCGTTTGCAAGACAAGGGTGTAGAATCAGCTTTCCTTACTTTACATATAGGATTGGGAACATTTAGGCCGGTTAAAGTGGATACTGTTGAAGATCACAAAATGCATTCTGAATATTACTGTTTGAGCCAAAGGTCTGCAGAAACCATCAATCATGCGAAAAAACGGGGAAATAGAATTGTCGCAGTTGGTACCACCAGTGTAAGAACCCTGGAAACTGTTGCTGATTGTCAAGGATTTGTTAACGCTAAGTCTGGTTGGACAGATATATATATTTATCCCGGTTATGAATTTAAAGTTGTTGATGCATTGATTACTAATTTTCATCTTCCCAAAAGTACGCTAATTATGCTAGTTGCTGCTTTTGCAGGTAGAGAACTTACAAGAAGCGCATACAGCGCAGCAATAAAAGAAAAATACAGATTTTATAGCTTTGGGGACGCAATGCTCATAGTTTAACAGATTTTTTTCAGAGAATACGGAAGCCCGAAAGCCCCTATACCAAGCGGTATAGGGGCTTTTTGTTAGTCTTCCGATTTGTATAAAAATCTGTGTTCAAGACCATTTTTAAAGCGAATTGATACGATTTTACCGTTTTTTATGCAAAAGACCATGCATATTTTCCTTGTAAGACTGTTCTAAATTGCAGGATGAGAAAAGGGAGCTCTACTCATTCAGCATATACAATTAAAGACATTAAAAAGCTATTTTGTATATCCGAGCAAATAGACATTTTAAAAGAGAATCACTTCCAAGACTATGAAAAAAGAATACAAGGAATTTCAAAGGCTAATTAAAGCAAGTGCCGTAATAGGCATATTTTTAAATAAAGGCAAATAATGTAATGTCACACCATAAAAAAGGGCGGTCCTACATAAGAGGGCCGCTTTTACTTCTTACCCTTTTGGCAAGAAAAATTGTAATTTGCGTAAGTTGGATTGTAAAATGGGTAACTTCCCTTTACTTCATAAAACCACGGTATAGAATGAAATTAATGGGAGCCCATCGGCATAGAGGGAAAGATGCCGCCTCTTTTATATAGATTGTTCTTTGAAAATTCAATTGGTAATAAGTGTACAGATCTTTTCTTGACAGCATATCAATATTTCGATAAAATTTGAATATAATAAATGTGGAGGTGTAGAAAATGCCGATTATTAGACCAAGCTCAGACTTACGAAACAACTACAATGAGATTTCGGAGTTTTGCCATAAATATAAAGAACCGATATATATCACAAAGAACGGTACGGGAGACCTTGCAGTCATGAGCATTGAAACATATGAAATGCTTGTCGGAAAATTTGAGTTATATGCAATGCTTGAAAAAGGATTGGACGATGTCAAACATGGGCGCGTAAAACCTGCGCATGAAGTGTTTGCACGGATAGAAAGCAGGCTAAAGAAATGATGAAGTATAATTTAGTTATTGCAGAAGCTGCCGAAGCGGACCTTGATGGAATTGTTGACTATATTTCATATGAGTTAAAAGAGCCAACTACGGCTTTAAAGCAGCTTGCAAGAATACAAGAGGCTATGGCGACTTTGGAAGAATTACCGGAGCGTTATAGCCTTGTGCAAGATAAATACCTGGCAGCGAAAGGAATAAGGAAGCTGCCTATAGATAATTACCTCTTGTTTTATACCGTGAACAAAAGCACAAATACAGTTAACATTGTCCGTGTTCTGCATGGTAGGCGTGATTGGGAAAGCATATTATAGCGCCTATCCTGCTTCCCGTGAGATGGGGGATGCAATGTTCATAATTTAACAATAGGCTTGAATTACAGAGGAGTGAAAAGATGAGTTTTTCTTTTGAATTAATATATGAATCCAAGGAAACAAGAGCAAGGTTGGGGAGAATAACTACAGTCCATGGGGAAATTGAAACCCCTGTTTTTATGCCCGTTGGTACCCAAGCAACTGTAAAAACTATTACTCCACATGAATTGAAGGAGATTAATGCGGAGATAATATTAAGTAACACTTATCACTTATATCTTAGGCCAGGATATGACATCATTAAAGAAGCAGGTGGGCTTCATGCATTTATGAGTTGGGATCGCCCTATATTAACAGATAGTGGAGGTTTCCAAGTTTTTAGCCTGGCTGATTTAAGAGACATTACTGAGGATGGTGTTACTTTCCGTTCCCACATAGATGGTTCCAAACATTTTTTTACTCCGGAAAAGGCTATGGAAGTACAAATGAATTTGGCTTCAGATATAGCCATGGCATTTGATATTTGTGTCCCATACCCATGTACTTATCAAGAAGCTCTTGAGGCATCGGATAGAACAACAAGATGGGCTTATAGGTGTGCAAAGTACCATGAGCATCCATATCAATCTGTATTTGGAATTATTCAGGGATCTATGTATAATGAATTGAGGAAAAAAAGTGCTCATGAAATCACAACAATGGACTTTCCTGGTTACGGCATTGGAGGATTAAGCGTCGGTGAACCAAAAGAAATTATGTATGAGGTTTTGGATCATACTGTGGAAGAAATGCCTAAACAAAAACCAAGATACTTAATGGGGGTTGGTTCTCCGGATTGTTTACTTGAAGGAGTTCTACGGGGAGTGGACATGTTTGATTGTGTTCTGCCTACCCGTATAGCACGAAACGGAACGGTCATGACTAGTGTTGGTAAGGTTGTGGTTAAAAATGCAGTTTATGCAAGGGATTGGGAACCCCTTGATCCAAATTGTAACTGTTATACATGCACAAATTATAGCAAAGCTTACATAAGACATTTATTTAAAGCCAATGAAATCCTAGGACTTCGTCTTACAACAATTCATAATCTGCATTTTTTAATTAATTTAATGAAGGATATACGTCAGGCTATTAGGGAGGAAAGGTTAGAAAAGTTTACACAAAATTTTTATGATGCCTTTGGACGAGAAGATAATACCGGATATAGGTTATAGAAAAAACAAAAGATTATTTTACCAACTATAAAAGGTATCTTTAAATTTATGTCGAAAACATTACTGGACTATATCTAATTAAATACTTGAAAGGCAGGTGAAACGAATGGAAGGTGCTGGAGCGTTTATTTATATTGCAATCTTTTTTGCAATCCTGTATTTTCTGATGATTCGGCCCCAGCAAAAACAGCAGAAAAAACGCAAAAAAATGTTAGAAGAGTTGAGAGTGGATGATGCTATAGTGACTATTGGCGGTATGCATGGCAGAATTACCAAATTAAGAGACGACAGTTTTACATTGCGTATTTCTGACAAAGTAGAGGTTGAATTTGATAAATCTGCGGTCGGATATGTTAAAGGCAAATCAGATTGATAAGTCAAAAACAGTGGATATATCCACTGTTTTTACATTATTACTTGTATTATGACATAATATGATGAAGGAAAAAAGCGCCGCTTTCTATAATAATTAAGCAAGCCAATTTATAGCAAAGAGGTGTTATAATGTGATTGGTTTGTTCAGTTGGTTTTCCCCTCCAGATTTGTCAAAGAGATTAAAAGAAGACTATCTGTTGCTAGAAAAAATTTATATTGTCAACTATGATGCCTTGTGGTGTCTAAAGGAAAATGATGCTCTTCTTTGTCTGGAAGAAAATGGAGTGGGGGGATAATCCGTGAAATGGGATAATACCAAGGTTTCCATCAGGCGTGGAGATATATTTTTAGTAAATCTAGGTTGTGATACAAGGGGTAGAGCTGTACAAAGGCCAGTTTTAGTTATTCAAAATGACATTGGTAATAGGTTTTGTAATACTGTAATCATTGTTCCTTTGATACCAAATACTACAGCAAAAAAACTGCTCTTTTCGCTTCCTATCAAATCTACCTCGGGAACAGGCTTAACCAGTGAACATGTTGCAGTATTTTCGCAGATTAGGACTATTGATAAAAGCTGGTTTTCCAATGATTGTTATTTAGGAAGATTAGATGAGTCAGATAAACATAAAATGGATAAAGCTATTGAATTAAGTTTGGGTTTGAGTGCTTTACAAAAGATTTATAACAAGAGAAACGAATATAATAATCAAAAACAGACAATGTAAAATATAATATGAAAAAGCAGTTACTTAGCAGTGACTTTAAAGGTCGCTGCTTTTTTATAAGTAATAGGTAGACATTAATCATTATTTTTAGTATATACTAAATGAGAGATAATAAGGGGTGAGAGGATTTGCTAACTCTTAAAGAAATAATGAGTAATCATGAAGTAAATACTTACATTTCAATTGCAAATAAGCATTTAGGCGCTATGGGGTTCACAGAGCACAGCTTCAGACATGTAAATTTGGTAGCAGGATTAGCAAGAAGAATACTCAAGGAATTAGATTATAGCGAAAGAGATCAAGAGCTTGCATCCATCGCAGGATATCTTCATGATATTGGAAATGTTATCAGCAGACATGACCATGGTCAATCTGGGGCATTGCTGGCGTATTATATTTTGGATAAAATGGCCATGCCTCCTGAAGAAATCGCCTTGATCATCTCTGCCATAGGCAATCATGAAGAACAGTATGGATATCCAGTCAACCATATAGCAGCTAGCCTTATTTTGGCAGATAAATCTGATGTGCATAGGGATAGAGTCAGGAATAGGGATATTTCAAAATTTGACATTCATGATCGTGTAAATTATGGTGCAGAGCAATCATTTATCCTGATAAATAAAAAGGAAAAAACCATTACAATGGTGTTAAAAATTGATTTATCCATTACAACAGTGATGGAGTATTTTGAAATATTTTTAACAAGAATGATCATGTGCAGGAGAGCTGCCAGCCATCTGCAGTGTCATTTCGGTTTGATTATTAATGATTCTAGGCTCCTTTAAACCATAATGAATAAGTGCTGGAAACTGAGTAAAATTGACAAAGTGTTTTAAAGAGGTTTATAATTAAGCAGTTGATAAGCTTTAGATAAAATCAAATTTTAGTGGGGAGGAAGTAATATGGAACGTACAAATATATTTAAGTTGCTGTTGGTGATAATTGTAGTATTTGCCATCAGTATATATTTTTACCCTCCGCTAATAACCTCGTTAAACCTTGGATTAGATTTACAAGGTGGAGTTCATATTGTTTTAGGGGCCGTTGAATCTAAAGAGAAGCCTGTTACCAATGAAGACATGGAACAATTAATGGCAGTAATGAGGCAAAGGGTTGATGAATTAGGGGTAAGCGAGCCTTATATTCAAAGAGAAGGAGAACGAAGGTTAATTGTTGAGTTGGCTGGAATTAAGGACCCAGAAGAAGCAGTAAAAATTATTGGCAAGACGGCTTCGCTGGAATTTCAATTAGTTGATGGAACGGTAATTCTTCATGGAGGAGATTTGGAAACCGCACATGCGCGAGTAGATTCACAGACACAAAGACCTCAGGTGAACCTTAAGTTTAAATCCGAGGGAGCACGAATATTTGCCCAAATAACAGAACAATTGGTGACCTCTTTCCCTAAAGACGATCCAAGACGGCATATAGCTATTCTTTTGGATGGTGAGGTTTTAACAAATCCTCATGTAAATGATGTGATTCGTGATGGACAAGCCGTTATTAGTGGGGGCTTCATGACCTTCAATGAAGCTGCCAATCTGGCGGCTCTTTTAAGGGCTGGTGCTTTGCCTGTAAATGTTGAAATATTAGAAAAGAGAACTGTAGGTCCACAGTTGGGTATCGACTCTATTTTTAAGAGTCAAAGGGCTATCGTGATAGGAGTTACGTTCATTATTCTATTTATGCTAGTTTTCTATAGATTAAATGGTTTGGCAGCAAATATTTCCATGATCCTTTATGGTCTAATCTTACTTGGTATGCTTTCAGGCATCAAGGCTACTCTTACTTTGCCTGGAATTGCAGGACTTCTCTTGTCAGTTGGAATGGCCGTTGATGCAAATATTATTATTTATGAAAGAATTAAAGAAGAGATTAGGAACAACAAGAGCCTGAGAGCTGCTGTGGATGCAGGGTTTAAGAGAGCTACCCTAACCATACTTGATGCAAACATTACTACTTTGATTGGTGCCTTTGTATTATACTTTTTCGGAGTTGGGCTTATTAGGGGTTTTGCTGTAACTTTGACATTAGGCATTGTTGCTAGTTTGTTTACTTCTCTGGTGTTTACTAGATTTTTGTTAAGAAATGCTGTTAGAATAAAAGCTTTGCAAAATGTAAAATTATTTGGTGCTTAAGGGGGGAGAACGTACATGTATTATAATTTTGTAGGTAGGAGAAAGATATGGTTTTTAGTTTCTTTGTTAATTATCGCTGCCGGCATATTTTCCCTTATGACACAAGGCATAAATTTTGGTATAGATTTTGTAGGCGGAACAAAAGTTATGTTGGCGTTTTCCCAGGAGGTTGGATCTGAAGATATAAGACAGGTGTTAGCTGATTATAATCTTGAAAACAGTATAATTCAGGATGCAGGAAATAATCAGTTTATTATCAGAACCCCTATAATCACAGAAGCCGAAAGCACAAATATTATAGACGCATTGAAAGATAAACATGGTGATATAGTGGTTTTAAGCAATGAGTCAGTGGGATCTGTTGTAAGCTCGGAACTGAAAGACAAATCTTTAATAGCTTTAGCAATAGCAACCTTGTTAATGGTCGTGTATATTACTGTTAGGTTTGAATTAATCTTTGCATTATCTGCAGTAATAGCGCTGATTCATGATGTTTTAATAACCCTAAGTGTTTTTTCGCTGTTTCAAATTGAAGTAAATATATCATTTGTTGCTGCACTGCTCACCATCATAGGGTATTCTATCAATGATACTATAGTGATTTTTGATAAAATCCGTGAGAATCTCTTGTACAGGAAAAAAGAGTCTTTTGTTGAAATAGTTAACAAAGGTATTAGCCAAAGCTTAGTGAGATCTATTAATACTTCCTTGACTTCCATTGTTGTGTTGCTGGCGCTATTATTCTTTGGTGGTGAAACAACGAAAGTTTTTGCCCTGGCAATGACTATTGGTTTTGTTAGTGGTACCTATTCTTCGATCTTTATAGCCAGCCCCTTATGGCTGGAATTGAGAGATAGGGGATTTAGCAGGTATTCTCGTAAACGAAGAAATCCTAAGCACGCCACTTCTTAATACTGGAAGTGAAAAGTGGGACCTGCTCACTTTTCATTTCCCAACTCCACAAATTTTAAGATACCTCTTTTTCCTTTGGATGAAAATATGTTGTCCTGAAATGAAGGATTTACCGGGTTATTAGAGAAATATCAATAAATACCATTTAAAGAAAGAAGGTGGGGTTGTGTGCAGGGTTATCTTGTAGGAGCATTGATTTTTGCTCTATTGGTGGCTGTATTTGCTGTTCAAAATACAAATACAGTTGATATACAGTTTATTGCCTGGAGGATTAGCGATATTTCACTTGTTTTAGTCATTTTGGGTTCATCTGTTATTGGAGCTGTTGTAGTATTTTTGTTAGGTGGTGTCAAACAGCTTAGTTTAAATAAAAAGGTAAGGGACATGAAGAGACAAAATGAAAGCCTTATAAAAGAAGTTAATGAACTTAAGGGTAAACTGGAGCAAAAAGAATCAATGGAAAAGGAAATAATGGGAATAGAGGTTGAGGCACAAGAAAAAGTGGGCGAAGATTTAAATTAACATGATAAGATGCATAAAATCAATAATGAATAGCACTGATAAAGTGCTTTTTTTATGTATGCATATAAATTTAGTGCAGTTGATATACATATACCTTTTGTTTATAATAATTTAAATGGGATGGCAGGAGATGACTACTTTGGAAAAGATCTGGCTTGTAAAACCAGCTCAGCCAAAAATCCAATGTCGGTTGAGTAAAGACCTTGAAATATCGCCTATTACCTCACAATTATTAATTAACAGGGGAATAACATCTTCGGAAGAAGCAAAAAAATTTTTATCAGCAGACATAAATTTTTTATCTGATCCTTTAAAAATATTTGGAGTTAGAGAAGCATGTGATAGATTGTTAACTGCAATTAAAAAAAATGAAAGAATACTAATTTATGGTGATTATGATGTAGATGGGGTAACTGCATCAGCAGTTATGATAGAGTTTTTTGAGAATCTTGGAATTGATACAATTTGTATTATACCTAATAGGTTGGATAATGGCTATGGTTTGAGCAAGGATATGATGGATAACATATTGACACACAATTGTTCTTTAATGATTACTGTAGACTGTGGCATTAACTCTGTTGCTGAGGTGGAAATACTGAATAAGGCTGGTATAGATACAATAATTACTGATCATCACCAGCCAGGTGAAGAGCTACCACAGGCATGTGCAATTGTTAATCCAAAACTTGGATCTCCTCCTGAAGCTGCAGATTTAGCTGGTGTTGGGGTTGCATTTATGGTACTAAGAGCATTGGCCCAAGAATTACGCGACGATTTTATCTTTAATACAACTGATTTACTGGATCTGGTAGCGCTAGGCACAGTAGCAGATATAGTACCGTTAGTTGGTGACAATAGGATTATTGTAAAATATGGAATTAAAGATATTATGAAATCGAGAAGACCTGGGCTGAAAGCTTTAATAGATAGTTGTGGTTTTCGAAGTGACAACTTAACTACAATGGAATTATCATATGGTTTAGTACCCAGATTAAATGCTGCAGGACGCCTTGATGATTGTAAAGCAGCCCTTGAGTTACTCTTGACTAAATCAATTCAGCGTGCTGTCGAATTGGCAAATTATCTTAACAGAATGAATCAAGAAAGACAAGTTATAGAAGGTGCAATTACAAAGCTAATCGATGAAATGATAACTGAATCGGTAGACTTGCAAAAAGAAAAAATAATTGTTTTGGCATCAGAATTATGGCATCCTGGAGTAATAGGAATTGTAGCTTCTAAAATATCTACCAAACTAAATAAACCCGTAGTTTTAATTGCGATTGATGGTGATGAGGGCAGAGGTTCAGCAAGAAGTATTGATGGGTGTAACATTTATGATGGTTTAAAATATTGCAGCAGTTTACTGTCTGGGTTTGGTGGACATGCACAGGCTGCAGGACTCACAATTCAAAAGGATAGAATTGATAAGTTTCGTAACCAAATTAATAAATGGGCATATGAGTATTTGCCTGATAAGCTTTTTATTCCCAGAATATATTGTGATACTGAGGTTCTTCTTTCAGAGTTAGACATGGATTTGGTTAAAGAAATTCAATGTTTAGCACCTTTTGGTGAAGGAAATCCTAGCCCTTTGTTTATGTGTACTAACGCGGCAATTCTTTCGTCAAAAAGGGTGGGTAAACAGGAGAATCATTTAAAGTTATTCTTTGCTGATGATTACTCCTCGCTGGAAGGCATTGGTTTCAATATGGGAACATATCAGGAGATGGCTGCATCAGGAGAAACATTAAACCTGGCCTTTAGCCTTGATATTAACACATGGAATGGTCAACAAAACCTGCAGCTTAATATAAAAGACCTAAAAACAAATGGCAGCCTTATTGCTGTTGGTTCTGAGAAAAATGCACCAGCCAAGATGAATTCTTTGCCAGTTAACCGACATTCATCTTGTTCGGAATTATATTTTTTAGCTAATTTCAAAGAAGTGTATCAAGAAATAATGTTTATTATTGAAAGCAGCACTTACAATAGTAGGATTTATTTTGTCGCTTCTTCCCCTTGTGCTGTGCAGGTACTATATGAATATTTTGCTTCAATTTTAAAAAAAATCAATATCTATTGTTGGTTAATATCTAATATTAATTCAGATGAAGAGATACAATGGATTTTAGATGAACATAAGAGCAAAGGCGGAGTAATCTTTACTTCATTATGGTGGTGGAAATTTCATAAAGAGTATTTAGTATCAGACGATTATTCAGCAATAAGTATTTTATCCACTGATGATCTGAGTAATATACATCTTTGCGATGATTCCATATCTAAAAACTATATTATTGGTCCAGCTGAACAGAAGACAATTATTTCAGAGCATGTTGTTCATTTAATTAAGAGCTGTAACGAGGAATTAGACACATCCCAGATTATTGTACAAAGTTTTCATGAAAATTTAGCTAACTGGCTAAACGAAAGTAAAAGTTTAGTCCTTTGGGCGGATAACATAATTAATTTTAGAAGAATAATGAAAACTGTTGAAAAGTATGTTCCGGTGAGGGATGTATCAATTTGGCATGGAGAATTGAATTATTACAAGCAAATGGAAATGATAGAGAAGTTTAATCAAGGTATAACAAAGGTGATGATAAGCACCCTGGCGTTACCCAGGTGGAAATTGGGAGTAATTGAAGATGAATATTTCTTTGACTTTTTCACAGATATTTTCCATTTTAATTACCACATGATGCCTTTTAATAATATAATAAAAATTATTGGAAACAATCTGTTTGCAGATATGAAGAAAAGCTTAGAAGCCATGTATCCTACAAGACAAAGCATGAAGGTTATGTATGGTTTAGCAAGAAATCATGATTCACAAATTAAGGAAATTACCGAAAGCAGAGTAGTTGCAGCGTTAAATAAATTAGGTTTTTCAACCACTAAGAATACGTATAAACAGTTACTTAATATTTTTAGTGAACTCAACATCAGAGGTTTAAGCAATGAAGCCAAGGTGGATTTGCATAATTCATGGAGATACCTGGATAATTCTCACCAACACACCTTGGCAGAAGCTTTCTTAAACCGAGTAATACAAGGGATTTAGGTTTTCATTGAGAAAGGGGATTAACTTGCCTATTCAAGACTTAGTACATCAAGTAAATGCATATGCTACAGAAGTTGACTTTGACCTAATCCATAAAGCTTATGATTTTGCTAAGGATGCTCATCAAGGACAGCTAAGGAAATCTGGACATGAATACATTATTCATCCTGTTGAGGTTTCTAAAATTTTGGCGGAATTACATATGGATGTAATTACCATAGTAGCAGGGCTCCTTCATGATGTTGTAGAGGATACTAATATCCCCCTGGAAAAGATAAGTGAAGAGTTTGGTAATGAGGTAGCTCTCCTAGTAGATGGAGTTACAAAGCTAAGTAGAATAGAGTTTAAATCAAAAGAAGAACAGCAAGTAGAAAACTTGAGGAAAATGTTTTTGGCTATGACAAAGGATATAAGGGTAATAATAATTAAACTTGCTGATAGACTTCACAATATGCGTACTTTGAAGCATCAATCACCGGAAAAACAAAAAGAGATAGCTGAAGAGACCCTGGAAATCTTTGCTCCTATTGCCCATAGGCTTGGAATATTTAGGATTAAATGGGAATTGGAAGATCTAGCTCTGCGATATATGTATCCAGATAAATATTACCAACTAGTTCAATCTATTTCTATGAAGCGTCAGGAAAGAGACCTTTACATCAATGAAGTAATTGAGATTCTGAAAGCAAAACTTACAGAAATGGGTATTAAAGCTGATATTCAGGGTAGACCCAAACATTTCTACAGTATATTTAACAAAATGGAAAAGCAGGATAAGAACCTCAATGAAATATATGATTTAATAGCTGTTAGGGTAGTAGTTGATTCTGTTAAAGACTGCTATGGGGCTTTAGGGATTATACACACATTATGGAAGCCCATTCCCATGCGATTTAAGGACTATATAGCAATGCCAAAACCAAATATGTATCAATCACTTCATACAACTGTGTTAGGTCCCAGAGGTGAACCTTTTGAAATACAAATTAGAACATGGGAAATGCACAGAACAGCTGAATATGGGATCGCTGCGCATTGGATTTATAAAGAAGGAAAAATAACTGATGAAAAATTTGAAGAAAAAATGACCTGGCTGAGACAATTGATGGAATGGCAAGGGGAACAAAAAGATGCTAAAGAATTTATGGAATCTCTTAAGATAGATTTTTTCTCAGACCGTGTTTATGTTTTTACACCCAAGGGAGATGTAGTAGAGCTTCCAGCAGGGTCTGTACCTATTGATTTTGCCTACAGAATTCACTCTGATGTAGGGCATCAATGTGTAGGCGCAAAAGTAAATGGGAAAATTGTGCCTCTTGATTATACCTTAAAAACCGGGGATATTGTGGAAGTATTGACATATAAAAGCAGCGGTCCAAGCAGGGATTGGTTAAATTTAGTTCAAACTTCTCAGGCCAAAAACAGGATACGCCAATGGTTTAGAAAAGAACAAAGAGATGATAATATTGTAAAAGGGAAAGAACTTCTTGAAAGAGAAGCCAAAAAAATGGCTTTGCCCATTGCCGAGGTTTTAAAACAAAGCTACTTAACGGAAGCTGCAAAAAGATATAATATTTTTCATGTTGACGATCTATATGTAACCATTGCCGAAGGGGCACTAAGTCCAGTTCAAGTTCTTAATTGGATAAAAGAACAATATAAAATAAAGATAAAAAAGGAAGTTAGGGATAATCAAGCTGTACTGGAAAAGCCAGCAATAAAACAGTTTTCAGGCTTTGGGAAACCTTCTAGCGGGGTTAGGGTCAAGGGAGTAGACAATATTCTTGTTAGACTTTCTAGATGCTGTAATCCACTTCCAGGTGATGCAATAATAGGATACATCACCAAAGGAAGAGGAGTGTCCATCCACCGTGATGACTGTCCACAAATGAATGGACACTTAAATGAAAGGGAAAGATTAATTGATGTTATCTGGGATGAAAAATCAGAAGCTATGTATCAGGTGCAAGTGGAAATCAGTGGAGTTGATAGACCAGGTTTTGCATTAGATGTTATGAGTTCCTTAGCTGATGCTAAAACTAACATCAATGCTATTAATGCCAGGACAACAAAGAATAAGATAGCTATTATTGATTTAAAAATTGAAATAAAAAATATAGAGCACTTAAAAGGATTGATGGATAGAATAAGGAGAATAAAAGACGTTATAGAAATAAAAAGACTAACACCAACATAACAAGGAGAGAGGTTGGATGAGAACAGTTGTACAGAGAGTTTCTAAAGGGTCTGTACAGGTAGCAGATGAAATTGTTGGGCAGATACAGAATGGTTTGGTGGTTTATTTGGGAGTTGGAAAAGGAGATGATGAACGGGATGCAGAATATTTGGCTGAAAAAATTGTAAACTTAAGGATATTTGAGGATGAAAAAGCGAAAATGAATCTGTCAATACTGGATACAGATGGCGAAATTCTAGTAGTCTCACAGTTTACCCTTTATGGTGATTGTCGAAAAGGCCGCAGGCCTAGTTTTATAGAATCAGCTCCTCCTGAAGAGGGAGAGAGATTATTTAATTATTTTATTGAAATATTAAGATTAAGGTGGAAGATTAAGATTGAGACTGGTATATTTAGGGAAAATATGCAAGTTGCTTCAGTCAATGAAGGCCCTGTTACCATACTCTTAGATAGTAAAAAACAATTTTAAAGGGGTGCATACTTTGATACTGGAAAGGCTAGAGGTTGGAAATCTATCGACAAATTGTTATATTTTAGGATGTGAAGAGACTAAAAAGTGTGCAGTTATTGATCCAGGAGATGAAGGGGAAAGAATACTAGATTTAATTAGCGAAAAGGAACTGCAGTTAGAAAAGGTAATTAATACTCATGGTCATTATGATCATGTCGGAGCTGATAGCTTTCTTAAGCAAAAAACAGGGGCAAGTGTTTATATTCATAGAGCAGACAAGGCTTTGTTAGAAAATGACCCGATAAATAAAATGTTTGGCTTGTTAGATCATACACCTGTAAAGGCTGATGTTTTACTAGAGGACGGGGATGATATTATAATTGGCTCTCTTACACTAAAAGTTATACATACTCCTGGGCATACGCCTGGATGTATATGCTTGCTAGTTGATCATTATTTGTTTAGCGGTGATACTCTATTTGCCGGATCCATAGGGAGAACAGATTTACCTGGTGGTAATTATCAAGAGATAATACTTTCTTTGAAAAACAAATTAGCAGTTTTGGAAGATGACCTGCAAGTTTTTCCAGGGCATGGGCCACAATCAAATCTAGGTTTTGAGAAAAGAACTAACCCGTATTTTTAAAGTCAAATGGAGTTTTATGTAAAGTTTTGCCCTGAAAACCTTGTAAAAACAATTGAAGACATTTTCCTCATGTTTTTCCCCAAGGATAGAATCCATGAATGGCGCCCTGGATATCCATGCCATTTCGACATAAAGTATACTCTAGGAACTGATATTTACATTGAGGCAGTCACTTACTGGAAAAAGGAAGCAAGGGTAATATTAAAAAAAGATATTGAACCCGTTGAAGTTAATAACCAGCTAAGACGTATGATTAAATTAGCTTTTTATAAAATATTGTTAGATGTGCTGGAAGAAATCCCAAAACCATGGGGAATATTGACAGGGGTTAGACCAAGCAAAATTATGCACCGTTTGCTTGACAAGGGCTGGGACTATGGCCAAATTCATTCGTATTTGATAGATGAATTTGCGGTAAGCAGAACCAAAGCTTGTTTACTTGAAGAAATAGTCCAATTACAAAGGCCAATTTTAAATAAAGCCCAAGGAAAAAAGTTAGGTGTTAGTTTATATATTGGAGTACCCTTTTGCCCATCCAAGTGTTTATACTGTTCGTTTCCATCTTATGATATGGTAAAGCACGCAGGCAAAATACAGGGTTTTTTTGAAAAATTGATCAATGAATTAACCCAATTTAGAAACTTATTTGATAATAATAGTTTTGTTATTCAAGCTATTTATATTGGCGGGGGTACACCAACCATACTTAATTACAACCAATTGGAAGGTTTGTTAAAAACCCTGGATTATTTTGTAACCCCTGATTTAAAAGAGTTTACCTTAGAGGCCGGTAGACCCGATACAATTAGTGACGCTAAGATGAATCTAGCCAAAAAATATAATGTCACCAGAATAAGTGTCAACCCACAGTCCATGCAGCAGCAAACCCTTGATAAAATCGGTAGAAGGCATACCACAGCACAAGTAATTGCAGCTGTTGATATGGTAAAAAACTATAATTTTAAATTAAATATGGATTTAATTCTGGGCTTGCCTGGGGAAAACCTTGATATGGTGGAGGATACACTAAGCAGTATTCTGCAATTAGAGCCGCATAATATAACCGCTCATACTTTAGCTATAAAAACTGCCTCTTTGCTTAGAAGAAGTGAAGTCATCATGCCCGACAATAAAAGCGTCATCAAAATGACTGAATTGTGTAGTAGAATGCTTAAAAAACAAAACTATAGACCATATTATTTATACCGTCAAAAAAGAATTCTCGCTGACATGGAGAATATTGGATATTCCTTAAAAGGTGAAGAGAGTTGGTATAACATTGTTATAATGGAAGAAAAACAGACTATAATTGGTTTTGGGTGTGGAGCAGCATCTAAGTTTATTAATCCCAAAACCTATGAGATTATTGCAGTATCATACAACCCCAAGGATCCTCTGATATATATGCAAAGGGATACTCTGGTAAATGACAAGATTAATTATTTAGACAAGTTGTTGGCATTAAAGGGAGATGAAAATCATGTTAACAAAAAGGCCTAGGGGCACAAATGACATATTACCTGGTGAATCTATGAAATGGCAATGGTTAGAAGAACAGGCTAGAAGTCTTTGCCGTAAGTTTGGATATCAGGAAATTCGCACTCCGATGTTTGAGCACACAGAATTATTTCAAAGGGGTGTGGGAGAAACAACAGATATTGTCCAAAAGGAGATGTATACTTTTTTAGACAGGGGAGGAAGGAGCGTAACCCTTAGACCCGAGAATACCGCTGCTGTTGTCAGGGCTTATTTAGAAAACAAACTATATAGTGAACCCCAACCAACAAAAGTATTCTATATTGGCCCTATGTTTCGTTATGACCGCCCACAGGCTGGTAGATTTCGACAGTTTCATCAGTTTGGTATCGAAGCCATTGGCTCTACTCATCCTGCAATAGATGCAGAAGTTATATATATAGCCATGGAGTTTTACAGAACTATAGGAGTAAAAGATGCTGCATTGCACATAAACAGTGTGGGATGTCCCAAATGCAGACCTGTACACAAAAAGGAAGTAATAAGCTACTTACAACCCTATTATAAGGATTTATGTGATACCTGTCAGGGAAGATATGAAAAAAATCCATTAAGAATAATGGACTGTAAGGCTCCTAGATGCCAGGAAATAGCCAGAAACGCTCCCACAGTAACACAAAACTTATGTAAGAATTGCAGAACAAATTTTGAGATGGTCTTGGAATATCTTACAATGGTTGGAGTCAGTTATCAAATAAATGAGCATTTAGTAAGAGGGCTAGATTATTATACAGGAACAGCTTTTGAAATTAATGTTAGTGAATTGGGGGCTCAGAATTCAATTGGTGGAGGAGGACGTTATGACTATTTAGTTAAAGAAATAGGTGGAGAACATACTCCCAGTACAGGTTTTGCCCTGGGGTTGGAAAGGATACTTTTGACCCTTAAAAATCAAGGAATAGACATCATATACCCTGTTGTCCCTTTAATATATATAGTTGGTGTTGGAGAAAATGCCCAAATGCAAGTATTTAAAATTGCACAACAAGTAAGAAACTTGGGTTTTGCTGCTGAGATGGATTTTATGAATAGGAGCATTAAAGCACAAATGAAAATGGCCGACAAGCTTAAAGCAAAATATGCTGTTATAATAGGTGATGAAGAATTAGTTTCCAATAAAGCTACCATCAGAAATATGGAAACTGGGGAGCAGGTAATCATTGATTTAAAAACACTAGAGAAATATATTACTAGTCAACTGGCAGGGAGGCAGTAAAAATGGTAATTCAAGCTGAAAGTTTAAATGGTTTTAATAGGTCCCACCATTGCGGAACAGTGGGCAAAGAAGATATTGGAAAACCAGTGACACTCATGGGTTGGGTTAATAGGCGCCGCGACCATGGAGGTTTGATCTTCATTGATCTTCGGGATATTACTGGTATTATACAGGTAGTATTTAGCCCTGAATTATGCCCGGAGACATTTAAAAAAGCTGAAGAAGTTCGCAATGAATATGTATTGGCAGTGAAAGGCAAAGTTAAACAAAGACCAGATGGGACAATTAATCCCAGCCTTTTAACAGGACAGGTGGAAGTATATGCAAAGGAATTGAGAATACTCAATGCAGCTAACACTCCTCCCTTTTATATTGCAGAAAATAGTGATGTTGATGAGAATATCAGGTTAAAATATAGGTATTTGGATTTACGCAGACCTGATATGCAAAGAGTACTTGAGTTTAGGCATAAAATAAACATGTTCATAAGAAAGTTTCTTGACAGCAAGGGATTTTTGGAGATTGAGACTCCAATGCTTATCAAGAGTACGCCTGAAGGCGCTAGAGATTATCTTGTTCCAAGCAGGGTACATCCTGGGAAGTTTTATGCTCTTCCCCAGTCACCTCAAATTTTTAAACAGTTATTGATGGTTTCAGGGATGGATAAATATTTTCAGATAGTTAGATGTTTTAGAGATGAAGATTTGAGAGCGGATAGACAACCAGAATTTACGCAATTAGACATAGAGATGTCTTTTGTAAATGAAGAAGATATCTATGAACTAATTGAAAGTATGATGAAAACTGTTGTTGAAGAAGTAATGGGAATCAATCTGGTTACTCCTTTCCCCCGTTTGACTTATGAAGAAGCCATTAATAAATATGGTTCGGATAAACCGGATATTCGATTTGATTTAGAGCTTAAAGACATTTCGGAATATGTTAAAAACAGCAGTTTTAAAGTTTTTGCAGACATAGTTAGTATAGGTGGACAGGTAAAGGGTATCAATGCTTTAGGTTGCGGTCACTATTCCAGAAAAGACATAGATGATTTGGCAAAACTTGTTGCAATATATGGCGCAAAGGGTTTAGCATGGATAATTATTGAAGATGGCGGTATAAAATCACCCATTGCAAAGTTTTTTAATAGTCAAGAAATGGACAAAATAATTAAAACCTTAGAAGGTAAACCGGGTGACCTGCTTTTGTTTGTCGCGGATAAATCAAATGTTGTAGCGGATTCCCTGGGAAACCTAAGAGTAGAATTGGCCAAAAGGTTAGGTATGATTGATGAAAAATTATTGAAATTTGTGTGGATAACGCGTTTTCCACTATTAGAGTATGATGATGAGGAAAAACGTTATGTATCTATACATCACCCCTTTACTTCACCTGTGGATGAAGAACTTGATATTTTAGAGACAAATCCACAAAAAGTCCGCGCCAAAGCCTATGATTTAGCACTAAATGGTATTGAGCTTGGTGGAGGGAGTATTAGAATTCATAGTAGAGCAGTTCAGGAAAAAATATTTAAGCTGTTAGGTGTATCTAATGAAGAGGTAGAAAATAAATTTGGTTATATGCTGAGAGCTTTTGAATATGGTACGCCACCACATGGAGGTATAGCATTAGGTATGGATCGGATGATCATGCTGTTAACTGGAAAGAAGAGCATCAGAGATGTTATTGCTTTTCCAAAAACACAAAGCGTTACAGATCTTATGACTGATGCGCCATCTCCTGTAAATCCTACACAGTTAAAAGAGCTTGGCATTAAGATTGATTTGACGGGAAATAAAAATGATTGAGTATATTTATGGGGTATAATATGCATCGTTTTTCAAGAACAGAAATGTTGCTAGGTTCTGATTCCTTACAGGATATCAACAAGAAAAGGGTTATGGTTATTGGTATAGGAGGCGTAGGGTCTCATGCTGCTGAGGCTTTAGCACGCACGGGGGTTGGCCACTTGACTATTATGGATCATGATGTTGTAGCTATTACCAATATTAATCGTCAGATTCATGCGTTGGATAATACTATAGGTCAGCCTAAGGTTAAGGTCATGAAAGAGCGTATTCTACAGATTAATCCTAAGGCTGAAGTGGTTGCTCTACAAGAGTTTTATTCTATCGAAAAAGATGTGCAGATTGTCAACACCTCCTATGATTACATTATTGATGCAGTTGATAATGTTTCGGCTAAAATTGATATTATTCATAGATGTATAGCAAACAACATACCTATAATATCGAGTATGGGAGCAGGAAACAGGCTAAATCCTTTGACTTTGACCATAGCAGACATATCTGAAACCAGGGGATGCCCTTTAGCAAGAGTAGTAAGGAAGGAACTAAGAAACCTTGGCATAACCAGGGGAGTGCCTGTAGTTTTTTCTCCTGACATTCCTATAGAACCTAAATTTGAGTCTAAGGAGCCCCCCCCACCAGGTAAAAACAAAATACCAGGCTCTGTATCTTTTGTCCCTGCAGTGGCTGGATTTTATTTAGCTTATTACGTCATCCAATCCTTTTTAAAATCTTGACCATGATTCCATAAGTAATCTATTAGTGGCTCTGTATTGCATGCATTGAGAATATGTAATATAATTGCATATGCGTTAAATGTTTGCCAATTTTAGTAGTTAATTCTAAAATATATCGAAAGGAGAATGCCAAAGTGGCAAATGAGAAAATATTAAATATTAAAGATGATGACTTTGAAAATGAGGTTATGCAATGTGAAAAACCAGTTTTAGTTGACTTTTGGGCAGCCTGGTGTGGTCCCTGTAAAATGATTGCACCAATAATCGATGAAATTGCAAATGAGTTCTCAGAAAAAATAAAGATTTGTAAGCTTAACGTTGACGATAATCCACAAACACCCACTCAGTTTGGTGTTATGAGTATTCCAACGCTAATAGTTTTTAAAAAGGGAGAAGAGGTTGAAAGAATTATTGGATATAAAACTAAAAATGAATTGACTGGTATATTAAAGAAATATGCTTGAGGACATATATTTTTAAATAAAGCTTTCAGCTCCTTTTAGTAAATCTGCCGTTTTGTGATACTAAAAATGAGTTGAAAGCTTTCTCTTATATAGAGTTACAAGTACTTCTAATAATTCTACAAAAGGGAGGAATCTCCATGGATAGTCTTTTTTCATATGCAAAGGAAAAAAGCTTAGGAAAGATAGCCCCACTCGCAGCGAGAATGCGTCCCAATGATCTTGGGGAATTTGTGGGACAGGAACACCTTCTTGCCAAAGGTAAGTATCTTAGGAGAGCAGTTGAAGCGGATCGCTTAGATTCCATGATTTTTTATGGTCCTCCTGGTGTAGGGAAAACTACTTTAGCTCGCGTTATAGCAAATCTTACAAAAAGATACTTTGTAAGTATCAATGCTGTAACAACAGGGGTAGCTGAATTGAGGCAAGTAATTAAGGAAGCTGAAGAGCGTTTAGGAATGTATCAACAAAGAACTATCCTCTTCATAGACGAAATACATAGGTTTAACAAGGCTCAACAAGATGCCTTACTACCTTCGGTTGAACAAGGGATAGTAGTATTGATTGGAGCCACTACAGAAAATCCATATTTTGAAATTAGTGGACCATTACGTTCTCGTACGAGAATATTCACTTTACATCCTTTAAATTATGCTAATTTGGCAGCCATTATAGAAAGAGCATCACTGGATAAAGTGAAGGGACTGGGAAATATTGAGTTCATTATTTCCCAGGAAGCCAGGGACCATCTTATAGATTCTGCTTCTGGAGATGCAAGAATTGCTTTAAATGCTTTAGAAATGGCAGTATTATCCACTGCTCCAAATGAGGAGGGTGTAATAGAAATTGAATTAAGTACCATTGAGGACTGTCTTCAAAGGTCTGCAGTTCAGTATGATAAACAAGGAGATTATCACTACGATGTAATATCTGCATTTATTAAAAGTATAAGGGGTTCAGATCCTGATGCAGCTGTTCATTACTTGGCCAGAATGTTAGATGCGGGTGAAGACCCTAGATTCATAGCCAGACGTATGATTGTTCACGCATCTGAAGATATAGGTATTGCTGATCCACAGGGTTTATTAATAGCTGTAGCTGCTTTTCAAGCCCTTGAGTATGTTGGGATGCCTGAAGCCAGGATTAATCTTGCCCAAGCAGCCATCTACCTGGCATTGGCTCCCAAGAGCAACTCGGTTATTACGGCAATAGATTCAGCTTTAGAGGACGTAAGAAAAGGTCATTCAGGTCAAGTTCCGCCTCATCTTGCTGACAGCCATTATAAAGGCGCTAAAATGCTCGGTAAAGGATTGGGTTATTTATACCCGCATGATTACGAAGGAAACTGGGTTGAACAACAATACCTACCCGACAAACTAAAGGGAAAACGTTATTATATTCCAAAGAATAAATCTGAAAAAAAAGGAAAAATTAATTCCGAGTAAAAAACTCTGAATTAATATTGACATCTATGTAAAAAAAGGTAATATTGATGATAGGAATACCCGAGTAAATAGGTTGGCATTTATGAAGCGAGGTGGTACTGGTGAAGCTATCCACCAGAGCTGAGTATGGATTAAGAGCCATGTTAGAGTTAGCCTTGAACCAAGGAAAGGGTCCCATATCTTTGAAAACAATTGCAGAAAACCAGTCAATATCAGAACCATATTTAGAACAATTACTCGCAGGTTTAAGAAGAGCTGGATTGGTTGAAAGCATCAGGGGAGCACAAGGAGGATACCGGTTAGCAAAGGACGCTTCTAACATTAAGGTTGGAGATATACTCAGAACCTTAGAAGGGCCAATTGGTCCCATGGACTGTGTAATTGAAGATGATATCAAGGTATGTCATAGGGCAGATACCTGTGTTGCCAGGGGGGTTTGGGAAAAAGTAAGGGACAGTATTACTTCTGTAGTAGATTCAATTTCCTTGGCGCAGATGTGCGCCGAAGCAAAACAACGGGAGGAATAACATGTGAAAAAAGTATATCTTGATCATAGCGCCACTACAAAAGTTAGAAAAGAAGTAGTAGATCTAATGACAGAATATATGCTTGATAAATATGGTAATCCGTCTAGTATTCATAGTTTTGGCAGAGAAGCAAAAAAAGCAATGGAACAAGCTAGGGAAAGGATTGCAAAGATACTTGGTTGTGAAACAAAAGAAATTTATTTCACCAGTGGAGGCACTGAAGCAGACAACCTTGCAATTATAGGTTGTGCTTTTGCATATAATAAGAAGGGTAATCATATTATAACTTCTGCTATTGAACATCATGCTGTTATGGATGCATGTAAATACCTGGAAAAAAGAGGCTTCAATGTCACTTATCTGCCAGTTGACGAAAATGGAATCGTTGGAATTGAGAATTTTAAACAAGCAATTAAACCTGAAACAATACTTGCTACAATTATGCATGTTAACAATGAAGTAGGAACCATACAAGATATTGCAAAAATGGGTGCTATAGCTAAAGAAAAGGGAGTTATCTTTCACACAGATGCGGTACAAAGCTTTGGGAAAATTCCTGTAAATGTTCAAGACCTGAATGTGGACATGTTATCCGCTTCAAGCCATAAAATATATGGACCTAAAGGAGCAGGTTTTTTATATGTTAAAAAGGGCATTAAGATGCAATCAATTGTTTATGGGGGCGCTCAAGAAAGAAAAATCAGACCGGGAACAGAGAATTTACCAGGCATAGTGGGTTTTGGCCTTGCTGCAGAGCTTGCAGTACAAGAAATGGCAAATGAAGCAAACAAACTTACCCATTTAAGAGATACACTTATTAAGGGAATTTTGGAAAAAATCCCCCACACGCGACTTAATGGCCACCCAGTTAAAAGAATTCCATCAAATGTAAATGTCAGTATTGAATTTATAGAAGGTGAATCTTTGCTTCTTAGTCTTGATATGAGAGGAATAGCAGCATCAAGTGGATCAGCATGTACCTCAGGGTCCCTAGACCCCTCACATGTGTTACTTGCTATGGGATTATCCCACGAAGCAGCTCATGGTTCATTACGCATGACGTTAGGAATGGAAAATACTGAAGAAGATATTCAATATGTTTTGGAGGTATTGCCTGAAATAGTTGATAGACTAAGAGCAATGTCACCTTTGTATAACAAAAGCAAATAAGGGAGGAGAATTTATGTACAGCGATAAGGTTATGGAGCATTTTACAAATCCCAAAAACGTGGGGGAAATTGATAACCCAGATGGGGTAGGTCAAGTAGGCAACCCAGTCTGTGGAGACATTATGAAAATGTATTTGAAAGTTAATAATAATGTAATTGAAGATATTAAGTTTAAAACTTTCGGGTGTGGGGCAGCTATTGCAACTAGCAGTATGGCAACTGAATTAGCTAAAGGGAAAAGTATCCAGGAAGCAGAAAAAATTACCAATAAAATGGTTGCCGAAGCATTAGGAGGTCTTCCAGGAACTAAAATGCACTGTTCAAATCTCGCTGCTGATGCACTACAAAAAGCTATAGCTGATTATAAGTCTAAAATCATGGATAAAATGTCAAAATCAATTTAATCCAGGAGTGGAGTCTAATGCCAGAAAAAGCCTTGGTGGCAATGAGCGGAGGGGTAGATAGTTCTGTAGCAGCTTACCTATTAAAAAATAAGGGTTACGATGTTTTGGGTGTAACAATGCAGATATGGCCCCACGACCAAATGCCCCGAGAAGGTGATGCTGGTTGCTGTAGTTTAACTGCGGTTGATGATGCTAGAAGTGTTGCTAATAAACTAGATATACCTTTTTATGTACTTAATTTTCGTCAGCTATTTCAAGAGAAAGTAATTAACTACTTTCTTAATGAATATTTAATGGGCAGAACACCAAATCCCTGTATTGCATGCAACCGATTTGTCAAATTTGATGCCCTATTAAAAAAAGCCATTTCCTTGGGAGTAGATTATATTGCAACTGGGCATTATGCTAAAATATTTTACGATGGCAACAGAAACAGATACCTTATGAGTAAGGCTAAAGATGTTAACAAAGACCAAACATATGTGTTATACGGATTTAACCAAGAGCAGTTGGCAAAAACACTTATGCCGTTGGGGGAATACGAAAAAGTAGAAATTAGGGAGATTGCAGCAAAACTGGATTTGCGTGTAGCTGATAAACCCGAAAGTCAGGAAATCTGTTTTGTACCAGATGATAACTACCGAAATTTCATACAGGACAAAGTGAAAGATATAAAAAAGGGTCCTTTTATTGACAAGTTTGGTAATCAATTAGGTACTCATGAAGGGATACCTTTTTATACTATAGGTCAACGTAAAGGGTTAGGTTTGGCACTTGGTTATCCTGCATATGTAATAGATATTATTCCTGAAAAAAATACAGTTGTAATTGGGAAAAAAGAGGATGTGTTCTCGAAAGGATTGATTTCCGAAGATAATAATTTTATCCTTATTGATGATTTGCACGAACCAATGGAAGTGGAAGTAAAGATCAGGTATAAAGCAGAACCTATTCAAGCCATGATTTATCCATATGATCACAAAAGGGTTAGGGTGGAATTTGCAGAACCTGCAAAGGCCGTTACTCCAGGGCAAGCTGCAGTATATTATATGAATGATTTGGTCGTGGGCGGAGGAATAATTATTAATAGATTTTAAAATGCGCAACCTTAGGCGCATTTTTTTTATTAAATAAGGTAAAAATACTGACTACAGTATTAATTGCAAAGGAATTGAAATGTATAGGACTAAAGATTTCATGGGAAAAGATATTCATTGGCAGTTGCCCTACAAACAGTCTGGTGTTGTAAAAGACATAATATGTCAATGGGACCAGGGAATTGTCAAGGGCATTATTGTGGAAACCGGTATTATTTTCAACAAGAGCAATTTGTGTATTTCATTGGATGTTATTAAAAGAGTAGCAGGTGAGTGGTTTATTGTCGAACCTCTGGATGCTGTTAAAGTCGAAATAAGTGGGAAACAATGGTCTCAATACTTCAATGTAAAGGTGGTCACAAACTGGGGGCATGAGACTGGTTATATGACAGACATATTATTTTCAATACCCGGAGGCGCTATAGAATTTTTAGAGGTGTCAGATGGTTTTCTAAAAGACTTTATTAATGGAAAAACAAAAATTCCCTATAGATATTTCGAGACAATTACACCAAATTTAATAATTGTACAAAGTGATTGGAGGTAATGTAAATGTTTAATTGCCCGGTATGTAATGGTCGTTCTGTTGGCAGAATAGGAACTGAACAATACTATTGTTGGAACTGTTTAGTTGAGTATAACAGCAAAAAAGAGGTATTCCAGGTAGAAGAGGATGGTTCTTTAAAAAAAACTGTGGTTTAAGCTGATAGTTAATAATGAAGAAGGTGAAGGTTATGAGGGGATTTTTTAATGGGTTAATAACAGGGGGATTAATTGGGGCCATGTGTGGCGCTTTATTCTTTGCCTCAAAAAAGCCTTTGCGAATTAAGGGTAGAACAAAAGGAACAAAGTCAAAAGGAGAAATTGTATTCAAGAAAGAGTTTAATGAAATAGATGATTTGATAGGAAAGTAAAATGAAGATTAAATACAGGTTCAACCCTAAAATACTACGGGTATTAGTTCTGTTGTCCACTATTTTTTTAATAGTGTATTTTTTATTACAAGTAAAAATTATCCTACCCCCCTTTTTCTTGGCAATAGTGTTAGCATATTTGCTGAATCCCTTTGTAAGCAGTCTGGAAAAAAAAGAAATACCAAGAAGCATTTCTATATTGTTAGTTTACCTTACTATGTTTACTTTGTTTGGATTAGTGATAATCTATGCCTTTCCTGTTATTTACAGCGAGGTAAATTTATTTATTGAAACAATCCCACATTATACGCAGGAAGTACAGGGGCTAATAAAACAATTTAATGAGAGATATGAGAGAGTTTATATCCCTGAAAGCTTGCGGCAAGTAATAAATGAAACTATAAATTCCATAGAGTTGGGATTAATTGCTTACCTGGATTCTATAGCAGAAAGATTGCTAGGCTGGTTTTCCGGATTAATTACTATTTTTATTACTCCAATATTGGCGTTCTATATGCTAAAGGATAATAAAAATATTTGTTCAAGAATAATGAATATATTTCCTTGTGCATGGCAAAAGGAGATAGTGTACCTCTGGAAAGAAACTGATAGGATTTTGATGAAGTTTGTAAGAGGTCACCTCCTGGTAGCATGTATTGTTGGAATTCTAACAGCTATTGGATTAACCCTCATAGGTTTAAAATTTGCAATTATCCTGGGAATTATAGCAGGTATTTTCGATTTGATTCCCTATTTCGGTCCAATTATAGGAGTGCTGCCGGCACTAATTGTAGCATTTATTGACACAGAGGTTAAAGTAATTCAAGTGATTTTAATAATGGTGTTAATTCAGCAGCTAGAATCAAATTTAATATCTCCTAAAATTCTTGGAGAGAGCGTTGGACTTCATCCTTTAACGGTTATTTTTGTTGTATTAGCTGGAGGCCACTTGTTTGGTTTGTTAGGTTTAGTACTGGCAGTACCTATTACTGCAATAGCAAGAATTGTGACTAATTATTGGGTAGATAA
This sequence comes from Bacillota bacterium, assembly GCA_040756735.1. Classification (GTDB taxonomy): domain Bacteria; phylum Bacillota; class DSM-16504; order Desulfitibacterales; family Desulfitibacteraceae; genus JBFLYC01. Next base: position 199,512 of record JBFLYC010000001.1, on the reverse strand, counting down.
GATTACTGGTTAAGTATTATTGGTATAAGTCTTGTTTAAACAAGGCTTTTTTTATTTGCAAGAAGGAAATTACTGAAACAATGTCGAATATTAATTAGACGTAAGACGTAAGTACAACTTGGAAATTTTATCTCTAGTTGATTACCAAGAATAAAATGTCTGGGAAAGGTGTGTCGATTTGTCCATAGTAATTAGAAACTCCCCACTTCACAAGCAGGTAAAAGACATTCTTATTGACATGATCAATAATGGAAAGTTTCCTGATAACAGGTTAAGGTCCGAAGAAGAAATGGCAGAAGCTCTTGGCGTCAGTAGAGCAACAATAAGGGAAGCCCTATTTAACCTTCAAAACCAAGGTGTGATAACAAAGAGACATGGAAAAGGAAACTTTGTCCATCCTAGTGCAATAAATACAAAAATGCGCATAGATATTTATAACGACTTCTTTGATTTAATAGAGAGCAGTGGTTATGAAGCTAAACTAGAACATACTCCCTTTGTTTATACTGTTGCCAATGATTTGGCTCAAAAAAGAATGGGCTTATGTTCACAGCAAGAAGTTCTATCTTTCAATAGAATATACTATGCTAATTACAACCCTGCAATCTTAGTTAAAGTTCAAATACCTAAAAGTTATCTTATTATAGAACCAGATTTAACTGTGATTGAAAAAAATTTAAAAAGTTTTATCTTAAATTATTGTCATCGTGATGTTGCACATAGTATTGACTGGCTCAAAGGGGCATGTAATGAGCAGGTGGCTGAGTTATTTAAACTAAATAAAAATATACCTATGTTAGCTTGGGAACAGGTATATTTTGGTCTATACGACGAAAAAATCTGTTTTAATGAAATATTTTTCAATCCGCAATATATAGATATGGCTATTCTTGTAAAAATGTAGGTTATTAAGGAGGCCTTTGTGTGAGAGAGCAAAATACTGAACATCTTAAAAGATTCGTAATTAAGGCGCTTAAAAATACTTCAACACCTCTTTTAGCAATTTTTTTTGCATTGCTGGTTGGAGCAATAATAATTTACTTTATGGGAATAAGTCCCTTCGATGCCTATCGTAGCTTATTGAGAGGCTCGCTGGGCAGCAAAAGTGCAGTGGCAGAAACATTCATAAAGGCAACTCCATTAATCTTAACAGGATTGGCCTTTGGCTTTGCATATAGGTGTGGATTATTTAATATAGGTGCAGAAGGCCAGTTATTCATGGGAGCTTTTTGCGCTGCGGCAGTTGGCATTTATGTGAAAGGATTACCCATCATTTTTCATTTGCCTTTGGCAGTTTTTGCAGGGTTTATTGGTGGAGGATTGTGGGGATTGCTGGCTGGCTGGTTGAAAGTCAGGTATGGAGCTAATGAGATCATTACAACGGTTATGTTTAATTATGTTGCAATCCATTGGGTTTCCTACTTAGTCACTGGACCCTTAAAAGCTCCGCCGGGTTCAATGCCACACAGTTCACCTGTGGAAATAACAGCTCAATTGACTAGAATCTTGCCAGGTACCAGACTACACTTGGGTATTATAATTGCTTTACTTGCCTTGATCTTCTTTTACATTTTTTTATGGTATACAAAAAAGGGTTATGAAATACGTATGGTTGGGCTAAATCCTAACGCTGCAAGATATGCGGGAATGAATCCTGCCAGAAATATTATTCTGGCAATGTTTCTTGCTGGTGGAATGGGTGGGCTTGCTGGAGCTAGTGAATTATTGGGAGTGCAGCATAGACTAATGCAGGGATTGTCTCCTGGTTATGGTTTTGATGGAATAGCAGTTGCACTTCTAGGAAAAAATAGTCCTCTTGGTATATTATTTGCAGCGATACTATTTGGAATATTACGTAGCGGTGGAAATCTAATGCAAATGCTTAATGGGGTTCCTGTAGCCATTATATATGTTATTCAAGCCTTGGTAATTATTTTCGTTGTATCTGAGCACATTCTAAAATCCGAGAACAGAAAAGTATGGTTAAACAAAATATCTAACAAAATCAAATTATCAAAAGGGGGTAGCAGTAATTAATGGATAGTAATATAGTGGATATTGTTGCAAATTTTTTGAGAGCAGATATTAGAAGTGCTACTCCAATTCTGCTGGCAGCTATAGGATTAGTTTTCATGGAACGAAGCGGAGTTATTAACATTGGTGTTGAGGGTATGATGCTGATAGGAACTTTGTCAGCTGTAATAGGTTCATTATATTTGGGCAGTGCATGGATGGGTGTTTTAGTTGCGATGCTATCAACAGGTCTGATTGGTTTATTGTTTGCCTTCCTTGTGGTAACAATTCGAGCTAACCAAGTGGTGGTAGGAATGGCTATAAATATTCTAGGTATTGGTTTAACTACCTCTTTAGCTAGAATTATATTTGGCCTTAACATGGCTCCCCCTAAAATAGACACTTTCAAAGCGTACACTATACCAGTATTGAGCAAAATCCCCGTTTTAGGACCGGCCCTATTTAATCAAATGGCAATAGTATATCTTGCTTTGCTTCTGGTGCCTATAACTCATTATTTGCTTTTTAAGACTACCATAGGATTAAAAGTTCGTGCTGTGGGCGAACATCCTAAAGCTGCTGATACAGTTGGAATTAATGTATTTAAAGTTAGATATGCATCTATAGTTGGAGGCGCTATGCTGTCTGGTGTAGCCGGAGCTTATCTTTCTTTAGGGTTACTAAGCTTTTTTTCAGAGGGCATGGTTGCAGGCAGGGGCTTTATAGCTTTAGCGGCAGTAATTTTTGGTAAATGGTCTCCAATTGGGGCTTTAGGTGCTGCACTGTTATTTGGGGCAGGAGATGCATTGCAAATTCGGATGCAAGCAATGGGCAGTTCTATTCCCTATCAATTTCTGCTAATGTTGCCATATATCTTAACAGTTGTTGCCCTTGCTGGTTTTGTTGGAAAGTCCACGCCACCAGCTGCTTCAGGAATACCCTATACTAAAGAATAAAGGCTAATATAGAGTGAGGTGTTACCATGTCAGCTTATTTGAGAATGATTAATATATGTAAACAATTTCCAGGGGTATTAGCAAACGATCATGTAAATTTTGAACTATTTAAAGGTGAAGTACATGCTCTTTTAGGAGAAAATGGTGCAGGTAAAAGTACCTTGATGAATATTTTGAGTGGACTATATCCTCCTACGTCTGGTGAAATTTGGTTAAATGGAAAAGAAGTGCATGTTAATTCCCCTAAAACTGCCATCGAACTTGGTATAGGTATGGTACACCAGCACTTCATGTTAATACCTGCTTTATCTGTGGTCGAAAACATTGTTTTAGGAATCAAGCAAAAAAGGGAACCTTTTTTAGACCTTAAAGAATTAGCAGCTGATATTCAGAATTTAGCTATGCAGTATGGAATGAAAATAGATCCTTTTGCAAAAGTGTGGCAGATTTCCGTTGGTGAACAGCAGAGGGTTGAAATAATAAAGGCATTATATAGAGGGGCTGAATTATTAATTCTTGATGAGCCAACTGCCGTTTTGACACCGCAAGAAACTGAGGAATTGTTTAAAATGATACGATCTCTTACAAAAAAAGGTCATACTGTAGTATTTATCAGTCATAAACTGAATGAAGTAAAAGAAATTAGTGACAGAATCACTGTTTTGAGACAAGGTAAGAATGTGGGTACTGTCCAAAATTCTAGTATAACTAAAGAAGAATTAGCTAAAATGATGGTAGGCAGAGAAATAAAGCTATGTTCTTCTAAAGGGACAGGTGTTAAAAAAGATGTAATTTTAGAACTTAAAGAAATAGAAGCCCAAAACAATAAACACTTAAAAGCCCTCAAAAAGATTTCCTTGGAAGTTAGAAAGGGAGAAATATTAGGAATTGCCGGCGTCGATGGCAATGGGCAATCAGAATTGGTTGAAGCTATTACAGGATTAAGAACAATCACTCATGGGAAAGTATTGCTTAATGGTAAAGATGTTACCAACATGTCTCCTAGGACTATTCTTGACAGCAGTGTCTCACATATACCAGAAGATAGACATTTAATGGGTTTAGTAATGACCGGTACGTTAAAAGAAAACGCCATCTTAATAAATTATCATAAGCCTCCCTTTAGTAGTGGAGCATTTTTGAACTGGAAATATATCACTAATTATACCTGTAAATTAATTAAAGAATATGATGTGCGTACACCAAGCGAAGATGTTTTAGCTAAAAACCTGTCTGGTGGTAACCAACAAAAATTAATACTTGCAAGAGAGCTCGACAGGAATCCTGATTTATTAATTGCCATGCATCCAACCCGGGGTTTAGATGTGGGAGCTATTGAGTATATTTATAACAAAATTACAGAACAAAGGGATAAGGGAAGCGCCGTTCTTTTGGTATCCACCGAATTGGATGAAATTTTAACGTTAAGTGATAGAATTGCTGTTATCTATGAAGGACAAATAATGGGTATTATTGATTGTCAGTTTGCAGACATTGAACACTTAGGCTTGATGATGGCAGGCACTCCCATAGATCAGATTAAAAAGCAAGTATCATAGAGATTATCTTTTTATAGTAGGTATATAAATATAGTAAATATATGGAAGGAGTGATGTCTCAAGGAGATAAAGATGATATGTCTAGCCAGCATGAAGTTTTAGCACAAAAATATTAAGAGGAGGAATACTAAAGTGAAAAGAATATTTGTACTTGTTATGATAGTCTTATTAGTCGGAGGATTATTCACATTATCAGGCTGTGGAAGCAAAAAAAGCGATGAAGCTCCTGGCCCAAAACAAGATGATCAATTAAAAGTAGCTTTGTTATTACCTGGACCTATTAGTGACCAGGGTTGGAATGCTTCAGCATATGAAGGTTTGAAATTAATTGAAAAAGATTTTGGAGCTAAAATAGCTTTTTCAGAGAGTGTACCTCTTTCAGATATTGAAGAAGTTTTCAGAGGATATGCATTGGAAGGTTATAACCTGATATTTGGCCATGGCTTTGAATTTGGGGATGGTGCTGAAAAGGTTGCTGCAGAATTTCCTAACGTGAACTTTGTAGTTACAAGTACTACAATCTATAAGGAACCAAATTTAAGTTCAGTTAAGAATGATAGTTTACAGCAAGGTTTTCTGGCAGGCATTGTAGCTGGTCTCTTAACAGAGACTAATGTAGTTGGTTCAGTAGGAGGTATGGAAATTCCGCCTATTGTGCAGTATAATATTGGTTTTAAGCTAGGTGCTGAATATGTGAATCCAGATGTTACGGCTATCACTGCAATGACAGGAAACTTTGAGGATGCTGCTAAAGCAAGAGAAATGGCTGATGCGATGATCGACAGGGGCGCTGATGTTATTACTCATGATGCTGACCAAGCTGGCCTTGGTGTAATAGATGCTGCTAAACAGCATGGAATAATAGCAATCGGTGCAATAGGTGACCAGTACAATCTTGCTCCAGGTACAGTAGTTACCAGTTCATTAAACTTGATGCCACTGACCTTCGAAGTTGTTGCCAAAATGATGACTGAAGGAACACTTGAACCAAAGTCTTATACTTTTGGGGTAAAAGAAGAAGTTGTAGCCCTGGCACCTTTTAGGGGCTGGGAGGATAAAGTAACTGATGAATTCAAACAAAAAATAGATGAAATAGTCAAAGATATGGCTGATGGAAAAATAGATGTTTGGAAAATGGCCAACTTAGAAATGCACTAGATTAATAATATAATCTTTTAATGTTCACTAGTATTTTCCCGGGAGCCTTAGCTTCCGGGTATTTTGTTTACATGGCAATTAATTACTTGATATACATAATTTTCTTAGCAAACCCAGGAAACCTGGTTTCATTGACAGATATAAGTTTATTTGGTTATAATAAAAAAATCAAAGAAAAATATTAATTAAAGTTATGAAAAGGATAAGTAAGCATTGTGCGGGTTCGTACAGAAAGAAAGCCGGGTGCTGAGAGGTTTTTACGTTGCCCAAATGCTGAAGCTGCCTTGGAACTTTAACGTAAGTATGCGTTAAATACTAGTTCATTATGAACAATGAGTGACCATTTTATGGTAAACAGGGTGGTACCGCGAGCTAACCTCGTCCCTGACTTTTGTCAGTGGCGAGGTTTTTTATAATTCATGTTAATAAATATAGGGGTGATCTTATTAATGAAGGGAAAGCAAATTAGAGATGAATTCCTTAATTATTTCCAAAAAAATGGGCATCGAGTTGTTGCTAGTTCACCGTTAGTTCCACATAATGACCAGACTTTGCTGTTTACCAATGCTGGTATGGTACAATTTAAAGATGTTTTTACTGGAATGGAAAGAAGGGATTATTTGCGTGCCGTAACAGCTCAAAAATGCGTTAGAGCAGGCGGAAAACATAATGACTTAGATACAGTAGGTAGAACTGCACGACATCATACTTTCTTTGAAATGTTGGGCAATTTTTCTTTTGGTGATTATTTTAAGAAAGAAGCCATTCAATATGCCTGGGAGTTTTTAACTGAAGTTCTAAAACTGCCAAAAGAATCGCTATGGGCAACAATCTATCTTGATGATGATGAAGCTTATGACTTATGGTTGGAACATACAGAGATCCCTGCTGAGCGAATAGTGAGGTTAGGTGAGAAAGACAATTTTTGGGCTATGGGAGATACTGGCCCCTGTGGACCCTGTAGTGAAATAGTATTTGACAGGGGCATGGACTACAAATGCCATCAATCTAAATGTGCAATTGGGGCTTGTGATTGTGACAGATGGTTAGAGATCTGGAATTTGGTATTTATGCAATATGAGCGTGATGACAATGGAAATCTTACACCCTTACCGAGACCAAGCATTGACACTGGTATGGGGCTTGAGAGAGTGGCCTCACTTCTTCAGAGAGTAGACAGTAATTATGATACGGATTTGTTAAAACCTCTCATCAAATGGATCGAGAAAAAGTCTGGTTTAAATTATTCACCAGGCGAGAAGGGATTTCCCTTCAGAGTAATTGCAGATCATGCACGTTCATGCACTTTTTTAATTGCAGATGGAGTTATGCCTGGAAATGAAGGCAGAGGCTATGTTTTAAGGCGCATTTTGAGGAGAGCAGTTCGTTTTGGTAAGGTACTAGGGATAGATAAGGCTTTTTTATTTAAAATGGTTTCAGAGGTATGTGATTTAATGGGCCATGCCTATCCTGAAATATTAGAAAAACAAGATCAAATTGCTAAAACTATTCACATCGAAGAAAAAAGATTCCATGAAACAATCAATGAAGGCATGAAAATGGCTAATAATATTTTGAGAGAAATTAGAAAGGAAAACAGAAATTATATCACTGGAAAAGAAGCCTTCATGTTATACGATACCTTTGGATTTCCTCTAGATCTTACAAAAGACTTGGCTGAAGAGAACAGGATAGAAATTGATACAGCAGGTTTTGAAAGGGAGATGGAAGAACAAAGGAACAGGGCAAGAGCTGCCAGGGATGCCTCAAAAGAGATGAATTTTTCTACTGCTTTCATAGGTGCCATTGGAGAAGTAGGAAAAACTAGATTTGTAGGATATAAACAAACTGTTTGTGAAACCAAGATTTTATCCATTGTGGTCGATGATAATTCTGTTCAATGTGCTTCCATTGGTGATGAAGTATTTATCATACTTAAAGATACTACTTTTTACCCAGAAGGAGGAGGGCAGATAGGTGACCAGGGTGAATTAACATCCCATGATGGGGTAGTTCAGGTGTTAGATACTAAAAAACTGCCCGATGAAAGAATCATTCACATTGGAAAAGTAGTTGAGGGAGTAATAAAAACTGGAAGTAAAGTCTCTATACGCGTAGATGAATGCCGCAGACTAAATACAGCTAGAAACCATACCGCCACACATCTTTTACATCAAGCATTACGTGATGTGCTAGGCAACCATGTTAATCAAGCAGGTTCCTTGGTAACGCCTATGCGTCTAAGATTTGACTTTAGCCACTACAACTCATTAAATGATACAGAACTAAGGGAGATAGAAAATATTGTCAACAAACACATTTTATTTGGAACCACAGTGAAGCATTATGAAACGTCATTGGATAAAGCGAAAGCTCAAGGAGCCGCTGCACTTTTTGGAGAAAAATATGGGGAAATAGTTAGAGTTGTGCAAATTGGTGAATATAGCTTAGAACTTTGCGGGGGTACACATGTAGAATCAACCAACGAGATTGGTTTATTTAAAATAGTCTCTGAAGGTGGCATTGGGTCCGGATTGCGGCGTATTGAAGCAATTACCGGCCCTGAAGTACTAAGCTACTTAAATAATATGGAAGACCAGGTAATGAAAGTCGCAAGGGCCTTGAAAACTTTGCCAGAAAATATTTCTGATAGGATAAATGGTTTAATCCTTGAAAATAAGGATAAAAATAAAGAGATAGATAGACTTAAAGCAAAATTAGCAAATTATCAATCGCAGAGTTTTCTTGAGCAAGTATCTGACGTTTATGGTATTAAGGTTTTAACTGCAACAGTTGAAACAAAAGACATGGAAACAATGCGAAACCTGGGTGATATGCTTCGCTCAAAGATCAAATCGGGAGTAGTGATTCTGGCAGGAGCATTTCAAGAAAAGGCTAACTTTTTAGTTATGGCAACACCTGATGTCATTGAAAGGGGAATTCATGCTGGTAATTTGGTCAAGGAAATTGCTGCTGTAGCTGGTGGCGGCGGAGGAGGAAGACCTGATATGGCCCAGGCAGGTGGAAAGGATACAAATAAACTTAATGAAGCTCTTAAAGAAGCGGTTAAAGCCGTAGAAAAACAGGTGCGAAAAAGTTAAAGTAAATTTTAAAAATAAATTATGGAATTTTGTTTTTCCAATAGAGGAATATTAATCCAATGCGGAGAAACACTAATTAAAGCGCCTGATCTCCGGGGAGGGATTAACTTGGTAAATGATAATATAGATCAAACCATGATGTTTAAGGTAAAAAAAGAAGATGAACTGAGGGCTAAGGATATATTAGTTCAAGTCTATAATGCATTAAAGGAAAAAGGTTATAACCCGATTAATCAGTTGGTAGGGTATTTATTGTCCGGTGACCCTGCCTATATAACTAGCCACAATAATGCAAGAAGCCTAATCAAAAAATTAGAACGTGATGACCTTTTAGAAGAGCTTTTGCTAAAGTATCTTGAAGATTAGCTCTAGGTGGATAACGGCCCTGTGCTAAAGCATGGGGTTTTAATCTTTAAGCTTCATTAGAGAGATTTTAGAGGTGTAGTGCAATGAAAAGAATTATGGGCTTAGATGTTGGGGAAAAATATATAGGAATAGCAATTAGTGATCCATTAAGGATTACCGCTCAAGGTTTGCAAACATTAATTAGAGAAAATATAGAAAGTGATTGTGAAAAGATTGCAAGTTTAAGTAGAGAATACCAAGTAGAATTGTTGGTAATTGGGTTGCCAAGGAATATCAACGGGTCCCTAGGACCAGCAGCACAAAAAGTGCAAGAATTTGGCTTATATTTGCAACAAAAAGTTGAATTGTCGGTTAAGTACTGGGATGAGAGATTTTCAACGTTAAGCGTTCACAAAATGTTAATTACAGGGGATGTTTCCAGAAAGAAGAGGAAAAAAGTGGTGGATAAACTGGCAGCTGTAATTATCTTACAAAATTATTTAGATAGTATTAAATGATAAAAGGGTGGTGCGAATATGTCAGAAAAAGACAATATTGTTGTATTGGTAGACGAAAATGAAGAAGAATTAGAGTTTGAAATTATTGACATAATTGAAGTTGATGAAGAGGAATATGCTATCCTGTTACCCATTAGTGACGGCGAACCTGGTCAAGAGGCAATAATTCTTAAGATTGGAATCGATGAAAATGGTGAAGAGATGCTCTATGAAATCGAAAATGATGATGAATGGGAAATGGTAGCAAATGCTTGGCAAGAAAGTGTGGGGGAAAACGGAGTTCAATAGGCAAGGATTTTTGTTGTCATTTATGTTTGCCTATATTTTTGTATGAGGGACTGAAGATTCAGTCTCTTTTTTGTAGTAAATTTCGATATTTATTTTCTTGTTTAATCATGCTAAACTTTAGTAATATAGGTTAAATTAAATAAAAATTGATTAAAAAGCAAAAAGAAAAAGCCTTTTGATAAGTATTACTCATAGGATGCTGTAGAAAAAGCGCCTTATGCAGCACTAACACAAGGAGGAAATGTAATGGATGTTGATATTCTTTTAAAAGGTGGAACGATAGTTACAGTAAACAATAGTAGAGAGATAATTGAAGACGGGGCTATTGCCATAACAGGTGACAGTATATCTGCAATTGGAACTACGCAAGAGGTGAACAAACTTGTTACCAACGTTAAAAAAGAAATAGATTTGCATGGAAAGGCTGTTTTTCCCGGGCTTATCAATACACACAATCATCTTTTTCAGACGTTATTGAAAGGCATGGGTGATGATAAAGTTCTAGCTGACTGGTTAGCTACAATGACAGCACCAAGCGCAATTCATCTAAATGAAAAAGATGTTGAAATGGCTACGTATTTAGGCAGTCTTGATTGCATACGTTCTGGTGCCACTACAATGGTTGAATATATGTATCCTCACCCTAAAGTTAATCTTTCTCAACCAATCATTGATACTTTTTTAAAAATAGGCATCCGGGCAGTATTTGGAAGAGGAATGATGACAACAGGTAAACAGTTTGGAATTCCGGAAGAAATCATGCAAAAAGAAGAAGATGCGATGAATGATTTCAAGAAATTGCATCAACAATATCATAATAAAAATGGACTAATAAAAGTTTGGCTTGCGCCTGCTGCAGTTTGGTCAAATACATGTAAAATGTTTAAACTAATAAAAGATTTGATGGGCGAATATGATACAGGCTTATCAGTTCATATTTCAGAAACTCCTTTTGACAGAAGAGCTTCAGAAATGCTTCATGGGTGTAATGATATTGAGTTTCTTGAGAAAAACAGCTTGTTAGGACCAAGAACTCTAATGGTCCATTGTGTACACCTTACTAAGCGCGAAATCAGACTAACCAAAGCTACTAAAACAGCTGTTAGCCATAATCCGGTGAGCAACATGTACTTATCTTCTGGTGTTGCTCCTATACCAGATTTAGTTGAAAGAGGAGTGGCTGTGGGAGTTGCAACAGATGGTGCAGCAAGTAATAATACTAATGATATGCTTGAAGTTTTAAAAACCACAGCACTATTACACAAAGTCAATTCACTTGACCCGACTGTTATTACAGCAGAGAGAGTATTAGAGATGGCTACCATTGATGGTGCAAGAGCAATTGGAATGGAAAATGAAATAGGATCCTTAGAAGTTGGGAAAAAGGCGGATTTATTCGTTTTTAATCCGCTTATTTCCGCTCGATCAGTACCCATGCATAATCCAGTTTCAACATTAATATATTCAGGTTCAAGTATAAATGTTGAAACTGTAATCATCAATGGAAAGTGTATTGTAGAAGATTTTGTATTTAATAACCTTAATGAAAGATTAGTATTAGAGGAAGCAAATAGGCAGGCCATGGATTTAGTGGACAGGGCGCAATTACGAAAAAACGGTGGTAGGTCATGGCGCAGTATTGCTTATTAAGAATTAGCCATGTGCAAAATGAAACATGAACCATGCGCTTGTACAAATATTAATATAAATGTATAATAAATGACAGCAAATTTGAGGGGCGAAGCAATTATGGAACCTAAGGCAAATGTTAATTCAAACAAAGTGTTTCGAATAAAGCTGTTCTATCTTATTACATTTCTTATAGCAATTGTCATGGTTATCAGTTACTTTGCAGTAGAACAAATGAAGCTTCCTGTTAATAAAGATAGTAGCGAAATTGTTAGTGTTGAAATACAGCCAAAAACAGGGACCAGACAGATAGCTCGCCTGCTCTATGAAAAAGGACTAATTAAAAATATAACATTTTTTGTCTTATATGTAAGAAACGAAGGTCTTGATAGAAGTCTCAAAGCGGGTAGTTACGAGCTTAGCCCTGCTATGAAACTTAATGATATTGTAGCTGAGTTATCTAAAGGTCGCACAAATCTTATATCTTTTACAATACCTGAAGGATTGACACTGGCACAAACAGCGGCTTTATTAGAAAAGGATGGAATAGTCTCTTCCCAGTCATTCTTAGACTTGGCTGAGCATGGTGAATTTAATTTTCCATGGATTGATGAACTTCCTAAGAACTCATCAAGATTAGAGGGATTCCTTTTTCCTGATACTTATAAGATACCTGAAGGTTATTCTGAAGAAAAAGTAATCCAAATGATGTTAGATAGGTTTGTTAATATTTTTAATGATGAATATAGGAACCAAATGGATGAAATGAACTTGAACATTGTGCAGGTAGTTACTCTGGCATCTATAATTGAAAGGGAAATAAGACTTCCTGGGGAGCAGGCAATTGCGTCAGCAGTATTTCATAATCGTTTGCAAAAAAACATGCGCTTGGAATCTTGTGCTACAGTACAATATGCCCTTGGAGAAGTAAAAGAAACTCTCTTACTAAGTGATTTGGAAATTGATTCACCTTATAACACATATCGGAATTCGGGATTACCTCCTGGTCCCATTGCAGCCCCTGGCAAAGGAGCCATACACGCAGCATTATATCCTAGTGATGATGATTATCTGTTTTTTGTTGCTAAACCGGATGGTTCTCACCACTTCAGCAGAACCTTACAGGAACATATTAGCGCAAAAAATAAATATTTAAAATAAGTTTATTTAAGTAGGTGGACTTAAGTGAAGCAAGTTTTACTTGCAGATTACCTAAAGACTTTTGTACCCCAAAGAGATAGTTTGTTAAAAAAGATTGAATGTGAAGGATTTGAGGATAATATTCCTATTGCTCAACCTCAAGTAGCTCAATTACTACATCTCTTAGTAACCATTACTAAGAGTAAAAGGATTTTGGAAATTGGGACAGGAACAGGATATTCAACAATTTGGATGGCCAGAGCGACAGAAATCTTTAATGGGAAAGTTACAACCATTGAATTAAATCATTTAAGGCAGAGAAGAGCCAGGGAATACTTTCAAAGAGCTGGTTTAACAGAAATCATCGATTCTCATCTGGGTAATGCTTTAGATATACTACCAAACATGCAGCAAGAATATGATTTTATATTTCTTGACGCAGCAAAAGGCCAGTATATTTCTTTTTTTACATATGCTTATAATTTGCTTTTACCAGGGGGTATACTTGTAGCAGATAATGTTTTATTCAAGGGTTACGTGGTTCCTAAAGTGCGATATCCTAGAAGAAAAAGAACCCTGGTTTTAAGATTAAGGGAATTTTTAAATATGTTATATAGTCACCCCAATCTAATTACTACTATTTTACCCATAGGTGACGGTGTGGCTGTAGTATATAGAAAGGATTGACAATTATTGAATAAGCCTGAACTATTAGCTCCAGCAGGAGATATGGAAAAGTTAAAATTTGCGTTGCAATTCGGAGCGGATGCAGTATATCTTGGAGGAAAGAACTGGGGACTTAGAGCTTATGCAGGTAATTTTACCATGGAAGAAATAAGTGAAGCAGTTATGTATAGCCACTCCATGAATAAGAAGGTATATGTCACCGTAAACATTTTTGCGCATAATCAGGATCTTGTAGGGTTAAATGATTACCTCTTAAGTTTACATAAGGAAAATGTTGATGGAATAATAGTATCAGACCCAGGAATAATAAGGATTGCAAAGGAAACAGTACCTGAACTTCCTATTCATCTTAGTACTCAAGAAAATACAACTAACTGGTCATCGGCTCAGTTTTGGAAGGAATATGGGGTTAAACGTATTGTGTTAGCAAGAGAACTATCTCTAAAAGAAATCAAGGAAATTAAACAGAAAGTAGGAGTTGAGATTGAAGCTTTTGTTCATGGGGCAATGTGTATGGCATATTCCGGTAGGTGCTTATTAAGTAATTATCTGGTTGGTAGGGGGGCAAACCAAGGGGAATGTGCTCATCCATGCCGTTATAAGTATTATCTAATAGAGGAAAAGAGACCTGATCAGATGATAGGCATAGAAGAAGATGAAAGGGGAAGTTATATATTTAATTCAAAAGATCTTTGTCTTATCGAACATATACCAGAGTTAATCAATTCAGGGATTGACAGTTTTAAGATCGAGGGAAGAATGAAGAGTGTGCATTATGTCACAACAGTTGTTAAGGCCTATAGGCAAGCTATAGATGATTACGTTGAAAATCCAAATAACTATAAATTTAATGAACAATTACTTAACGAAGTAAGTAAAGTTAGCCACCGAGAATATACCACAGGATTCTATTTTGACAAAATCACCAATAATGATCATAATTATAGAACCTCAAAGTACAAACGCACCTATGACTTTATTGGTATTGTGAATGAATATGATGCTGAATTAAATCAGTTGATAATAGAACAAAGAAACCATTTTGGAATTGGAGATTTAATAGAACTGTGTCCTCCTGCAGGTGAAAACAAGTCTTTATTAGTACAGGAAATGTTTAATGAAGATGGTGAAAACATTACTAAAGCCCCACATCCGCAACAGATAGTAAAGGTAACATGCGCAGACCCTATGCCGAGATTTACTATAATCAGAAGGGCAAAAAAAGATGAGTGAAATAGTTAAAGAAGTAACTATTTTTGTAAATTGTACATCCTGTGATATTGATTTTATTAATAAAATAATTGAAGGATATGAAGGTATAGCCTTAGTAAGCACTGTTAATTCATCAAAGGCATTACTCAAGATCCAGACTTCTACTGATTTAGTTGAGGAAGTAATTGTAGTACTTAAAAGCATTCCAAGGGAATTAACGATAACCCAAATAATCTGAATAAACAAAACACCTTTTGTCTAAAATATTGATACATAATATGGAAGGTGTTTTTTTATGAAGAGAATATTTTGTAAAAGGGTAGAGATTATCCTAATATTCTTTATTTTTGGGTTTTGTATCTTAACAACAAAGATAGCTCTAATACAGATAGTAAATGGTGAAGAACTTAAGAGACAGGCAATTCAAATCCAAAACAGGTATTTAGTAATTGAAGAGTTTCCAAGGGGTAATATTGCTGATGAACTAGGGCGTTCACTTTTAGATGAACAATACATGGCTAGGGAAGTATATGTGGCAGATGATCGTAAAGTATTAATAATTGAAGATCGATCCGAAGTGGTTCAAACCATTGATATAGATACAAACACTACTTCATCATACCCGGTGCAAATAATACAAAGATATGGAGCCAATTCTTTAGCTAGACATTTGATAGGTCATTTGACTGCAGGAGTTGGTGTTAACGGCCTTGAGAGTATTTATGAAACTTATCTCAAAAGTACTCCAAAATACCTATGGAAAATAGTCTTGGATGCCCGCGGAAATATTGTTCCAGGTTTAAGTTTTCAGATGGAAGAGAGAGGTGATGTTGAAAGAAATACATTGATTTTAACAATTAATAAGGATGTTCAGGAAATTGTTGAGAAAGCCATGGACCAAAGTATAATTAGTGGTGCTGCAGTTGTAATGAATCCTGCAAATGGAGATATCATAGCATTGGCTAGTCGGCCAAATTTCAATCAAAATGATGTAATATCTTCTACAAACAATTTGGATGTAAACTACGTAAATAAGTCTTTTAAACATTATTATCCTGGTTCTCTATTTAAGATATTAATTGCAGCAGCAGCAATTGAAGAAGAATTGGCATTAACCCATGAAAAATTTATATGTAATGGATTTTATGAATTTAATACAGGACTTAAAATAAACTGTTGGTTTAAAGAGGGGCATGGCGAATTAAGTTTAGTTGAAGCAATGGCACACTCATGCAACCCTGTTTTTATTAATCTAGGTTTGCGCCTTGGGAGGCAAAATTTGCTCAAATACTCTGAGAGAGTAGGACTTACTGAAAATTTAGTATTAGGTTATCCGCAAAATATTATCGATAAGATTCAGATAGACTTTGGACCGGGGAAAATTGCCAATGCATCTTTAGGACAAGAAGGAATTATGATTACACCTGTACAAGTGGCCGTTTTACTATCATCTATTGCCAATGGGGGATATGTTGTCACACCTCGAGTAGTAAAAGAAATTGTTGGTCACTCTGGTAAGATAGTACATGCTGTGGCAGCAGTACCTCCTTATAGAATTTGGTCTCAAAATACAGCTAAAGAAGTAAAAGAGATGTTGTTTGCAGTGAATAAATGGGGAACCGGTCATAATGCATGGACTACAAATGCTCCATCAGCAGGCAAAACTGCATCTGCGCAAAGCGGCAATAACATAAATGCCTGGTATGCAGGATTTTACCCTATTGATAAACCACAATATGTTGTGGTGATCTTGGTGGAGAAAGGAAAAAGTGGTGGACAAGACGCAGCTCCAGTATTCAAAAGAATCATAGAAGAATTAAATCAAACCCATTAGGTTAAACTAAAATAAAGATAACCAAAAGGGGTTGATCAGATTGTTTAAACATGAAAAACAGCTTCTTCATCCGGTCAGAGTGGATAGCCCTAACCCTACCTATGCAGCCATGCTGCAGGAACAATTGGGCGGAGCTAATGGAGAGTTAAAGGCTGGCCTCCAGTACTTTATACAGAGTTTTAGGGTACAGGATAAGGCTATTAAGGATTTATTTTTAGACATAGCAGCAGAGGAATTTAGTCACATGGAAATGGTTGCTACTATGATCAATATGTTAAATGGGCATGACCTTCAGGGATATAATGCAATCGGGAATCTGCAACCTCATGTCTTGGGTGGGTTGTCTCCCATGCTAGCTAACTCATCAGGGGTCCCTTGGACAGGTAATTTTATTGATACAACTGGAGACTTACCAGCAGATCTTTTGTCTAATATTGCCGCTGAGCAAAGAGCAAAAGTAGTGTATGAGTATTTATACAGACAAATCAATGACAAAGGAGTCAGGGAAGCCATTGATTTTCTTTTAAACAGAGAAGAAGCCCATAATGCTTTGTTTAGAGAAGCTTTGAATAAAGTCAGCCACGCAGGTTCTAATAGAGATTTTGGTGTGGATAAAGATGCCAGACTTTATTTTGATTTATCTGCAGGTGGCAAACATTTTCAAGCGCCAAGCCCAACTCCACCTCATTTTACTAATCCAAGAGGGCAATATCATAATCAGCATCAACATCACATGCAAAACCCTCATCATCAGTAAAATTCCAATACTAAAAACTGTAAAAAACCCTTCCATATTTAAAGGAAGGGTTTTTTACAACCATTGATAAAAATATGTTATAATGATACTTATCGTAAAGGAGGTAAAATAACGTGCCATTATATGATTTTAAATGTAATTCGTGTGAAAAGAAGTTTGAAAAACTTGTACCTATCAATGAGAGAGAAAATGTGAAATGCCCTGAATGTGGTTGTAAAGCTGAGCAATTATTTACCTTTACAGGTGGCATCTTCACCGACAAATGTTTAATAGGAAATAAAGGACAAAAAGGAACAGGTGGTTTTAGTTGAGCATAATGATTGAGAAGCCGTGGGCTTTATCAAAAATCTTGATTAAAAAGCCAGATGGAACCATGGTCAAATATATTGGCCTGGTTTCTACTTTCTTGTGAATGATAGTTTTAATATTTAACTTAGTTTTATGATATAATTTTAGTATAAATACATGAAGGGTAGTTGGTGTTATGTTTGGGTTTATTAGTTTCAGCCTTATAAAAATAGTACCTGCTACACTTGCGTATATTTATTTTTTTGTGATTTTTTTGATAGGTGTATTTATTTATTTTGATAATAAGAATCCTGCACAAACAGTTGCCTGGTTATTAATCCTCATTGCCTTACCATTGCTTGGTTTTGTTTTATATCTTATACTGGGTGGAAATATTAAAAAAAGACGACTATTTAAAAAGATGTCAGAAAAAGGTGGAGTAATTGATTGGCATATGTTAGTGGAGACCCAAAAAGAACGTGTAAAGCAAAATCTATTATTCTATTGTGATGCACATGATGATGTGAAAAGAAAACTTGTTAATCTGCTATTAAATAACTCGCAAACACCCTTTACATGGAATAATAAAACTGAGATTCTTACTAATGGGGATCAGACTTTTGCAGCCAAAAAAAAAGCAATGGAGGAAGCCAAAAATCATATACATCTAGAATATTTCATTGTTAAAGATGATAAACTTGGTAATGAAATTAAAGATATATTAATTAGAAAGTCAAAAGAAGGCGTTAAGGTCAGGTTTATATATGATGGATTTGGCGGGTGGGGTTTAGGAGAGAAGTATTTTCAAGATTTAAGGAACGCAGGAGTAGATATTAGACCCTTTTTACCTATAAAAATTCCTTTCTTAAATAGTGAATTCAACCATAGAAACCACCGTAAAATACTGATAGTAGACGGGAAAATAGGTTTCCTGGGAGGTTTAAACATAGGTGATGAATATGTAAATAAAAATCCTAATTACCCTTTTTGGAGAGATACCCACATAAAAATTGAAGGAGAGGCCGTTTATGTTCTTCAAAATATATTTTTAAAATCATGGCGCTTTATGACTGAAGAAATATTGCAAGAAAAGGATTATTTTCCAAAGCAAGGAAGAGTTGGACAGGAGTTAATTCAAGTTGTTCCAAGCGGACCAGATTTTGATTGGGAGACAATACAGCAAGCCTATTTCACAATAATCACTAATGCAAAGGAAAATATTTTTGTCACAACTCCCTATTTAATTCCAGATGAAAGTATTTTAATGGCGCTAAAGACTGCTGCATTGAGTGGTATTGACGTTAAAATTATTGTTCCTGGAGTGCCAGATAAAAGATTTATCTATTATGCAACTTGTTCATTTTTTGAAGAATTAATTCAAGCAGGAGTTAAAATATATAAATATAACAAAGGTTTTATACATGCAAAATTGTTAACAGTGGATAGCACTGTTGCATCAATAGGTACAGCAAATTTTGATAGTAGAAGCTTTTTATACAACTTTGAAGTTAATGCATTTTGTTTTGATGAAAAAACAATCAAGCGCTTGGAAGAAGATTTCCGTAACGACCTAATGGATTGCGAAGAGGTAATATTAAGTGTATTAAAAAAGAGACCTGCCAGGGCCAGGATTCTAGAAGCTTCTGCCCGTTTAATTTCACCACTTTTATAGACTAATAAATTATTTTTTTTGAGAAGGTGTTTTAATTGAAAAGCTATCGTAAAGAATTGTGGTTTGATGTTAAGACAAGACGAGGATTTATTAACATAACTTCACAGGTTTTGGAGTGCTTAAAAGAAAGCGGTATTAAAGAAGGGATATTATTATGTAATGCAATGCATATTACGTCAAGTGTATTTATTAATGATGATGAGCAGGGTCTTCATAATGATTTCGAAAAATGGCTTGAAAGGTTAGCTCCAGAGAAGCCATATTCTCAATATTTACACAATGGGTTTGAGGATAATGCTGATGCACATTTAAAAAGAACAATAATGGGAAGAGAAGTTGTTGTTGGGATAACTGACGGCAAACTTGATTTTGGACCATGGGAACAGATTTTTTATGGAGAGTTTGACGGAAAAAGAAAAAAGAGGGTTTTAGTAAAAATAATTGGTCAATAATCAAGATTGAGATTTGTAGCCTCATAGGTTTATTGTTACATTGTCTCTGAGATATAAACCTGTAGTAGTAATGCACACTTAAACGCATATGCTTCAACGCCAGCTTTAACCGACAAAAGCAATTGCTTAGCAAAATATCCTTCTTTTTTTAGCATTCTTAAATCTTCAAGATGTCTGGCTCCACGGATAGTTGGTGCATATGGAAATAGCGCTAAATTATTTATTACAAGATTGCATGATTTAACTTCAAGATAACATGTAATTAAATCTTTTCCGATTTATTTGAAGTCAAATAAATGGTATAAAATACCAATAAAGTATACATGCACCTTTATACTTGTCTCACCATATAATTTAAGGTGAGCTTTGTTTGGAGGTGGTCTTTTTTTATGCACCCTGGCTTGCTAGGTTTTCTGGTGGCTTCTATTCTAAAAGGTATTACTTTGTTGGTGTCTTACCTCAGTAATAACACTTTTCCTCAACCACTATCAGAAGAAGAAGAAGAGCTATACCTGAAAAGAATGAAAAGGGGTGATGAAACTGCCAGGCATATTTTGATAGAGCATAATTTACGACTGGTAGCACATATTACCAAAAAGTTTGAAACATGTGGAGAAGATATAGATGACCTTATTTCTATTGGAACTTTGGGTTTGATTAAGGCCATTAATACCTTTGACCAGGACAAAGGAACTAAGCTGGCTACTTATGCAGCTCGTTGCATAGAAAATGAGATTCTAATGCATTTAAGGGCAACCAAAAGGCTAAAAGGGGAAATATCATTGTATGATCCCATTGGTGTGGATAAAGAAGGGAATGAACTGACCTTATTAGATGTATTGGGAACAGAACAAGACATTGTTGCAAATAGTGTAGAAAATGAACAGGAAAAAAAAAGAGTAATTGAGATGGTGAAAAAGCTTAAGGGACGAGAAAAGGAAGTACTGCAAATGAGGTTTGGATTATTTAACGGTTTTAGAAAGACACAAAAAGAAATTGCAAAAAAATTAGGAATATCTAGGTCATATGTATCAAGAATTGAAAAAAAGGCCATTAAAAACTTGATTAAAGAACTAAACTCAGATTAAAGGTAAGAAGGAAAAAAAGTATTTAAGTAGAAATTGAATAATATGGAAGAACCAAATGAACAGAAATTAACAGACGGTAGCACAGGAAAAATCATAGGCATCCCAAAGTACTTTCTAATGTGGCCTATCATAAAACTAGATAACAGTTTGGAGACAATAAACTTATTGGACAAGCCGTATTTACTTATAAAAAGTATTTTAAAATAATAGAAAAGTAATCGCTATATTCCCTTGAACTTTTAAAATATATTAGGATGTGCTAATATTTATATATTGCGTTTTTTACCAGGAGGAAACAATGTTACACAGACTTAAGCCAAATCTTTATATTAATTCTATTTACCATCTTGATTTTAAAAAATTATGCAAAAGAGGTATAAAAGGAATTATAGTAGACCTTGACAATACTATAACCGAATGGAATAATCCTGACATTTCTGATAAAGCCGTTGATTGGTTTAAAAGCATGATAGAAAACAATTTGAAGGCATGTATAGTTTCTAACAATAATGAGAATAGGGTAGTTAGAATAGCTAATTTATTAGGAATACCTTATATTGCTAAGGCAAATAAACCTAGAACAGGCGCTTTTAAGCGAGCGATGACTGCAATGGGTACTGTGCCTCAAGAAACTGCGGTGGTTGGTGACCAGATTTTTACTGATATACTAGGTGGCAATCGTCTAAATCTTTATACTATATTGGTTGTACCCCTTAATGATAAAGAGTTTATAGGGACTCGTGTGGTTAGAGTAATTGAAAGAAAAGTGCTAAGTATACTTATGTTGGACAAAATAGAGTGAGGGAAACATTTTGCAGGAATTAATTAATGCTCAATTTAACTTGGTTGGTCTAATAGGCAATCCAATAAAGCACAGCCTATCTCCATTATTGCACAATTATTTATTCAACATGCTTAATATTAAAGCTGTTTATTTAGCTTTTCCTGTTGAAAATCACTTTTTAGAAAGAGCTGTCCAGGGATTAGTTGCATTAAATGCTAAAGGTTTTAATGTGACGATTCCCTATAAGGAGAGTATCATTCCTTTTTTGAATAAGCTCGATGACTTGGCAAAAGATGTAGGTGCAGTTAATACTGTGGTAATAGATCAGGGTACATCTATTGGTTACAATACCGATGTTTCTGGTTTTTTAAAATCATTGAAGAAAAATGGGTTTGATCCTAAAGATAAAGTCACCGCTGTAATAGGGACCGGCGGTGCAGCTAGGGCAGCAATTATTGGACTATTGCATGCAGGAAGTTCCCAGGTTCATATAATTGGTCGAAATATTGATAAGGCTCAACAAATATTTGACATATACGCAAACTCTCATGCTAACAAATTAAAGGTGATTGAAATAGATAAAACTGCTTCAGTTTTTGAGCAGTGTGCATTAATTGTAAATGCAACACCCATCGGCATGTATGGTTACTTAGAAAAAAGTATGCCACTGTCTGAGGAATATATTCCAAATCAATGTTTGATATATGATATGGTATACAATCCTTTAGAGACAGTACTCTTAAAAAAGGCTAAATCTAAAGGGTGCCAGGTAATTAATGGCCTTGATATGTTAATTTATCAAGGGGCAGATGCATTTAAATTGTGGACAGGAATAGAGCCGCCAATAGATTTAATTTATGATTTTCTAAAAAAACATGTCACAATTTAGACATATAATAGTATTAAGAGGCCGCATAATGTTTTTTATAATTATATTGGTTTTAGGTTTAGTTACTGGGTCATTATTAAATACCTATATAAATAGCTTTGCGAATAATAGCACAGATTATAAAAGGAAAACCAGCTTTAAATACCCACTTATAGAAATATTAACTGGACTCGTATTTATTTTGGCCTTTATCAACATTGGGGTTAACATAATATTAGCAAAATATCTATGTTTATTTTCTATTTTGATTACTATTGCATTTATTGATATAGACCATCAAATAATACCAAATAGAATGGTAGTATTAGTTTTATTATGGGGAATATTTTGGCAGATAATTATTCCTGAGATAACTTTGGCAAATGCTTTAGGAGGGGCATTAATCGGGGGAGGATCACTATTTATCATTGCATTGCTTAGCAAGGGCGGTATGGGAGGAGGCGATATAAAATTGATGTTTGCCGGGGGTTTTATATTAGGATCTGTTTTAACATTATTAGCTTTGTTTATAAGTTTTCTTGCCGGTGCACTTTTTGGAATTATTCTTATTTCTTTGAATGTGAAGTCAAGAAAAGATCCAATACCTTTTGGTCCTTTTTTAAGTATTGGTATGTTTATCTCTACTTTGTGGGGTAGACAAATTCTACTAAGTTATCAAGAAATCATGCATGTAATATTTTAATTGGCAAAGGGGGTTGGGAGGTGAACAATCAAAATGGTTTTACACTTATTGAATTAGTGGTTGTGGTCATGATTATAGGAATCTTGGTGGCCATTGCGATACCAGTTTATACCGGTGTTCAGAATAATGCTCAGAACAAAGCACATGAGGCTAATGTACGTATTCTAAAAAGCGCAGCTTCTCTTTACATATCCGAAGTTGGCATCGAAACGGCCTCCAACAGTTCTCCCTTTCATGATGGAAAAGAAGATAATGCACTTTTAAACTATATAGAATCATGGCCTAAACCCCCCAGGGGATCGGACACCTATCATGTTACAATTGGTAATGATGGATCAATTCTTGTTACACCAGATCCATTGCCTTAGTATGCTAGTTTAGAATTGGGATTATCTATTCCAAAAGAGATTAGAGGAATACTTTTTATTTACATTAAATAGAGTAATTATGAAGTGTCAACATGTATATACGTGAGGCGGTTATACTTTATGAAAAATAACATTGTATTAATTGGCTTTATGGGAACAGGAAAAACTGCAGTTGGTAAGAGAGTATCAAAACGTCTAGGTAAAACATTTTTTGATACGGATGAAGATATTGAAAAGGTATGTGGTATGTCTATTGGTAGAATCTTTAATGATTATGGTGAAGTTCGTTTTCGTTCTGAGGAACATTTAGCAGTTAAAAGGGCATGTAAATTGGATAATGCAGTGATTGCAACAGGAGGTGGAGTAGTGTTAAACCAAGATAATATTGATTTATTGTCAGATAAGGGACTTATAATAGCTTTAAACGCAGATCCTCAGGAGATTCAAAAAAGGGTTTCAAAGAGAAATAGTTATCGTCCTCTTTTAGGTAATGACAAATCAGTGGCAAAAATTATTGAATTGTTAGAACTAAGAAAGCCTTTATATCAAAAAGCTGATTTTACTATAGATACTACAGGAAAGGATTTGGAGGAAGTTGTCAATGAGGTCCTCCAATGTATTGAAAATTATGAAAACCCTGGAAATTAATTTAGATAAGGATAGTTATGATATTATTATAGACAAAGGGGTTTTATCCAGGTCAGGCTCCTTAACGAGTTCACTTCATAAAAACATGGTGTGTTGTATTGTTACCCAAAGAGAAATTTTTAAACATCATGGGCCTCTAATATATAACAGTTTTAGGAGAGAAAATTATAAAACATTATTTTATTTATTGCCATCAGGAGAGGAAGCTAAGAAAACAGATGTACTTGAGGGATTTTACAGGTACTTATTAGATAAAAATTTTGATAGGCAATCCTTAATAGTTGCTTTTGGTGGAGGTGTAGTTGGGGACCTGGCTGGTTTTGCAGCTTCTACATATATGAGGGGTATACCATATGTTCAGATTCCTACAACACTTCTTTCTGCTGTTGATAGCAGTGTAGGTGGAAAAACCGGCTTAAATTTTAATGGTGTAAAAAACGTAATAGGTTCCTTTTATCAACCCAGGCTTGTGCTAATTGATGTTAATACTTTAAGGTCACTCCCAAAGGATGAATTTACATCAGGTCTAGGGGAAATAATCAAATATGCTATTTTGAGCGGTGAAGAAATGTTTAATCTGATTCAATCCCATATTGAAAAGATTGGTCCAGATAGCCCTAGCCTCATAAATATAATTAAGGAATGTTGCCAGATTAAAGGGCAAATTATTGCTGCAGATGAAAAGGAACAATCCGGCTTAAGAATGCTCCTTAATTTAGGGCATACTTTAGGACATGCCATTGAAATGATTACCGGATGGCGCCATGGTGAGGCTATTGCTTTAGGATTAGCTCTTGAATCGAAATTTGCTCATGAATTGGGTTATTTGTCTGAAAGGGATTTAGTTCGTATTATCAACTTAATTAAAAAAGCTGGTCTTCCAGTCCAAGCCCCAATAATTGATTCTAGATTAATCAAGGCATTAATTACAAAAGACAAAAAGATGGTAAACAATAGAATTAATTGGGTTTTACCGCATAGCATAGGTGATGTTAGGATACACACCCTTGAAATTTCTAAAATACCTAGAATAAATTAGGTATTTTTTTTGCTAAATTTGGATGATTTTAGCAGGAAAATGTCGATTTCCCAAGAAATATATATAAAGATAATTGGTAATGTCTGCATATTTATTTAGGAGCGATTATGTTAAAATTCTATCTTGACCCAAAACTGACAGATGCAATTTCTGAAAGTCTAATTAAAAAGTATCTATTAGTTCCCATAAACCTAGAGGATAATGTGTTAAAAATTGCTTGTATAAATCCAGAGAATGTATCGGCAATTCTAGATGTTTGTAAAAACATTGGCTATAAAGTTCACGCAGTTACAGTGGATGATAAAATAATGGAAATGCTATTGGAGGAATACTTTAATTATATTAATTACAAAAAAGCTAAACAAATTCATGAAGATAATGTTGCTATTAACATTGTAAATTATTTGATAGAAAAAGCATCAAAAATGAATGCAAGTGATATACATATTGAAGTTATGGAAATGGTGGTTAAAGTTCGTTTTAGAATTGATGGTGTACTTGTAGAAGTGTTAAATATGCCCAGAAGTTTACATCAACTTATCGTTTCAAGGATAAAAATTATTGGAAGTATGGATATTGCTGAGAAGAGACTTCCTCAGGACGGTAGAATAGATTTTACTATTGATGACCAGCAAATAGATTTAAGGATATCGACAATTCCTACAGTCTTTGGTGAAAAAGTGGTAATTCGCCTCCTTAAAAGGTCAGCTATGCTGTTGGGTCTTGAGAGACTTGGAATGGATGAAAAACAGCTGGACAAATATAAAGTTCTAATCACCCGTCCTTATGGTTTGCTTCTTTTTACTGGGCCAACTGGGAGTGGAAAAACTACTTCATTGTATGCTACTTTAAATCATTTAAATAATCCCCTTCTAAATATTGTAACTATTGAAGACCCTGTTGAATACCTGTTAGCCGGAATTAACCAAATTGCGGTAAATTTCAAGATTGGCTTGAATTTTGCTTCGGGGTTAAGGTCAATACTTAGACAGGACCCTGATGTCATTATGGTAGGTGAAATTAGAGACAATGATACAGCACGAATTGCTGTTCGAGCAGCTATAACTGGTCATCAGGTCTTTAGCACTCTACATACCAATAATGCTGCAGGAGCCATAACACGACTGATAGATATGGGAGTTGAGCCATATCTAGTTGCTTCTGCCCTTAATGGTGTTGTGGCTCAAAGATTAGTGAGGATAATATGTACACAATGCAAAATATCCTACAAATACAGAGCAGATGGAGTAGATAGCAACTTATTTGGTATAGGGCTAAAAGATGAATTCACCTTGTTTCGAGGTGAGGGATGCATTGCCTGCAATCATACTGGTTATCGTGGCAGAACTGCCTTGTTTGAAATACTGCCGGTTACTGATGAAGTTAAAAAGCTCATTTTGCAAAAGGTTTCAACATATGAAATTTTTCAAAAGGGATTGGAAGAAGGTATGATCCCTTATACAAGAGATGGGTTTGCAAAAGTACTTCAAGGAATAACAACAATAGAAGAAGTTCGAAGGGTCTCTTTTTATTTATGATACTCTTTATTGGAGGAAATCATTTGAGTTTATACGTATATAGAGCAGTTGATGTTTCCGGGAAGCAATATAGTGGCACATTGGAAGCAGATAATATTACCTCTGCAGTAAAATTATTAAAAATTCAAGGATATTATGTTACTTCTATTAAGCAACGACAAGGTTGTTTTTTTAGCCAGTTATTTTTTATAAAAAAGGTTAAATCTTTAGACCTTGCCAGGTTTAACAAACAAATTAGTGTTTTACTTAATTCAGGTATGCCTCTATTAAACGCCCTTGAAGTTGTACAGAGTCATACCCAGCACTCAACCCTTAAAAGTACCCTGGGGTTAGTTAAGGAATCGGTAAAAAGGGGAAACCCATTGTACAAAAGTTTAGAAAAACATCCAGATGTGTATAGTACGCTAATGGTAAAAATGGTACAGGCAGGGGAAATTGGAGGCAGCCTTGATATAACTTTGCAAAGAATGGCCGAACATTATGAAAGAGAGCATGAAATGCATGAAAAATTAGTTAGTGCACTCATATATCCAATATTAGTGTTAATTATGTCTTTTGTTTCATTACTAATAATTATTTTTCTTGTAGCCCCAACCTTTGAAGGATATATATATTATTTTTCTCAAGATCTTCCATTATTAACCAAACTCTTTTTTTATGTAACAAATATGGTTCATAAATTATGGTACATGTTGATAATCTTACCTATAATAATTATTGTGGGGTTAATTAAAATTTCTCATACAACAGCGGGACAGAAAAACTTGGATAAAGCCAAGCTTTTTTTGCCAATCTTAGGGGACCTTGTAAAAGGCGCTATTACTGCACGTTTTTGTTTTGCTTTGAGTACGCTTTTAAGTTGTGGGGTACCGCTTTTACAATCGTTAGATACAGTGAAAGAGATTACCGGCAATTGGGTTTACATACAAGAAGTAGATATGATGAATAAGGCCATAATTGAAGGAAAAAGTCTATCGGAACCCATCAAAAACTCAGCTGTTTTCGATAATATGTTCAAGCAAATGGTCAAAGTCGGTGAAGAAACAGGCAAATTAGATAGCTTATTATTCACACTGGGTGAGTTTTATCAGAAAGAAGTTGATATTAAGACAGTTAGACTTGTTTCCATGGTTGAACCAGCAATGATAATATTTGTAGGCTGCATTGTAGCCATAATGGTTTTTGCAATTTTTATCCCAATGATCAGTCTTTTGAATGCTTTTTAAAAATTATTTAGGATTACTCAGCAGTATTAGATTACCTTTTATTAGGTCTGTGTTGTTTATTATTGTCTTCTAAAAAGGGTCATCTTATCATGAAAATTAATCATAAAAATAGAGGTTTTACAATTATTGAAATAATTGTATTAATATGTATAATCAGTCTTGTGCTTGGTCTGACAGCTCCTATTCTGAGAAAAACTGTTGAGAGGCAGGCTTTAGCTGCCTTTTCAAAACAGTTAGCTGGAGATATTAGATATGTCAGGCAGCGAAATATTTCTGGTGAAATATATCCACCTGTTGTACTGCAGTTGAGGGGAGACAGGTATATCATCAAAAAGGGGACAGTTGTTTTAGAGACAAAACATGCTCCCCAGGGTATTCGTTTTTTGGACAGTTTTGGATCGGAGATATATTTTAATGAACTGGGAGTACCCTTAGGGATAGGTGCTACAACTATAAGATTATCAGACAGTTATAGCCATATATATGAAGTTATAATTACTGTCAACACTGGCCGGGTGAGGACTCAACCTGGTACTGGCAAATGGTAGGTGCAGTACAATGGAAGTCATAAAAGATAACAAGGGAATTACCATCATTGAAATACTTGTTGCGTTTACTATCCTAATAGTGATTGTTGCCTCTGCATTCAATATTGTTAACTCATGTTTTAGTAATCTTGAGAGGGCAGGTAATATGTCACAGCTAATTTGGGCTGGGAAAGGTATAATGGAAAGACTACATACCAATAGTGATCCCACATTATCGGATAAGCATGGTATTCAATATGAGGAAATTTCAGGTATTAAGTATGACCTTTTAGTAAGAGACTATAATTATCACGACTTAAAACTTATAAATATATATGTATATTTTGAAGGAATGTCTGATAGTGGAGTTTCAATTACCACAGTAAGGCTGGTTAAATAAATGCGCTGGCATGATCAAAAAGGCTTGACTTTACTTGAAGTAATCATCAGTGTTGCTCTCATCGCAGTTGCATTTGGCACAATTCACATAGCCTTACAAGGTGCTATTAGGATATGGGAGTTTAGCAGCAATAGAATAGATTTACAGCAAAATGCTCGTATTGCCATATCTATGATGGACACTGACATAAAAAGATCAAACCAAGTTTTGCCCACGAGTAGTTCAGATAGTCTAATACTTCTTATCGATGGTAGGGAAAATAAATATTATTTAAAGGGTAGACAAATTTTAAAATCTGTTGATGAACAAGGTAATAACCCTGTTGCTTATAATGTAAATGCTCTAAAGTTTGCATATTACCCATCGGTAGATGACTGCTCACTTATAAAAATAGATATTGAGTTGACTTATGGTGATTACAGTTATCCTATATCTACGCAAGTGCATATCAGGTCTTATCATGAATAAAACCAAATTTGGAAATCAACAAGGTATTGTCCTCTTGTGGGTTTTAATGGTGTTTCTAATCATTGTGATTATCTCATCAACCCTTATCGCCATGACTTTGACAGAATATAGAATTACCCTGAATAATAAACAAGGTATTCAAGCGTATTATCTTGCGGAGGCAGGCATTCAAATAGCTTTACATTATCTGCATCATTATCCAGAATATAGAGGTGAATTGCTTAATGACCCTAGTTATGAAAAACCTCTTCTTGTAGGAGATGGTAGAATAAATAGTATTATCATATCCGATGAATTTGATTGCATAAAGCTGGTATCTGAAGCTGAAGTAGGTAATGTAAAAAAAAGGGCAGAAGTCCTATTGGAAATAAAATTTTTTGAAGACAAGTGACTACTCGATTGATCAAATAAATATCTTGAAATGGTTATACACCTTTTAAGGAGGGAGATTTGCTTAAGTTGCTTTTTAATAGATATTCACACAATCGGTTAGGAATTGAGATTTGTAAAAATATGTTTCGAATTGTTCATTGCAGGCTAAAAAATAATTCAACGATTCTAAAAGAAACAGAATTATTTTTAACTCATGAAATTGATTTTTCTATTAATAATCATCCTGCAACGGAACAATTAAAAGAAGTGGTTAATATCAATCAATGGAATGGAATTACTACAGCAGTAACAACAGCTTCTGAATGTATTTTCTATAAAGTTATGGAACTGCCAATGCTAAAGATGTCAGAAATAAAAGAAACCATCAAATGGGAACTACACCATTGTCTACCTGATAATTACCAAAATGATTATGTTATTGATTGGTATATCATGAATAGGAATTATTATGCAAAAAGTAATGGGGTGAAAGTAATTGTAGGTGCAATGAAATTGGACATTATGCAATGTTGGCACAGAATCTTCAAAGAAGCCGGTATACCTTTAATGGCGATAAATATTGTTCCAGAGGCTTTAAAAAGCTGGTTGATATATTATGGTAACAAGATTTGGCCAGATATTGAAGTGATTCCAACAGCGCTTATTCATGTGGGTGATGAGCAAATTAATATTCTAGTTGTAAACAACAATAATCTTCTTTTGGCTAGATCCTTTCAAAGAGTTGGCTCTCCAGACAACTGTATGAGTGAAGCTAATAATGAATTCATCAATTATTTAAGTGCATCTAATAACAACCTTGGTAGGATTGGCATTTTGGATGAGAATCATTATTGGAAGGATTATACAAGCTTTCTCAAAAAAAGTCTGCAAGTACCAATTGTGAATCTCACTGCAAATAGTTCCATAGAATTCAATCCAAAATTTGCTGTAGCTGCTGGTTTAAGTTTAAAAGGGGGTAATAGATGATGTCGGAGGTTAATCTATTACCTGTCAAGTATAGAGCAAAAAGATTTAAACCTAATAAAAAACTAGTTGTTGTTATCATATTATTGCTTATTTCAAGCAGTACAATTATCTATTTAGGGATATATTCTAAACAATTAAAAGAAGCATTATTCGAAACAAGTGCTAGGTTAGCTTATATAGAGAGGCAGGTTGCTGAAAAAGAGATTTATTCCCACACATTATATAACTTGACTGAGGTTAAAACTGCCATTCATAGGAAATTTAATCAAAGGGTATACTGGGGAGACCTGCTTGCCCAAATAAATAGTATTGTTCCTCCAAATACTTGGTTCACCCAATTGCATATAAATGATATGTCAATTGTGCTAAGTGGCTTCTCAACTGACTTTGCAGAGATTGGTCTCATGCTGAGTTCATTAAGAACCTTTAATGAATTTGATGCAGTTCGATTATCGCAAGCTCAAAGGAATACTATTGATGATGCGACTGTCTTCAGTTTCCAAATAATCTGCAGTATGGTAAATGTGGAGGACTTACAATGAAATACACTTTAAGCACAAGAGAAAAAATTCTGTTGAGTATTCTAGGCATGATGACCATGGTTTTTATGCTATTTAAGTTGTTTGCAGTATGGATTTACCCTGATTTGATCGATATCAAAAAAGAATTAAGAATAAAAGAAGGACTTTTAAATAATCTTGAAAATACCTTATTTGATTTGGATTTGGTAAATGCACAGTGTGATATGATAAAAGAAGAAATTGTTGAACTAGAGAAAAAATATATTATCAGTACTAATGATTGTGCTGAACTTATTATGGCTCTTGCTTCCTTGCAGCATGAGCTATCGGGACTTAATGTCATTTCAGTATTACCACAGGAGCAAACAGTTTTTTATGATTATTACATTAATCCCATTTTGATAAATGTATCTGGAGATTATTTATCAATAATAGAATTGCTAAACATTTTACCTGGGGAAATACCAGGTAAATTAAGCAGTCTTATTTTGGAGACTAATACTGATGGCGATAATGTTCATGGCGAAATTATTTATCATATAATTAGTTCTGTTGAGTTAAATAAACCATTGGCAGAAAAGTCTTATCAAGAATACATCCATCAAAGAGAAAATCCATTTAATATCCCTGATGATTTAAAATATTTATATACAAAAAAAGATAATTTTGTTGATAATCATCCTGAAAATCCTGAAAAGAATGATACAATTGAGTTAGATGTTCACAATGAGATTTATGATCAAATTAATCCATATATGTTTCCAAAAAGAGATTAATGGAGGTAAACATGAAAAAATTATTATTTGGGTTACTTCTCTCACTGTTTCTATTAATATCCACTCAGCCTTTTTCAGCTTCAGATTGGAACAATATGATTTGTCAGGGTTATACAGGTGATATAAAGATAATATTCAATGGTAAACTAGTCCATACAAACATCAAGCCTTTTATACTAAAAGACCAAGGAATAACTATGGTTCCCCTTAGAGATATTTCTGAAATCCTTGGTTTTGAGGTAATATGGAATGAAAAGAGTAATTCAATATATATTTATTCAAAGGAAGTGTTGGAAAATTCGCCTCATGAACAGCAAAGTATTTTAATGAAGAGTCTAAAGACCAGAATTGAAGATATGAAAGTAATTAGAAATGTTGGACCCTTTTATCAAAAAACTCTTGATGATTACTGGATCGCTGGAAGAAAATTTTCTTCTGGAGTTGCAGTTGATTTAAGCAGTAAAAAGAAAACCGCTGAGGTTGTATTGGATTTATATCAACAATTTGATACGTTATCAGGATACTTTGGTGTTGATGATGCAACAATGAACAGCAGTGCTGGTTTTGTATTAATTGTATTAGCTGACGATGAAGAGATCTTTGTATCAGAAACAGTCAAACCCTCAGGTTACCCCAAATACATAGCCCCTGGACTTATTGACTTATCTCTCGTAAACAGGTTGACCTTTAGAATATCATGGATAGACATGGAAATAGGTGATTACGAACAAATAACTGCTGTTCTAGCCCACATGAATTTTTTTCAGAAGTAGTCATATTCCTGATACAAGTGAAGGATACTAAAAATTAATTGTAGGAATAAATAAAAGGTCTTGTATACCTTAAAATAGTAGAGGTGATTATAGTGTTAAGCAGGTCAGATATTGGAGAAATTCTTGCTGTGGCAAAGCAATATGGTGGTGATTTTGCTGAAATATTCATCGAAAATAAGCAAACGACAGGCATTAGTTTTGAGGACAACAGTATTGAAAAGGTAATTAGTGGAATAGATGTTGGGGCAGGAATAAGAGTTATCACTGGTGATAATACATCTTATGCGTATACAAATGACCTCTCAATTAATTCCTTAAAAAAGGCTGCTCAAATAGTAGGACAAGCTGCAGGAGATAATATGTTTTCAAATGTCATTGAAGTTACTGGAAAAGGGAATCAAAATGTTCAGGTGGAAAAAGATCCCGACAGTATCCCCATTGAAAAAAAATTAGAGAAAGTTTTAGAGGCAAATGAAACTGCCAGGAAAGTCGATGACAGGGTTAAACAAGTCATTGTTGGATATGGAGATCTCGTTCAGGAAGTAACCATAGCAAATTCCGAGGGAGATTTGGTCGAAGATAAAAGAGTAAGAACCAGAATGCTAGTTAATGTTGTTGCCTCAGACGGCATGCTAATCCAAACCGGCTATGAAGCTGCGGGAAGTTTTGCAGGTTTTGAACTATTTGATGAAATAAGTACGCAAGTCCTAGCTGAAAAAGCTGCTTCTAGAGCTGTAAAAATGTTAGAAGCAAGACCTGCTCCATCTGGAAAGATGCCTGTTGTAATGACAGCAGAGGCTGGTGGCACGATGATTCATGAAGCATGTGGACATGGGTTGGAAGCAGACCTGGTGCAAAAAAAATTATCGGTATATGCAGGAAAAATAGGTCAGGAAGTAGCATCAAATCAAGTAAGTGTTATTGATGATGGAACGTTGAAAAAGTATGGATATGTTCATTGGGATGACGAGGGAATAAAGGGGCAAAAAACTACATTAATAAAAAATGGTGTGCTAGAGGAATTCATGTTTGATAGGTTATCCGCTATGAAAGACAAAAGGGAGTCAACAGGGAATGGTAGGCGTGAATCATATCAAAACAAGCCTATTCCAAGAATGACTAACACCTACATAGCTAAAGGGGAATATTCTCCTGAACGTATTATTAGGGAAACCAAACGGGGTTTGTTGGTAAAAAAAATGGGCGGGGGTCAAGTAAACACAACTAACGGTGACTTTGTATTTGATGTAGCAGAAGGATATCTGATTGAGAATGGCGATGTGAAAGAGGCTGTAAGAGGGGCAACTTTAACCGGAAATGGACCAAAAGTCCTTAATCAAGTTGATATGGTTGGAAATGATTTAGGATTTGCTATCGGTACCTGTGGTAAAGATGGTCAAGGAGTACCGGTCTCAGATGCGCAACCGAGTTTAAGAGTTACTGAAATGATTATTGGAGGAACTGAGGCGCCTGGTGCAGGTACCAAGGTAATGAGAATACGAAGACTATAAATATTTTTCTATAAAGGGGTGAACATACTGCCTCTTAAGATATAAAGGGTGCAGTAGCATATGAAAAATAATTACTTTGCAGAGTCTGAACAAGTAATAGGAAAAGCAATAAGAATTGGTGCAGATGCAGCTGAGGTTTACATAATTAACTCACAAGATTTATCTATTGAAGTTGCCAATGGGCAGATTGAAACCATGAAAAATGCCCAAACTGTTGGTATGGGAATAAGAGTCATGAAATCAAATAAAATGGGTTATGCCTTTTCTACAGATTTATCTAAAATAGCAGTGGACCACACTGTTCACAAAGCCGTGGCTAATGCTGCAATTGCAGGAGAAAACAAGCATAATGTTCTTCCAAGGCAGAATTTGCCCTATAGATCGTTAGCCATTTACGATCCTGAAATTGAAACCACAAAGCTGAATCATAAAATACAGCTGGCAAAGGATATCGAAATAAGCGCCAAAGCTGAGGACTCACGCATTACAATAATTGAAAATTGCACATATCAGGATTCTGTGTATTCTATTTCCTTAGTTAATTCCAATGGTATTCAGGCATACTATGAAGGCTCATATTGTGGAGGTTATGCTTTTTTAGTTGGAGAAGACCAAGGGGACAGCCAAACTGGGTTTTCCTTTCAATATAAATTAAAAATCTCGGAATTGGATCCTCAAATAATTGGCAAGGAAGCAGCTCAGAAAGCAATAAGAATGCTAGGAGCAAAAGAGGTCCCAACCCAAAGAGCTACAGTAATTTTTGATCCATACATTGTTACTAGCTTTTTAGGTGTTTTAGCTCCTTCACTTTCAGCAGAAGCTGTTCAAAAAGGAAGATCTATTTTTGCAGGAAAAGTAGGAGAGACAGTTGCATCAGTGGATATTACCCTTGTAGATGACGGAGCCCTTGATGGAGGAATAGCATCTGCACCTTTTGATGGAGAAGGGGTACCTACACAAAGAACTGTATTAATCAATAAAGGAACATTACTGGGTTATCTGCATAATACATATACAGCCTCAAAAGAGGGAACCAATTCAACAGGCAATGGAGTTAGAGATTCTTTTAAGTCTACCCCAGAAATAAATACTACTAATTTTTATTTCGATAAAGGACCTTTCACTAAGGAAGATTTATTTAATGGTGTTGAAAAGGGGCTTTATGTCACTGATGTGATGGGCATGCATACAGCAAATCCTATTTCTGGTGATTTTTCTGTGGGCGCTGCAGGAATTTGGATCGAAAGAGGAGAATTAAAAGGACCGGTACGTGGTATAGCAATTGCTGGTAATTTATTAAGCCTTTTAAAATCTATCAATGGAGTAGCGGATAATTTGACGTTTTTTTTAGGTAAAGGCGCACCATCTGTTCGAATTGAAGAGATGACGATTAGCGGAAGTTAATGATTCACACTGAGGTGGAAAAAATGAAAGTATTGATTGTTAATGGTCCAAATATTA
This sequence comes from Bacillota bacterium, assembly GCA_040756735.1. Lineage (GTDB taxonomy): Bacteria > Bacillota > DSM-16504 > Desulfitibacterales > Desulfitibacteraceae > JBFLYC01. The sequence continues at coordinate 163,845 of JBFLYC010000001.1, read as the reverse complement.
ACATGCTAGGCCTTAGACCGAAATCCATCTATGGATCACAGACCCTAGAACAAATCAATTCAGAAATAAAGAATACAGCTGATAAGATTGGGATAGAAGTAAGTTTTTTTCAGTCAAACAGTGAAGGGGAATTAATTGATACAATACAAAAAGTTGGTAGCTCATGGGATGGAATTATTATTAATCCGGGGGCTTTTGGACATTACAGTATAGCTATCCGCGATGCCCTTGAAATATTAAAAATTCCGATTGCTGAAGTTCACTTATCAAACATTTATGCTAGAGAAGAATTTAGGCATAAATCAGTTATTTCTCCGGTTGTTTCTGGCGTAATAAGTGGTTTTGGGCCCTATGGATATGTTTTAGGTTTATATGCTTTAAAAGATATATTTTACAATAAGGGGCAATAATATGTTTGAAAGATTAAACAAATTAAGGAGTCAATTAATTCAAAAAGGAATTGATGCAATTCTGATATCCAAACCGCAAAATATTAGATACTTTAGCGGTTTTACTGGAAGCTCGGCACAATTGCTTATTACCGGGGATTACAACTATTTAATAACAGATTTTCGGTATCTAGAGCAAGCTAAGGAACAGTGTTCCAACTATACAGTAATTGATGCAGGAAAGAAGTATTCAACTATTATCAATGAACTCATAGTAAATGATCATATTAGAAGTCTTGGTTTTGAGGAAGACTACATTGTAGTTAAAACTTATGAAGAATACATGCATGTTTTAAGTTCAACAGTTTTAATACCATTTTCACAAGAGATAAAAAGTTTAAGAATGGTTAAGGACCAAACAGAAATAAACATTATAAAAAAGGCGGCTAGTTTGCTAGATGAGGCATATAATCATATCATCCAGCTAATTAAGCCTGGTATTACAGAAAAAGATCTTGCTTTGGAGTTGGAATTTTATTTAAAGAAAAATGGAGCTGAAGATAAATCATTTGAATTTGTTGTTGCATCAGGTCTTAGGGGAGCTATGCCTCATGGTGTTGCGACGACAAAGAAACTAAATTATGGTGAGATGGTTACAATTGACTTTGGTGCTGTCGTTGATGGTTATTGTTCTGATATGACCAGAACTATTATTTTAGGTAAGATTAATGATTGGCAGCGAAAAGTGTACAACCTGGTATTAGAATCACAAGAATATGCACTGCAAAATATATGTTCAGGAATGACATGCCAGCAAGCAGACAGTTTAGCCAGGGATTTAATTAATAACGGCGGATTCGGAGAATATTTTGGCCATTCACTTGGACATGGACTTGGATTAGAGATTCACGAGGATCCGAAGTTAGCCCAAAGAGATGATACTATCTTGAAAACAGGAATGGTGGTTACAATAGAGCCTGGGGTATATGTACCGGGATTGGGAGGAGTGAGAATTGAAGATATGGCCTTGATCAATAAGGATAGTGCAGAGGTTTTTACAAAATCGAATAAACAACTGGTAATTATTTAAACATTAATAGCTTTTAAAATTATTCAACAGGGGGAGTAAAATTGATATCTACTAATGAATTTAAAACTGGCTTAACTATAGAATTTAATGGTGAGATATTTACTGTAATAGAATTTCAGCATGTTAAACCTGGCAAAGGTGCAGCTTTTGTTCGTTCAAAACTGAGGAACATTAGAACTGGAGCTGTTGTTGAACAAACTTTTAGGGCTGGGGAAAAAGTGGCTAAGGCACATATTGAACGCAAAACCATGGAATACCTATATTATGATGGTGAAAACTATGTTGCTATGGATAATGAGACATATGAACAATTGTACCTGCAAAAACGTCACTTTGACGGTAGGGATAAATATTTAAAAGATAACATGCAGCTTAATATTTTGATGTATGGTACAGAAGTTATTGGAGTCGAGTTGCCAAACCATGTGGAATTAAAAGTCATTGAGACAGAGCCTGGTATAAAAGGTGATACTGCAACAGGGGCAACAAAAAATGCCATTTTAGAAACTGGAGCTACAGTACAAGTACCGTTGTTTGTTGAACAGGGTGATGTTCTAAGGATAGATACTAGGACTGGTGAGTACATAGAAAGGGCGTAATAAAAAACATGGAGGTGTTATTAAGATGGTTGATATTAGACAAAAGGTTAGTTTTTTAAAAGGTTTAATTGAGGGGTTGGACATTAAAAAGGATAGCAAAGAGGGAAGGGTATTTGAAGTCATTACTGAAATTCTTGTTGATATGGCTGAAGATATTCACGAACTCCAGGTAGCACAAGGTGAAATGGAAGAATATTTAGATGACATTGACGAAGATTTGTATAAGTTAGAAGATGAAGTATATGAAGGCCACAACTGTGATGATTATGAAGATGATGAAAATGAAGATTTTGATCCAGATGAAGATTATGTTGAGGTTGTTTGTCCTGACTGCGGTGATACAGTTTGTTTTGAAGCGGATATTCTGGATGATGAGGACCTTATTGAAGTGACCTGTCCAAATTGTGATGCAGTGGTCTTTATTAATGATGAGGAGTATACTGAACAAGGTGCAAAAAAAGAGGATAAAGAAGATAATAATGAAGACTTATAAAACGTCCCAAAATAATACAAAGGGCTGTCTATTCAGATAGCCCTTTACTTATTCATGTAGGTTAGGAATATTCCGCCAACCCTGGAGCAAGACTTTAAAGGGATGTGTTCCCCTTTCATTGTTACAATAATAATTTGATTTATTCCTCCAGGAGCCGATCAAAATCATCTTTTTCTGCACCACATTCTGGACAAACCCAGTCAGGAGGCAGTTCTTCAAATGCTGTACCTGGTTCAACATCGTTGTCCAGATCCCCTAATTGCGGATCATATATATACCCGCATATTACACATTCCCATTTATCCATTTTAAAAACTCCCTTCGTATAAAATATTCTTTTACTTTTTATTTTATGGTCATATATTAATTTGTCAAGTTAGATACAGGAATTAATGAAACAATAAAAAAGTAACAAGATAGTTTTGTTGCATAAATTTGGTAAGTCCATAATATCCATTATATTGGGGACATTCCTCTATTCAAGAGGCAAGAAGTATGAAGCAAGAGGCAAGAAACAACCCTGCTTCCTGCCTCCGGCATCGTACATCTTGCAATGAGGTGTGTCCCCTTACCATAAATTAGGAGGTAACAAGTTTGGGAATAGTTATTAGAAATCATCATGATCATGAAAAAAAAACGATATCATTTCCACCCAAAGAAATAATAGATGTTATTCCAACACCACTAAAAGAAATCCTTGTAAAGGCATGGCAAAATACTAAAGATATTGAGGAAATCAGAATCAGAAAAAATAAACCGCTAATGCTAAGGCTTTCACATTCAGAGATGTTTTTTAATCATTATGGTGATCAGGTTTATAAACTTAGCGAAGCTTTCACTGTTTCTAGTATACTTTTTGATAATTTAGTAGGGATTCTAAGTCAAAGCTCCATGTATGCTTTGGAAAAGGAGTTCCAAAATGGCTTCATAACAATAAAAGGCGGGCATCGAGTTGGCTTTGTAGGAGAAGCAGTTTTAGAAAAGGGCGCGGTAAAAACTCAGAAAAATATTGCCAGTATTAATATTAGGATTGCGAAAGAAGCGGTAGGGTGTTCAAAAGAAGTTATGCCTCATATAATTAATAGATCTGAAAACTGCTTAAGACATACTTTAATCATTTCACCGCCACGGTGTGGAAAGACCACTTTACTGAGAGATATCGTACGTACCATTAGCAGTGGTAATAATAATCCTTATCTACCTCCAATGCATGTAGGTTTAATAGATGAGAGATCAGAAATTGCAGCATGCTACCATGGTGAACCCCAATTAGATGTGGGACCAAGAACAGATATTCTTGATAGGTGCCCCAAAGACCAAGGCATGATCATGTTAATCAGATCAATGGGACCAGATGTGATAGTAACGGATGAGCTAGGTACACCCAGAGATGTGGAAGCAACCAGGCAAGTTATTAATGCAGGAATAAAGTTTATAGCTAGTGTTCATGGTGATGACCTTGACCATCTATATAAAAGACCAGTAATGAAAGACCTTTTAAACATGAAAATTTTTGAAAGGTTTATTATTCTTAATAAGTATGGTTCAGGTCCATGGATAAAACAGATTGTTCATGATAGTGCTCAAACAACAAATTATAAAGGAGGGAAATGCAATTAGTAATTGTTTTCTATAAAGGGTTTGATGGAGGGGCTTTATGTGTTAAAAATACTGGGAGCAATAACAATTATTGTATCATGTAGCGTTATCGGTTACAGTTTCGCAAAACAATATAATGCAAGGGTATATCAGGTTCGAAAACTGAGGACATCCTTAAAGATGTTAGAAACGGAAATTGCTTATTCAATGAATCTTCTCCCAGAAGCATTAAGAAAAGTTGGTTCAAAGCTTGTAAATCCAATAAGTATTTTGTACGACTATTCTGCTGATACCCTCTCAAAAAATACAGGAAAGACTATGGAACTTATCTGGAGAGACGCTTTGAATAAATTAAAGGTTGACAGTTCACTTAAGGATGAAGAATTGGAAATTCTAGCTGATTTTGGCTCAGGCTTAGGAATATCAGATCGTGAAGAACAATTGAAAAACCTTCGATTTGTTCAAGAACAGTTAAAAATCATTGAAATAAACGCAGAGGATGAAAGACAAAGACACGCGAAAATTTATCAAACTCTAGGTGTATTGATAGGTTTGGCGTTATCGTTGATATTAATATAACGGGGGAACAGCCAAATGGGAAGTATGGAATTAATATTCAAATTAGCTGGACTAGCATTGGTAATTACAATTATTAATACCTTTCTAAAACAAGCCGGACGTGAAGAATATGCGCAGTTAACCTTACTTACCGGGGTAACTATTGCTCTCTTGTGGGTTATTCCAATAATACTAGAGCTTATCTCTACAGTGAGGTCAGTATTTCAATTATATTAATGGGTGGTGGCTGATAAGTGGAAATAGTTCAAATTGTTGGATTGGGTCTTTTGGCTACCATCATTATTCTTGTTGTGAAACAAGCTAATTTTCCTGTAGCTGCCATGTTGTTAGGTGTAGTTGTTGGAGCAATCATTTTTCTATCAATGCTTACTAAGATAGGGGCAATCATTGATATACTTCAGCAACTTGCTGACAGGGCAAATGTAAATCAGTTTTATTTGGCTACTATTCTTAAAATCATTGGCATAGCATACATAGCTGAGTTTGGAGTACAGGTATGTAAAGATGCAGGAGAAGGTGCAATAGCAAGTAAAATAGAATTTGCTGCAAAAATATTAATCATGGTTCTAGCTATACCTATATTTGCAGCTATATTAGAAGCAATTATCAGATTGCTGCCATGAGGTGTTTGTAATGAAAAAGGACATCACCATTATTTTATTAATTATAGCCGCATTAACTGTATTCCCAAGTTCCTTATTGGCACAAACCGATGTGGAAAATAGTTATGATGTAGATGAAATAATAAATGATCAGCTCGGAAAGCTTGACCTTACTGAAATTGAAAGATTTATTTCCCAAATTGATCATGAGCTAAGTACTTTTACAAATGAAATATCCATGGAAAAAATAATTGACAGCATTAAGGAAGGTGGCCTCAGGTTAAATATAGGTGACATTTTCTCAAGTATCTTAAAATTTATATTTAAAGAATTTATGACGCATTCTGCTTTATTAGGTAAACTAATAGTTTTAGCCATAATATGTGCAGTTCTTCACAACTTGCAATCGTCATTCCATGGCAGTGCAGTTGGAAAGCTGGCTTATGGAGTAACTTACCTTGTATTGATAACATTAGCGATAAGTTCTTTCACTTTGGCAATCAACATGGGCAAAAATACAATTGAACAAATGGTTACATTTGTACAGGCCTTAATACCTATATTACTCACAATGGTTGCAGCGTTGGGAGGCTTTAGTACTGCTGCTTTTATACATCCTTTTATGATGGTGGCTCTTGCTGTTATAACAACTATAATTAAGACTCTAGTGTTCCCACTTCTTTATTTTTATGCTGCCTTAAGCATCGTCAGCCACATATCTGAAAAATTTAGGGTGAATCAATTAGCCTCCCTTATAAAAGATGTCACCATGGGTATTATGATGCTCTGTATGACATTGTTTGTTGGGGCATTGGGTTTTCAGGGAGTGACTGGTATAGTTGCGGATAGTTTAACCCTTAGAACAGCAAAATTTCTTGCAGGTTCTTTTATTCCAGTTGTGGGGGGAATGCTCGCTGATGCATTAGAGGCGCTGGTTGGTACTTCATTGTTATTAACAAATGCTATTGGATTATTTGGAGTAGTGGTGATAATAGTAATTTCTATTTTTCCTATGATTGAAATACTAGTTTTAGGAATAATTTATAAACTTGCCGGGGCATTAGTGCAACCTTTTGGAGATAGTCAAATTGGTGAAGCCTTACAAACCATGGGAAAATGTATTAACCTTGTTTTTGCTGCAGTTGCAGCAGTTGCATTAATGTTTTTCATTGCTGTAAGTATAATTATTGCCTTGGGTAATGTAACTGTAATGATGAGGTAGGTGTTTCGCAAGTGCTTGAAACCTTAGGTGGGCTTGTAACCAGCATTGCTGTTATTGTAATATTTGCAGTATTTGTCGAAATGTTTTTACCAAACAATTCTATGGGTAGTTACTTAAGATTAGTCGTAGGTCTTTTCATAATAGCAACAATATTAACACCCATAATAAATGCTTTAGACAAAGACAATTCTTTTGAGATTGTTACATGGAGTTATTCATTAGATCATTCTCAGACCCAATCAATTCTAAAAAAAGGAGATGAGATTAATGAAATAAATAGTCAGCGGGCAGTCAAGGAGTATAAGTCAAGAATGGAAGGCCAAATAATTGCCTTAGTGAAATTAATTCCTGATATCGAGTCGGCTGAAGCAACTGTTATACTAAATGACTTTGATAAATCTAAACATGGCTTAATCAACAATATAATTATAGGAGTAAAAGCAAAAATAAACACTGTTGAAAGAGAAAACTCCTTCATTCAAAGGGTTGAACAAGTAATAATAGATTCAAGTATGGATAACAGAAATGAAAAACAAATTCTTCAAGAACAACAAGAATTACTAATTACAGAATTAGAGTTAAAAATAAGAAATTTATTAAAAAACTTTTTTGGTCTATATGACAACCAGATACAAATCATCTGGAAATGAAAGGCGGTGTTAGAGTGATGAATATAGGAATAAAAAGCATTATACCAAAAATAAATTTACCTGAAAAACAGAAAAAGTTGGTGATGATTGCGCTGTTAATCCTGGGTTTAGGGATGATCCTGATAAGTTATAGTGGCTTTCCTCAAGAAAAAGGCATCATAGTTGAAAAGGATGAATCATCTTCAAAAGAAAACACCTTATATCATGAATCTGCCATTTCACAAGCTGAGATTTTATTAGAACAAAGACTAGAACGAATACTTGGAAAAATAGATGGGGTAGGTAAGGTTTCTGTATCAGTATCATTAAAAGGAAGTACAGAATATGAATACGCTGTTAATGTTAGTACAGTAAAAAAATCCATTGATGAAAATGACCAGGCTGGAGGATCCAGATTGACTTTAGATACTTCAGAGACTGGACAATTGGTCTTACTAAGAAATGCAGGAAGTGTAGGAGAAAAACCGGTAGTGATCAAAGAAATCAGGCCAGACATAATGGGGGTCTTGATAGTTGCTGAAGGTGCCAAAAATCCTCTTGTCAAAGTTGAATTAACAAGAGCTGTACAAACACTCCTTGGATTATCAGCAAATCAAGTAAAAGTATTATCTATGGAAGGAAGGTGACTTAAAATGACAATTATTACTAATCGGTATACGTTAGGTTTAGTTCTTATGGCTTTTTTCTCAGCCATAGTTTATATAGGATATATGGAATTAAAACCTGTCCAACAAATGCCAGCTATTAATACTATCGGTAGTACAAGTAGTAGCGAATACGAAATGATAATGGAAAATGAAAAATATGGAAAAACAGAATTTACTGAGGGCACAGAGTATTTTATTGAATATAAGCTCGAAAGAGATAGGATAAGAGACACACAGTTAGATCTTTTACGTCAAATTGTTGAAAATCCGAATTCTGTGGCAGAAACCAGGCGGGAAGCGCAACAGGAAATCTTGCAAATAACCAAGTATCTTGAACAAGAGCTGCAGTTAGAATATTTAATTTTAGCAAAGGGTTTTGAAGAGGCGGTAGTATTTATTCAGCCTCAATCCGTAACTGTAGTAATAAACCAAGATATTGTAAAAGATGCAGATGCCATGAAAATTGTAGACTTAGTTACAACTGTAACAACTCAGAGCATGGATAACATTTTTATTATTCCTAAAGGGTTTCAGCCTCAGAAATAGAAGTTCCTTTGGACAGGACAGGTTTACTCTTTTGCTTAATATGGTATAATGTAGAAAAAAGTTTTATGAGGGAGTGCTGACATTGGATAATATAGATAGAAATGATAATGTAATGGGAAAAGTTAAGATAGCTGATGAAGTGGTTGCTGTAATTGCTGGTTTAGCTGCTACTGAGGTGAGTGGTGTAGCGGCCATGAGTGGCGGTGTAGTAGGAGGTATTGCTGAGAAGCTTGGCAGAAAAAATCTTGCTAAGGGTGTAAAAGTGGAAGTAGGCGAAAGAGAGACTGCCATAGATTTATATATTATAGTGGAGTTTGGTGCAAGAATTCCAGATGTTGCTTTAAGGATACAAGAAGGTGTTGAAAAGGCTGTGGAAAGTCTCACCGGGTTAAAAGTGGTTGAAGTAAATATCCATGTACAAGGGGTTCATTTTAAAGGAGAAGAGCAGGAAGAAGAACAAAGGGTAAAATAAACAATATATTTATTTGATACGATTTGGTTACAGGGGGTAAATGAATTGAATAAAGGGCTTATTGAAAAGAAAGATATTGAATTGGGACAGATAAAAATGGCAGATGAAGTTATAGAGATAATTGCTGGATTAGCCGCTACTGAAGTTCCTGGAGTAACTGGGATGAGCGGTGGTATTGCCGACGGTATAGCAGAAGTGCTTGGAAGAAAAAACCTTACTAAGGGAGTTAAGGTAACAGTTGGAGAAAAAGAAGTAATAATCAATTTAAATATTGTTGTTGAATATGGTGTGAATATTAGTGAAGTGGCAGCAGTAGTGAAAACTAATGTTGCAAAGGCTATAAAGAGCATGACCGGGATGATTGTATCGGAGGTGAATATTAACGTTCAAGGTTTGACTTTTAAAGATGAACTCTCTAAGGAAGAGGTTCCGCGGGTAAAATAAGAAAGGGGATGTTATTTTGAATTACAATTTGAAACTAAGTACTACTATTTTTGCCCTGCTGAGCTTGGCCTTGTCCATAGTAATAATGGGAATGGCAATTGGGTGGACAAGTCATATTGAGACTTTCATTTCTTTAGTCCAGCAGAAAGACGCTAAACTGGCTATAGGTATAGGCTCTGTACTGATATTTTTGCTATCTCTGTACTCATTGGCAGCCATTTTCAAAAAAACACCGACTCCTAGACTTACAGTTATTGATGCAACAGAACTTGGTCAGATTCATATTACATTGGATGCCATAGAAAACTACGTTGTTAGAGCAGCAACAGCTATTAAGGGCATTAAAGAAGTAAAACCAAAAATTAAGATACTTGCAGAAGGTATGGCTTTGCTTCTAAAAATTACTCTCAGCCCAGAAGTACATGTCCCTGATATATCTAAGGAAATACAGGAAAAGGTCGCACAACATCTTAAAGAATATGCAGGTCTAGAGGTATTGGAAATAGAAATTGTTGTAGATAAGATCAGCCAATCTGTTAAAGGCAGGGTTGATTAAGGAGTGTTGTAAGTGGATAAGAAGAAACTTTTCTGGGATATTGTAGATATTCACAAGGGTAAGGTTATTGGAACATTAACAGGCTTGCTATTTGGTTTGCTTACTATTATTTTTGGATTTTGGAAAGCCTCTTTTCTTGCTATATGTATACTAATAGGGTATTTAATCGGAAAAAGAATTGATGAAAATCAAGATTTTAAAAATATGCTTAAAAAATTTTGGACGAATTTTTAAGGAGGAAGTCAGTTTGAGCAGGAAGGTTGCCAGAGAAAAAGCACTACAAGCACTATTTCAAATTGATTTAGCGGGAACAGAACCTTCCCAAGCAATAAAAAACGTACTTGTTGATTCAGAACTTGACATAAATGGACAAGCTTTTACCCAGACTTTGGTAACTGGAGCAGTTAAACATTTGAAAGAAATAGATAGTTTGATTAAGGAAAAGGCAGTTAACTGGCACCTTGATAGGATCAGCAATGTTGAGAAGGCGGTACTAAGGATAGCAGTATATGAGTTGTTATTCTTAAAAGATGTACCCCCTGCAGTATCTATTAATGAAGCTGTAAACTTGGTTAAGGTATTTGGTTCTGAAAAAGGAGCCTCTTTTGTAAACGCAATATTGGATAAAATAGCAAAAGAAAATGCAGGTGAATAGTATTGTTCTTAGGTATTGATACAAGCTGTTATACAACTTCCATAGCAGTGGTAAACGAACAAGAAGAATTGATCCTTGAGAAAAGGCAGTTGCTAAATGTATCTGAAGGGTCAAAAGGACTTCCTCAATCAGAGGCATTGTTTCACCACTTAAAAAGACTGCCAGATTTATTAGACGAGGCTGGGCAGTCTTTTTGCTATTCAAGAATTAAAGCAGTATGCAGCAGTACAGTTCCACGTCCTGATAAAGCATCCTATATGCCAGTATTTGTGGTTTCTGAACGCTTTGGTAAAACAATATCATTACTTTTCAAAATTCCTTATTTTACTGTTAGCCACCAGGAAAATCATCTTAGATCTGGGTTATGGTCAGCAAATCTCCGAAAAAAATGCTTTTTAGCTATTCATCTTTCTGGCGGTACTACTGAGTTATTAAAAGTCTACTGGGATGGGGGTAGATTTTCTATAAAAGTATTAGGAGGCACATTAGATATCAATGCAGGGCAGTTTATTGACAGAGTAGGTGTAAAGTTAGGATTGCCTTTTCCAGCAGGGCCTTACCTAGAAGATATGGCAAAATATGGGCAAGAGTTGCTGCACATTCCCTCATGGGTTAAGGATTATACAGTTAGCTTTTCTGGTCCGGAGACTGCTGCAATAAGATACATAAATCAAAACAAGAAACCTCATGATATTGCTCGCTCAGTTGAAAATACTGTAGCGAAAACCATTGAGAAATTGTTGAGAAAGGCAATAAAAGATGAAAATATTAACGAAGTATTATTAGTAGGAGGTGTTATTGCAAATAATTATGTAAGGGAAAAACTAAAGAGCCGGCTGGAACATCAGGCTGTAGGTGGTAGACTTTATTTTGCAACACCACAACACAGTGGAGATAATGCCATTGGAAATGCACTTATAGCTAGAGATCGTTATCTAAATCAACATCACACATAATTGTCTTATCCTTTTCTTTTTGGAAATACAGTGGCTATTTTTTAGTGAGTTTGTCATATCTAGCAGGAAAAGGTATAATACATTACGAATATAATTCAGGTTGTGATTTTTATAATAAGGAGGGAACTGGAGTAGTGTACAAGATTATTAAAAAAAGAATACTTTCACCTACTATTAAGCTAATGGAAGTATATGCTCCAAAAGTTGCCAAAAAAGCGCAGGCAGGTCAGTTTGTTATAATCAGAATAGATGAAAAAGGTGAGAGAATTCCCTTGACTATAGCTGATTATGATAGAGAAAGAGGTACAATAACCATCGTATTTCAAGAAGTTGGAAGAAGCACCATGGAAATGGGCATATTAGAGGAAGGTGACAGCTTTTTAGATTTTGTTGGCCCATTAGGATTAGCTACGGAAATAGAAGACTTTGGCAAAGTTGTTTGCATTGGTGGTGGAGTTGGAATAGCGCCTATCTATCCAATTGCCAAGGCTCTTAAAAAGCAAGGAAATGAGGTTATTTCAATAATAGGTGCAAGGACTAAAGAATTATTATTTTTTGAAGATGAAATGCGTGCTGTAAGCAGTCAACTGTTTATTTCTACAGATGATGGTTCCTATTGTCACAAGGGTTTTGTAACTGATCTTTTAAAGAAGGTGTTGGAGGAAAATGATGATGTAAAGGTGATATGGGCAATTGGACCTGTTGTTATGATGAAGTCAGTTGCTGAATTAACTAGGTCTTATGGGGTTAAAACAATAGTTAGCATGAATCCCATTATGGTTGATGGAACTGGCATGTGTGGTGCATGCAGGGTGTCCGTTGATGGTGAGACAAAATTTGCTTGTGTTGATGGCCCGGAGTTTGATGGGCACAAGATAGATTGGGATTTAGCAGTAAGGAGATTAGCTACTTTTAAGAATGAAGAAAAAGAGGCTATGGAGCACTTTAATGGAGGAGGTGGATGTGGATGTCAAAGATAGTTACTCAGAAAACACCTATGCCCACCCAATCTGCAAAAGAGCGGGTAAAAAACTTTTCTGAAGTTGCCCTGGGTTACAGTGAAGAAATGGCGCTTAAAGAGGCAGCCCGCTGTATAGAATGCAAAAAGCCAAAATGCATGGAAGGATGTCCTGTGGAGGTAAATATACCCGGCTTTATCCGTAAAATCAAAGAGAAAGATTTCTTGGGTTCAGCCCTGGAAATCAAGGCAAAAAATAGCCTTCCTGCAATCTGCGGCAGGGTATGTCCACAAGAAAACCAGTGTGAAAAACAATGTGTTCTAGGTAAAAAGGGAGAACCTGTTGGTATTGGGCGCCTTGAACGATTTGCGGCAGACTATGAACTGCAAAAGGGAGTAAAAGAGCCTGATATACCAGCTTCTTCTGGTTTTAGAGTTGCAGTAATAGGTTCTGGACCGGCAGGTCTTACAGTGGCAGGTGATCTGGCAAAAATGGGCCATGAGGTTACAGTTTTTGAAGCCTTACATGTAGCCGGTGGAGTTTTAATGTATGGAATTCCTGAGTTTCGATTACCTAAAGAAATTGTCCAAAAAGAAGTTGACTATATAAAACAATTAGGAGTCAATATTGAAGTTAACACTGTTGTGGGAAAGATCTTCACCGTTGATGAATTATTAGATGAAGAAGGGTATGATGCAGTGTTTATTGGGACTGGTGCTGGATTGCCAAACTTCATGAATATTCCCGGGGAAAATTTAAATGGTATTTATTCTGCTAATGAATTTTTGACAAGAACAAACCTGATGAAAGCATACACCTTTCCTGAATCATTAACCCCAATTAAAGTAGGGAAAAGGGTTGCCGTTATTGGAGCAGGAAATGTGGCTATGGATGCAGCAAGAACTGCTTTAAGATTAGGCGCAGAAGAATCTTATATTGTATACCGCAGGTCAGAAGCAGAAATGCCTGCCAGGGCTGAAGAAATTGAACACGCAGCACATGAAGGCGTACAATTTAAATTACTCACAAGTCCGGTTTCCTACCAGGGAGATGATCATGGCAATGTTGTGTCTATGACTTGCATAAAATATGAATTAGGGGAACCAGATGCTTCAGGCAGAAGAAGACCGGTGCCTATTAAAGGGTCGGAATTTACTATGAATATTGATGCTGTGGTGGTAGCAATTGGGCAAGGACCTAACCCCCTTGTGTTGAATACAACCCCTGGTTTGAATCTAACCAGATGGGGTAATATAGATGCTGATGAAAAAGGGGCAACTTCCAGAGAAGGAGTCTTTGCCGGAGGGGATATTGTAACCGGTGCTGCTACTGTAATTGAAGCAATGGGTGCAGGAAAAATAGCTGCAAGGGCTATAGATGAATATTTAAGAAATAAAAATAATTAGGAGGGCTAACATGTCGGCAAAAGTTATCGATGGCAAGGCATTAGGTCAAAAGTTAAGAGAGAAGATGAAGTCTGAAGTTGAAGAATTAAAATCTAAAGGTATACAGCCAGGGTTGGCCGTGGTGCTTGTTGGCGAAGATCCTGCTTCTAAAGTCTATGTAAATAGTAAACACAAATCCTGCATAGAAATTGGCATGTATTCAGAAGTACACAGACTAGCAGAAGATACAAGCCAAGAGGAACTGTTAGAACTAATCGAGAAATTAAACACAGACAACAAGATACATGGCATATTGGTTCAGCTGCCACTTCCAAAGCATATCAATGAGAAGGCTGTTATAGATAGCATAGCATCTGCAAAGGACGTCGATGGTTTTGGTCCTGAAAATGTAGGTAATTTAGTAATAGGTGATGACTGTTTTTATCCTTGCACACCTTATGGCTGCATGGTAATGCTTGAGGAGATTGGCTTTGATTTAAAAGGAAAGAAAGCTGTTGTAGTTGGTAGAAGCAACATAGTAGGAAAACCAATTGCCATGATGCTGCTGGCAAAACACGCTACTGTTACAATCTGTCATTCTAGAACAAAGGATCTTGCTGAAGAGGTAAAACAAGGAGATGTTGTTGTCGCTGCTGTTGGTAAGCCGGAAATGATTACAGGGGATATGATTAAAGAAGGTGCAGTTGTTATTGACGTGGGAATTAATAGATTGGATAACGGGAAATTGGTTGGAGACGTACACTATGAATCGGCAAAAGAAAAAGCAAGTTGGATTACTCCTGTGCCTGGGGGAGTAGGCCCAATGACAATTACAATGTTGCTGCAGAATACCCTGGAGGCAGCAAGGAAGTTGTGTTAAATTCGCAAAAGGTTTTATCTGTAAGCCAACTCACTGAATATCTGAAAAACATGCTTGAAACTGACATTCGCCTCTCAAACCTGTGGTTGAGGGGCGAAATTTCTAATCTAACTGTTTCCAATTCCGGGCACATGTATTTAACATTAAAAGATCATGATAGTATCATAAAGTCGGTTATGTTTCGCTCAAATTATAGCCTGATTCCCTTCAAGATAAATAAAGGTATGGAGGTAATTGCAAGGGGAAGGGTGTCACTTTATGCTCCGGGAGGCACCTATCAATTCTACATCCAAGAATTACTTCCTCAAGGTATCGGCGCTTTTGAACTGGCATTCCAGCAATTAAAGGATGCTCTTGCCGCAGAAGGTCTTTTTAGGAAGGAACATAAAAAACCTATTCCTCAGTTTCCTCAAAGTATAGGAGTAATTACTTCCCCTAAGGGAGCAGTAATTAGAGATTTTGTTAAAGTGGTTAGAAGACGTTTCCCACAGGTTAATATTTTTTTAGTTCCTACAGCTGTTCAGGGAACAGAGGCACCTGCTCAAATTTGCAACTCAATTAATTTATTTAACAATAAATTTCCGGTAGATGTAATAGTGCTAATGAGGGGAGGAGGCTCATTGGAAGAATTATGGACTTTTAATACCGAAGTGGTAGCAAGAGCTATACATAATTCACATATCCCTATAATTTCAGCTGTTGGACATGAAACTGACGTTACTATTTCAGATATGGTGGCTGATTTACGTGCTTCAACTCCATCTGTTGCCGGCGAAATTGTGGTTCCATCAATAGAAGAGCTTAAAGATGTTATCAAAAAACTCGAAAAACAAATGTACTATCAAGGACAAAGCTTGATTAAATTCAATAGTTCAAAGCTGGAAAATATCAAAAAAGACCTACTTTCGGCAATAAATTCTGTATTTGAAAGAAAAGAAAGGAATCTGGCCATTCTGGCAGATAAACTCCATGACTTAAGCCCTTTACAAATTCTTAAAAGGGGCTATTGCCTTTGTATGGATGAGAAAAATAATACTATAATAAATGTTAATCAGGTTAAAATTGGCTCAAGAGTAAAGGTTATCTTAAAAAAAGGTATTTTGAACTGTAGAGTAGAAAATAAAGGAGAAGATCTTAATGGGCAAAAGTTTTGAAGAGAATTTGCAGAGACTTGAAAATATTGTGGATTGTTTTAGTAATGATCAGTTGTCGCTTCAAGAAGGTTTAAGTTTAATGGAAGAAGGAATCAGGCTGATAAAGGAATGTAATTTATTTTTAGATAAAGGTAAGGGAAAACTGAAAATGCTTCTTGAAGGGGAAAATGGCATTGCAGTTTGGGATGCAAAGGAACTGGAAGGAGAAATAGATGAAATTTGACACTAAAAACTACCTGAGACAAAAGCAGTCATTAATAAATGAATATTTAGATATATATATGCCAAAAGACAATCTGTACCCCATAGAAATTTGTCAGGCGATGAGGTATAGTGTTTTTGCCGGTGGAAAACGCTTAAGGCCAATCTTAACTATTGCATCATGCGAAGCTGTTGGCGGCAAAGAATTAGAGGCAATAAAGGTTGCCTGTGCAATTGAACTTATTCATACATATTCTTTAATTCACGATGATTTGCCTGCAATGGATGATGATGATTTTAGGAGGGGTAAACCTACTTGTCACAAAGTATTTGGAGAAGGCATTGCTATTCTTGCTGGAGATGCACTGCTTACATATGCTTTTGAACTTCTGGCTGAAGCTCCTATACCAAATAATTGTTTAAAGCAGTTGGAGATTATAAAGGAAATATCTGTGGCTGCAGGATATAAGGGTATGATTGCAGGTCAAAATATCGACTTGATTTCGGAGAAAAATCATCAAGCAATTACACCAGATATATTATCTTACATTCATGAAAATAAAACCGGCGCTTTATTTAGGGCAGCTATCAAAAGTGGAGCTTTACTTGGTGGAGCAAATGAACAACAATTAGAAAGTTTGGTTTTATATGCCCGCTATTTCGGTTTGGCCTTTCAAATAGTAGATGATATACTTGATGTCGAAGGTAACAGTAAAATCATGGGTAAGTCAATTGGAAGTGATAAAAAAAATCAAAAAGCAACTTATCCTTCACTGTATGGACTTGAAAAATCAAAGACAATGGCGTCCGAGGCAATTAATAAGGCATTAGACTGTTTAAGTGGGTTTGGTAACAAAGCTAATGCCCTGTCAGCAATTGCAATATATACCTTAACTAGAAATAATTAGAAATGACATGTTATTTATTGGTATGATTTGCAATTATTTATATGTAAAAGTCTCTCTATTCTATGTTATAATTATTATCTATTTTTGCTGATAGATGGAACAGTATTCTAGTCGGATTCCTTATTTTTGAAGGCGGGCCTAAAAATCCGTCAAGGGCACATCGATGAAGTTCCTGGTGCTGGCTGCTGACGCCCAGTTGGGGGTTGGTGCTGGGAGTTAAGGAGGTGGGGCGATCTACAATGGCATGTAGGCGTTGACCCCCCCTCCGCGGAGACCCAAGTGCGTGGTCCTTTGTTAGCACAACGAGCACGGCTTGGGGTATAAACCTGCATCTTGGTGTGTTAAAGCGCTAGGTGTAGTGTAGCCTGCCTTGAGTGGGGTTGGTGGGATGCAACCTACAAGTATTATAAACTGAGGGGCCCTTTAGTTTATAATATGTTGCTGAAACCTTCACTGCAAAAGAGGCTAGAAGATAGTGGAACCGTCGAGGAAAACTCCTAGACTGTTCATCTTTGATGAGGTTAATTAAGGATTAAAGTGCGTTCTAAGTGGCAATCCAGCCCTGTGATCGGTGACGAGACAGAATAGCCCTTAAAGGGAAACCGCTCAGGTGGTAACACCTAGTGGGCTGTTGGGAAAACCTGCTGGACCTAAGACGCAACATTTACTTAATTAATTTCCATCTATCAGTAATTATAAATTAATGATAAATATAGTCTGTATAGTTGGACATGCTAATTTGGGCAAGATTATTTAGTAATCTATTCTGGACACACCTCTTAGAATCTAGTATCTTGGCAGAACAGTGTCACCCAACCATAGCACTAGGGTTAGAGGAATGTCTCTTTGATTAAAAGGGGAAGAACTAAGTTGGTAATTTTCAATAACCGTTTGCGTAATGCGTTAAAACATAGCACAATTATAGGTGCAGGCGCTTTTTTTTTAGCAATTTTTGTTAGCTTGGGTTCCAAAATCTTATTAGATAATATTAAATCCATATTATTATCTTTGGTTTTATTACTTATTATTATACTTATAGGTATTATCTTTGATATAATAGGCGTGGCTGCTACTGCAGCTGATGAGATTCCACTGCATGCAAAGTCTGCAAAGAAGTTAAATGGAGCAAAACAAGGCATCCTAATAATACGCAATGCAGATAGAGTTGCAAGCTTTTGCAATGATGTTGTAGGCGATGTCAGTGGAACATTAAGTGGGGCTATTGGCGCAATTATTGTTATTCGTATTATATTTTTATCGCCAACAATTAATGATGTTGTTGCAGGAACTCTCATGACAAGCCTAATTGCTGCTTTAATAGTTGCAGGAAAGGCTTTTGGAAAGTTTTACGCAATTAAAAATGCTAGTGATATTGTTTTTCATACTGGAAGAGTCCTTGCATGGATGGAAACTTATTTAGGAATAAAAGTACTGAATGGTTTAAACAAGAAGGGAAGAAATAGATGATATTAGATATGATTAGTAGCCCAAAAGATTTAAAATCATTGTCATTGACTGAATTGGAGAAACTCGCTGAAGAAGTAAGGAGTAAAGTCATTGATACTGTTTCAAAAACAGGCGGCCATCTTGCCCCTAATTTGGGGGTAGTGGAATTAACTTTAGCAATTCATTCAGTATATGATTCTCCCCATGATAAAATTATCTGGGATGTAGGCCATCAATCATATATACATAAACTATTGACAGGTAGGAAAGATAAGTTCGATACTTTAAGACAATTTGGCGGAATAAGCGGTTTTCCAAAAAGAGAAGAAAGTCCCCATGATCATTTTAATACTGGACACAGTTCAACATCAATTTCCGCCGCTATCGGCATGGCATTAGCAAGGGACATGAAAATGCATAAAAACGGCGTTGTTGCTATAATTGGAGATGGCGCTCTAACAGGTGGAATGGCCTTTGAAGCTTTAAACTATGCAGGTCATTTAGATTTAGATATAACTGTCATTCTTAATGATAATAAGATGTCCATTGCCGGTAATGTAGGTGCTTTATCCGGCTATTTAAGCAGACTACGTACAGATCCAATGTATGAAAAAGGAAAAGAAGAAATTGAGAGTATTCTCAGGAGACTTCCTAAAATTGGTACAAGGGTTGTTCGGTTGGCTGATAAATTGAAGGACGCCCTGAAATACCTGGTGGTTCCCGGCATGCTTTTTGAGGAGCTTGGATATACTTATTTAGGACCCATTGACGGACATAACATTGCTGCAATACAACAAGTATTACAGAGAGCCAAAAAAACAAAGGGACCTGTATTAGTACATGTGATTACCACAAAAGGTAAAGGATACATGCCGGCAGAAGTAAAGCCAAACATATATCATGGTACAGGCCCATTTGATGTTAGTACAGGCGACACAAAAAAAAGTAATAAATTAACTTACACAGAGGTTTTTGGCAAAACTCTAGTAGATTTAGCCAAGATGAATGACAAAATTATTGCGATAACGGCAGCAATGCCTGATGGAACTGGGTTAAACTATTTTGCAGAAGAATTTCCTCACAGATATTTTGATGTTGGTATTGCAGAACAGAATGCCGTCACAATGGCTGCTGGCCTGGCTACCCAGGGCTACATACCCTTTGTAGCAATTTACTCTACTTTTCTACAAAGAGCCTATGATCAGATAATTCATGATGTATGCTTACAAAAACTACCAGTGATATTTTGCATAGACAGGGCTGGTCTGGTTGGAGAAGATGGTGAAACCCATCATGGTTTATTTGATATTACCTTTTTAAGAAGCATACCAAATTTAACAATTATGGTTCCTAAAGATGAAGCCGAATTAAGAAAGATGCTTTTCACAGCACTCAAAATAAACAGGCCTACAGCTATTCGTTATCCACGAGGGGCAGGTTTTGGAGTTCTGCTTAATAATAGTCATGAAACGCTAGAAATTGGAAAGGCCGAGCTGTTGCAGTCAGGAAATGATTTAACTCTCATAGGAGTTGGCCCACATGCTTATACAGCAATGGAGGCTGCCAAAAAATTGTTGAAGCAAGGAGTAAGCTGTTCTGTCATTAACCCTAGATTTGTAAAGCCCATTGACTGGAAAAGTATTTTAGACTCAATAAAAGTTACCAAGAAGCTCATTGTAATGGAGGAGAACATTATTGCAGGGGGATTTGGAAGCTCTGTTTTGGAAATTATCACGCAACACCAACTAATCGGGGTTAGGGTGAAGCTTCTAGGAGTTGAGGATACCTTTGTTACACATGGCAATGTAGATATATTGAGGCAGCACCTTGGGCTTAATGTTGAGAAAATAATTCAAGCTGCAACTGCGATGATAGGATTGAAAATAGCTAATAGGTAGGTTTGGCATAATGAAGAAAATTAGATTGGATGTTTTGCTTGTTGAAAAAAATATCTTTCCAAGTAGAGAACAAGCTAGACGAGCTATCATGGCAGGAGAAATTTTAGTAGATAACATGCGGGTAGATAAGCCTGGTACTATAGTAGCTTGTGATTCCCAAGTAACCTTTATGGGCAAAACCATGCCATATGTAAGCAGAGGAGGTTATAAACTTAAAAAAGCTATCGAAAATTTTAAGCTTAATTTACTAGATAAGGTTGTTATTGATATTGGGGCATCCACTGGAGGATTTACAGATTGCGTTTTAAAATATGGAGCCCAAAAAGTATATGCGGTGGATGTAGGATATGGCCAATTAGCATGGAGCCTTAGGAACCATCCAAAGGTAGTAGTTATGGAAAGGACTAATGCTCGAGAATTAACTGTTTCTATGTTTCCAGATAAAGCAGATTTGATTACTGTTGATGTTTCTTTTATTTCTGTAAATATTATTCTATCCATTTTGTATCCCCTGCTGAAACCTTTAGGACAAATTGTAATACTAGTAAAACCTCAATTTGAAGCTGGCAGACATCTGGTTGGCAAGAAGGGTGTTGTGAAGGATCCAACAGTACATATAAATGTAATAAAAAGTATAATTAATGAAGCCTTTAAACAAGGATTTGTTGCAAAAAAATTGGACTATTCTCCGATTACAGGCCCTGAAGGAAACATCGAATTTCTCCTATTATTGGAGTTAACGGGTGATATCAGTGTTAATGAAGATATGATTAAGTCTGTTGTAGAAGACAGTAAAAGGTTATTAAAGAAATAACTGGGTATAAAAATCTTTGAGATCTAACTTTGCCTTTAAGGACTTTTTATTATGCTGGGGCATTCCTCTAAAGAGGTGTGTCCCTTTTCCTTTTCATTTAGAAAGGAAAATTTATGCATCATGTTGAATAGTGTTTGAAGGGGGTGTTCTAATTGTCTGTTTACGATTTATTAATACTTATTTTGATAATTAGCAGTATTTTGCTTTATAATAGAATTACAAGGCTTAAAAAGGAAAACTTTCAGAAACAGATTGCTAAGCTAGGTAAGAAAGAACAGATGCTACTAGAGTATCTTAAGGAAGATAATTACAGGCTCAAAAAAATTAATCCTGAAGTTATTATACATTCAGAAGGAGATTTAAATAGTTATGCTGAACATTTTAAAAACCCTTTTATAGTCTCAAAAAACAGGAAAAATTATTTAGTTAAAATTAAAGGGGATAAAGAAGCTATCAGGTTCTCTAGCAGTCGTTATAGAAAAACACTGATACTTGATTGTGCAGTGTTCAATACTGACGGTATTATAATTGCCGATAGTTCTGGAAAACTACGTGAATTTAATTTTGACATCAAAAAAACTAATCATATTCTTGCGCGGAATGTCATACTTGTTGTTGCAGCATTTATAACGGGAGCTTATGTTATGATGAAAGTTATCCAATTTACCTTGTAGAGGTGTTATATGTTAAAAAAGGTAGGTTTAATAATTAATTTAAATAAAGATTCAGCTCCGCAGATTACTAAGGAGGTAATAAATTGGCTTAATGAAAATAATATAGAAGTGTTTTTGAATAAAGAGGCTTCCAAAAGTCTGTCTCTTACTCAATATGGCATGAAAACTGAGGAGATGTGCTGTATAGTTGATTGTATATTAGTTTTAGGTGGAGACGGAACTCTTTTAAATACAGCAAGGTGTGTTGCAGGTAAAAATGTACCTTTGTTAGGTATTAATTTAGGGCAACTAGGTTTTCTGACAGAATTAGAATTAGATAAATTGTACTATGGACTGACAGAACTAATTAATGGGCATTTTCACATAGAAGAAAGAATGATGCTTGAAGCTCACGTATTACGAAAGGGTAAATCTGTTGCAAATTATCACGCATTAAATGACGTAGTAATAACCAAAGGTGCCTTTGCAAGAATGATTGAAATGAAAACGTTTATCAATGACCATTTTTTAGCAAATTATCCAGCCGATGGTTTGATTATTTCTACACCAACTGGATCAACTGCTTATTCGCTGTCAGCAGGAGGTCCAATTGTTTCCCCAGATGTTAAAGTAATTATAATTACACCAATTTGCCCCCATACCCTTTATGCAAGACCGGTTGTCATTGCTGTAACCCAAAAGGTGAGGGTACTATTAGCATCTGAAGCAGGAGAAGTTATGCTTACTGTTGATGGACAGGATGGGTTTTTATTAATGGAAAAAGATGAGATTGAAGTTAAAAGGTCTCATTTGACCACCAAATTAATTAAATTAAGGAATAGATCATTTTATGAAATTTTAAGAGAAAAACTCAAGGACGGTAGCAAGAATCGTGCATAATCCTTTTTCTAAGGTTACAACTATTGTACATAGGATAATGAAGGATGCCTTATCACATGGAGACTGGGCTATTGATGCTACTGCAGGTAATGGATCTGATACTTTATTCTTAGCTCAATTAGTCGGTGATGCAGGACATGTATATTCCTTTGATATTCAGAGTGCGGCAATTGCAAGGACAAAAGAGTTATTAAACAAGCACGGGTTAAATAAAAGGGTAACTTTAATTAATTCAGGACACCAAAATATGGACAAGTATGTTAAGAAAGAGGTCAAAGCAGTTATCTTTAATTTGGGATATTTACCAAGAGGTGATCATGCTATTGTTACAACTCCAGTAAATACAGTTACGGCTTTGAAAAAATCAATTTCATTGCTCCAAACAAATGGTATTATATCGGCAGTAGTTTACTCTGGACATTGTGGCGGAGAGGATGAAAAAATTGCTGTTGAAGAATTTTTTTCCCGGTTAGATAAAAAGGATTATGATGTTATAAAGACATACCACATAAATAGAAAAGCTACTGCACCTTTTATATTAGTTGCCCAGAAGCTAACAAATAAGTCATATTAAACTAAGAAAGGAGGCTGACAATAACCATGAAAAATGCACGACAAAAAAAAATACTTGAAATAATAAAAGAATATAATGTTGAAACTCAAGAAGAATTAGCAAAAAGACTAAAAGAAAGTGGTTTTGAAGTTACACAAGCAACTGTATCCAGGGATATAAAAGAGTTAGGCTTAATTAAAATAGCCACAGGTAACGATTCCTACAAATATCACATGGTAAATGAACAAAGGCAAGGTATTAATATTTCTAGACTCAGTAGATTGCTCCAAGATTCAGTTGTAAAAATAGATCATAGCGAAAACCTAATCATCATCAAGACTTTACCTGGGGTAGCAAATGCTATCGCATCATGTATTGATCATATTCAGTGGCCTGAAGTTATCGGTACTGTTGCTGGGGATGATACAATATTAATAGTTGTTAAACCTTCTGATGCTGTATATAAGGTAATGGATACAATTGATAAATTGCTTCAGTGAGGTGATGTAAATGCTTAAGGAGCTACATATAGAAAATTTTGCCCTTATAGATAAAGTGCATATCGAATTTGAAAAGGGATTTAATATATTAACTGGGGAAACAGGAGCTGGCAAGTCTATATTGATTGATGCAGTAGGACTTCTATTAGGAAACAGAGCCTCAACTGAGTTTATCAGGACTGGATGTCAGAAAGCTGTTATACAAGGTGTATTTATGTTTAATAAAGAAGAAGCTGTTATTAAAGATAAACTAAAGGAATTAGATATAGAGCTAGAGGAAGATCAAACGATTATCTTATGTCGTGAAATATCCGATAATGGCAGAAGCAGCTGTCGAATTAATGGTAGATTAGTTACATTAACAACATATCAAGATATTGGAACTTGTCTGGTAGAAATTCATGGCCAAGGGAGCAGCCAATCACTGATTTTACCTTTTAAACAAGCTGAGTTGTTAGACAGATTTGGAGGCAAACATCTGCAAAAACAGCGTAATAATATTAATAAGATTTATAACCAAGCGCTACAGTTGGAAAAAGAAAAAGAAAGAATTCAAGATAGTATAAAAAAAGGTGCCTTGGAAAAAGAGTTTATTGAATATCAATTAAAAGAAATAACAGGAGCCTCACTAAAAGATGGTGAAGAAGAAGAATTGGAAAAAGAACTTAAGCTTCTATCTAGTTCACAAGATTTAATAGCTGCAAGTGACGAAGCTAGCAGCTTATTATTTTCTGGAGAAGGCATTTCAAAAAGTGCCTATGATTTGGTTAGCGTGGTAATAACAAAATTTAAACATTTACAAGGAATCAACAGTGAACTGGATAATACATTAAATGAGCTAACAGAAATAATGTATAAATTAGATGATATTGCCCAATTTTTTAAATCCTATTCACAGGATTTTCACTTTGATCCACAAAGAATCCAATTTATAGAAGACCGGTTGGCCACAATTAATAAATTAAAAAGAAAATATGGCTCTAGAGTAATGGATATTTTAAAGCTACATGAAAACCTTGCAAGGGAATTGGAGGAAATTGAGAACGGCGAAAGTAAGCTTAGAGATATAGAATTTAAGCTACAGCAAAAGTATAAAGAATATGATGTTGTAGCTGAACAAATTTATGGAATGAGGAGAGAAGCAGCAGGTGTTTTAGAGGCAAAAATTTTGCAATCGTTAAAAGAACTATCTATGCCTCATGTACGTTTTTCTATTAGTATAAATCACACGCATAATAGAGGACCTTATGGCAAAGATATAATAGAATATATGATTTCACCTAATCCAGGCGAACCCTTAAAACCTATGGGAAAGATTGTATCCGGAGGAGAAATTGCAAGAATAATGCTTTCTTTCAAAAGTATTTTGGCAGAAGTTGACAGCATACCAGTAATGATTTTCGATGAAGTAGATGCAGGGATAGGTGGTACAACGTTGAGAAATGTCGCAGCAAAGTTGAAGCAAACTAGTATATACTGTCAAGTTATATGCGTTACACATTCTGCGCAAATAGCCAGTTTAGCGGATCATCACTATTATATAAAGAAATATATTGATAATGATAAAACATTTACCAATGTAATTAAATTAAAACAAGTGGAAGAGAGAACTGAAGAATTAACTAGGATGCTAGGAGCAACTGTCAAAGCAAGAGAGCATGCAAAAGAGTTATTAAATCAGATTTAAAAAGTACAGTTATTTTTAACTGTACTCTTTTTATTTAACTTGTATAACGATGTTTGCCAGGATAAGAGAATGAGACTGAGATAAAACTAGATTTAGAAAAACAAGAATCAAAACAAATTAATTCAATACGGGGGTGTATCTATCGGGGAGAATTAAATATAGGAGTGAAAAGTAGGTGCGTAAAAGCAAATACAAAGAAATATATGCCGCAGTGATTATTGTTTTTATTTTATTGTTTAGTTTTAGTCCACCGATGCAAAGTTATTTAACACTTCCAGGCAAATGCAGGATCTCTGTTGGCGATACTTTAAATGTACCTTTAGTATTTCCAGATAGATTAGTAAAGAACCTATGGGTAAAACTACTAGATGAACATGGGTTGGTAGATAAGTATAGCTATGATTTAGTGGAGAAAAAAGAATTTTTGATTAGCGGTAAATATAAAGCTCAATTAACTCTTTGGGGTTTAATACCTATCAAGCATATTGATGTTGATGTTTTTCCACAGATTAAAGTATATCCTGCTGGTCATTCAATTGGTGTTGTTTTAAAAGCACAAGGTGTTATGGTAATAGGCTATTCAGCAGTTAATGGTGGTCCAGGAATAGAGTTATATCCTGCAAAAGAACAGGGAATACAGATAGGTGATATAATCTATAGTGTAAATCAAAGACCTGTAGGAAGCGATTATGAGTTGGCCAGCTTAATCGCAGAACTCGCCAAAACTGAAAAACACCTAACTTTGGGAATAATAAGAAATGGACTAAAAATGGATTTTACTGTTAAACCAGTGGAATGCCAGGAAACTAACACTTATAGAATAGGCCTATATGTGCGTGACACTGCAGCAGGCGTAGGTACTTTAACTTTTTATGATGGACAAACCAGCCAATATGGTGCGCTAGGCCATGTAATTGCTAATGCAGACTTAAGCAGTCAATTAAATGATGGTATGGGGAAAATAGTATCAGCCTCTATTCAAGGTATTAATCATGGTAAAAAGGGCTTTCCTGGAGAAAAAATTGGCAGTTTTACAAGTAACAGTCTATTATCAGGTATTATTTTAAAAAATTGCCAATATGGAATTTATGGAGTGTTAGACAAGCTTCCTATTAATAAATACTACGATAAGCCAATTCCAGTTGCATATACTAATCAAATTAAGACCGGACCTGCTAATATTTTAACTGTACTTGAGGGTGAAAAAATAGAAGAATTTGAAATACTAGTAGAAAAAATTATACCTTACCAGAAACAATCGGGTAAAGGTCTAGTAATAAGAATTACAGATCCCATATTACTTGCTAAAACAGGAGGAATAATTCAGGGCATGAGCGGAAGCCCAATCATCCAAGATGGAAAGCTTATAGGTGCTGTAACTCATGTTTTTGTTCAGGATCCCACTCGAGGTTATGGTATCCCGGCAGAATGGATGTTACAAGAATTAAATATGTTTCCAAAAGATGTTATGGATTCTATGTTATCTAGAGCATCTTAAAGAGAAGCTATCCTTCTCTTTTTTTTGTCAAAAGTATCAAAATAACTTCGAATTATAACAAATATTGTTTTATTGTAAAAAGTGGCAGGATTAGGCAAATTTATGTTGAAATAGAAACAATGATAATGACTTAAATTAATCGAAAACAAGAGGGAGAGATATAGGGTGGATAGTCAAATTAGTGTATTAATTGTAGATGACAATCGGGAGTTTTGTGGTATTTTAGGAGAGTATATCTCAGAGCAAAAAGATTTAAGTTTAAGCGGCTTCGCTTATAACGGTATTGAGGCTATAAAAGCCATCCGGGAAAAGGAGCCTGAAGTTGTAATACTTGATATTATCATGCCTCACCTTGATGGAATAGGTGTATTAGAAAAACTTAATTCATTGGAACTAAATATGAGACCCAAAATTATTGTTTTAACTACCTTGGGACAGGAAACAATGACTCAACAAGCTTGTGATCTGGGCGCCGATTACTATATATTAAAACCATTTGATCTGGAAGTTCTTGGTACCAGGATTAAACAATTAGTACGTGGTGATAAATCAAGTGGCCCTAAAAATGGCATGATTAAAGGCAAAAGTATGGATGTAGAAGTGACTAAAATAATTCATCAAATGGGTGTTCCAGCTCACATAAAAGGCTATCAATATCTCAGAGACGCAATTATCATGGTTATTGAAGATGTCAATCTATTAGGAGCTGTTACAAAGGAGTTATACCCTTTAATAGCAAAAAAATATATGACGACTCCAAGCAGGGTTGAGCGCGCTATTAGACATGCCATTGAACTTGCTTGGGATAGAGGAAATGTGGAAATGATGAATAGATTTTTTGGCTATACCATTAATGTAGAAAGAGGTAAACCAACAAATTCAGAATTTATAGCTATGGTAGCAGATAAACTTAGAATAGGTACCAAAGTAAGTTAAATACATAAAGAATTGATTTCTAAGTTCTTTGTCTACAAGACATTGAGCTTTTTTTCTTTTCTATTATAAAATTAAAATAGTGAATCTGGGAATTATAATAAAGGGTGTAAATTTTAATGAACAAATTAATTAGAGGAAGACTATTAAAAAATAAAAAAACTAAAAACCTAATTCCCTTTATGAGACAAGGGGATATTCTACTGATTGATCATAAGGACATAGATGAGATTACAGCAGAGGCTTTTATTAAAGCAAAAGTAAAGGCCATTTTAAATACTCAGTTATCTTGTTCCGGCAAATACCCAAATCCAGGCCCATTAAATATAGTTGAAAATGGTATTATTTTAATTGATTCAATATCCCCAGACATTTGGGAGAAAACTGAAGAAGTATCTGAAGTAATTATAAAAAAGGGAAAAATATATGATTCAAAAAATGAAATACTTGGATTTGGAAAAATAAAAACTATTACAAATCTAAAATGTGAACTTGAAGAGGCCCAAAGGAATTTTGGCCCGCAAATGGAAGGTTTTATTAAAAATACAATTGAATGGGCTAATAAAGAACTTAAAAGAATATTTGATAAAATAGATATGTCACATATAAAAACTGATTTTGAAAAGAAACATTGTTTAATAGTTGTCAGAGGGCAAAAATACAAAGAAGACTTGCAGGCTATAAGAAGCTATATGAGAGAGATGAATCCTGTACTTGTTGGAGTTGACGGTGGGGCAGATGCTTTACTGGAAGTTGGCTTCATCCCGGACTTAATTGTTGGAGACATGGATAGCGTTAGTGATAAAGCCTTGCTCTGTGGGGCAGAAATAGTTGTTCATGCTTATCCTGATGGTAGGGCTCCTGGCATGGAAAGGTTAAAAAATCTTGGATTAAAGGACATGAAAATATTACCAACCTTTGGTACTAGTGAAGACGTTGCAATGCTTTTAGCTTTCGAAAAGGGAGCAGAGCTTATAGTGGCTGTGGGCACGCATTCTAATGTGATTGATTTTATGGAAAAAGGCAGAAGAGGTATGGCAAGTACTTTCTTGGTAAGGTTAAAGATAGGCTCAATACTCATTGATGCCAGAGGAGTCAATCAACTATACAGACAGAGGCTTAAACCAAAGTATCTGGCTGAAATGGTGGCTGCTGCTTTACTTCCATTTATCGTTGTATTTATAGTATCTCCACCAGCTTTTCAACTGGCAAGATTAATTTTTCTTAGATTAAGACTACTATTACAAGTTTAAATGATATACAGAACATTTCCAATTCAAGGTGAAACTATATGAACAATATATCAGTTATCATACCAGCATTTAACGAAGAATTATATATCGAAGATACTATTAAAACAATAAAAAACATTGACAACCTGTTAGAAATTATTATTGTAGATGATGGTTCTGCAGATAGAACTGCGGAGATTGCTTCAAGCTGTAATGTGCAGGTTATTAGGCTAAGAAAAAACATGGGAAAAGGTAATGCACTAAATATAGGCTGCCTGCAAGCAAAGGGGCAATTATTGGCTTTAATTGATGCAGATTTAGCCCATACTGCTATAGAAGTGAACAAGCTTATCAAACCCGTATCTATGGGAGAGGCTGATATGGCTATTGCTGCTTTTCCTAAGGTTAAGCGAAAAGCCGGTCTTGGATTGGTGAAATGTTTGGCAAACTTAGGAATATGGTTATTTACCAAAAAACCAAAACTAAAAGCTCCCCTTTCAGGACAGAGAGTGATCAATAGAAAGGCGCTCAGTGAGATATTTCCCTTTGCAGAAGGTTATGGAGCTGAAGTAATTGCAACTATCAAGGCATTAAAAAAAGGTTTAAGAGTAATGGAAGTTGAAACAAAAATGAAACATAGAGAAACCGACAGAAGTATTATCGGTTTTAAACACCGGGGAAAACAATTTGTTCATCTAAGTATAGCTTTATTTAAGTTACTTTTTACGAGGAGTTAATGATGACAGGATTAGTTGTGGGGTATCTTTTGACAAAAGCACTACTGTTACCTGTTATTAATATCTTTAAACAAAAAGGTTGGCAAAGAAAAAACTATTGTGGAAAAAATGTTCCCATTGGCGTTGGCTTGTACTTGGCTATAATCATTGCGATTTCAAGTTATCTTTATTATTTTTCGTTAGGTGAACCATCTGTTGTGTTTGTTTATATGACTTCCATTATTGCAATGGGATTAATTGGTTTTTATGACGATTTAAAAGGGGAAAGAAAGATCAAAGGACTAAAAGGTCATTTCAATGAGTTAATTAAAGGCAAGGTAACTTCTGGAATTTTGAAGGCAACTACTGGATTATTTATAGGAACTGTAGTAGCACTCATATTTGCAGATAGTTTTGTAGATGCTGTGATAAGTATGGGGGTGATAGTTTTATTTACAAATGCTTTTAATTTATTTGATTTACGTCCTGGCAGATGTTTTAAGTTTTTTGTGTTTATATCTTTTTTTCTTTTAGTTTTATCCCTAATTTCGGGGAATTTTCATGTAGCACTACTCTATCCTATTACTGGTGCACTTTTAGCTTATGCGCCCTATGATCTTAAAGAAAAGGTAATGCTTGGTGATGCAGGTTCTAATTCCATGGGTATTGCAATAGGAATAATATGTGTTATTACATTGCCCACAGCAATTAATTTTGTGCTTGTTATTGTATTGGCGCTGCTTCATTGGTATACTGAGAAAAATTCTTTAAATTCAGTTATTGAAAATAACTTCTTTCTTAATGTAATAGATTTGTGGGGTAGAGCAAAATAAATCAAATGAAGGGGGCTGTACGAAATGATTAGCAGAAAGTGTGGAATAGTTGCAAGTATTGACAGTCAAAGTGAAGAAATACAATGGCTGAAGGTAACTATCGATGATCAGGAATGTTCTGCTATTAACTATCCTCCAATTACTGGTGATGTAAAAATAGGTGACTCAATTTTATTAAATGTTACAGCAATGGATTTAGGGCTTGGAACTGGGGGTTTTCATATTGTAATGGCTAATTTATCTAAACCACAAGGCAATATGGAAGGGGGAGGGCATATTATGAAAATTCGTTATTCTCCAAGTCAGATCAAAGTAATGACTGTCGAAGAACAACAGAGTCCTTTTCATGATAAGTTTAATGAGTTTAAAAGTTTACAAAATATGCCTATTATTGTAGGCAGTTTACATAGTAAATTAGCTCCAGCGGTTTTAGGTTATAAGATGTACAAACCTGGTGGAAAGATTGTATACATAATGACCGATGGTGGAGCGCTTCCTATATCTTTGAGTAAGACAGTGAGTCTTTTAAAGGAAATGGGATTAATTGCCGCTACTATTACAATAGGCCATTCTTTTGGCGGAGATTATGAAGCTGTTAATATTTTTACAGGTTTAATTGCAGCCAAAGATGTTATTCAAGCTGATGCCGCAATTGTTTGCATGGGACCTGGTATTGTAGGCACTGGAACAACATGGGGTTTTTCTGGTATCGAACAGGGAGAAATAATAAATGCTGTTGGCATACTTAATGGAAAAGCAATAACAATACCGAGAATTAATTTTAATGATCACAGAGAAAGACATAAAGGGTTCAGCCATCATACGTTAACAGTATTGCAGAAGGTTGCCCTGTTCCCTTCATTAGTAGCTCTTCCCCAATTGCCTGCTGATGAAAATGAATACTTAAAGAAGCAAATACGGGAAACAAGACTTGATGATAAACATACCTTCGTTACTATGGATTCTGATAAAGTGCTGGAAGAAGCAGATAGGCTTAAAATACCTTTATATTCAATGGGCAAAAGTGTTGAAGAAGAAAGGTACTATTTTTCTGCAGCTGCAGTGGCAGGTATGTTAGCTGCAAAGAGACCTTGAAATTAGTGTTAATGCAGGTTAATGTTAATAAATTGTACCAGGGGTATATCCTTTGCTTCAATTCCTTTTAGATAATTCAAGAGATTTCTTACTGTCCCAAAATAAAACATTCCATTTTTTTGAATAATAATGTACATAATATCTCTCCATTCAGATATTAAATAACTAATAATATTAAAATTATGTAAAACTTAAGATATTATACAAAAATTATTGATATTTTTACTGAGATTGAAAGGTGATTATATGTCCATGGAAAATACTATTCTCACAAGATCTGTTTTTAAAGGGAAAATCATTAATGTTAGAGTAGATGAAGTATTAATCAAAGAAGGGGTAACGACAAGTAGAGAAATAGTGGAACATCCAGGAGCTGCAGCTATAGTAGCCCTTGATGATAAAAAGCAAATTATTATGGTAAAACAGTTTAGAAAACCAATTGAAAGAGAATTATATGAAATCCCTGCAGGAAAACTGGACCCTGGCGAAACTCCACTTGAATGTGCTAAAAGAGAGCTTTATGAAGAGACCGGCTTCGTAGCAAAGTCATGGAAAGAAATATTTTCCATATATACTTCTCCAGGTTTTAGTAATGAAAAGATAGTAATTTATTTTGCAGAGTGTTTGACTAGACACCGCCAAGAACCCATTGATCAACTTGAAATATCAAAGGTTGAGTTTTTCAGTATTGACATTCTAAGGGACATGATTTTCAACAAAGAGATTCAAGATGCAAAGACTATAGCAGGGATAATGGCTGTAAAAAGCTTTTATGTACTATGAATTGGAAAACTAATGTATTCGTATCGAATAATGCAAGCGGGGCATATGCAGCCGCAAAAAAAGGGCACATAGTAGTTATTGTTGATGTAATAGATATGTCCACCAGCTTAGAAACAGTATTGGAAATGGGTGCAATAGCTATATTTGGTGCCAGTCCCGACTTTACTGAAGCACCTGTTCCTGTGTTCCCTGAAATAATAGGTTTTGAAGCTGCTCGGATAGCTATAAAATATGGGACCGATATTATTATTATCGGAGAACCCAGATTTGGCTCTGAGACTGAAAGAAGTAACAAATGCATGAAGCTTATTAATGCAATTAGTTCTACTGGAGTAAAAGTGCATAGTATTGTACCAAATGTAGGCAAAGAAATAGCTTTGTTTGCAGACTATAAAGACAGAGTTGTAGTTGCAGTTAGTGACTCAGGTGGTGTGGCCTTTGATGCAGCTTTTAATGCTGGCGGATTGGTAAGTACTGCCACAATTGCACGGACCTTTAAAAGAAAAGGTCAACAACCCGGTATGGATGGTGCATTAAGAGCATTCAATATGGCAAAGCAATTTAAAAAAGATATTACTGTGGTAGCTGCAAGTTCTAATTCATGGGAAGATGTTCTAGCAGCTGATTATCTACGTTATTTAATTGAAGGCTTGTCATAAAACAAGCTTTCCCGCATATGTTTTAAATAGTGAAGTATGCGGGAGGCCTTGATGATGATTCGTGCCCTATTTAGAGTATGGAAAGAACATTTAACTGACCATATCACCCTGTACTTGGTTACTTTTATGATGTTTTTGTTGGGCAGCACAACCGGCGCTTTTGTAATACGTATGCTTGATGAGTACCAATTAAAAGAACTGGTGGAATATCTGGATTTTTTTTTAAAGGGGCTACCTGTATGGCAAATTAATTCCATTGTAATAGCCCAGGACGCTGTTATAAACAGTATTAAAATTATTTCTGTGATTTGGTTGTTAGGCTTAACTATTGTGGGAATCCCAATAATTTTAGTTGTAGTTTATGTAAAAGGGTTTATTTTAGGCTTTACCGTTGGTTTTTTGTTAATCAAAAAATCTTATGTAGGGTTATTAATATCTATTTTTGCTGTTTTACCTCAGAACTTGTTTTATATTCCTAGTATCATAATATGCGCTGTAGCTGCTGTTACTTTTTCCCTTAGACTTATCAGAGGTACAATTGGCAGAAGCTATATACCTTTGTCACAGCAATTTATAAATTACTTATTGCTGCTTGTACTACTCTTCTTCATCAGCATTGTAGGAGGTATAATTGAAGGATATTTTGCCCCTTATTTAATGAAAATTATTGTAACCTATTTTTAAAACAGATTATCAAATAAATATTCTAAAACATGATCTCCACTCATAATTTTTTAACATGAGGTTATGAAAAAGGAGGTCTATTGTTATGATCGTTGTAGCCATTACAAATTGGCGTAAAAAACTTATTTTGCTGATCTGTGTAATACTTCTAGCAATTGCATTGAGTCTATCAATTAGTTATTATCGATCAGCTAATGTTTCAGGGGAAATGGAAGACATTTTTAAAGATATAGTAGATTCCGAACAGAAGGCAGCTACCATGGAACCAGATACTAATCCTCTTGAACTAAATAATCAAGAAAATGGTGTTGAACAGCCTTTTACGGAAGGGGAGAATCAATTTAATGGTAATGAAAGCCAACTTGAAAAGAAAGGTTTCTGGGAAAAAATAAAAGAAAAGTTTAAGCGATAAATCATATTAAACAGGATTTTTATGTATCCCTGTTGAAATAATTCTATTATTTAACAGGGATGGGGTTAAAATGAAAGTATTACTTGAAAGGTTCCTACACTACCTAGCTGTAGAGAGAGGATTATCAGAGAATACACTTTCTGCTTATTTAAGTGATCTAAATATTTTCATGAAATATCTAGAAGAAAAGAATTTCGACTGTATTTATCAATTATCTAACCAGGTTTTAATTAACTATATAATTTATCTTAAAACTCAGGGAAAATCTCCCGCAACAATTTCAAGAAATAGGGCAGCAATTAAAACTTTTTTAAGATTTCTTGTAAATGAAGGAATACTAAATAGTAACCCTTCAGAAAACTTGCAATCATCAAGACATAGCAGAAAGCTGCCTATTGTTTTGACAGTTCAACAAATCGATACACTTCTGGAGCGTCCACGAATCAATACCTTAACCGGTTTAAGAGACAAAGCCATGTTGGAGGTTCTTTATGCATCGGGTTTAAGAGTAAGTGAATTAGTTACATTGAACCTGGGTGATATAGAGTTAACTAAGGGATTTATTAAATGTATTGGGAAAGGCTCTAAAGAACGAATTGTTCCCCTGGGTTCAATGGCTATTTTCTATTTAAATCAATATTTGGACCAATCCAGGGTAAAACTAGTAAAAAAACCTGGTGAAATGGCTGTTTTTGTAAATAACCTAGGGAAGAGACTTACCAGACAAGGTTTATGGAAAATTATTAAAAAATATGCTAAAGGTGCAGGTATTGCTGATATAACACCGCATACTTTAAGACATTCATTTGCAACACACTTGTTGGCAAATGGGGCTGACCTTCGAGCAGTTCAGGAAATGCTGGGACATGCTGATATCTCAACAACCCAGATATATACACATTTAACAAAGTCACATTTAAAAGAAATATATGAAAAAACACACCCAAGGGCAATAATTGGCAAGGAAGAGTGATGACATGTATATAGAAAGGATTATACTAATTGTTTTAGATAGCCTGGGAGTTGGAGAACTCC
Organism: Bacillota bacterium; assembly: GCA_040756735.1. Taxonomy (GTDB): domain Bacteria; phylum Bacillota; class DSM-16504; order Desulfitibacterales; family Desulfitibacteraceae; genus JBFLYC01. The sequence continues at coordinate 128,528 of JBFLYC010000001.1, read as the reverse complement.
CAGATGCGCATCTTTATGGAGATGGAGGCACAAACACTTTAAAAAATATTGCCTTGGCTGTCGGCGGTTTAAACTTGCCTAATCTGCAAAGCTTGGGTTTAGGCAATATTATTGAAGTGCCCGGTGTAGACAAGCAGTTTTGTCCTAGGTCAGCTTATGGAAAAATGGGTGAGAAATCTCCTGGTAAAGATACAACAACAGGGCATTGGGAGATTTCAGGATATATTCTTGCTGAACCTTTCCCCACTTATCCCCAGGGTTTTCCAAAAGAAATAATTCAATTATTCGAAAACGAGATAGACAAAAAAATATTAGGTAACATTGCTGCTTCTGGAACAGAAATAATAAACCGCCTGGGAAAAGAACATATTAAAACTGGTAAACCTATTGTATATACATCAGCAGATAGCGTTTTTCAAATTGCTGCCCATGAAGATATTATTCCGTTAAATAAACTCTATGAATATTGTAAGATAGCCAGAAAAATACTAAAAGCCCCTAATGGAGTCGGCAGAGTGATTGCAAGGCCTTTTAAGGGAGAACCTGGATCCTTTTATAGAACTCCAAACAGACGCGATTTTTCATTGGAGCCTCCATATCCTACTATCTTAGACCTTGTAAAAAATGAGGGTTATGAGGTTATTGCAGTTGGCAAAATTAATGATATATTTGCAGGAAGAGGTATAACACGTCATGTATCAACCAAATCAAATATGGATGGAGTTAAAGAGACAATTCATTTATTAAGTGAGGATACCAGGGGGCTTATATTTATAAATCTTGTAGAATTTGACATGAAATATGGTCACAGAAATGATCCAAGAGGTTATGCTGATGCATTAGAAGAGTTTGATGGAGAACTGCCCCAAATTGCAAAAAGACTTAAAGAAAGTGATTTATTAATAATTACTGCAGATCATGGATGTGATCCGACAACAACCAGTACAGACCATTCAAGAGAGTATGTACCTTTGTTAATATATGGAGATATGGTCAATGACAACATTAATTTGGGAATACGTGAGACTTTTGCTGATGTTGCTGCAACTATAGCAAGTTTACTAGAAACTAATCCGCCTTGTTATGGAATCGACATGAGTCCATTATTTATCAAAGCCACGAAAGGGTGACCAAAAGAGGTAATGACTTATATTAAAGAGTTATATTAAAATGGTCATATTTCCCCATTTAATTAAATAGATTTAATTGTGTACAGGACAAAGGTTTAAATGGGGGTGTTAATACACTATGAAATCTTTTACAGGATTAAAGATGGCTTTTTCTATTTGTTTGTTAAGCTTTTTATTGATTGGGGGACCGGTAGCAGCAGAAATAGATATTAAAGGTGAGGCGGCAATTCTGGTAAATGCTTCTGATGGGATGGTAATACATGAAAAAAACAGTGATAAAAAATGGTACCCCGCTAGTATGACAAAGCTCATGACTTTAATTATTGCACTAGAAGCAGAAAAAAATGGACAATGTTCCATGAATGACAAAGTTGTAACCAGTGAAAATGCAGCTAGTTATGGAGGCACTCAACTATATTTGGAACCAGGAGAAGAATTCACACTGGATGATATGCTCAAGGCAGTAATACTTGGCTCCGCAAATGATGCAAGTGTTGCCGTTGCTGAACATATTGCAGGCACTGAAGAAGCTTTTGTAGAATTAATGAACAAGAAGGCTAAAGAGATAGGTGCAATTAACACTCATTTTATGAATTCTCATGGACTGCATCACGATGATCATTATACGACAGCAAAAGATATGGCTCTAATTGCTTTATACTCCTTACGCTATCCAGAAACATTGGAATATACATCTCTAAAATATTATGAGTTCAGAGAAGATCCGCCTACTGCTAGATACAGTTTGAATAAACTTTTATGGTGGTACCCTGGAGCTGACGGCTTGAAAACAGGAACAACAACTGTAGCAAAAAGAAATCTAGTAGCTACAGCTAACAGGGATGGATTAAGATTAATATCTGTTGTTATGGGTGTTGATGAACAAAATGGGCATTTTCGTGAATCAATGAAATTATTAAATTATGGTTTCGCAAAATATTCATTCAAGATGTTTTTTGAGCAAGGCACGATCTTAGGGAAAGTTAGAGTTGACAAGGGTATGGTAGATTTAATAGACATAGTTCCTCAGGAAAATATTGGATTGGCTATTCTAAAAGGACAAGATGAAGGTTACGAAACTAAAATAAATCTTGTAGCTTATCTCCCTGCACCTGTAAATAAAGGTACCTATGCAGGTGAGGTAATTATATTAAAAGAAGGGCAAGAAATTAAAAAATATGAACTTGTAGCTGCTTCTGATGTACCTAAAGGGTCATTTTCTAGATTACTGGGAAAGGTATTCAAAAAAGTATTTTGTGTTTAGGGGTGGTTAAAACCACCCTTTTTTCTTTAAATAATTTATCTTTTATTTGTTTCGACATTATTTGTCCTAAAACTCAGCAGGAAGGAGGAAATTTATCGTAGAATACATTTCCTTATTGGGTAAAAAAGGGGTAATAAGGGGGAACAAAATGTGGTAAAAGAAACTTATATTTATGGAGATACCATTTTAGTAAAGTTATTAGGAGAGTTAGACCTCAAAGTAGCTGACGATTTTAGAAACCAGTTAGAAACACTACTTGACAACAATCCTGGGAAGGGCATGATATTAGATTTTTATAATGTTGGATTTATAGATAGTTCAGGATTAGGAGTCTTATTAGGAAGATATAAAAGATTAAAAACAGAAGGAAGAAACCTTTCAATAATTGAAGTACAACCACAAGTAAAACGGATCCTTGAGTTATCAGGTCTGGTTAATCTAATACCTGTTAATGATATTACCTATCAAGGTTAGAGGAGAGATTGTTATGCAAGACGCTAATAATAAAGTAAGAAATGCAATGTCTTTAGAATTTCTAAGCTTACCTGAAAATGTAGGATTAGCGCGTATTACAGTGGCATCTTTTGCTGCTCAAGAAGAAATGACTTTAAATGACCTGGAAGAAATAAAAGTTGCTGTATCCGAGGCTGTTTCAAACTGCATTTTACATGGATACAATAGTTCTGTGGAAGGCCTTATTAAAATAAAGGCAACTTTATATACTAATAAACTAATAATTGAAGTAAAAGATGAAGGGAAGGGTATACCTGATATTAATCTTGCTTTACAGCCTGCCTATTCAACAAATCCTGAAAGAATGGGGTTGGGTTTTGTTTTTATGAATTCATTTATGGATAAAGTAATAGTTCATTCCAAATTAAACAAGGGCACAACGGTTATAATGGAGAAGAAACTTAAAACTACTAAACAGGATAGCAAGCATGATAGAAATATTGATAATGTCAAGATAAGGTGATGTGTGATGGGATCACGATTATCAGACATGAATCTTCCAAGATTCCCCTTGTTGTCGGAAAAAGAAATGATAGAATTATTGACTTTGGCAAAAAATGGAGACCCAGAAGCGAGAGAAAAACTGATTAATTGCAACTTAAAGCTAGTATTTAACCTTGTACAAAGGTTTGAAAATAGAGGATATGAACTGGAAGATTTATTTCAAATTGGTACAATTGGCTTGATTAAAGCAATAGACAAATTTGACTTAAATTATAATGTAAAGTTTTCTACATATGCAGTTCCGATGATATTAGGAGAAATCAGAAGGTTTTTAAGAGATGATGGTACTGTTAAGATCAGCAGGTCATTAAAAGAAACTGCTTATAAAACATATAAAATAAAAGAGCAACTCACAAAAGAACTAGGAAGAGAACCCAGTGTTGTTGAATTAAGCGAAAAAATGGGCATTAACAAAGAAGAAATAATTGCAGCCTTAGATGCAAGTCAGTCACCAAGTTCAATTCATGATACACTCTATCAGGATGAGGGGGATCCCATATTAGTCATAGATCAGCTAAGTGACAATAAAAGTGATGAGGATGCATGGTTTGAAAAGTTTGCAGTCAGGGATGTCTTAAAGCATCTCCCCCAAAAACATAGGCAGATAATTTTGTTGAGATTTTTTCAAGATAAAACACAGATGGAGGTTGCAGAGATCATTGGTTTATCTCAGGTCCAGGTATCAAGGATAGAAAGGCAGGCTTTAAAAAATATAAAAAATATTTTAAAAGAATCATCCTGACTTCATGGCCAGGATTATTTTTTTGAGTAAATAAAAAATACTATTGAACAGCATAACTTAATATTCGTTGGAAATACTATTAAAGAAATAATTTTGGGAGGCGAATGTAAAAAATGCATGTAAAAGTAATTGAATTAGTTGGCGAATCTCACTCTAGTTGGAAAGATGCAGTTCAGCAAGCAGTTAATGAAGCTTCCAGAGAAGTTCCTAATATAACTGGAGTAGAGATTTATAACTTAACAGCAGATGTGGTAAATGGTCAGTTAACAGATTACAAGGCTAATGTTAAGATTGCTTATACAACTAATAGGCATCCTCAAGTTCATCACGCACAACCCCATTATCAACAAGACATGTTATAAGCTAACTTTGTTTTGTATTTTAGGCTGTTGTTTTCAACAGCCTAAAATAATTTAAGGATATTTTGTATTAAAAGACGAAGTGGTCTATTAGATTATATAGATATGATATGAATAATTTAATTTTTAGAAGAAAAAATATTTTTGTGGACTGGTATTAAAATAGGTAAGGTTAAAGTCATGAAAAAAAGAAAGGTCGTAATAATTACTGATGGTGATCAAGTCGCCAAAACAGCAGTTGAACAAGTTGCAATGTCAGTTGGCGGAAGATGCATCTCAAGTTCTGCAGGTAATCCTACGCCTTTATCAGGAGAAGAATTAGTCGAGCTGATTATGAAGACACCTTATGATCCCATATTAGTAATGATTGATGATCGCGGCAAAACAGGCCAGGGTAAAGGAGAACAGGTGTTGGAACATCTAATTAGTAACCCTGATATAGATATATTAGGGGTCGTTGCCGTTGCATCAAACACTTCCCATACTGAAGAAATCAATGTTGATTCTTCTGTTGATAGATATGGAAATGTAATTTCCCAAGGTGTGGATAAAAACGGTTTTCCCACTGGAGCTGGCTTATCTGGTGATACAGTAGAAATTTTAAAAAAAGTCGCTGTTCCCGTAATAATTGGCACTGGGGATACAGGAAAAATGGATGGTTGTGATAGTGTAAATAAAGGAACTCCAGTCACATTAAAAGCAATAAAAGAAATTTTATCCAGGAGTGGTTTTAGTGTCTGAAGATGAAACCGCAATTGTCAAAAAAGATTTTAGTATTAACGTTGAGTATCTTCAAAAACGACTTGGTTTGGAAGAAAATTTTGATCTAGTGTATCGGGAAATGGAATTTGCTGACAAAAAATTTGGGATGTTCTTTGTTGATGGATTTATTAAAGATGATATGGTAACTTTAATTATTAAATCTCTTGAAATAGTCTGTCGGTCAGAACTTAGACCATTTTCCATTGAAAAACTAATCGCAAGACACATTCCCTATATTGAAGTAGAAACTGAAGATAAAATGGATAATGTTATTTATTCTATTTTATCTGGTGCAATGGCTGTTGTAGTTGAAGGATCAGATAAAATTGTCATCTTGGATGTTAGGGAATACCCTATTAGAGGTCCAGAGGAACCTGATTTAGAAAGGGTAGTAAGGGGCTCAAGGGATGGATTTGTTGAAACCATTATTTTTAACACCGCCTTATTAAGAAGAAGAATTCGGGATCCAAGAATGCGGGTAGAAATATTCAAGGTTGGGAAAAGGTCGCAAACTGATGTCTGTGTGGTTTATTTAGATGATGTAGCCAACAAAGAGCTGGTGGAGACAGTAAAAAACAACATTAAAGAAGTCAATATAGACGGTTTGCCAATGGGAGAGAAATCCTTAGAAGAGTTGATAACTCCAGGGAGCTTTTGGAATCCTTTCCCAAAGGTTAGATATACTGAACGACCTGATGTGGCAGCTGTTCATTTATTGGAAGGGCATATTTTAATAATAGTTGACACTTCACCAAGTGTAATGATTTTACCGGTGACAATCTTCCACCATTTGCAGCATGCTGAAGAATACAGACAAGGACCTTTTATAGGAGCATTTCTAAGAATTGTAAGGTATGCAGGTGTTTTTATGTCTGTAATACTGCTTCCTCTATGGCTTTTATTATCCCTTGAACGCGGGCTGCTCCCTGAAGGACTACTTTTCATTGGACCTGAAGAGACAGGAAATGTCCCCTTATTTTTACAAGCTCTCTTTGCCGAATTTGGTATTAATCTTTTAAGAATTGCAGCAATACACACCCCTTCAGCATTGGCAACTGCTTTAGGTTTGATTGCTGCAATACTAATAGGAGACATTGCTATTACAATAGGTTTATTCTCCCCGGAAATCATATTGTATGCAGCAGTATCAGCGGTTGGAATATTTGCTACACCCAGTTATGAGTTAGGACTCGCAAACACCATTGTACGAATATTTCTTTTAATAGCAACCGGTTTATTAAGACTTCCTGGATTTATCGGGTCAATAATACTTGTGTTTGTATTTTTAGTCATAACAAGAAGTTTTGGAGTTCCTTATATGTGGCCTTTAATACCCCTTAACTTTAACGCCCTTAAAACTGTAATAATCAGAACACCTGTATCCATGCAGAACACTAGACCAAGTTTTGTAAAACCTGTTGATGCCGACAGGCAAGGGGTACCAGCAATGAAACCTAGAAGAGAAAAAAATACTAAAAAAAGACAATGAATAAATAAGAATCCCAAAGTATATTTGGGGTTCTTATTGTTCATAATAAAAAGTAATGACATCTTGTTAAGTAAATGGAGGCACCAAATGACAAAGGTTGGTATTCCTAAGTCTCTTTTTTATTACTATTATTATCCTCTTTGGTCAACATTTTTTAAGGAATTATGTTGTGAAGTAATAACATCTCCTAATACAAACAAAAATATTGTCAATAATGGCATTAAAGCCACTGTAGATGAGGTATGTTTCCCAGTGAAAACCTATTTTGGACATGTACACAACCTACTAAACAAGGTTGATTATATTTTTTGCCCGAGAATTGTATCCATTGAGCTTAAAGCATTTATTTGCCCTAAATTTATGGGACTCCCGGACATGGTAGCAACAGGTTTTCATAAAGAAGATATAAAGATTCTTGCCCCTATTATTAAAATTGACAAAAAAAACAATACCCAGAAAAGAGCTTTGATTAATCTTGCTTTATCAATGGGTTATACATCAAAACAGGCTGATAAGTCATGGGAATCAGCTGACAAAACACAAAAATACTATGAGGTTTTAATAAATAGTGGAGTTTTGCCTACAGATGCCTTTCAATCTTTTGAAAGTGGACTCAAAGAAGAAGAAGTTAAGAGTCAGAGAATTGCAGTATTGGGTCATGGGTATAATTTATATGATGATTATCTTAGCATGAACATAATTCATAAAGTCAATTCTCATGGCTATGGTGTAATAACCCCTGAAATGATTTCTAATGAATCGATAGAAGACTGCTGTAAAACTCTTAGAAAGAAAATCTTTTGGACTCTAGGAAAAAGAATCATAGGTTCAACCTTACATTTAATCCAAACAGGTAAGATTAAAGGGGTTATCTATATTGCTTCCTTTGGTTGTGGTCCTGATTCTTTAATAGGACACCTCACTGAAAGCGCTATTAGAAAAAGCAAAATACCTTTTATGTTACTTACAGTGGACGAACATACCGGTGAAGCCGGCATTAATACCCGTTTAGAAGCTTTCCTAGATATGCTTCAAAGGAGAGATGCAGTATGAAGGTTACTTTCCCACATATGGGTTATTTTCACATAACAGGTAAGACTATTTTCGAAGGAATAGGGCTAGATGTAATTGTTCCTCCACCATGTACAAAAAAAACTTTAACGTTAGGAACAAATCACTCACCTGAATTTGCATGTTTACCGCTAAAGATAAATATGGGTAATTTTATAGAAGCAGCACAACTTGGAGCTGATACAATTATCATGGGGGGAGGGGTAGGCCCTTGCCGTTTTGGTTATTATGCAGAGGTACAAAAAAATATTTTGGACGAACTAGGAATGAATTATCAGATGATAGTACTAGAACCTCCAGATGTACATATAAAGGAGGTTTGGGAAAAAATAAGGTATCTTATCAATACTAGGTGGACTGAAGCAATTACAGCCATTTTGCTAGCATGGCAAAAAACCTATGCAATAGACATGATTGAAAAAGAAGTACATACATTGAGAGCCCTGGAAATTAATAAAGGGGAAAGCGACCAAGTTTTCAAGGATTTTATTGGCAAAATCGATAGAGCGAAAAACAAAAAAGAAGTCAAAGAAATAATGGATTCTACAAAAAAGGAGTTAAATCAAATTCAGATATATAAAAACATTAGGCCTATCAAAATTGCTATCGTAGGAGAAATCTATACAGTATTAGAACCTTTTGTAAATTTTGATATGGAAGTATTCCTCGGTAGAATGGGGGTTGAAGTATACAGGCCTTTATTTTTAAGCCAATGGATTAATGATCACTTATTAGGTGGTTTATTGCCAATTAAAGGCTCAAAGAAAGCAAAGAGATTGTCTTCACCTTATTTAAATTATTTTGTAGGAGGGCATGGCAGAGAAACTGTAGGACATACAATAGAACTTAAAGGTATTGTAGACGGTGTTATTCAAGTAGCTCCACTTACTTGTATGCCGGAAATTGTTGCACAATCAGTGCTAACAAATGTAAGCGCTGATACAGGGATGCCTGTTATGACAGTTTATGTTGATGAACAGACAGGAAAAGCTGGTATTCATACTCGTATTGAAGCATTTGTGGATATGGTTACAAGAAAGAAAGATTTAATTCAAAGGGGACATTCCTCTAACCCCAGAGAAATACTATAAAAAAACGAGTGTTCCCTTTCAGGGAGGATTATTGTCATGAAAGCATATTTAGGAATTGATGTTGGTTCAGTAAGTACAAACATTATTGTATTAAATGACCAATGCAGTGTAATAAATAAATTATATATTCGAACACAAGGTCAACCAATAAAGGCCATTCAGAAAGGTTTAAAGCAAATCTGGGAAGAGCTTGGCAACGATTTAACGGTTATGGGAGTTGGTGCAACAGGAAGTGCAAGATATTTGACTTCTATAATTGTTGGAGCAGATGTTGTCAAAAATGAGATAACAGCTCATGCTGTTGCTGCAGCTGCAATTGTTCCTAATGTAAAAACAATTTTAGAAATTGGTGGTCAGGATTCAAAAATAATAATAATGCGTAATGGTATAGTGGCTGATTTTGCTATGAATACAGTCTGTGCAGCAGGTACCGGTTCTTTCTTGGACCAGCAATCATCAAGATTAGGATTGCCTATAGAAGAATTTGGTCAATTAGCTTTAAAAAGTAAAAACCCAGTTAGAATTGCTGGCAGATGTTCTGTATTTGCCGAGTCTGACATGATACACAAACAACAAATGGGTCATCCCATTGAAGATATAATCAGAGGACTATGTGAAGCTTTAGTAAGGAATTACCTCAATAATGTTGGAAAAGGAAAAAGCATAGATAGTCCTATTGTTTTTCAAGGTGGTGTTGCAGCCAATCAAGGTATGGTTGAAGCTTTTAAAAGAGTATTGGGAAATGATATTATAGTCCCTGATTATTTCGAGGTTATGGGCGCTGTAGGCAGTGCTATTCTGGCAAAAGAAGCGATGCAAAAAGGCCGGCAAACAAGTTTTAAAGGTTTTGAAGGTGTAATGGTTGATTTTAACGCAAATAGCTTTGAGTGTACAAACTGCGCAAATTGCTGTGAAATCATACAAATCTATGAGAACAATAGAATTATAGCTAGATGGGGTGACAGATGCGGAAAATGGGAAAATAGTCTCTTTAATGAGGTCAGGACAGGGTGAAATCATATTAGATTTATCTGTACATTAGATTTATCTGTACTGTTGACACTGACATGGTCCTATGTTAATATTTTTTGCAAAGCAGGCTTAGTACAGTTGTGGCGAGGTTTGTCACAACTTTTTATATTTATGAAAATTTATAAGTACTGCGAGGAGGATGGAAAATGCGATTGCAAGGGACATCAAGGGTAAACTCAAAAGGTGTATTAGAAATAGGCGGATGTAGTACAGTTGAGCTTGCAGAAAAATATGGAACACCTCTTTGGATATATGATGAAGCTTTAATTAGGGAAACTTGCCGCAGGCTGCGAGACAGCTTTATGAAATACGGAGAATCCATGATCTTGTATGCTAGCAAAGCTTTTCTAACTATGGCTATGTGTAAAATAGTACAAGAAGAGGGCTTGGGGCTGGATGTTGTATCTGGAGGGGAAATATATACAGCATTAAGGGCCAATTTTCCAATGGAAAAAGTATATTTTCATGGAAATAACAAGAGTATAGAGGAATTAGAACTGGCTGTTAACAAGAGTATTGGCAGAATTGTTGTTGATAACTTTTTCGAAATGGATATTTTAAATAAAATAGGAGCAGAAAAAGCAAAAAAAATACCGATACTATTAAGGTTGACACCCGGAGTTGAAGCCCATACCCATGAATACATTAAAACAGGCCAAATAGATTCAAAATTTGGTTTTACTCTGCCTAATGGTCAAGCAAAAGAGGCTCTTCGTAAGGCATTGGCTTTACCATATTTAGATGTTAAGGGTATTCATTGTCATATAGGTTCTCAAATTTTTGAATTAGAATCCTACTCCTTTGCAGTTAGTCTGATGATTAGTTTTGCAGCAGAGACCAAAGAAGAGACTGGTTATTGTATTGAGGAACTAAACTTGGGTGGCGGATTAGGGATATACTATACAAAAGATGATGAACCACCTTCCATTGAGTCTTATGCTGATACTGTTATGTCAACCGTAAAGCAAGCTTGTCAGGAAAGGTTCTTACCTGTACCAAAAGTAATAGTTGAACCAGGACGCTCTATAGCTGGTCCAGCCGGTACAACATTATACAAAGTTGGTTCAATCAAAAATATTCCAGAGGTTCGGAAATATGTTGCTGTGGATGGAGGAATGAATGAAAATATTAGACCTGCCCTTTACGAAGCAAAATATGAGGTTTATGCAGCTAATAAAATGCTGGATAAGCTTATAGAAAAAGTAACAATAACAGGTAAATGCTGTGAATCAGGCGATATTCTTGCCTGGAACGTATTAGTTCCTAACTTAGAACCAGGGGATTTGCTGGCAATGACATCTACAGGAGCATACGGTTATGCAATGTCTGGCAATTATAACAGGCTTCCAAAACAGGCAGTTGTCTTAGTTTATGAAGGACTTTCAGAGATAATAGTGAAAAGGGAAACCTATGACGATTTATTAAAGAATGATTTGATTCCTTCAAGGCTATCCAATATTTAAACCTGCTACTATAAACGGATAGACGATTTTTTGTTCATTAGCATTAGTAACTTGCTATAGATGGGGGCACTAAAGGTGGTTATTATAACTTCCCATATTAATTTGGATTTTGATGGTTTGGCATCCATGGTTGCTGCAGGCAAATTATTTCCTAAAGCAAAAATAGTCCTGCCTGAAAAGCTTAGCCCTGGTGTACAGCAGTTTTTATCATTGTATAAAGATTCACTTTCTTTATTCAAACCCCAACAAATAAATTGGCCAAAAGTGCAAACAATTATATTAGTGGATACATCCAATCTGCAAAGAACCAGCATAAAAATGGATAGTATTAAAGGAGCAGAGTTTATAGTATTTGACCATCACATAAATGAAAAAGGCGAGTTTGCAATTGAAAAAAGCATAATTGAAGCTATAGGTTCTACCACTACTTTATTGATAGAAGAGATTATTCGAAAAAATATAGAGGTTTCCTCCTTTGAAGCAACAATTATGGCTCTTGGAATATATTCCGACACAGGTTCATTTTTATTTCCACATACAACACCTCGAGACTTACAAGCTGCAGCCTATCTATTAAATCAGGGGGCCAGTCAAAGGGTAGTGTCAAAGTTTTTAGGAACTCCGCTGTTGGCAGAAGATCAAGAACTGCTAAATGATTTGTTAGCAAATTCTGAAGAGTTCAATCTCAGAGGCGTAGAACTGTTAGTTGCCTGGCGAAAACAGGAAAATTATCGGGGTAGTCTTGCTCGCTTGGCAAGTAAAATATTGGAAATCACTGGGGTTGATGCCTTATTTTTAATAGTTGATATGGCTAATAAGGTGTTTGTGGTAGCAAGATCAGCTACTGATTTATTAGATGTAAGTGAGATTGTATCTAAGTTTGGAGGTGGTGGACACCCCAAAGCAGCTTCTGCTACCATTAAAAATGGCAATTATTTAAAAATACTAGAAAGAGTAAAGAGACAATTAACCTTAGCCCTGAAACCATCAATTACAGCACGAGATATTATGAGCAGTCCAGTGAAAACCATCACTCCAGAAACAAAAATCGAAGATGTTTCCAGAATTATGCTAAGATATGGTCATACAGGTTTACCAGTGGTGAAAGATGATAAGCTATTAGGGATTATTTCTCGAAGGGATGTAGATAAAGCTTATCATCATGGTCTTGGTCATGCACCTGTTAAAGGTTTTATGACAAGAAATGTTGTCACAATTAGTTTAGAAACATCTCTTGAAGAAATTCAAAAATTAATGATTAACAACGACATTGGTCGATTGCCAGTAATAAATAATAACTGTATAGTGGGGATTGTCTCTAGAACTGATGTTTTAAACTGTGTACATGGAGAAAACATAAGAGGGGAACATAGTATTTCACCAGTTTTTATAGAAAAAAATGTTATATATACCTTAAAAAGGGTTCTTCCTGAAGAAACATTAACTTTGTTGAGGCGTTTAGGTGAAAAAGGAGACCAATTAGGATACTCTGTGTATATTGTTGGTGGTATCGTAAGAGACGTTTTGTTAGGCAAATCAAACAAAGATATTGATATAGTTGTTGAAGGTAATGGAATAAAGTATGCTAATGATGTAGTACAAGATTTAGGGGGAAAAATAACCCCTCACGAAAAGTTTTGCACAGCTACCTTAAAGCTGCATGATGGTACTAGAATTGACATATCTACAGCACGCAGGGAATACTACGATTACCCAGCTGCATTACCTGTAATAGAGGAGTCAACTATTAAGAATGATCTATATAGAAGGGATTTTACTATCAATGCAATGGCTATACAATTAAATGCTCGAAAGTTTGGATATCTAGTGGACTACTTTCATGGGTATAATGACGTTCAACAAAAAACTTTAAGGATTCTTTATAATATGAGTTTTGTTGAGGATCCAACAAGAATAATAAGAGCTGTCCGTTTTGAACAAAGACTAGGTTTCTTAATGGATCCACAAACCCTTAAACTTGCCCAGAATTCTGCTGACTTAATTTCATCTGTATCAGAACCAAGGATTGCTTCTGAATTAAAAGTATTATTTAATAATAGGAAAGCAGTTGACGCAATTAAACGCCTTGCTTTTATAGGAGTATGGGAATACTTATTGGAAAATAACCCTCTTACAGATACAAAAATGGCCTATCTGGAGAGAATGCATAGTTTTATTCTACATATCTGTTCCAGAGATACTATTAATAATAATAATTATAATTTCTGGATTTGTTATTTAGCTCTTCTTTTTTATAATGAAAAAGATGTTAGCTGGCTAATTAAAGTTGCTAAATATACACTTAATAAAGGGCATACTAAAATTCTCAAGGATATAGAAAATAGCAGTGATAAATGGACACTTTTGCATAAATCTGATAACCTTAACATGGCAACTATTCATCAGTATTTTAAGGCAGTATCCATAGAAGCTCTTTTATTCTTATTATCAATTAATTATTCGGAACAGACTGGGTTAATTCTGGATTATCTTGTAGCCAGAGAAAACATTTCACTCCCAGTTACAGGACATGACCTAATTAAGTATGGTATAAAAACTGGTCCTCTTTATTCAGAAATATTCAAGAAAATGGAGGAAGCCTATTTAAACAATGAATTCAATGATAAGGATGGAGCCTACAAATGGCTAGATGAACATTTTTTTGAAAAGAGGAGTTGATATAAAGTGTTTTTTTCCACAATCGAAGGGCTCTTTTTAGGGATCCCTGCAATTTTAATAGCCATCTCACTCCATGAATATGCCCATGGCAGGATGGCCGACTTTTTAGGAGATCCTACACCTGCTGCACAGGGTAGGTTGACCATAAATCCTATCAAGCATCTAGATGTTATGGGTTCATTGATGTTGCTACTTGTTGGATTTGGTTGGGCAAAACCTGTTCAAGTAAATCCATTTCATTTCAGGATTGACAGACAAAAAGGAATGATGATTGTTGGTCTAGCCGGACCTTTAATGAATCTTTTTATCGCCCTTTTGGCCGGATTTGGTTACAATATGCTTGGCAACATTGTACTTCCAGTACTTGGTGTTAAGCTCGGGGTGTTTTTCTCCTATTTAATCTGGTTCAATGTAATGTTGGCCATTTTTAATTTACTTCCATTACCTCCATTAGATGGATCAAAGGTACTCATGGGCATACTTCCCAAGAGAAGTCTAGGTACTTTTCATACTTTGGAGGTCTATGGACCAATTATTTTATTGGTACTGCTAATTTTTGGCTTTGTTGGCGCCATAATTAGGCCGATTATTCTCAGTGTTATTGGACTGATTGTAAAAATAACTTCGTTTGGAATATATTAAGTCTATTTACATTTAATATCACTATGAAAGGAAGAAATGGTTTATGAGCAAAGGAAGAATTCTCAGCGGAATGAGACCAACCGGTAATTTACACATAGGGCATCTTAGCGTGTTAGAAAATTGGGTGAGACTTCAGGAAGAGTATGAATGTTATTACCCAATTGTAGATTGGCATGCTTTGACAACTTCTTTTAATGAAACAGATGCTATACAGGGTAATATATGGGAGATGATCCTGGATTGGTTAAGCGTTGGTCTTGATCCTGAAAAAAGTTGTATCTTTATTCAGAGCCAGGTTAAACAACATGCAGAACTTCACTTGCTTTTTTCTATGGTGACACCCCTCTCTTGGCTTGAAAGATGTCCTACTTATAAGGACCAATTACAGCAACTTAGCTTAGAGGGAAAAGACATTGCTACCTATGGATTTTTGGGATATCCATTGCTGCAAGCAGCAGATATCTTGATATATAAGGCGGATACAGTTCCGGTAGGTGAAGATCAAGTACCTCACATTGAGCTTTGCCGCGAGATTGCTAGGAGATTTAATTTTTTGTATAAAAAAAATGTGTTTCCTGAGCCAAAGGCTAAACTAGCAAAATTTTCTCTTCTACCAGGTCTTGATAAGAGAAAAATGAGCAAGAGTTACAATAATTACATCGCCATAAATGAAGAAGAGACAGCATTAGAGGACAAAGTTAAAATGATGATAACTGACCCTGGGCGTATACGCAAAACTGATGTAGGTGACCCATCCATATGTGTTGTTCATACTTACCATAATATTTACAGTCAAAGCGAAGTTAATGATATTGCCGAAGACTGTAAAAAAGGTAGAATAGGCTGTGTTGCTTGCAAGAAAAAATTAGCTGCTCAAATGAAGGTGGCGCTAGCCCCCTATAGAGAAAAGCGTCAGTATTACATGGATAGGCCACAACTGGTAAAGGATATCTTGTATCATGGTAAAGAAAAGGCCAGTGAAAGAGCTGAAGCTACCATGATGGAGGTTAGAGAAGTTATGCACCTGAGCTAAGGAGATTCAAATGGAATATTGTGTTAAATTAAGTATTTTTGAAGGCCCCATGGATTTACTTCTCCACTTAATTGAAAAGCAAGAATTAGATATTTATAATATTCCAATAGCCACAATTACCGAACAATACCTAGCGTATCTAAAAGAAGCCAAAGAGCTTGATATCGAATTTGCTAGTGAATTTCTTGTTATGGCTGCCACGCTGTTATCCATTAAAGCTAAAATGCTTTTTCCAAAACCTCAAAAAGAAGTGTCTGAAAACTACGAAGAAGATCCAAGAAAAGAACTTATGGAACATCTGCTTTTATACAAAAAAATTAAGGAAGCTACCTTGATCTTGAAAGATCTAGAAAAAAATCAAAGAGCAAAAGTCTGCAGGCCGCTAGATAAAGATAAATTTGCTGCAAAGCTTTTTACGAACATTGATATTCCCGGTTTGACTGTTGATGGGTTACTAGCAGCAGTTGAACAGCTGATCAAAGAGAACAAAAAAGAGTTTATTCAGTTCGTAGTAAAAAATAAGTATTATATCAATGAACAAATAGATGTCATATTGTCTAAAACCCGACAGTATAACAGATTTTTGTTCAGAGAGTTGTTTGGAGAAAAGATGAACCTTTTAGAGGTTTTGGTAACTTTTTTAGCTCTGCTTGAACTTGTTAAAATGCAAAAAATCAAAGTAATCCAAGAAAGTCCTTTTAGTCAGATTACTATTGTCAAAATCTAACTTTTGCAAAAGGATTGAAGCCAAGTGGTTTTGTTTTATAAAGATGAAATTAAAGGTATACTGGAAGCGCTGCTGTTTGTTGCTGATGAACCTCTAACATGTCAAAAAATATCACAGGTTATGGGAATTGAAGAACATACAATTCAACAATTTATTGAGGATTTACAAAAGGACTATGATCAACCTCACAGAGGCCTATTAGTGGAAGAAGTGGCCGGAGGGTATAGGATGGTTACTAAACCTCAACATATAGCATACATCGAAAAACTTTATAAGCCCCAGATAAATCCTCTATCACAAGCAGCTCTTGAAACTTTGGCTATAATTGCCTACAGACAGCCCATTACTAAAGCAGAAATTGAAATAATTAGAGGTGTTAGTGTAGATTCTGTAATGACAACCCTAGCACAAAGAGAATTGATTGTGGAAGTGGGAAGAAAAGAAGGGCCAGGCAGACCAATAATGTATGGAACAACAAAAAGATTTATGGAACATCTTGGATTAAAGAGTATTCAGGACCTTCCGTTTATTGATGGTTTGAAAGAAAAGTAAAGTTTGTTGAATATTAATATTGGCTGTTGGAGAAAGTAGAAATAACCAGTGAGGTGGTATTTTATGCCATATATGCTAATGGTTATATTTCTATTTTTAATAGCAGTCATTTTGTTTTATCCATTCAGATTAAAAATATACTTAAGAAAGTGTCCTGATGAAGAAGATTTTTATATAAAATTATTTGCAAAGATGTACTTTTTAGGTAAAGATAGAGAACTGTCAATAATAATGTTACATCTTCAAGAACTTCTACCTTACATATGGGTTAAATTAACGGCTGGCACTCATGATGATAAGACCACCACGTCTGTTCATGTAAAATATAATTGGCTGAACAAAATAAAATATATTTCTACCAGCGAAGCTGTAACAGTTTATAGCAATTTTATAAAGGCTATACTGGTTAACAAAAAAGTACTTAAGAAGGTTAAATGTGAGAGTTTTGTTTGGAAAACATGTTTTGGTCTAGGGGATCCTGCATTGACTGGACTTGCAGGGGGTTGTCTCTGGGCTTTTAAAGAACTGTTTTTTATTTTTCTGAGGAATCATTTAAATGTGACATCACTTCGTCCAGAGCTTATAGTTGTTCCTCTCTTTACTGAAAAGGTAATAACTATTAGTTTTAATTGTATATTTGTTTTTAGATTAGGCTATATTATTATGGCAGGATATAATTATTTAATTATGAACATTAAACAACTTTTTACTCACAGGTGGTGTTAATTAATTTGTCAGAACATCCTATTGAGGCTCTAATGAAAACAGCTATGGAAAGTATCAAAGAGATGGTTGATGTGAATACAGTTGTTGGAGATCCTGTGGAAACACCTGACGGAACAATAATTATCCCTATATCTCGACTTACATGTGGTTTTGCTGCAGGGGGTGGAGAGTACAGTAATGTTGGTGGAGATAATGAGCAGAAAAGTGACAAAAAAAATTGGGTACCCTTTGGTGGAGGAAGTGGAGGGGGTATTTCTGTTCAACCAGTTGGTTTTCTAGTTGTTGGAGGGGGACAGATACGACTTTTGCCAGTTGATGGAAATGCTATAATAGATAGATTTATTGACCTAGCACCACAGATTGTAAACCAAATACAATCACTTTTTAAAAACTCAAAGTCTCCAGCACCTGATGATGACAATGTCAATGTTTACCAAGGAGGGGTTTAAGAAACCCTCTTTTTAGTTTTATAGAGACCCTTTGCTTAGTTCTAAAAATGGACATAATGTCATACAGTAATTCTAAGAGTGTCCATGGGAGAAAGCAAATGGTAAATTTAATTTGGCTCTTTTTGTTATTATGCGGTATAGTAGTTGCAGCGATTAATGGAAATATAGAAGTCGTTACAAAGTCTGCTTTAGATGCTGCACAAACATCAGTCACAATAGCATTGGAGTTAATTGGCATTATGGCCCTGTGGCTTGGCATTTTAAAGATTGCTGAAGAAGCAGGGTTGGTAAGAGCTTTAGCAAAACTAGTCATGCCAATTACAGTTTTCTTGTTCCCGAGTGTACCGAAAGATCATCCAGCGTTAGGTTCTATTGTTATGAACTTAAGTGCAAACATTCTAGGCCTCGGAAATGCAGCTACACCATTTGGATTAAAAGCCATGAAAGAACTTCAGAGTTTAAATAAAAAACCAGAAGAAGCTTCTGAAGCAATGTGTACTTTCCTTGCTTTAAATACTTCCTGCATTACACTTATCCCTGCAACAATCATTGGAATTCGTGCATCTGCGGGTTCCAATAATCCGTCTGAAATTGTAGGAACTACCATATTTGCCACTGCTTGTGCCATGCTTGTTGCAATTACTGCCGACAGGATTCTTAGGCACAGATATCGAAAAAAGCATGGAGGTTAAAAAGATGTTTACTTATTTAATTAATATTGTTTCTGTATGGGCTATTCCCTTCTTATTGTTTATAATTCCATTAGTAGGCTATTTTAAGGGTGTCAAGGTATATGAAGCTTTTGTAAAAGGAGCAGGGGATGGTTTTTATACAGCAATAAAAATAATTCCCTTTTTAGTAGGTATGCTAGTAGCATTGGGGGTATTTAGAGCATCAGGGGCAATGGATATATTTGCACAACTGCTAAACCCAGTAATGTCTTTTATTAATGCCCCTGCAGAAATCATTCCATTAGCTCTTATGAGACCTCTCTCAGGAGGTGGAGCATTAGGTATAGCTGCAGAATTAATTGGCGCTTATGGTCCGGATTCTTTTATAGGAAGATTAGCTTCTACCATGCAAGGCAGTACAGATACAACATTTTACGTTCTAACCGTTTACTTTGGTTCAGTTGGGATAATTAGATATAGATATGCTTTAACATTAGGATTATTAGCTGATATTTCTGGATTGTTAGCTTCAATATACATAGTAAATCTTCTTTTTAAATGAAAAGAGGTGATTTGTCTTGCAACGGCTTCAAAAGGTACTTGCCATGTCGGGGATTGCATCAAGGCGTAAATGTGAAAGACTAATTAGTGACGGAAAAGTTAAAGTTAATGGACAAATTATCAATAAATTATGGATGAAAGTGGATCCTGAAGTTGATATCATAGAAGCAGATGGCCAGCAAATTATATGGAAAAATCAAAATAAGGTCTATTTATTGTTAAATAAACCAGAAGGTTATATCACAACTGTAAAGGACACTCATGGCAGAAAAACGGTGATGGATTTACTACCAGCAAACCTTGGAAGGATTTATCCTGTTGGCAGATTAGATTCATCAACAACTGGCTTATTGCTTTTCACAAATGATGGAGAATTAACATATGCCCTAACCCATCCAAAACACAAATTTAATAAAACCTATCTTGCATGCATAAGAGGCGCCCTGAAAGATGATTCTATCAAAGCATTAGAGAATGGAATCCTTTTAGAAGACGGTCTTACTTCCAAGGCAAAAGTCAAAATAGTTAAAACCAATCCTTCGACTTCCTTGGTAAAAATTACAATACACGAGGGCAAAAAAAGGCAAGTTAGGAGAATGTTTAAATCTATTGGGCACCCAGTTATTAGTCTAAAGCGTATTGCCATGGGTTTTTTAACATTAAATGGTGTTCCTGAAGGTAAATATAGATATTTAACACTCACAGAAGTACAACGTTTGAAAAACATGTACCAAAACAATATAAAAAATTAGGTTTAAGATAGCTAATAACTTGGCATCATAGAATTATATAATGAACAATATATTTTATGAATGATTTTAGGAGGAATTCATGATGCCTAGATGTTTGAATTGTGGAAATGCATCACGCTTTGCAAGTTCCAAAATAGCATCCATAAAACAATATCATGAACCTTATGGTATGACGGGCCACTTTTCAGAAAAGGGGGATCTGCTACACTTAGAATACAATAATGCTTCTCCAGAGATACACAGTGAAGTGTGGAGAACCCCAGAACGATTTTTTGATCAATGCCTAGACTGTGGAAGTACAAATCTATTATGGTAAAGAGGGTTGAACAAATCCCTGAAAGATACCTTCGGGGATTTCTTGTTATTATGAACAAAAGGAGGAAAAACATTCTATTTATAGAAATAAACATAAGGATGCATTGCAAGGAGGAGAATCCATGGTTAAACAATATATTGACGGGACTATTAAGGAGACAAGCCTAAAGGTTAGAATAAGGCTTGATTTTAAAAGTGAAATTAAAGGAAGAATTTTTGGGGGGAAAAACATTAATAAAGCAGCTGAAGAAGCTAGAGAACAACATGTTGCGCTTTTAAGAAATGTTCCTTTCCAAGGAGTTAAAGTGGACGATATTGATGTAGGATTAGAAATTTATACTGTTTTTGATGAAATTTCTGGGGATGATGTTGCTTATGCTCCAGTTGTTATGACTATTGAAGCAGATACTTTGGAAGATGTACTTAGATTTATTATGAGAGATGAGTTTAGAAAGATCGAAATTCTTCAACCTCAAGAATTATATTTAGGTAAACAAGAGGCAGAAAGGTTGCTATTTAAAATGAACAGTGAATTAAAGAGTTATAGAGTTGCTCTGGACAAAAAGTATAATTTGAGGTAAACTCCATAATTAGGAGATACATAATTATCCATTATGCTTGCGGATGTCTCTAGATATCAGCTTACAAAAATAAAACAACTAATTAAGGAGGTAATAAAAATTGGCAAAAATGTATTATGACAATGACGCAGATTTAAACTTAATTAAGGAGAAACTCATAGCCGTAATTGGATATGGCAGTCAGGGACATGCCCAGGCGCTAAACCTAAAAGATAGCGGCCTAAATGTGATCGTGGGTTTAAGAGAAAGTTCACGTTCCAAGGATACCTGGAAAGAGGCAGAAAGCAAGGGTTTAGTGGTATTACCTATAGGAGAAGCTGCAAGAAAAGCTGATATGATACAGATATTGATACCAGATGAAAATCAGGCAAGTGTGTATGAACAATACATATTTCCTAATCTAGAGGAAGGTAATACATTAGTGTTTTCTCATGGCTTTAACATCCATTTTAAACAGATAGTTCCTCCTAAAAATATTGATGTTATAATGGTAGCTCCAAAGGGACCTGGGCATTTAGTTCGAAGACAATATGAAGAAGGTAAAGGAGTCCCTGCACTCATTGCAGTTTATCAAGATTTCTCCGGAAGAGCCAAAGATTGCGCCTTAGCATATGCGAAAGGTATTGGTGCTTCACGTGCAGGCGTTCTTGAGACTACCTTTAAAGAAGAAACTGAAACCGATCTTTTCGGTGAACAAGCAGTTCTTTGTGGTGGCACTACTGAATTGGTAAGAGCAGGTTATGAGACTCTTGTAAAAGCAGGATATCAACCTGAGATTGCATATTTTGAGTGCCTTCACGAACTTAAATTAATTGTTGATTTAATGTATGAAAGTGGTATCTCAGGAATGAGATATTCCATTAGTGACACAGCCCAGTATGGCGATATGACTAGAGGAAAAAGGATTATTACAGAAGAGACACGTAAAGAAATGGAAAAAATTTTAGAAGAAGTTCAAAGTGGACAGTTTGCTAAGGAATGGATTCTGGAAAACAAAGCAAATAGACCTGTATTTAATGCACTATCAGAAAAAGATGCAAATTCACAAATTGAAACAGTGGGTAAAACATTAAGAGCAATGATGCCATGGTTAAAGAATAAGTAGGGTAAAAGTGAAAGGGTTCACCCTTTCACTTTTTTTAAGGAGGATTTTCTAAATGAAAATAGTTAGAATATGGGATGGAACAAAGGTATCTTATGGTATTTTAGATATTAGTAGTGTTATTCCAATTGAAGGAAACATCTATGGCGAGTATCAACTCTCTAAAAAAGAGTATACGTTAAGTGAAGTGCAATTGTTGGTTCCATGTGAGCCAACAAAAATAATATGTATAGGATTAAATTACCATGACCATGCAAAGGAGGTATCATTACCTATACCTAAAGAACCCGTTGTTTTTCTTAAACCCCCCTCAACATTGACTGCTTCTGGATCAAATATAGTCTATCCAGTACAGTGTAATAGATTGGATTACGAAGCAGAGCTGGCTATAATTATTGGTACTGTTGTAAAGGATATTAAACCAACAGAAGTAATGGATTGTGTATTCGGATATACGTGTGCTAATGATATTACAGCAAGAAACCTCCAGCCATTAGATGGCCAATGGACTGTTGCTAAATCCTTTGATACCTTTTGTCCAATAGGACCGTACATTGAAACTGAAATATCTCCCGATAGTCTAGACATTAAATTATGGCTTAATGGAAATATTAAACAAAATAGCAATACTTCACAGATGATCTTTGATGTTCCATATTTAGTTAGCTACCTATCAAAAATCATGACCTTGTTTCCTGGGGACATAATAATCACAGGTACCCCATCTGGTGTAGGTCCCATGAATCCTGGTGATACAGTTGAAGTTGAAATTACAGGTTTGGGTAAGCTTGTAAATAGAGTAGTATCTAAATAATTAGGTGGAGATATTTTTGAAAAGTGTCGCAATTATTGGTGGAGGCGCCGCAGGTCTGATGGCTGCGGTAGGGGCAATAGATAAAGGAGTTACACCTTTAGTATTCGAAAGGAATCCACAAGTAGGTAAAAAGTTAATAATTACAGGAAAGGGTCGCAGCAATGTATCTAATGATTGTGACATCGAAAACTTCATTAAAAACTTTCCTGGAAATGGGTCATTCTTATACAGCGCTTTATATGCATTTGACTCCAAGAAGCTCAGAAATTTTTTAGATACAATTGGGGTATCTACTAAAGTAGAAAGAGGAGGAAGAATATTTCCTGAATCTGATAAAGCTAAGGATGTGGTCAATGCTTTATTAAAATATTTGCTAATTAATGGAGCTCAAATTAGACTTAAATCTAGGGTTGAGCACCTGGTTATTGATGGTGATAAAATTAAAGGTATCAGTTTACAGGGCAAAACAATGGAATTTCCGGCAGTAATAGTTGCGACAGGCGGCATGTCTTATCCTAGTACAGGTTCGACTGGTGATGGTTATAATTTAGCTCAAGAGGCATCTCATACCATTGTTACACCTTTTCCCTCCTTAGTTCCTCTCGAAACAAAGGAGAAATGGATACAGGACGTCCAAGGTTTAGCATTGAAAAACGTTGAAGCAAGTTCTTTTTACAAGGGCAAATTGTTGCAAAGAGAATTTGGAGAAATGATATTCACTCATTTTGGTGTTTCAGGACCTATCATTCTTACCTTAAGCAGGGAAATAGCAAAAATAATAAGGTGCGATAATGCTGATATCACAGTTAGAATAAATCTTAAACCAGCGCTAACATTTGAACAATTAGATAGAAGATTACAAAGAATCTTAAAAGAGAATAAGAAAAAGAGCTTTAAGAACAGTATTATGAAATTATTTCCTAAAAGTTTATTAAACCCAATGCTGCAATTAAGCGGCATTAATCCTGATAAACCAGTACATCAAATAACAAAAGAAGAAAGACAAAGCTTTGCTCTGCTAATTCAAAACCTAACATTAACTGTTACAAAAACTAGGCCTTATGAAGAAGCAATTGTTACTGCTGGTGGGGTTAATGTTAAAGAGATAGCACCTTCTACAATGGCATCTAAACTTATAAAGGGTTTATATTTTGCTGGAGAAGTATTGGATATAGATGGTTATACAGGAGGATATAATTTACAAGCTGCTTTTTCTACGGGGTTTCTTGCAGGAAGATCAGCAGCAGCATATACTTCCCAATGACTGCATAACATTTTATCAAGAAAATATTATGCAGGGGGATTAATGTGGTGCCAAACCCAAAAAGAAACATTGCGTCTGTATTATCAAAAATATTTATATGTTGTGGACTTTTAATATTCTTAATCTATTCAATAACTAACCTTGAGTGGTATTATTATATTTGGGATACAAGTTATTATGAGAAAGTACAAGATACTTATTTAAGTCAATTTCCTAAATCAAGAGCGGTCTCTGTAGAGAGCAGCCACTTATCAACTATTACAATTGAAAGCAAAGATTTTTTTTCTTTACCAAAGGCTGTTTTATACATAAATGAAAATGAAATAGCTGACTTTAGAAATGGTAAAGTCACTGTAATTGTTAAACACGGAGACAGGCTGTTTATTGATACAAGTTTTTATGAGCGTGAATTGACTTTTGAAATTGTCTCTGTAACAGGGCAGGTTTCTTATCCATTGTCTCAAACATTTATTAATATTCCTCCCACTGAAAATCTTTCGATAAATGTTGAATTCACTAATCCATTAAATTAGATAGATTCCTTAATATTTGAAATGGTAAGTCAATAACAACCTTAGAAAGAAAAGGAGAAAATGCTATGAAGGTAGGTAGTAAACAAGTAACTGTAGTTGCTATTCAAATGGCCATTTCCGATAGCAGGCAAGAAGAAGAAACTCTTAAAAACAAATACCAACAAATGGGAATTCGGGCAGCTGCTGTTGACTATGGCGGAGAATTCATTAATTCAATAAAAAAAATTATTGAACGTACAGTAGTAGCTGCTAAGAGGGAAGGTGTTATCAAAGACACCCATGCCGATGAAGGCTCTGTGGCTGGTGCAACACGTGAGGCTTTATCCCAAATAATGCCAAAAGCTATAGGCTTAAATGTAGGTGGCAAAATTGGTATAGCACGAAAAGATGACCATTTGACTGTGGCTGTGTTTTTTGGAATTGGGCTAGTTCATTTGGACGAGATTAGTATTGGAATAGCACATCGTGCGGTGAATTAATCATGTATGTACGTGGAATAAGGGGTGCAATATCTGTTGAAAACAATACCTCTGAGGAGATACTTAAAGCCACCAGTCAATTATTAATAGAGATGGTTGAAAGAAACGAAATAGCAACAGAGGATATAACAAGTGTAATCTTTACTGTTACCAATGATTTGGATGTATGTTTTCCTGCAGCTGCCGCAAGAAAACTGGGTTGGACTTATGTTCCATTACTTTGTAGTATGGAAATTCCAGTGATTGGGAGCCCTGACAAATTGGTAAAAGTATTAATGCATGTCAACACTAACAAAACACAAGATCAAATTCAACATGTTTATTTAAAAAGAGCTAAAATATTAAGACCTGATCTAGTAAAAGAATAGTTTACCTAGTATATGACATTTCAAGGGAGGTTTTTCCTTGCTCGTAGTAATGAAACCTGGAATTGATGAAGAACATGTGGAAGCAATTAATGATAAACTTCAAGATGCAAAACTTACTTTTCATAGAATACAATCCTATGCAAGGGCAATATTTGATGTTGCTGGAGAAGATGTTGACCTTAAAATAGATGAATTAAATATTAAGCATATGACCGGTGTTGAAAAATATGTTAATTATGGAGGAATAATCTTGTGCCTAGTATAGCTATTGATGGTCCTGCAGGAGCCGGAAAAAGTACGGTAGCACGAATGTTAGCAAAAAAACTAGAATATCTATATATAGATACAGGTGCTATGTACAGGGCTCTTACTCTTAAAATACTTAGATCTGGTATTTCAATAAATGACGAAAATGCAGTATCAAAAATTGCAGAGGAAACAAGCATCATTTTAAAACAAGGTGAACCACAAGAAGTGTACATGGATGGCGAAAATGTTACTGAGTTAATCAGAACACCAGCAGTGAGCAAATACGTTTCTCATGTTTCAAGCATAAAAAGTGTCAGAGAAAAGCTCGTTGCTTGCCAACGTAAAATAGCTCAGCAGCATAGTGTTGTCATGGACGGTAGAGATATCGGAAGTTGTGTACTACAAAATGCTGAATTTAAATTTTTTTTAGATGCTTCCTTAAATGAAAGAGTGGAAAGACGTTATCAAGAAATGATTTTAAAAGGGTTCAGCATTGATAAGGTTAAAGTAAGGTCAGAATTAGAGAAGCGCGATCATCTTGACAGTTCAAGGAAAATATCTCCACTAATTAAAGCTGATGATGCCCTTACCATCAATACCACCAATCTTACCCCAGAAGAAGTTACTGATATCATACTGAGAATTGTCAAAGGAGGGTGAGAAGTGCTCTACTCAGTATTGAAAAAGCTGTTTTATTTTATTTTTGAATATCTCTGTAGGTGGCAGGTGACCGGAATAGGAAGAATACCGGAAACCGGGCCAATTATAATTATTTCTAATCATGTGAGTTACTGGGATCCAATTGTTCTGGGAGTAATAAGTAAAAGACAGGTGTATTTTATGGCTAAGGCTGAATTATTCAGAATACCCGTATTTTCAAGTATTCTAAGAGGACTTGGGGCATTTCCTGTAGATAGGAAAAAGTCAGATAGGGCAGCCTTGCGAGCCGCAGCAGAGGTTCTAGAAAGGGGAGATGTCTTGGGTATGTTTCCAGAAGGGACAAGAATTAGAACAGGAGAACTGGGTGAGTTTAAGTTAGGAGCTGTACTGATAGCTGCCAAGTCAAAAACACCAATTGTCCCTGTAGCCCTTCAAGGTACTTCTAAAATATTTTCTAGAGGATGGTTTAGGCCTTTTAAGGTTGCAGTTGGGAATCCCTATTATTGGGATGATATGGAAGAGCGAAAGCTGACGTCAAAGGAACTTCAGGAAATTACTAACAATATTAAAGAGCAAATTTTAATTGAACTGGCAGGAATTTAAAGATTTTTCACGAAAGATAAATAATGTTTTGGAAAATACCACAAAATATATAAAAAAGAACAGGAGTGTAAATTTAGATGTGGAAATAATACTTGCCAGGGAAGCAGGTTACTGTTTCGGTGTAAAAAGGGCTATCAACCTGGCAGTTCAAAACGCCAGTAATAATACTTTTTCTTTAGGGCAAATGATACATAATCCTCAGGTTATTAGTATGTTGGATAAATTAGGAGTAAAGGTTGCGGATGAAGTAGATAATATTCCTGATGAATCCACGGTAATTATTCGGTCACATGGCGTAGGTCCTAGTGACATAGAAAAGGCTAATAAAAAAAAATTAAAAGTAGTTGATGGGACGTGTCCCTTTGTGCAAAGAGCTCAGAAAATAGCACAAGATTTAGCAAAAAAAAAATACGAAATAGTTATTGTTGGAGATGAAAACCATCCTGAGGTAAAAGGTATCAAAAGTTGGGCAAACAATGCTCACATTGTTGAAAATACAGAACAAGCTATGGCCCTTCCAGACATGAAAAATGTAGGCATTTTAGCCCAGACAACCTTGCCTGAAAAGGTATTTTACAATGTTGTAAAGGTTATAAAAGCAAAAAGTAAAAATACTGAAGTGCACAATACCATCTGTCGTGCTACAAGTTTAAGACAAAGAGCTGCTAAAGAATTAGCTCCTTTAGTTGACATGATGGTTGTGATTGGGGGTCGCAATAGCGCCAACACTAATAAATTAACTGAATTATGCCAAGATCTTGGCACGCCAACTTATCATGTTGAGACTGCCCAAGAGTTGTCACCTGAAATGTTTTACGGCATAAGAAAAGTAGGGATTACTGCAGGCGCTTCAACCCCAGATTGGATTATTGAGGAGGTAGTGATGAAGATGACTGAATTTAACGAAGAGAAAGTTTCAGAGGTTTCTCAAGACGAACAGAGTGTTCAGAAAGGTATAGAGGATGTTTCAGGAAATGCCCTGGGGCAACAAGAGGAACATGACATTCACGACATGAACAATGCTCCTTCTAAGCCGGATGATGTTGAACACCCATCGGCTGTTCCAGAAGAAGCTTCAACTGATAAATCAAGAGAAGAAGATACTCCAGCCACTGGCTCAGAACTATCAGACAACGGCGTCATATCTCTGAAAAAGGGAGATATTATTACTAGTACAATAGTACAAATAACTGATAATGAAATTATAGTAGGAGTTGGTGGAAAATCCGAAGGTATTATACCTAAAGGTGAAATTAGTTTTAATGAAGATGAGGCTTTACACGATCTTAAGCCTGGCGACCAGATAGAAGTTTATGTAATTAAGCCAGAAAATGAAGATGGTCATCCAATATTATCAAAAAAGCGTGCAGATAGGCGTAGAGCATGGGAACATCTACAAAATGCTTTTAAGAACAATATAGTTATTAACGGCCGAGTAGTTGAGGTGGTAAAAGGAGGATTACTTGTTGATGTAGGTATACGAGGTTTTGTCCCTGCATCGCTTGTGGAAAGAGGATATGTTGAAAAGTTAGAAGAATATATAGGTAAAGAATTAAGGCTTAAAGTAATTGAGCTTGACAAGGGGAAAAATAAAGTCGTTCTTTCTCAAAAAATTGTTTTAGATGAAGAATATGAAAAACAAAAACAGCAAACGTGGGATAGTCTAGAAGAAGCACAGGTTAGACACGGGGTAGTCAGACGCATTACAGACTTTGGTGCTTTTGTGGACATTGGAGGTGTTGACGGACTGCTCCATGTATCAGAAATATCTTGGGGTAGAGTGGACCATCCTAGGGATATCTTACAAGAGGGTCAGGAAATTGATGTAATGATATTAGGTATTGATAGAAATAATGAAAAAGTATCTTTGGGTTTAAAACAATTAAAGGAGAATCCCTGGAAGAATGCAGCAAAGAATTATCCTGTAGGATCTGTGGTAAAAGGAAAGGTACTTCGAATAGCCCCATTTGGCGCCTTTGTTGAAGTTGAACCAGGTGTAGAAGGATTAGTTCATATTTCTCAAATGTCCACTGATCATGTTGAAAAAGCAGAAGATGTGGTATCTATTGGAGAAATCATAGAAGCCAAGGTATTAAATGTAGATACTGGTGCACAAAGAATGAGTTTAAGTATAAAAGAAGCTAAACAACAAAAGCCAATTACCTCTAAAAAGAAGCAAGAAAAAAGAGAAGAAGTAACAGCAGCGAATGAAAGCGGGGTTACTTTAGGTGATTTGTATGGAGATCTTTTAAAACGCCATGAACACTAATAATCGATTAGAAAGAAAAATGGACCATTTGCGCATTTCCTGCAAACTATCTGATGGGCCTGTTCAAACAGGCTTTGATGATGTTTACCTAATTCATCAGGCATTACCCTCTGTGGATTGGGAAAAAATAGATACATCTCAGACTATCTGGGGAAAGACTCTGTCTTTCCCCTTGATAATTAATGCTATTACTGGGGGGCCAAAAGAAGCCGGAGAAATCAATAAAAAGCTGGCTACCATTGCAAATCATTTTTCCATAGGAATGGCTGTTGGTTCACAAAGTTCAGCGCTAGAAATGCCATTTACAGCAGATACTTTTAAGATTGCTAGAAAATATCATCCAAAAGGATTACTTATTGCTAATGTGGGAGCAGGAATAGATAAGAGTTCTGCCATTGAGGCAGTAGAGATGCTGCAAGCAGATGCCTTGCAGATTCACCTTAATGCAGCTCAAGAAATATTTATGCTCGAAGGTGACAGGCACTTTTCTGTATGGAAAGAGAATATTGCAGAAATAATAGCAGCTTGCCCAGTTCCAGTTATATTAAAAGAGGTAGGTTTTGGCATATCCAAAGAAACCGCTGGTGTTTTTTATGAATTGGGAGCAAGGTGGCTTGACATTAGCGGAGCTGGTGGTACAAATTTTATTAAAATCGAAGAAGAAAGGAACTATAAGTCAAACAAAACCTCTCTGGAAAATTGGGGAATACCGACTGTTGCCTCATTATTGGAAGTTAAGAAGACACGCTTGCCAATAAAGCTCATAGCATCAGGAGGAATACGCAACGGTTTACATATGTTAAAGAGCATGGTTCTAGGAGCAGAGTGTACAGCTGCGGCTCACCCATTTGTCTATAGATCTGTTCAATCTCCATGTGGTGAAAACGACTTGGTTGATATGCTTACTGTCTGGCATAACGACTTTAAAAAGGGAATGTTTTTAATGGGCTGTGAAAATATAAGGCAGTTGCATGAAGCGCCTCATGTAATAATAGGCAACATGAAACAATGGATTGAAACAAGATAGTATTTAACATTTATTGACTACTTTTACTATATTTATTCGTAATAAATAAAGGAATTTATTAACTCCTTGTAGTATATATTTTAATAACTTGTATTATGTAAAAATTATACAAGCAAATAATTACTATGGAGGTGTTAGGTTTCTATGCGGCTACCAACAAAGATACTTATTGGTTTGATAGTTGGTATTGTATTGGGTTTGTTTATGCAGGGGCAAGTTGAATTCGCTAGAACTTATATTAAACCTTTTGGGGATATTTTTATTCGTTTAATCATGATGGTAATTGTGCCCTTGGTATTATCTTCTTTAGTGGTGGGAGCTGCAAGCACAGGCGACATCAAAAAATTAGGCAGAATTGGTGGAAAAACCATTGGATTTTATCTTATCACAACTTTCTTTGCAATTATCATCGGTTTATTACTGGCAAATATAATTAAGCCTGGCAGCGGGCTTGTTCTGCCAGTTGATGCCCAATACGCTGGACGTGAAGCGCCGGCTATAGCTGACGTATTCATTAATATTATCCCTCGAAACCCCTTTCAAGCAATGGTTGATATGTCCATGCTGCAGATTATTGTATTTGCCCTCTTTATTGGTGTAGCCATATCTCTAGTTGGGAAAAAAGCAGAGCCTGTAAGAAGTTTTTTTGAAAGCTTTGCCGAGATAATGTACAAAATAACAGGTATGGTTATGCAGGTTGCACCTTATGGCGTATTCGCCCTTATTCTACCTGTGGCAGCTGCCCATGGTCCATCTGTATTGTGGCCATTGGGTAAAGTAATAGGCGCCATGTACCTTGGTGCAATTTTGCATGTGCTAATCGTTTATACTGCTGCTCTCAAAGGATTTACTAAACTATCATTGCCAGAGTTCTACAAAGGAATATTTCCTGCACAGTTAATTGCATTCTCTACATGCAGCAGTGCTGCAACTCTGCCTGCAACCATTAAGTGTACAGAAGAAAACCTTGGAGTTTCCAAGTCAACATCCAGTTTTGTACTTCCGTTAGGAGCAACTGTAAATATGGATGGTACTGCTGTGTATCAGGGGGTTGCTGCACTATTTGTAGCCCAAGTATATGCCCTGGATTTAACTTTGGGACAACAGTTAACAATTGTCTTGACTGGTACATTGGCATCTATAGGCGCAGCTGGCGTGCCTGGCGCTGGTTTAATCATGTTAACTATGGTGCTGACTTCAGTGAATTTACCCCTTGAGGCAATTGCTCTTGTAGCTGGAATAGATAGAATACTCGATATGGCGCGTACTACTGTTAACATTACAGGTGATGCGGTAGCTGCAGTAGTTGTTGATGCTACCGAAGCAAAATATGACAGACAGATCGAAACGCCAGAAAGGTCCATTGCAACATAAAGATATTTTAACAAATCTTGAAAGAGCCAACCACTTGGCTCTTTTTTTCTTTTCATGAGTATATTAACTAATTTCCAAGGGAACCATAAACGAAAAGAATACTATCCTAGGAAGGAGTTAAAGAAAGTGGAAAGATTTCCAATAGGAATGATTGTTCTCCTTATAGTTGCAGTTTTAATTTATTTTGGACTTGCACATAGGGTCCTAGACAGAATGAGATTGACAGATAAAGCAGCTCTTATAATTATTGGAGCACTAATCGTAGGTAGTTTTATTGATATTCCAGTACCTTTTGCAAATGTTGATGGGTCGATGAATGTGGGAGGTTTTTTTGTTCCAATTGGAGTTGCAATATATGTTTTAAGTAAATCAGGAACAAGAAAGGAAGTATTACGAACAGTATTTGCTATTGCTGCAACTGCAGGAGCTGTTTATCTTGTTAACAGTGTTCTCATGGGTGGCGACCCCTGGCAGGTAGGACGCGACTTTGTTGATCCTCTATATGTATATCCCATTGTTGCAGGTGGTATAGCATATCTAGTAGGCAGGTCTAGGCGTGGGGCATTTATTGCAGCCACAATTGGTGTTCTGGTTCTTGATTTTATAAACCTTGGTTATCTTTTGACAAGAGGTGTAAGAGGAACGGTAGCCATCGGTGGCGGCGGTGTATTTGATGTAATTGTTCTTTCAGGTATTTTTGCAGTATTGTTAGCAGAAGTTGTTGGTGAGACACTAGAAAGAGTTCAAGGTGGTCCGAAAATGGAAGGTAGGCCCAGAGAGCTTCTGGAAGGACTTAGTGATATTAAAAGCCCTGAACCTGCACAAAAACCTTTGGAAGATAACGCTATAAGTAAAGATAACAATAAAAAGAAAGAGATAAACTTAGCTAATGACGAAGGAGGTGAAAAAAATGATAATTAGGAGATGTGTATATTTTGTAGTTTTAATTAGTGTAGCTCTTATTTGCTCTCCAATCTCTATGGCAGATGTACCCATTAATATGAATGACTCGTTAAAGTCATTTAATGTTTTTGAAAGCGACTTTCATTCCAGTAGTCAAGAACCATTTGAAATATACAATGAGCATGATGAACTTTTATCCATAATGGCCAGGGTTGTTTACATAGGTGATGAATTGATTGCGCAAGATAATAAACATTATCGAGTAAACAAGGTCAGCGGTAGAAAAGCATATGCAAAGTATATTGGAAAACATGACATTGAATTGTCTGCTTATCTCCATGTATCAACAAGTGATATTCCTGTCCAACAACAAGGTCAAGGAGTCAACACAATAGCTATATATCATACGCATAGCGCTGAATCTTATGTACCATCAGATGGCACTGAAAGTATACCTGGCAGTGGTGGTATATTTGATGTCGGCAAAGTATTTGCTGACGCTCTTGAAGCACAAGGTTTTACAGTAATACATGACCTAAGCGCTCATGAACCCCGTGATGCACAGGCTTATAACAGGTCGAGACGAACAGCAGTTGAGCTTTTAAAACAAGCTCCAAGTGTATTAATTGACGTCCATCGGGATGGCATTCCTGATCCAGAATTCTATAGAGAAAATATTTCTGGACAAATAGCTACTCAAATAAGATTAGTAGTTGGCAGGCAGAATCAAAATATGCAGAGCAATTTAGAATTCGCAAAACAAATAAAAGCTGCTGCTGAAGAAGTTCACCCTGGTCTTGTCAGAGAAATATTTATGGCCAGGGGAAATTATAATCAAGATTTGGCTCCCAGGGTAATTCTCATTGAAGTAGGAACACATACCAATACAAAGGAGGAAGCCCAAAAGGGTGCAGCGCTTTTTGCGGAGGTAATGCCAGCTGTTATGGGTGTTTCACCTGGACAACCATTACCGCCCGGTACTCCCGGTCAAAGAAGTGATTTGGTTACAGTTTTATGGATTGTGGTATTAACTGCTATTGGTGGCGGAGCATTTCTATTGATTAGCACAGGTAGTTGGGAGAATGCGTTTGCCAAACTAAAGCAATTTGTTACTAAAGAGTGGGCAAACTACTTAGGAGGTATAATTGGCAAGAGAAAAAACGATAAATAAATAACATATCTATTCCACATAGGAATAGTTTGGAGGAAATAACTTGGAACAATATGGACCCATGATTTTGCTTTCAGTTGTTCTTGGTACCCTAGCAAGAATATTAATGCTTAGATCTGATTATAGGCAGTATCCTGGTTACCCACATGGCTATGTTACTCATATATCCCTGGGGTTTGTGGCAGCAGCCCTTGGAGCCGTGGCAATACCAGCGTTAGCAGAAAAGGAATTCACTGCAGTAACATTTTTAGCTCTTGCAGCGCAACAATTTCGTGAGATTAGGAACATGGAAAGAGAATCATTAAAACGTTTGGAAGAAGATGAAATAATTCCCCGAGGAAATGATTACATTGAAGGAATTGCCAAGGTTTTTGAAGCACGTAATTATTTGGTCATGTCGGTGTCACTTGGTACCTGCATTATCGTTTATTTTACTAACTTGATTGGAGGATTAATTGTAGGTTTATTAATCATCTATTTAGCTGCCAGATTAATGAGAGGTGAATTGATAAGGGATATAGCCGAGGTTGTTCCGGCAAAACTACATTTTAAAGGATCATTATTAATGATTGAAGATATTGTCATAAAGAATGTAGGTTTGCAAGATTCTAGAGAGAAGATTATCAATGAAGGGTTGGCAGTTTTGATTAAACCTAAGAATGATAATGCCAGGGCAACTCTACATAATCTAGGGCAGCGTCAGGCTATTATCCATGTTGCTTCAACAGTAGTGGGAACCAAAGCAGAAGTAGGTGAGCAAGAATGGAATCCATTGGCGAGAAAAAATATTGATACAGGCGCAATAGGTTTATTTATTCTACCAAACGAACCAGACATGAAAGCATTAATACAAAGTATAGAGTTAGTTCCTGTATTAGAAAGCTCCAAAAGAAACATTCTCTCGACGGAATCGGGCAGCTATGCTTCCGATTGAAATGGGAGGTGACAATCTATGGGTGAATCTGGTGTTCTATTAGCCATTGTCACTACAAGTATAGAAAAGGTTAGAGGCGGTGGTGCGCCGGTATTTTTAGCAAAAGATGAAGAAGAAATGGAAAAACTTTCTCTTACAATGAGCCGTATTTTTCAAGCCATGGTTCATGACCTTGAAAATGGAGTATATTTACTTTATCGACATTAAGGTTAACAGGTGAGTTACATGAAAAAAATTATCTATCATTGCTATGGGGGCTCACATTCTTCAGTAGTAACTTCAGCCATCCATTTAGGATATTTATCTAAAGATGCAATCCCTACTCCTGAAGAGCTGATGAAGCTTCCTTTTTTTGATAAACAAAATGATGCAGATCACGGAACCTTAAACTTAATGGGTATCGACCAATTTGGGAACGAAGTGTACATATGTGGATGCAGGAATCATGGAAAAATACTTGCAAATGTAATGAATAGAATTGCTGAGATTGCAGGTATAGATATGCATAGTATTAAGTGCATCGATACCTTAAAGGGAGTAAACCTCTTAATGCGTTTAGGTGGTTTTATATCCAGAAAACTAAGGTTAATAGCTATAGGCAGGCCCTTAGTAATCAAAGGAACATTGCAAGCATATGACAAGTTTATCCAGATTGTTGCTGAGGACTCATTTGCAAAACAAGACATAAATCAGGAGAAATAGAATGAAAATCGTTTATTATTCTACAGAAAAAAGGATATCTAAAATAATGGCATTTATTCATCTTGGCAAATTAAGACTAAATAATGTGAACAATCTTGAAAGAATTATAGATGGTTTTAAAAAAAGCAAATATGACAAGATTCTCTATGAGCCATTATATGTTGGTACTGATTGTAGGAATGATCAGGTTTATATTATGGTGGTCGATAAACAGAAAGATATAATGTTTAAATTCATATCTGACTTCTTGAAAATGAATTCAAAAAATCCTCAAGAATTCATATTTATTAATGCTGATAAGAGTGTAGGTTTGTTGGTAAGAATAGGTATCTTCTTTGCAATTGACCTGGGTCTTAAATCCTGGGGATATCATTTTATTAGAAAAGGTATAGATAATTTTTCAATGTGCTCCTTGACTAGCTCACCAGGTTGACGGATAATTATTCCGTAGAGATGGGGTATGACTGGTGAAAAAACTCTTAACAGAAGCTTACATTCTGGACGTGATAAATGATTCCATAGCTCATCAGACTGGTATTGAGCCGGGAGACGTCTTATTAAGCATTAATTCTCAGCCTGTATTGGATATTCTAGATTATTATGCCTTAACTCAGGATGAGCAGTTGGTTTTAGAAATAAAAAAAAGAAACGGTGAAATATGGCTTTTTGAAATAGAAAAAGATTTGGATGAATCTTTGGGGATTACATTTAGAGATAATTGTTTTGATTCCTTTAAAAAGTGTATGAATAACTGTCCTTTCTGTTTTATTAAAGGATTGCCCAAGGGTTTACGCAGTAGTCTTTATTTAAGGGATGATGACTACAGACATTCTTTTTTATTTGGAAATTATATTACCCTTACCAATCTTAGTTTCGACCAAATGAAAAGGATAGTAGATCTTAAATTAAGTCCTTTATACATATCTGTGCATACTACAAACCCTTCACTGCGAAGTTATATGTTAAACAATACAAATGCTGCTAATATTATTGAACAACTTCAATGTTTTGCAGCATCAGGAATTAAAATGCACTGCCAAGTTGTATTATGTCCTGGTTTAAATGATGGTAAAGAGTTGGATCGAACAATTCATGATCTTGCAGAGCTTTACCCTTTTGTAGAAACACTAGCAGTTGTTCCTGTAGGGTTGACAAAGTATAATCTAAATAAACAAGTTTTTCTAAGACCTTATTCTAAAGAAGAATGTGACCAAATAATAGTTCAGCTTCATGAGTGGCAAGGAATATTACAAAAAAAATTAGGCAGCAGATTTGTATTTGCGGCAGATGAATTTTATCTAAAAAGCAGCTTTGGGATTCCTGAACTAAATGAATATGAAGATTTCTCCCAAATAGAGAATGGAGTGGGTTTGGCAAGAGACTTTCAAGAAGATTTTAAGTTAAAGGCAAAAATCCTGATCAACAAAAATCTACCAGATAAACTTTCAAACACTACAGTCTTAATAGTAACTGGAGAACTTGCTTATCCTATTATCCAAGACCTTATTAAAAACATCTCATCTTATTATAAAAAAATAAAACTAGTTCTTATA
Organism: Bacillota bacterium; assembly: GCA_040756735.1. Lineage (GTDB taxonomy): Bacteria > Bacillota > DSM-16504 > Desulfitibacterales > Desulfitibacteraceae > JBFLYC01. Next base: position 91,415 of record JBFLYC010000001.1, on the reverse strand, counting down.
AAAAATAAATTCTTTGGATATCCGGTTTCAGTAACAGGTTTACTTACAGGGCACGATATTGCTAATACTTTGAAAGACCATTTGAATGACAAAAATAGTAGAGTTTTATTACCCGATATTGTCCTGAAAAAAGACAGTGAATTATTTTTAGATGACATGACCCTTAAAGAATTTAAAAGAATTGTTGGTGCAGAAGTTAAATTAATACAAACAAATGGGGGAGCGCTAGCTGCCGAATTGATCGGAGGTGACAAGCAAAATGTCTAAACCTGTGGTAGCAATTGTGGGGAGACCCAATGTGGGAAAATCCACTTTATTTAATAGAATAACCGGTGGAAGAGTTGCAATAGTAAATGATAAACCTGGTGTAACAAGGGATCGCATTTACCGAGACGGGTTTTGGCTCAATAAAGCATTTACCTTAGTTGACACAGGAGGCCTATTTTTTGATGATGAAACAGAAAATATCAGCAATAAGGTTAGATTACAAGTTGAAATCGCTATAGAAGAAGCTGACCTTATTATTTTTGTTGTAGATGGCAAAACAGGCATTACTCCAGATGACGAAACCATATCATTGATGCTGCGAAAAGCTAAGAAACCTATTATATTGACTGTTAACAAGATAGATAGTTTTACCAGTTTCCAGGACTATGATTTTTTCCGGTTGGGGTTAGGTGATCCAATACCGATATCTGCTGAACATGGATTAAATATTGGAGATTTATTAGAACAGGCAGTGAACAAATTGCCACAAATTCCAGAAGATGATTTTGAAGAAGATATTATCAAAGTTGCTGTGGTAGGTAGACCCAATGTAGGTAAATCTTCTTTAGTTAATAAAGTATTAGGAGAAGAGAGAACCATTGTTAGTGATATACCTGGCACAACGAGGGATGCTATAGATTCACTAGTAAAGCACAAAGAAGATAATTTTATTTTTATTGATACAGCAGGAATTAGAAGAAAAGCAAGGATACACGTTTCCACAGAACATTATAGTGTACTAAGGTCTTTAAAAGCAATTGATCGTTCAGATGTTGTTTTAATTCTAATTGATGCTTTAGATGGAGTTACAGAACAAGACAAAAAAATTGCAGGGTATGTTCACGAAGCTGGTAAAAGTTCAATTATTGTTGTTAATAAGTGGGACTTGATTTCAAAGGATGAAAAAACTATGAATGAATATGATAACAATATAAGGGCAGAACTCTCCTTCATGCAGTATGCACCTACTGCGTATGTATCAGCCCTGACTGGACAGAGAGTGATGAAAATTTTTGACTTGATTAAATTTATATTCGAACAGGCAAATTTTAAAGTCTCAACCTCTGTTCTCAATGAATTGATTAGAGATGCTGTAGCTTTTACTCCACCACCTACAGATAAAGGAAATAGGCTTAAAATTTTATATGCTACTCAAACAGGGATCAAACCGCCCACTTTTAAGTTATTCGTCAACAATCCTGAATTATTTCATTTCTCATACCAACGATATATTGAAAACCAGTTGAGAAAAACATTCGGTTTCGAAGGCAACCCAATTAGATTAATTATTCAAAGAAGGACTGGTTAAATAAGGAGGTATGAGCGTCATGAAGACAATAGCTGTAATAGGCGCTGGTAGTTGGGGGACAGCTTTATCTTTGTTACTAGCTGATAAAGGGTATAAAGTATTTTTATGGGGTAGAGATAAAAACCATTTAAATCAAATTAATCATGAAAGAATTAATTATAAATATCTTCCTGGTGTTAAGCTTCCTGACAATGTTTATGTAGAAGTTGATTTTCAAAAGGCTGTTCAAGCCACAGAAATGATTGTACTCGCTGTGCCTTCACAGACTGTCCGCGAGGTTTGTAAACAACTAAACTGTTTTATTCGTGGAAATCCAATAATTGTTAATACTGCTAAAGGAATTGAGTTGAAAACGCACTACCGCTTATCAGAAGTAATTAAAGAAGAAATTAAATCATGTAAACCTCTTGTTTCTGTTTTATCTGGACCAAGCCATGCTGAAGAAGTTGGCAGAAGACAACCTACAGCAATTGTTGCTGCTGCTGAGGATAAGGGGATAGCCAATTTAGTTCAAGATGTATTTATGACTTCATATTTTAGAGTATACACTAACTCTGATTTAACTGGTGTTGAACTAGGAGGAGCTTTAAAAAATGTAATTGCTTTGGCAACAGGTATAGCTGAGGGATTAGGTTTTGGTGATAATAGCAAAGCCGCTCTAATCACAAGGGGACTTCATGAAATTGCACGGTTGGGAAACAAACTAGGGGCAGAATTACTAACCTTTGCCGGTCTTAGCGGCATAGGCGATTTGGTAGTTACTTGTACCAGTAAACATAGTAGAAACTTAAGGGCAGGTATCCAAATTGGTCAAGGTAAATCTATAGATAAAGTACTTCAAGATATGGGAATGGTTGTAGAAGGCATAAAAACTACCACTGCAGCATATGAACTAGCCCTCAAAAATAAGGTTGATGTGCCTATTACCATACAGCTACATGGTATCCTCTTTGAAGGATTGGATCCCATGCAGGGAGTAGTAAACCTCATGGGTAGAAACCCAACCTTCGAAGCAGAAGAAATTGCACTAAATCGCGAGAATTGGTAAAAAAAGTACGTTATTTAACGTACTTTTTTTTTATATCAGGACATATTCTGTAATAATAGTCCAACCCACTCATATACATATATTGGTGAAAGTCCATTGAAAATTTTAAATGGTAAGACACTGAGATAAGGTTATATGAAGGAGGGGTGAGCTGTTGCTTCTGGTATAATACAGTCCTGTCCTTGTGTAGATAAAAAAAAAGTTTAAGGAGGGAAAGAAAGCGTGGATAATACGACTATCTTTCGAGATATAGCTGAACGTACCGGGGGTGATATTTATCTGGGTGTGGTAGGCCCTGTTCGCACAGGTAAATCCACCTTCATCAAAAAATTTATGGAATTAATGGTAATACCAAACATTGAAAATCCCAATGAAAGAGATAGAGCAAGAGATGAATTACCTCAGAGTGGGGCTGGTAAAACTATTATGACAACAGAGCCCAAATTTATTCCCAATGAGGCTGTCGAAATAGTAATTAAAGAAGGTTTAAAAATGAACGTACGGGTTGTGGACTGTGTTGGCTATACTGTTCAAGGAGCTAAAGGTTATGGTGATGAAGAAGGACCAAGAATGGTCAGAACTCCCTGGTTTGACGAAGACATACCTTTTCAAGAAGCAGCTGAGTATGGTACAAAAAAAGTAATTTCTGACCATTCTACATTAGGGCTTGTCGTATTAACTGATGGTTCAATTACTGACATTCCTAGGGAGCATTATTTGGATGCAGAAGAACGAGTCATTTGGGAACTAAAGCAATTGAATAAACCATATGTAATAATATTAAACTCTTCAAATCCTTATTCAGAAAGTACCATAGCCTTGGCAAGTGAACTAGAAGAACAGTACAAGGCACCTGTAATTCCTGTTGATGTATCAAGTTTAAAAGAAGAAGACATAATGAATATATTAGAAGAAGCCTTATATGAGTTTCCAGTGGTAGAAGTCAGCATTAACCTTCCTTTGTGGGTAAATGAATTGGAACAAAGTCACTGGCTTCGCAAAAAATATGAGGATGAAGTTAACAAAGCAATAGATAAAGTAAAGAGAATTAGAGACGTTGATGGTTTAATAGAAAGTCTTTCAGTAGCTGAAAATGTATCAGAGGTGGTCCTGAAAGACATGAATTTTGGTACGGGAGTAGCTCAGATAAATATTAGTGCTGAAAGCAAATTGTATTATACAATTCTAGAAGAACAAACAGGCTATCATTTAGAGGGCGAACACGAACTTCTAAAATTGATGAAAGAGCTTTCAATGGCTAAAAAAGACTATGATAAAATTGCTTCTGGACTGCTTGAGGTAAGGAATACAGGATATGGTATGGTAGCTCCTACTTTAGAAGAGATGGAATTAGAAGAACCACAATTAATAAAACAAGGCAGGAGTTTTGGCGTAAAGTTAAAAGCAAAGGCGCCGTCCTATCATTTCATTAAGGCAATGATTTCTACAGAATTAACCCCATTAATCGGTACGGAAAAACAATGTGAAGAATTAATACAATATATCACCAATGAGTTTGAAAGTGATCCAAGAAAGATTTGGGACACAAATGTATTTGGTAAATCCCTCTATGATTTGACCAGGGAAGGCATCCAGGGTAAATTATACAAAATGCCTGAAAACGCACAACAAAAATTGCAAGAAACCCTTGAAAGGATAATTAATGAAGGTAGTGGAGGAATAATCTGCATCATAATTTAGTCGGTATTACTACCGACTTTTTATTTGCTTTAATCAGATAATCACCTCCCCATGTATTACCATAATTTCCATAAAACAATTTATGTAGAGTAAAATTACATGGTTTAGAAGGATTTTTATCAGATATGTAGAATAAATAAAGCTGTGTATATGTAGAATTATCTAAAATATTTGCAAAATACTTGTATGCAAAAGCATCAATTTAAGTGGATTTTAATTTAATGGAGGTGATATTTTTTTCCGGACAAACTTTAGATTTTAGAACGAAAAAAGTTTAAGGGAGGTATTTTTTTTGAAAAAAAATCTTGTTTTGTTGTTGGTTGTTATGTTTGTTTTGAGTATCGCATTAGCTGGATGTGGTGGGAAAAAAGAGGAGGCGCCAAAAGCCGAAGACCCACCAAAAGTTGAAACTCTGCAGATTAGCATTATTACCGGCTCTACAGGGGGAACATACTTCCCATTAGGCGGAGCAATGGCTAATGTCTGGAGCAAATACATTGATAATTTACAAGTAACAGCCCAACCCGGAGGAGCTTCTGTTGAGAGTATCAACAGGGTTAATGCAGGGGAAGTTGAACTTGGTATGGCCATGAACAATATAGCAGACGATGCCTGGTTTGGCAAAGGCAGATGGGAAGGAAAACCAATACAAAACTTTAGAGCTATTGGTGTTATCTATCCTGAGGTTTATCAAGGTGTAGCGCTAAAGGGCAGTGGAATAAAATCATTGGAAGATTTAAGGGGTAAAAGAGTAGCAGTAGGCCCGGTTGGCAGCGGAACTCAAGTTTTAAGTGAGGGTGTATTTGGCATTGTCGGCTTAAAATTTGATGACATGAAGGCTGAGTATGATGGTTTTGGTGACGCAGCGAATAAAATGAAAGATGGGCAGTTAGACGCTAACTTTGGTGTATTGGCTGTTCCAGCTGCGGCCATTCAGGACATTATGACAGCCCGTGAGATCGATGTTATAGAAATTGATGACGACCTTTTTGCAAAAATTAAAGCTGAATATCCTTTCTTCGCCCAGTTTATAATACCGGCTGGAACTTACGGAAATGAAAACGATGTGAAGACAATCAACTGCCAGGCAGCTCTGTATGTATCACCTGACCTTCCTGATGATGTAGTCTATGAAATAACAAAGGTTTTCTACGAAAAAGCCAGTGAAATTGAGGCTGCTCATGCTGCAGGAAGATATATTAGTTTGGAAAAAGCTCTAGATGGGATTACAACCAAATTACATCCTGGCGCTTTAAAGTACTATCTGGAAAAGGGCATTGATGTACCCGACAGTATCAGGTAGAAACAAAAAGGGGGTACAGGCCGGGCGGCTATGCAGGTCCCCGGCCTTCCTTTTTATGAGAAAAATAAAGATATTGCTATTATTAATTATTATTATTATTATTATTACCTTATTTTTAAAACCTTTATATGTTTTAGAGGTTAGAGTAGATGGTACAGAAAAATTGGTTTATCAACAGCAAGCCAAATTAGGAGATACTTTTGATGTTTACTGGATACATTCGGTTACACTGCAACCTGTAATTGAAACATATGAAATTCAAGGATTCGATAGAATATCTCTCAAAAAAATGGTATTCGATGACAATGGACCCAACTTGCCTGCATATCCTGAAGCAGGTCAAGAGTGGAAAATTGAAAACGGCAAGTTCATTATTTCAGGATATGACAGGATCTTTACAAGGGTCCCGGTAACTATTGGCGCCGTTATTTCCAATCATATATTAATTTATAAAGGGAAAAATATCCGACTTAAGGAATCATATAGACCTGGTGGTTTTGTGCATATCGGCCTGGCAAGAAAAAGTGTACTTGAATTCTTATTAAAGGAGTATGAAATATGGCGGAAAAAGAATTAAAAGCGGGAGGAAACGATCCAATTGATCAAGAAAAATCAAAAAAAATACTGGCCAAGTACGATCGTGAGTTTTCATTTAGGAGACTAGAAGGACCAGTTGCAAAATTCTGCTTTATCCTTGCAGTTGTATGGTCCATAGCCCAACTTTACACTGCTTATTTTGGAACTTTCCCATCAACGTTGCAAAGAGCCCCTCATGTTGGTGCCGCACTTGTATTGATTTATTTGTTATACCCAGCAAAAAGAGGTTCCAAGGGGAGTAAAATACCTTGGTATGATTATTTACTTGCATTTTTAGGTTTTGCTGTTTCTTTTTACCATGTTATTTATTATAAGGATTTAGTATGGCGTGCAGGATTATATACTGACCTTGATATGATAGTCAGTATCATCGCTGTGCTTCTAATAATTGAAGCTACAAGAAGGCTGGCTGGCCCAGTTCTAGTTACACTAGCCATCTTCTTCTTAATTTATGCATACTTTGGTAATTATTTTCCCAGCTTTATGGCCCATAAAGGACTGACAATTAAAAGAATTGCGGTTTTTCAATGGATTGGAACAGAAGGTATCCTGGGTATACCCATAGCAGTTTCTTCCACTTTTATCTTTCTATTTATGCTATTTGCTACATTTTTGAGAAAAACAGGTATTGGTGATTGGATGACCGATGTTGCGATAGGAGTAACCGGCAGGGCTGTAGGTGGACCCGCAAAAGCGGCTGTATTAGCCAGTGCAACCCAGGGAACAGTATCAGGCAGCTCAGTAGCAAATACAGTTGGAACAGGGTCAGTAACAATACCTTTAATGAAGAGTATAGGATATAGAAAAGAATTTGCCGGCGCCGTAGAAGCAGCTGCATCGACAGGAGGCCAGCTAATGCCGCCTATTATGGGAGCTGCAGCCTTTATAATGGTTGAATTTTTAAACGTCACCTATGGTAGCATAATCATTGCAGCTGCTATTCCTGCCTTGTTGTATTTTACAGGTATTTTTACTACCGTACACCTAGAAGCTGTTAAGACAGGTTTAACAGGCATGCCAAAAGATAGAATTCCGAACGTCAAGCGATTACTTACCCGCAAGTGGTTTTTAGCAACCCCAATTGTGGGAATTATTGTATTATTAATAAAAGGATACACACCCATGATGGCCGCTTTCTGGGGTGTGATTCTATGTGTTCTTGTTTCCTTCATATTAAAGGAAACAAGAATGTCTTTAGGACAGATTTTTAGAGCTCTTGAAGAGGGTGCAAGGTCAGCACTACCGGTAGTTGCTGCATGTGCAACCGCAGGTATAATTGTTGGCATCATTACCCTAACTGGTCTGGGATTAAAAATGGCAGGAGGCATTGTAACCCTGGCTGGTGGAAACCTCTACCTAACTATGTTATTTACCATGTTATGTTCAATTCTTCTCGGCATGGGTGTCCCTACAACTGCTAACTATATTATTCAAGCGACAGTATCTGCTCCGGCTCTAATTTTACTTGGAGTAGAACCAATCGCTGCGCATTTATTCGTATTCTATTTTGGTATTGTTGCTGATATTACCCCACCTGTTGCTCTAGCGGCATTTGCAGGTTCAGGCATTGCTGGTTCAGATCCTTTAAAAACCGGCGTTGAAGCTTTCAAGCTTGGATTTGCTGCATATTTGGTACCATATATGTTTGTTTTATCTCCAGTGTTGGTTCTTGTAAGACCAGATGGTGTTACCACCTTAGTGTTTATTTTGTTAGTTCTTAAAGCATTGATTACTGCCATAATTGGAATGATTGGTATTGGCGGCGCTACTACCAGCCAGTTTGTAACTAAAGGAAGATGGTATGAAAGGATTGTCCTCTTTATTGGCGGTGTAACTCTTGTTAACCCAGAATGGCAGACGGATATTATAGGAATTTGTTTGCTGGCTGTTGTGTGGTTTTTACAAAAGCAGCGTAAGAAAGCCCATGGACCAACTACAGCTGTTGCAAAATAGAAGGCATTATATTATCCTGATAAAGTATTCCTCTGACAGCAAAATTAATAACATGTAGTTTGTTTAAAGGGCAGCATGTGATAGTGTTTTTTGTCTTGCACCCCCATTTTGGGGGTGTTATAATGTCTATCATGAGTGGATACTTGTATATTGTAGGCAGACGCTATTGAGGAGGAAAAGACTTGATATCCCAAAAAAAGGATGAAAAATTTTATATTGTTAGATCTGATATCCTGCCTGAGGCTATTGTAAAAACAGCTCATGCAAAAGAGTTATTAAGCAAGGGAGTAGTTGAAACCGTTAATCAAGCAGTAAAAAAAGTGTCTTTGAGCAGGAGCGCTTTTTATAAATACCGGGATGGTGTTTATCCATTGCAGGACCCTTTAAAAGGTACAATAGTTACTATTTCACTTCTTCTAGAACATAGATCAGGTATCCTATCACAGGTTTTAAATGCTATTGCCAGACACAACGGTAACATACTAACCATTAATCAAAATATTCCTCTGCAAGGTGTTGGTCATGTTACAATATCAATGGAAATTGCTCAAATGGACATATCTTTGGATAAACTCTTCAAAACTCTTACTGATTTATCTGGTGTTTTAAGAATAGAACCAATTGGATATGCATAAGGGGGATAAGCATGGGAACAATTAAGGTTGGTTTATTGGGCTTAGGTACAGTTGGAACAGGTGTGGTAAAGCTATTAATTAAAAACTCAAACAGTATTGCAAAAAAAGTTGGTCAAAATGTTGAAATATCAAAAATACTTGTTAAGAATAAAGAAAAAATTAGAAAACTCGATATATCAGATAAAATAATAACTACTAATCCAAGTGAAATCCTCGAAGATATGGATATTCCAATTATAGTAGAGGTAATGGGTGGAATAGAACCAGCTAAAGAATATATCATTAAAGCTTTAACTTACGGTAAACATGTTGTTACAGCAAACAAAGACCTTTTAGCCCTTCACGGGAAAGAGTTGTTTCAAGCAGTTGAAAACAAACATTGTGATTTCTTTTTCGAAGCAAGTGTGGCAGGAGGAATACCCATAATTAGACCTTTGAAAGAGTGTTTGGCCGGGAATCGTCTCGAACAGATTATGGGTATAATCAATGGTACAACAAATTATATTCTTACTAAAATGAGCAGCGATGGAATTAGTTTTACCCAAGCCCTACAAGAAGCCCAAGAGTTAGGTTATGCAGAAGCCGATCCTACTTCAGATATTGAAGGGCATGATGCTGCAAGAAAGATTGCTATATTGGCATCAGTTGCATTTGGAACCAGGGTTACTTATCCTGATGTTTATACAGAGGGGATAGCCAATATTGATCCAGTTGACATCAACTATGCCAGGGACCTAGGATTTGTTATTAAACTGTTAGGCATTGCTAAAACTCATGATGGAAAAATTGAAGTTAGGGTGCATCCTGTATTTATACCTAAAAAACATCCATTAGCATCTGTCAATGATGTTTTTAATGCTATTTTTGTTAAAGGTGATGCTGTTGGAGAGGCAATGTTTTACGGCAGAGGAGCGGGAGAAATGCCAACAGCAAGCGCAGTCGTAGGCGATATTGTTGCTGCAGCTAGAGATATAGCTTTAGGAACTACTGGTCGAATTTGCTGTACGTGTTTTGAAGAAAAATCGATCTTGCCTATTGGCGATATTGATGTAGAATTCTATTTAAGACTTAGTGTTACTGATAAACCCGGTGTATTGGCAAGTATTGCTAGCGTTTTTGGCAATCAGGATGTCAGTATTGCTTCTGTAGTTCAAAAAAGTACAGGCAAAAATGGCAAAGCAGAAATTGTATTAATTACGCACAAGGTTAAAGAACGTCAAGTTAGAGATGCCCTTAAAATCATTGATGGAATGTCAATAGTGGACAAGATCTGCAGTGTTATAAGAGTTGAAGGAGGAAAATAACATAATGCGCTGGCACGGTATTATTGAACACTATCAAGATTATTTACAGTGACAGAGGGTACCAAGAAATATACTTTTAGAATGTAACACACCTCTTATTAAATTGAAAAATTATCATTAGAATATTTATAGTTAATGGGGGACGAATAATGGTTTTAATTAGGGTTCCTGCAACTACGGCAAATCTTGGTCCTGGATTTGATACCTTAGGTATGGCACTAGATATGTATAATTATATGGAATTATTTGAAAGCCAGTCTGGTTTAACTATAGAGGTTTCGGGAGAAGGAAAGCATAAGATTCCAAAGAACATTTCCAATTTAGCCATAAAATCTGCATTCAAGGTTTTTGAAAAGATAAATTATTCTCCAAAAGGTTTAACAATTAAAATGTATAATAACATCCCTCTTGGCAAAGGATTGGGCAGCAGTGCTGCTGTTATAATTGGAGGTATGGTTGCAGCAAATATTATTTCTGGACAACAATTAGATTCTGATCAATTATTAAACATGGCCTCTTCCATGGAGGGCCATCCGGACAATGTAGCCCCGGCTCTTTTAGGTGGAATTGTTGTAAGCGCTCAGTTAGAAAATGAAATAGTATATAGAATAATTAAACCTCCTCCTTCGCTTCATACAGTAGTGGCTATTCCAGATTATGAACTTCAGACAAGGAAAGCCAGAAATGTTCTGCCTAAGGAGGTTCCTTTGGCAAATGCAGTATTTAATTTAAGCCGAACCGGGTTGCTCTTGTGGGCATTTTTAAATGAAGATTTGTCACTATTGTCTAAAGTTATGGACGACAGGCTTCATCAGCCATATAGGATGTCACTGGTTCCTGGTTTAGAAAATGTTTTTAGTAGGGCAAAGGAGGAAGGAGCTTTATCTGTAGCCTTAAGTGGAGCTGGTCCGGCAGTCATAGCTTTTTCTGATAACAGTAATACTAAACAAATAGGGGAGGCAATGAAAGAAGGATTTAAAGAAAAAAATGTAGATTGTACAATTAAGTATCTTAGGCCTATTACAAGAGGAACAGAAATAATTGACATGAAAGGGGAATACAGCTATGAGCATTATTGTGCAAAAATACGGGGGTAGCTCAGTAGCTGACACCGATAGAATAAAGAGGGTCGCTAAAAGAGTTGTTGAAACTAAGAGAAAAGGGCATCAAGTTATTGCTGTTGTATCAGCTATGGGAGATAATACTGACCATTTAATTTCTCTTGCTAAACAAATATGTGACTGTCCTCCAGAAAGAGAAATGGATATGCTTTTAGCTACTGGAGAACAAGTGTCCATTGCTCTGCTTGCAATGGCAATACAAGCCATGGGTGAACCAGTTATTTCTTTGACTGGGCCCCAGGCAGGTATAAAGACTGATTGCACTTATAACAAAGCCAAAATTCTAGAGATTAGTTCAGAAAGACTTCATCAGGAATTAGATCAAGGAAAGATTGTCATCGTTGCTGGCTTCCAGGGAGCTACAATCAATAATGATATAACTACTTTAGGCAGGGGCGGTTCTGATACTACGGCAGTGGCTTTAGCAGCATCTCTTAAGGCTGAAATATGTGAAATATTTACAGATGTTGATGGGGTTTATGCAGCTGATCCCAGGATAATCCCTGAAATTCGGAAACTTAACACAGTGTCTTTCGATGAGATGCTTGAATTAGCAAGCTTAGGAGCGAAGGTATTACAGGCAAGAGCTGTTGAATTTGCAAAAATTTACAATGTTAAACTGCATGTTCGCTCTAGTTTTAATTATAATAGTGGAACAATCGTTCAGGAGGTTAACAATATGGAAAAAGAAATTGTTGTCAGTGGGGTTGCCCATGACTTCAACGTAGTTAAGATGGCCATTTTCGGAGTACCTGATATCCCAGGCATAGCCTTTAAAATATTTAAAACTCTTGCAGACGAGGCTATAAATGTTGACATGATAGTGCAAAGCGCTGAAACAAATGGAGTGAACGATATAGCTTTTACAATTGAAAAGGATGATATTGATAAAGCGAAAAATATAATGAGAAAAATTTCTCAAGAATTAAATGCAAAGGGTTGGCGTTGTTCTGAAGGGGTTGCTAAAGTTAGCATTGTTGGCGCTGGTATGATTACTAATCCTGGCGTAGCTGCTAATATGTTTGAAGCTCTTGCTAAAGCAGGTATCAACATTGAAATGATCAGCACTTCAGAAATCAAAGTCTCTGTGATAATTGATGCTAATGACTGTATCAAGGCAGTTAAAGCTTTAGTTGAAAAATTTGAACTCAAATCCAATAATACTGCAACTATTGCTGGATAAATATTTCATGGTTTATTTCTTGACTTTCATTAAGGCAGGTTGTAGAATATACTTTGTAGTCGGGGCGTGGCTCAGCTTGGTAGAGCGCTACCTTGGGGTGGTAGAGGTCGCTGGTTCAAATCCAGTCGCTCCGACCAGTTAAATCAATGCTTTGCGGGTTGTCAGAAATTGACAATAGCCAATGTAATGCAAAATGTAATGCAACGGTAAGTCAAGCTTCATTTCAGCTAGTGCTGGATGGAGTTTTTTTGTTTAAAAACTCATCCATTTTATTGATTGCTTTTTACTTTTTTTCAAGTAATTGAAATACCCTATTTAATAGGGTATAATGAAAATGCAGGTGATAGATTTGATAAGAGAATTCATCATACTACCTGAGTCTGATAAAAAATTGGTCTGCAGCTGGATTAAATGATGATGATTTAAGGAATTTTCAACTGTATTTATCTAGAAATCATGAAAGTGGAGCTGTAATTCCCGGAACCGGCGGTTTGAGAAAAATTCGTTGGTTGACAAGTAAGAAAGGTAAAAGAGCAGGCATCAGATGTATCTACATAGATTTTGCTTACTATAAAAAGATTTATCTACTAACTGCATATACTAAAAATACCAAAGAAGATTTAACTGAAAATGAGAAGAAGCAGATGCGTTTTCTAGTTACTGTTTTGAGAAAAGAACTGGAAAGGAAGTGATATGATGAAGCTAGGTGAAAGTATCCTTCAAGGTTTAAATGAAGCAGTTGAATATGAAAAGGGAAATTTAAAGGCCAAGAGGCAGGTAATAAAAACTATTGCTGTTCCTACTTATAAGGCTGATAGAATAAAAAAAATTAGAGCAAAGACGGGCTTGAGTCAAGCAGTTTTCTCAAACGTTCTTGGAGTCTCAATAAAAACGGTAGAGGCCTGGGAGGGTGGTAGAAATATTCCAAGAGGAACAGCCCAAAGATTACTTGCAATTATTGATAAAGATCCAGATATTATTAGAAAGCATATTTTGAAATAAATATACTCATCAAGGTTATTTCAAATTTGACTTTATGATATCATACGCGATACTATAGCTGCAAGGAGGTAAACTTGAAGGTGGGAGTGGAAAGTAAAAGATATTCTTAGAAGAATGGAAAAATAGGAACTCTCATCTTAGAGACAATGGACAAAAAAGATATTAAGTACTATATGAGTTTACCGTATAATTATATAATACAACCAATTACCGTTGGGTACATCCCCCACGGGCTATTTAGTTTTTATTTTATTCACTTTTCAGTTATTGTCAGATATAGCAAACATTCAATAATGTTGAAATATATTCATACATATAGACCTAAATAAAATGGGCATATTATTACCGATGAAAAGTGAGGTAATTGGAATGGATAAAATTAAAATAATGTATATACTGCGCAACGCTGAAGGTGGCATGAAAAACCATGTTCAGAGTTTAATCGAAAGAATAAATGCAGACCGGTTCCAACCGGTTTTAGTTTGTCCAGGAACAATTGCTGCAAAAATACAAGTAAACTGTAAAGTATATAAGATGGAAATAAGTGACGTTTTATCCCCAAGACAAGACTGGTATTTATTAAAGCATTTACGCAAAATAATGGAAAATGAAAATCCACACATAATCCATGCACATGGAGCTAAGGCTAGTTTTTTAGCAAAATGGGCAGCAAGAAAAGCAAATGTTCCTGCTCTATTAACAACTGCTCATAATTTTATCTACCAATCCCCTACACCTTGGCTTAAGGGTCGTATCTTTTCCTATTTACAGAAGCATTTTGCGCCACCAAATGATCATTATATATCAGTTTCAAAAGCCTTGGCAAAAAGTATCTGCAAAAATGAAAATATCAGTTTAGATAAGATGTCTGTAATTTATAATGGGATAGATTTAAAACAATTTGAATTGCTCCTTGACTGTCATGCAGCTAAAGAAGCATTACATCTTGATATTAAGGAACCTGTGGTGGGCGTTATTGCAAGATTAATACCTCAAAAAGGTGTACATCATTTTTTGAAAATGGCAGATATTATCAGTAAAAAATTGCCTGGTTGTCAATTTTTAATAATAGGGAACGGGCCACAAAGAGATATTTTGATAAAACAAGCTCATAATATGGGCATTGAAGCCAGGATTATATTTTTAGGGCACAGGGAGGATATCCCAGTCTTACTACCAATAGTAAATGTTTTAGTAATACCTTCTTTAAGTGAGGGTATGTCTATAACAGCTTTGGAAGGTATGGCGGCAAGGAGGCCTATTGTTGCGTATAATACAGGTGGATTATCTGAAATAATAATACATGAAGAAAATGGTTTGTTAATTAAAAGAGGAGATATTACGCGATTAGCCCAGGCGGTTTTAGAATTGCTAGTTTTTAGAAAAAAAGCTGAAAGGCTTGGCAATGCAGCACGTAAGACGGTTGAAGCTTCCTTTACCGTGGAAAAAATGATCCAAGAAACTGAAAAAGTATATGAAAAAATACTTACTGCTAAGGGATTGAAGTTGTCCAAGGATAATCCTTCCAAAATTGCAATTTCTCCTTAAAGGGGATTTTAGGGTGATTTATAATGAACAAGTTAAGGTTGACATATAACGCTATCCTAATACTTGCTTTTACGTTTATAATAATGATTCCATTAACGCAAGCGCAAGCCTCTCAGGTTGTTATAATTGACTTGGGAGGTTTAACTATTGAAGAACTAGATTATTTGCCTTTTAATAATCTAAAAAAGATTATAGATAGTGGTGGAATAGGTTTGATGAATACTAGCACCGCAGGTACAAGAACAAGGGAAAACGGTTATATTACCATTGGCTCTGGGATCACTAATCATTGGGGTAATCCACAAGCCTTAGTTTTCTCAACACAATCAATTTACCATGGAGAACTTGTTGGACAGATTTATAAACGCCTTACAGGATATGATACACCAGATGAAGGGGCCGTTGTTATAGATTTACCCAATTCATTGAGAAAGGTCGATACCAATAAAGGTAAATATTGGGGGACTTTGGGAAATATCTTGCTGGACAACAATCATAAAACAGCTGTAATTGGAACAAGCAACTATTTTGGTAATGTACATCAAGAAATATCATTGATGTTAATGAATAGTAACGGAGTTGTATCTAGGTCGTATTTTGAAACAACTGAAGATATTCAAATAGGATGTTTAAATATGGCAACAAATTATGATAAATTACTGGAGCAATTTAATTATTTAAGGAATGAGGTATCTATAATAGGTATTGATATGGGAGACTGGCATAGAATTTCATTATTAGAGGAATATGCCTTTCCAAATGTGATTTATAAAACTAAGGAACAAATTGCGTATAAGCAAGATGAGTTTATTGGTAATGTTGTTGCCGCTTTAAATCCTGAGGAAGATTTTTTGATATTACTGAGCCCTTCTCCCACAAAACAACAAAATAAAAACAGGAATCTATTGGTACCAGTAATCGTATGGGGTAAAGGTGTACAAACTGGACTACTAACAAGTCCTAGTACTAGAAGAGATGGACTAATTACCAATCTTGATATTTTACCATCGATTTTAAAATCACTAAATATAACTTATAATAGTCACCTGAGTGGCAGACCTATTATTTATTTAGATTTTACAGGCGATAAACTTAAACACTTGCTACATTTAAACGAATCTTTACGATTTACATATGACTTAAGGCCAACCATTGTAAAAAGCTATATAGTACTACAAATTATCACTATCAGTACTGCATTAGCCCTAATTTTCTATATTCCATTTTATTTAGTCAATCTAAGGACAGCCTTATTATTTTTACTTTCAGTCCCATTAGCTTTAATTTTAGTTGAACTAATAACAATCACAAATGTTTATGCATATACATTATTAGCAGTACTTATTGCTTTAGCTATAAGCAGTATTTCCTTGTATGCCTTCAACAATCACTCTGACAGTATTGAGTATAAGATGCTGCCTTTTGTAGTAGTCTGCTTGGGAACATCAATGTTCATTATACTGGATCTCTATTTTGGATCTAAATTGTTAAAAAGTTCAATTCTTGGTTACGATGCATTAGCAGGAGCAAGGTACTACGGAATAGGAAATGAATATATGGGAGTGCTTGTTGGTTCAAGTATTATTGCTGTAAATGGAGCTATAGGTTATTTCAAGAACAATAGGTATTTGTTAGTAGGATGCATTGTATATCTGACTGTAGTTACGGCACTACTAATTTCTCCAAACTATGGAACAAATTTTGGTGGCTCAATTGCAGCCTCATTTGCCTTTGGGTATTTAATATTATCAACTAGCAGCCAAAAAATAAGGATGAAGCATCTTACTTGTTTATTATCTTTTGCAGCAGCATTTATAATGGTAATAGCTTTCATCGATAGTTTACGAGACCCTGCCATTCAGTCTCACTTAGGCAGAACAGTGAATCTTGCAAAGCTTGAAGGATTAGAGCCTATAATAGAAATAGCCACAAGAAAACTGCAAATGAATTTAAAGCTTTTACGTTACACAATCTGGAGTAGAGTATTTATATTAACATTGTTAGCTTTAGTAATTGCTTGTTTTAAACCAATTTACATTATTCAATTACTGAGGAAAGATTATCCACAGATTTTTCGGGGATTTTTTGCAGTGGTTTTAGGTAGTGTGGCAGCACTTTTAACAAACGATTCGGGTATTGTAGCTGCAGCAACCATGTTAATATACGCTGTAGGGCCAATGTTGTATTTGGCAGGTTTGCTATATTTAAAATACAAAACCAATTAAGCTCTATTAAACTTTTTAACAAAAAAAATTTGGATTGACAGGGGTATTTCTGTAGTTTAAAATTTAGCTTGTATTAATAATAGGTGTAAAGGAGGAATGATAATTGAGCGCATTGGGTCGTCATATTTTGGCGGAAATTTTTGGATGCAGATTTGAACTTCTTAACGATGTAGAAAGAGTAGAAAAAATTATGGTTAATGCCGCTTTAGAAGCAGGTGCTGAAGTTAGAGAAGCAGTATTCCACAAATTTAGCCCACAAGGTGTCAGCGGAGTAGTGGTTATATCCGAATCACATTTAGCTATTCATACATGGCCTGAATTAGGATATGCTGCAGTAGACGTTTTTACTTGTGGAGATACAGTAAACCCTTGGGATGCATGTAATTACTTAACTGAGATGTTCCAAGCACAATCTGTAGATTGCAAGGAAATTACTAGAGGAATTGGTATGGAATTCTCCTGCGGTAAAAAGGCGGTAAACCTATAGGAGGGATATTTATTTTATCGAGTAAAAATTGCGTTGATTAGTTTAGCCTTTGATACCCTTAAAGGTATTATAAGGCTTTTTATATTTAGTTTAATATATTTAAAGGAAAAATGGCCCTCTTAAAAGAATAATAAACTATGTATATGCATTTCGTTAGGAGATGGCGTAATGTCTACAACTGATGTACGTCTTGAAGACTGTATTTTATTAATAAATAAGTTAATGCAGCATGACTTAAAAATAAAAAAGGATAGCATATTTAATTATTTGAAAATAGAGTTTAATGAAAATAATTACTTCTATTCGAAACTTTTATTAATTAGTTATTTACTTTTTAATAGAGAAGTAAATCATAAGATTATTGCTATGGGTGCGATACTACGATATATTTGTTTAGCTTCACAAATACATAAATATGATGGAAAATATCCTGAGTATCCTGTCTTGATTGGTGACTATCTCTATTCACAGTTTTTTAATTATGCTTGTAAATATGAAATGTATGAATGGATAGATCCCTTGGCGAAAACTATTAGTGTAATGCAGATTGGATACATTGAGAATCTTTCCGCGTTGTCACATTCTAAAAGTGAAATATGCACTATTGCAAAGGAAAGTGGTTCGTTAGGTGATATTTCTTGTTGGATAGGTTCTAGTTTAGCAGGGGGATCACCAAAAGCAGTTACTATGATGAGAGAGCTAGGCAGCAATTTGGGACTTGTGTTTGGATTAATTAATGAAAAAGAAAATAATATCCCACAGCAAGCTGCCAAAATATTAGAAACTGTAGAGCAAACAATTCCTTTATTACATGGAATATGCATTTATAAAGATAAGATAAGCGATTTAAGCAAAATTGTACAGCAGCTGAAAAAACCATTTTATGACATTAAAGTAAGGGTCGGATAGGATTGATGCATTAGTGTATCTTGGTTGTTTTTTATAATATAAAAGAGTATAATATAAGTATTATTGTATCGATTTTAAGCATAGAACAAGTGTATGGGGGTGAAATCCATGATAGGTTCAATAGGTATGATAGGTCCAATAGGCATGTGGGAATTAATACTAATTTTAGCAATAGCTTTAATAATATTTGGGCCAGGAAAGTTGCCTGAAGTTGGTAAAGCCCTTGGCAAAGGAATTAATGAATTTAAAAATGCTTCAAAATCAATTCAAAAAGAGTTGACTGAAGATGTGGAAGTCAAAGAGGAAAAAAAGGGTTAAAGGTGCTATCAGGCGCCTTTATTTTTATGGTGGAAACAATTTAAAACTATGGGAATGTTTTTATAAAAAATTGTTACTTTTTTGCAGGTTTTGATGATAAATTTAAAGTATTGAAGAGGTTTGTGGTAAATACAAGAGATTGCTCATATTGTGTAGGAAAATTATAGTAATTTATCCATATAATTGGAAGGAAAAGCGCCTGTTTAAGTAAAATATTTGTTTATAACACTTATGTCTAGGAAAGGTGGTTAAACAGGTGGCTAAACTTCATTCACTTGTGGATTTGCTTAAAAAGAAACTTTATTTTACCGAAGGCTTAACTGTAACAGAATTGACAAAATTAATTCAGGAGAAGATGTTACAGGATTATGACTTTAAGCAAGCCCAAATTTTTGTTAATTCATGCTTGCATCAATGTGGATGCTTTTATTCTCAGGATAACTACATTTGGTTTTTGGACAAGCATGGTCTTAGAGAAAATGACCAGTTTTTTAATATGTTATTTAAACATCAAAGAGCTCTTAGATTTGGTGTTGCAAATGGGAACAAAAAATCTCGAAACAACAGCAAGGTTGTTAATTTACCACACAAGTTAATATCCGATGGTAGATTTGTGCAACTTGAAGGTGGAAATTGGGGATTGACCGAATGGGAAGTAGATGCTCAGGAGTACCGTCTCAGGCATGTTGTTATAAAAGTACTCAGCAAAAACCCTGATGGTTTATCATATAGTGAAATATTTGATAAAGTTGAAATCTGGAAAAAGGCTTTCCCAAATGCAGTTCGAGATATATTACATAAATATAAATATTTCTCAAGACAAGATGACAGATGGTTTTACAGCTATAATGCACGTTTGACATATGAATTAACAAAAGATAAATACTTGTTAACATTAAATAAACAACAGTTGAAGCACTTGAAAGATAAAAATAAATTAGATCAAAAAATAAAGACAAGAGAAGTTCAATTAAGAGAAATATTGTCTTCTAAAGAACAGGTAGCAGCAGCCTTGGCAGAAAAATCTCAATTGCTTGAAGACTATGACCATGTGGTTCAGAGATTTGCAGAAAAAGATTTATTGTTATCTCTGAGAAAACGAGAACTTCTAAAGTGTAAAGAAGAGAAGCATAAACTAGAAAAAAAGGCCGCTTCAATACTACATCAATGTCGCCTTTGGGTTGAAAAATCCAGGTTAAAAGAACAGGAAAATGAATGGTTAACAGAAGAAATAAAGTCCTTAAAAATACAACAGGAAGAATTCGAAGAAAAAGACCGCCAACAAAGATATAAATGGGCTCAAATGAAAGATAAATTTGCTACAGAAAAAGCTGAGTTGACCAGAGAAAATGTTAATTTAAAGCACCAAATTGAAAAGCTAATGACCAAGGCAAAAAAAGAAGAAAAAGAATATAGAAATGAGTTGGGAAAATTAACGGCAGATTTGCGCAGGATTTTACAAGAAAGTGAAGAAAGGAGATATGCTTTGGAAATGATGGAAAATGAATTTCAAGACTTGAGAAAAGAAAATCGCCTACTGAAAGCAAAAACAAAACATCCACTCGTTCGCTTTAGTTTAAAATTAGCTTCTATATTTGGGAGATGAAAATGCTTTTAATTATTCTTTTAATTATTATGGTAATCTTATAAAATAGATGTAAGTACTTTACAATAATTCAACAGGAGGTTAGTAATGGATATCTACACAATAAAAACAAATGGCGCCCCAGAAGCTATAGGACCATACTCACAAGCAGTTCGCATCGGAAATTTAGTATTTACATCAGGGCAAATAGCTATCAACCCAAAAACTGGAGAATTGGTAACTTGCTGCATTCAAAGAGAAACAGAGCAAGTTATTGAAAACCTAAAGGCAGTGGTGGAAGCAGCCGGATCTTCATTAAGTAATGTTATTAAGACAACTCTATTTATTAAAAACATGAGTGATTTCTCTCTGATTAATGAAACATATAGCAAATATTTTCATAATACTCTTCCAGCCAGGTCATGCGTAGAGGTGGCTCAGCTGCCGAAAAATGTAAATATAGAAATTGAAGCTGTTGCTCTAATTCAAGACATCCCTTAGGATTTTTAAAAAGTCTTTTACATCAAAAGGCTTTTCCAAAATGCCTAAAACAGGAAGGTTTTTATCTATCTCAAAAACACTATTGGTATAACCGGTAATAAATAATATTTTTGTTTCCTCACAGATATCAGGAATCTGCTTGGCAATGTCTATGCCGCTGACTGAGCCAAGTTTTATGTCAATTATGGCCAAGCGGGGATGATGTTCATTAATTAGTTTTATGCCATCTATCCCTGTACTAGCCACTTTATGGCATATATGTTCAGTTTCAAGTACCTGCTGGAGAAGCCATAAAAGACTTTTGTTATCATCAATGATCACAACCTCTATTCTATCGTTTAATATAGTACTGGTTTTATTCAAAATTTTCACCCCCGCTAAGTTAATGAATAGGGAAGGCTAACTTTTACGGTAGTCCCATGGCCTACCTTACTCTCAACTTTTAATTCTCCTCCCATTTCCTTGACTATGGAATATGATATAGGTAATCCTAATCCCGTGCCAGCGACCTTGGTTGTGAAGAATGGCCTAAATATATTTTGAAGATGTTCCTTGGGAATGCCTGTACCTGTATCTGTGAAGCTTACAGATACATAATTGTCTTTACAGTCATAAAACACAGATAATTTACCTCCCTTTTCCATAGCTTCAATGGCATTTTTTGCTATATTTAAAAATACTTGTCTTAAACTGTTTTTATTACCGATTACTAATGGTAATTCTTTTGGATAATCTTGTATTACAAAGTCAATGTC
Organism: Bacillota bacterium; assembly: GCA_040756735.1. Taxonomy (GTDB): domain Bacteria; phylum Bacillota; class DSM-16504; order Desulfitibacterales; family Desulfitibacteraceae; genus JBFLYC01. The sequence goes on along the minus strand of JBFLYC010000001.1, from coordinate 69,664 downwards.
ATTAAGTAGAGTTTCACTTTTGATAAATACACTTAATTCTTCAATAATATTAGACAAGCTTATATTTTCATTGTCTTGCTTGCTACTTGGCTTTGCAATATTTAAAAAATTTGTTAATATTTCATTCATTCTAATCAATTCATTTCTCAATACCTTTAACATTTCACCTTGTTTTTGTTGATCATCCAGCATCTCAAACAATTGAAGGGTTCCCATTGCTACACCTAAAGGATTTCGAATCTCATGAGCCAAACCAGCAGCTACCTCTCCAGCTACTGCTAAACGTTCACGATCTTGAGCTTGATTTCTGAGATTAATCAGTTCAGTAACATCCTCATACATTAAAATGGCGCCGAGGGTCTTGCCATCATCATCCAGTAAGGGAGTAACACTCCATTGTAGATATAATGTTTCATTATTATTTGCTTCAATTTTTTCAAGTTTATGGGCATATGACTCACCATTCACTATGGCATCATTTAAAGCAACCTTCATTGACATAGGAAAACTACATTCCTCTAAAGATTTACCAATAACAAATGACATCTTTGTCCCTTTAAGGATGTTTGAGGCAGCTTTGCTAACAACCATCAATTCACCCTTACAGTTAACTGATACAATACCCTGTTTGATTGAGTTGATTATTATTCCAGACCGTTTACGGAAGGCTTCATATACCGCTGACATTTCCAAGATTACAGCTATTTGTCTGACTATTAATGATAAACCTCGTGTTAAATTTTTTTCTTTTGGGTTAACGATTGCCACAAAAGCAATTAAGTTATCTTGCGAATAAGATAAGGTTTCAATATTATGACCGTAACGTATTGCCTTTTTATTGTCACAAATTAAAGACATTGTTTCAATTGGATCTTTCTTTTGTTCAATTGCCTGCATCCAGTTTATTCTTAATTCATGCAAGTATTCACAACATGGCCCTCGGTAAACTGTAACTGTTTTTCCATCATACTGATGTGTAAATATACACGCTCCTTCTGCGTCAAAAAGGATTACCAAAGAACTAGCTGCTAAATCTAAAACTTGTTGAAAATCGAAATGTTCTGGGTTGAGCAGATTAAGCATGAGCTTATTAATCTCTTCCATTGTAACCAACAACATAATATTTTGCCCATGGTCATGCTTATCTGAGTTTGAATAAATGAGCTGTTTATATAATGTTGATACATTTTCAATCTTGTCATGAATTTCATTCCCATCAGTGCAAAAAACCTTCAGTCTTTTATCTTTATGTATTTTTAATTCATATTGCTGTGAATAACCGTGAAGACCTTCAGTGCAATTGTTATCTGAAATGAGGAAACCCCCAAGTAATAAAATAATATCTTTGGTAATGGGAGTGACGGCTACACCTAAACCCAAGGGGTCTTTAAAAATTCTACAGGAGAAAGTTTCACAAAGTTGTGGGATCGTTTTAAAAAATTCTTCATATTTTTTTATTAATTCCGGATAACTTGTTGGATTGGTGAAAGGAGGCAGAAATGCATTGTAAATATTTAATAATTGCCCTTCAGAATTTAATAAATAAATAGTCATATTTAATATTTTACCCAAAGATTCTTGGAATTCACTCCACTTTGTTGTCATTATTGTACGCATCTTATTCTCCCGTTCCCATTATCATTTTACTGACTTGTAACGTTATGCATATTTTTTTATGAATATCATTATTATAAGTATCATTAAATATAACTCTTGTTTCCTCTGGGCCAAGCAAACGTGTGATTATTGAAACCAGAGATAACAAGAACTCCTCCGTTATCTGTTCAGTTCTAGAGGAGCCAAACATTTGAGCCAGTAAGTCAAAAGAGACTCCTGTTTTTTCAATTTTAATTAAATGAGCTTCTTCATACTTCATATATGTTAAGTATTTTGCCCTGTGTGCAGCCACAGTTGCTGCATGAATTCCTATGACTTGTATCATTTTCGTCCAGGCATTATTAATGGAATGCTCATAAAAACTTAATTTGCCTTCCAACATGTTAAAACTTCCCCTCAGGCATTTTACCAAATTACAAGTCTTTTCGCCAAAACTCTATCAAAACCTTCGGGAAAAATGTTAGTTTATGTCGATTACTCTTAATTATTTGGAGAAGATTTCTCTGCGGTATAAACGCTTGCTATTGAGGGCAGGTCACTTATTAGTATTCTCTTTTTAAGTTTACATGGTTAATTAAATTAGCCTGTCTTGATTGATAGTTATACATATTTTGTAGAAGTATATCTACAGCCCTGATCATGTATTTGTCTGACCATCCTGATGTATGCGGTGTTATCATTACATTATCCATGCTCCATAAGGGGCTATGATCAGGTAGGGGTTCATCGGCAAAGACATCCAGAGCTGCTCCGGCAATCCATTTTTCCTTTAACGATCTAATGAGTGCATCCTGGTCAACTACTTGTCCTCTAGATATATTTATAAAATAAGCTGTGTTTCTCATACATTTAAATTCACTTTCTCCAAAAACTTTATAAGTCTTTGATGTAAAGGGTAGAACCATTACAACAAAATCACACTGATGCAGCATTTGATGGAGATTGTAAATGGTGTACATTTTATCTACATATTCAACATTGTCACCGGTGGTATTTACACCCAAAACATTCATTCCCAAGGCTTTCGCTCTATTTGCAATACAAGAGCCTATTGCACCTACTCCAATAATACCTAGCACCTTTTCATATGCTTCGGTCATTCTAATACTTCTATCCCATTTTTTTTGCTGTTGGTTTTTAAAGAATTCTTGAGATTGCCGGCAAAAATTGAGTATTGCGGCTATTGTATGCTCTGCCATGGGAATGGCATGTATTCCACGGGAATTTGTAACTAATATGTCCCAGTTCTTCAATGATTCAATTGGTAATGTATCAAGACCAGCGCTAAATAGATGCAGCCATTTTAAATTAGCACATTTTTTTAAATTTTCATCTGTTAAATCAGTGCCAAAAGTCACTAATACTTCTGTGTTTTGTAATTCATGTAAGTTGTCTTCTATTGGACCACAAAGGACCTGGGCATAGGGAACTGCTTTTTTAATATGTTCGAGGTATTTGTCTCCTAATTTAAAAGAAATAAATACTTTTTTTATGAAATTTTTCACTTAATCCACCTCATTAAAAATATTTTTTAATAAAATTTTCGCTGAATATTGTATAATTCCTTTGTGGCTAAAAAAAATACTAAGGTGTTTATTGTGAGCTTTTAAAGTTTAGCTGATAATCTTCAATCATTTTTTTATAACCGGGCCAAAGTTTTTGTTGATATAAATAATAATTTATAACTGGATGCCTTTTAAGAACATTATTGGAGGTCAATCGAATTCCAGCATCTTCAGTCTCGTTAAGTCGTTTAAAAACACGCATCTTCAATTCAACAACATCTTTGTTAGATATTTCTAATGTGTTTTCATTTACTTGAAAAACCTGTGAATTTTTCATTGCCCTATTATAGAGGTTATTGTTATTATTATTATCGGTATTTAAGTCTTCTACTTTTTTTCTTAAACTATCAAGTTCAGAAAGCATTATTGTTATGACTTTTTCATTGGTTTCAAAAATTGCATCAATTGTTTGTTCAAGTATGCTGCGGAAATATTCATAATCTGTATCAATTCTTTCCATGATTAATTTTTTAAGTAATGACCCATTATTTATCATATTAATAATATCCTCAATTTTATAAGATAGAAGGGGTGAACTTTTTTTGTACTCTTTTCCTGCAAAATCTGAGGGCATTTTCATTGCTCCTATTTTACCTGTTCTACTGGCCCGATATTTTGCGCCATGTGCTGCCATCTTTTTTTCTCTAGAATCCTCATCAAAAATTTTCTTGATATCTTCATCCATTTTTTACATACACTCCTTAAAAATCGTTTTCAACTAAATTATTTCCATAATTTGCAGCAATTTATGCGGGTATATTAGCAACATTATTGTCAAAACTTTAGAGAATAATACCTTCGCAGTTGTGAATAATGTTGAATACAGATAATTAATCAAAATAAAATATGGGAGGAAAGCATGTGCCAAATGTTATAGAACCCGGCTATCTGGGATTATTAAAAAATGGGCAACTAAAGCTCAAAGTAGTTAAAGCTTACGAGTTGTTTAATATATGCGAATTATGCCCTCATATTTGTAAGGTTGACAGGAAAATAAATAGAGGTATATGCAGGGCTGGACAAAATGCGGTAGTGTCTAATTACGGTCCGCATTTTGGCGAAGAGGGACCATTAGTGGGAAGGAGGGGTAGTGGTACCATATTTTTCGCATACTGTAATATGAGGTGTGTATTTTGTCAAAATTATGATATCAGTTGGGAAGGAAATGGAGAAGAATTGTCTGCAGATGAACTGGCAGATATTATGCTCAATCTGCAAAAAAAGGGATGCCATAATGTTAATTTAGTTACACCAACTCATTATGTCCCACAAATCCTTGAAGCTCTAGATATTGCGGCAAATAAAGGATTAAATATTCCTCTCGTATATAATTGCGGGGGATATGAAAGACTGGAAACTTTAAAAATACTTAATGGAGTAGTAGATATATATATGCCTGATGTAAAATACAACAATTCAGAAATAGCCAAGATGTATTCAGGAGTCAGTGATTATCCAGAAAAGGTTAAATTGGCTTTAAAGGAAATGTATAAACAAGTTGGTGACTTAATAGTTGATGATAAAGGCATAGCTGTAAAAGGCCTTATTGTAAGACATTTGGTACTACCCAAAGGCCTTTCGGGTACTAAGGAAATTATGGAATTTATTGCCACGAATCTGTCACCAAGAACTTTTGTAAATGTCATGAGGCAGTATTATCCCCATTATAAAGCGATTTATCATAGGGATATTAATAGACCTGTTACCCAAAGGGAATTTGAAGAGGCAGTTAAGTACGCAAAGGATGCCGGATTAGTACCAAATACATAGGATGAAGCAAGTCTACCGCACTTTCTATCTTTATATACTAATTTATGGTAAGGAGGCTAAACATGGTTAAACTAAGATTTCATGGACACTCTTGTTTTGAGATTGAAGGATCTAAAGGGAAAATAATCATTGACCCATTCATATCAGGAAATCCTCTTGCTGTAGTTAAACCAAATGATCTTACAAACATAACCGCTGTACTAATAACTCATGGCCACCATGATCACTTGGGGGATGCCCTTTCAATTGCAAGGGATAATTCTGCCCGAATAGTCGCTCCCAACGAATTAGCAAATTATTTAGGTAGGCAAGGTGTAAAATTTCACGCCATGCATATAGGAGGAGCACATGTTTTTCCTTGGGGCAGTGTTAAACTGACCCAGGCTTTACACGGTTCTGGATTAGTCTTAAAAGATAATATTGTATATTTGGGTAACCCATGCGGATTTTTACTTGATATTGATGATGTAATAATTTATCATGCTGGTGACACGGGCCTATTTGGGGACATGAGAATCTTTACCGAGCTGCTGCACGGAAAAACAATAGATATTGCCCTTCTTCCAATAGGTGATAACTTTGTCATGGGCCCAGAAGATGCTTTGATAGCGGTTAAATGGCTTAAGCCTAAAAAAGTTGTTCCCATGCACTATGACACATTTCCCATAATCAAACAAGATGCAAATGAGTTCAAAATGAGAGTAGAAAAAGAAACAATCACTCAGGCTATAGTAATGCGGCCTGGTGAATATCATGAAATTTTTTGATTTTCTTAGCTTTTAAATGCAACTTTAGCCATTTTTTTTCGTCTATGAAATATAACATAATTTAACATATTTTTGGGAAGAAGGGGAAATTTTATGAGGAGTAAACTGCAGCATAAGGGCTATCTGTTTGTAAAGTTGTTGCTGGTCTTGGTAATTACCATGGGAACACTTATTATTGTTCCAACTGGGAGTGCTGTGGGAGAAGTAGTTGTTCAGGGAACTACAAATCTAAATATTTCTAAAATAGTTGTTAATGGCAAAACCCTTGGCTCTGCCGATGAGATATCATTCACAGCAGTTAAGGACACGGCTTTTAATATGGAGATAACTTTATCCGGCACAAGAGTAACCGGTTTTGACTATTATTATGAAATAAAATTAGAAGGCAATGGGCAAGAAAAGTATGACAAATCTAAGTTCGACAGCAATACCATTACATATGCTACAACCGTCAATGAGTCAACAAATTATCAGGTTACAGTTAAAATATATGAAACTGACAGTGAGGGTAATGAAACTTATTCTAAAAAGCGTGATTTTATTTGTAAAATTGGCTATGTAGATAATGTAGCCCCTAAAGTTTCGTCACGGTATCCTTTGCCAGGCGCAGTAAATATACCTGTAAAACAAGGTGAAGCTGTTATTCAGATAAAGCTGAGTGAGAATGTTGATCCTGCTACAGTTAACAATAACACCGTTTATTTGAGGGAAAAAATAAATAATACTACTACAAAAATGTCAGAAGCCACTATCACTATCCAAAACAATATTATTAAACTTACCCCAAATAAGGATCTAAAATATAGTACCGATAATGCCGTTTACACAGTTGTAATAGAAAATAATGCAATTAAAGACTTTGCTGGGAATCCCCTGCCTGGAGAGACCTGGGACTTTACCACAATTCCAAATCCTAATGCTGCTCCAACTATTACAAGTAGGTCTCCCTCTTCTGGAGCTACCGGTGTAAAAACTACTACAGATATTCTTATCAAGCTTAGTAAAAAGTTAGACATGAGCTCTGTTAGTGCTAGCGGAATATACTTAAAGGATACATCAGGCAAAATTCCAATAACAATACTTGCAAGGAATATAAACGAACTAGGAGAAATAACCTTGTCTCCAAATTCTGCTTTAAACTATGGTTCGGTCTACACTGTGGTCATCGAAAATAATATAATTAAGGACGTAAACGGCAAATCCTTAGTAGGTATTTCATGGAGTTTTACTACTGAGGCAGGTAGTTTGTTAAGCATAACTTCAAGATATCCTCAAGCTAATGCTTCCAATGTCAATGTGGATGATGTAATTTCTGTTACCTTTAACAACAGGTTGGATACTTCTACTGTAACAAACAGCAATATTTATTTAAGAAGGACCGGTTCGAGCGCCAATATAGCCGCAACACTGAGCTATTCAGCTACTAATCGTACTGTAACCATATCACCTTCTAATCCATTGGCATACAATACAGAGTATACAGTGTATATATCTAATAATTTAAAAGATGTTAACGGCAACAAAATCACTACAACCACAAGCACCGCCACAAGCTGGAAGTTTACAACTGAAGAAGAGGATTTGGTAGGTATCAGCGATAGGTCTCCAAAACCAAATTCAACTAATATAGCTGTTGATACGGACATCATTATAAAATTTGCACAGGCTATGGATACCAGCACGTTGACCACATCAAATGTATATTTGAGAAAATCTGGGACCTCAAGAAACATCAGTTCATCATTGAGCTACTCGTCCTCGACACGCACCTTAACCCTGACCCCTGACAGCAATTTGGACTATGATACCGACTATATTGTCTACATTACAAGCAGCGTTAAAGACAACAAAGGCAATAGAATGAGTACAACCAGTTGGAGATTTACAACAAAAGAAGAAGACCCTGTATATATAGTCGAGAGAAACCCTGCTGCCAATAGCACCAATCAAGCTGTTGACAGCACAATCACCATCAGATTTTCACAACCCATGGACAGGACAACTCTAACAACATCAAACATTTATATGAGAAAATCCGGCACAACCCGAAACATTTCTGTTGATCTTGATTACAATTCTTCTAGAAGGACTGTAACTTTAACACCCGTATCTAACCTTGATTATAATACAGAATATGTTATATATGTGAGTAATAAAGTAAAGGACACTGATGGCAATACCATTACTTCAACACAGTGGAAGTTCTCTACAACTGCAGGTGAACCTCTTAAAGTGCTTTATAACATACCTGCAAACAACCAAAAAGACTTTCCTGTTAATGAAAGCATCTTTATTATTTTTACCAGGGAATTGTTGGCCAGTTCAGTCAATACTGCTAATGTTCTTGTGAGAAATAACAATACCAACTCTTATGCGCCAATTATTTTAACATATACCAACAGCGACAAGAAATTGGTTATTAAACCTCAAAGCAAGTGGGATTATGACACTTCTTATACTATTTATCTTACTAGTGGCATTAAAGATGACACAGGTAAAAGCTTGACTGCAACAACACTGACTTTTTCTACTCAAAAAGAAGTAATAAGATATGGAACTCCTGCATCACCTGAACTACGGGTATCAGGAAGATATGTAGATTTTACTGATGCAAGACCTCTGGTAAAAGACGGTAGAACTTTCCTGCCATTTAGAGCTCTTTTTGAAGCTGTTGGAGCTAATGTGGGATATGACTTTAGCAACTCACAACGGCTAAAAGTCTGGGGAGAACTATCCGGCAACAAGGTTGAATTTTATGTTGGAGATCTAAAGGCTTATAGAAATGGAACCATTATATATATGGACGTCAAACCTGAGTTGATTGATGGCAGAACCATGATTCCTGTAAGATTTGCCGCAGAAGCGCTAGGTTTAAGGGTAAATTGGGATCCTGCATCAAATAATATAATAATTGAATAGATGCATAAAATACTAGCGGTGAGATTTTTATCTCATCGCTTTTTAATTTTTTTACTTTTTTAAAAAGGATTTCAAGGTTTTTTAAAGAACTTCTAAAATTATGTTAAGAACAGCATTATAAAGGGGTGAGTTTTTTGAATTGGATAAAGCAAGAGTATTTATTGCGCAGATTACATTCAATTTCAGGTGTATTTCCCTTGGGTCTATTTCTAATTGAGCATATGACTGTTAATGCTATGGCAAGGTATGGACCTGAATCTTATAATCAGGCTGTTGCAATGCTTCAAAGCCTCCCTGCGCTAATATTACTCGAAATGGTGTTGATAGTGATTCCTTTAATATTTCATGGTCTCTTTGGCATTTACATTGTATATCTGGCAAAAAACAACGTCTTAAACTACAATTATTATAGAAATTGGGCCTTTTATCTTCAAAGAATCACAGCTATTATAACATTTGTTTTTGTAGCTTATCATGTGTGGGCACTAAGAATTGGTCATGTAATCTATGGTTTTGAGATAAATTACCAGGCTGTGAGCGCCCACTTTGCCAACCCAATAGTTTTTTGGTTTTATGTTGTAGGAGTAGTTGCTAGTATGTACCATTTTGGGAACGGTCTAACTACTCTATTAATAAGCTGGGGCATCACTATCGGCCCACATTCACAGAAATGGGCTGCTAGAATGGGGTTTGCTATTTTTATCATTATGACTCTGGTGGGATTAGGTTCTCTCCTGGCATTTACGTAAAAGGAGTGAGAGATTTATGTCAAATCAAAAGGTAATAGTTGTAGGTGGTGGCCTAGCAGGCCTTATGACTACGCTTAAACTTGCCGAAAAAGGTATTCCAGTAGACTTATTTTCCATTTGTCATGTCAGAAGATCCCATTCATTATGTGCGCAAGGAGGAATCAATGCTGCATTAAATACAAAGGGTGAAGATGATTCTACTTGGGAACACTTCTATGATACAATTTACGGGGGGGATTTTTTAGCTAATCAGCCTCCAGTAAAGCAAATGTGCGACAATGCTCCTGGTCTTATCTATGCAATGGAAAGAATGGGTGTTGTATTTAGCAGAACCCAGGAAGGGCTTTTAGATTTAAGGCTTTTTGGTGGAGTAAAAAAGAAAAGAACGGTATTTGCAGGCGCTACTTCAGGTCAACAACTTCTCTATGGATTGGATTCACAAGTAAGAAGATATGAGGACAAAGGACTGGTCACAAAATATGAAGGGTGGCAGTTTCTTTCTGCAATAATTGATGAAACAGGTACTTGTCGCGGTATTACGGCTCAAAATATGAAGGATATGCAAATTCAATGTTTTACAGCTGATGCTGTTTGCCTGGCAACAGGTGGAGCAGGTATGATTTATGGAAAATCAACTAATTCAACAATTTGTACCGGAAGTGCAGCGGGTGCTGTCTTTCAACAAGGTGTTGAATATGCCAATGGTGAATTTGTCCAATTTCACCCAACTGCCATGCTTGGTGATGATAAATATCGCCTAATGTCTGAAGCTTCCAGGGGTGAAGGAGGAAGAATTTGGACATTAAGAGATGGCAAACCATGGTATTTTTTAGAAGAATGGTTTCCAGCATATGGCAATCTTGTTCCCAGAGACATAGCATCTCGAGCTATTTATAAAGTTTGTGTTGAAATGGGTTTGGGTATAGATGGCAAGAACCAGGTTTACTTAGACTTAACACACAAAGATCCTGAATTCCTTGAAAATAGGCTCGGCGGCATTTTGGAAATCTACCGAAAATTTAGCGGGGAGGACCCCTGCAAAACACCAATGAAAATTTTTCCTGCACCTCACTATTTTATGGGAGGTATATATGTAGATTGGAACCACATGACCTCAATTCCAGGACTTTTTGCTGCTGGAGAATGTGATTACATGTATCATGGAGCCAATAGATTGGGTGCAAACTCTTTATTGTCTGCCATTTACAGTGGTACAGTCGCAGGACCCAAAATATTTGAATATATTAAAGGGGCATCAAAGACTTCCAAGGAACTACCCTCAAAGACCTTTGAAAGTGAAAAACAACGTCAAATTGAAATACATGAAAGAATTTGCAGCATGAATGGAAAAGAAAATCCATTCTTGCTCCATGAAGAAATGGGAGAAGTAATGAGTACCAATGTTGGAGTAATTAGAACCAATGCTAAACTCCAATTGGCAGTTAGCCAAATCAAAGAATTAAAAGAAAGATATAAAAATACCAATGTTTTAGATATCTCTCAGTGGGGTAATCATATTGTTTTTTGGGTACGTGATTTAGCTAATATGTTGGAGTTGGCAGAAGTAATTGCTGTTGGCGCTCTAAATAGAAATGAAAGCAGAGGATCGCATTTCAAGGAAGATTACCCCGAACGAAATGACGAAGATTGGCTAAAAACAACCATAGCCAGTTATTCCTCTAATGGTCCAGTCTTTAGGTATGAAGAAATAGATACTTCTTTAATCAAACCTGTCCAAAGACGGTATGATGTTGACAAGGGGGGTAAATAAACATGGCTCAGCTTGTTCACCTGAAGATTCGTAGACAACAAAAACCAGATACTCAGAGCTATTTTGAGGAATTCACAGTTCAATATAAACCAAATATGAATGTTGTAGCGCTTTTAATGGAAATTCGCAAAAACCCGATTAACCTTAAAGGAGAGAAAACATCACCAGTAACTTGGGAATGCAATTGCTTAGAAGAAGTTTGCGGTGCTTGCAGTATGATCATCAATGGTAAACCCATGCAGGCATGTTCTGCTCTGGTTGACACTTTAAAACAACCTATCATTTTAGAACCTCTAAGTAAGTTTCCTGTAATAAGAGACCTTATGGTTGATCGATTGTCAATTCTGGAGGGATTCAAAAAAGTAAAAGCATGGACAGAGATTGATGGATCCTTTGACCTGGGTCCAGGTCCGCGTTTTGAAGAAGATAAAAGAATGGAAGCATATAAACTTTCATTATGTATGTCATGCGGATGCTGCTTGGAAGCATGTCCTAATGTAAATCACAAGTCGCCATTTATTGGTCCCGCTGCTTTAAATCAAGTCAGACTTTTTAATGACCTTCCCCTGGGTAAATATAATAGAGGAAAGCGGCTTGAAGCATTAATGGAAAGAGGTGGATTAGCAGATTGCGGTAATTCGCAAAATTGTGTCCAGGTATGTCCCAAGGAAATTCCTTTGACTACATCAATAGCAAAATTAAACAGAGAATCTATACTTCATTCATTAGACAAATGGTTTAAAAAATAGCACCTTTTAAAAGGTGCTATTTTTATAAAGACTTTGTTGGATGATGAATTATATGGTAAACTATTTTAGTAAAGATCAGTTCCTATCCGGACGGTGAAATAGTATTGTTTAATTTAGATTTTTTTGAAGAAATTCGTGGAGATTTATATATAGTAGAAAAAGAAATTGAAAAATATGTACAAACGCCAAACCCACTATTAACAGAAACCAGCACTCATCTATTATTTGCAGGAGGAAAGAGAATCCGTCCTGCCTTTACATTACTATCTGGAAAGTTTCATGATTATTCTTTAGACAAGCTTCTTCCACTTGCAGTGGCTTTAGAAATGGTTCATATGGCTACCCTTGTACATGATGATGTTGTAGATGCTTCACTGACAAGAAGAGGTATTCCCACAGTTAAGGCGAAGTGGGGTAACAGAATATCTTTACACACAGGCGATTATTTATTAAGTAAAGCGTTATCTCTGATATCTCAGTATGAAGATAAAAGAATTCCTACATTTCTTGCTCAGGTGAGTGTACAAATGTGTCAAGGTGAAATCATCCAATTAGCAACTGCTTTTGATATCAATCAGACCATAAAAGACTATTTTTACAAAATAAAAAGAAAAACCGCCATGTTAATTGCAGCTAGTTGCCATTTAGGAGCAGTTGCAGTCAATGCTCCAGAAAAACTAATAAAGGCTTTAGTAAAATATGGACACTGCCTCGGCATGGCCTTTCAAATTATAGATGACATATTAGATATGATTGCAGATGAAGCAAAGTTGGGCAAACCTGTTGGCAGTGACCTAAGACAGGGTATTATTACATTACCTGCAATATATGCACTACAGCAACAAGGAAACTCGAGCAAGTTGGCAAAGCTATTACAGTCCAAAGAGAAAACCAATACCGAAGTTAAAGAAGCTATTTTGCTTATTAAAGACACAGGGGGCATTGAGTATGCATTTGCAATAGCCAGAAATTATGTAAATAAGGCTAAAAAACAGTTATCAAAATTACCCCCTCACAGATGCAGGAATTCACTTGAATTAATGGCAGATTTCATCTATGACAGAACATTTTAATGAAAAAATATTCGGCTTCAGTTAGGATAGTTGAGATAGGTTTTAAAAATACTAACACAAAATCTTTTTAATATGGTGATGCAAATGCCAAACTTATATACTGTTAATCTAATTATCGAAAACCGTCTCTGCCTGGTTGTAGGTGGCGGTAAGGTTGCAGCACGAAAGACCCTTTCTTTAATTGAGTGCGGTGCCGTTGTCAAAGCTGTGAGTTCATGTTTTTGTGATACTTTTCTTGATTTGGGAGAAAAAGGTATAGTTCAATTGCTTCATCGCCCTTTTAAAGATGAAGATCTTAAGGATGTTTTTTTAGTCATTTGTGCCACAGACAGTGAAACTATTAATTCCCAAGTTTCGCAAATTTGTCACCAGAATAATACCCTGGTAAATGTGGTAGATGACCCAGCAAAGTGCAGCTTTTTCGTCCCGTCTGTTTTACGTCGAGGGGACCTCTCCATTGCCATTTCTACAAAAGGACAGAGCCCAGCCCTGGCGTCAAAAATTAAACAGGATCTCTCCATTCAATACGGTGATGAATATGAACGATATTTAAAGATACTTGGTTCAGCAAGGCAAAAGATTCTAAACGATATTAAAAATCCATTAAAAAGGAGAGAAATACTTATTAAATTGCTTGACTTTGACCTGTATGATTTAATAAGCATGGAAGAGGATGGCCGGTTAAAGGAGTGGATTGACACATGTTCATCTTAATAGTCGGGCTTAATTATAGAACAGCTCCTGTAGAAATAAGAGAAAAAATTGCATTTACAAAATCCCAGCTTCCTAGTGCACTAAAAGAACTTGCAAATAAAGAGGGTATCGAGGGTTGTGTAATTCTTGTTACTTGCAATAGAACAGAAATTTATGCTACTGTTAATGATGTAGAAAAGGGATTGGCCGTAATTAAGGATTTTATTGCAAATCATTGTAATTTTGATAAAAATGATTTAAGGCAATATTTATACGTTAAAACCCTTTATGATGGTATTAGGCATTTATTTAAAGTCTCATCAGGATTAGATTCAATGGTATTAGGAGAAACTCAAGTATTAGGACAAGTGAAAGAAGCTTATGAAGTAGCAGCCCTTCATAAAACAGGCAATGGCATTTTGAATTCCTTGTTCCAAAAGGCAATATTTGTTGGAAAAAGAGTAAGGACTGAGACATTGATAGACCATAATGCTGTCTCGATTAGTTATGTGGCTGTTGAGTTAGCAAAGCAAATCTTTGATAATTTATCAGACAAAACTGTCTTGGTTTTAGGTGCAGGGGAGATGAGTCACTTAACGGCTAGACATCTCATGGCTAATGGCGTATCTACGATTATGGTTTCAAACAGGTCATACGAAAGAGCAAAAGTAATGGCTGAAGAGTTTGCAGGCAAAGCTGTCCGTTTCGATGAACTCTTTGAATATATGGTAAAGGCAGATATTCTAATTAGCGCTACCTCAGCAAGACATCATATAATCAGCCCTTCTGATGTAGCAATGGTCATGGAGAGGCGTAACAATAATCCGCTGCTTATTATCGATATTGCTGTTCCCAGAGATGTAAATCCATTAGTTGGGGAAATTAAGGGTGTCAATCTGTATGATATAGATGAACTTCAAAATGTAGTAGATAAGAATTTAGAAGAAAGAAAAATAAAAGCTCTTGCTGCAGAAGAAATAATAGAAGAGGAATTAGAGGGTTTTTTAAAATGGATAAGCAGCCTTTTTGTAGTTCCCACTATCAGAGCCCTGCAAAAAAAGGCTGAAGAGATTAAATACCGTGAAATGGAAAGGGCAAAAAATAGACTAGGGAATTTATCTGCCAGAGAAGAAAAAATTATCGGTACAATGGCTAATTCAATTGTCAAGCAGCTTCTTCATGAACCTATTGTGAATTTAAAAAAATATGCAGCGACACAACAAGGACATCTATATTCAGAGATATGCCAAAATCTATTTAACCTGGAAATCATTGGACAGAAACCAAAGTATGGAGTTGGTGATGATTTTGCGGAAACAAATTGTATTGGGGACAAGAGACAGTCAACTGGCTGTTTGTCAAACCAAGGAGATATTGAACAGATTAAAAAGACTCAACCCTGAAATTGATTTTTCAATTAAGTATATTAAAACAAAGGGTGATATAATCAATGATGTTGCCTTATCAAAAATAGGAGATAAGGGGTTATTTACAAAGGAATTGGAAATAGCCTTATTACAGGGAGAAATTGATTTAGCGGTTCATAGTATGAAAGACTTGCCCACAAAGCTTCCAGATGGATTAATTATAGGGTGCATTACTGAAAGAGAAAACCCGCAAGATGTACTAATATCAAACAAAGGATATACGTTAGCAACCTTACCCCCTGGCGCTAAGGTTGGAACCGGGAGTTTACGGCGTAGAGCCCAACTGCTTTACTATCGCAGTGATTTGTTTATAGCAGATCTACGAGGCAACCTGGATACCAGGCTTTCTAAGCTAGAAACTCATGACTTTGATGCGATAATTCTAGCTGCAGCTGGACTAATCAGAATGGGGTGGCAGTCCGTAATTTCAGAAATAATCCCTTTTCAAATATTATTACCTGCAGTTGGACAAGGTTCTTTAGGTATAGAAATTCGCCATGATGATGGGTTTGTACAGAATGTAATTCGTGGCTTGCACCATGATCCATCAGCATATGGAATATTAGCTGAAAGGTCATTACTTGCACATCTTGAAGGTGGATGCCAAATCCCCATTGGGGCCTATGGTAAAACATCTGGTGATAGTATTGTTTTGGAAGCAGTGGTTGCAAGTATAGATGGCGCAAAACTGATTAAGGACCAAATTATTGGCAAAATAAGAGAATATACTGATTTAGGTGTTCGCTTGGCAGAAAGAATGATCTGCTCTGGGGCAAAAGATATTTTAGATTCTTGCAGGACAGGAGAATGATCAAATTGCTTGAAAGAAAACCATATGTTTATCTTATTGGCGCTGGGCCTGGAGATCCAGGGTTATTAACATTAAAAGGACTGGCGTGTATAAAAAAGTCTGATGTGATCATTTATGACAGGTTGGCTAATACTAAATTATTGGAATATGCACCCGAAGGCGCAGAATTAATCTTTGTGGGTAAATCTCCTGATAAACATACTTTTACCCAAGAGGAGATCAACAAGCTCATAGTTCAAAAAGCTTTGGAAGGAAAAGTAGTTACAAGGTTAAAGGGTGGAGATCCCTTTGTTTTCGGAAGGGGGGGAGAAGAGGCCCTAGAGCTTGTAAAAAATAAGCTGCCCTTCGAGATAGTTCCTGGAATTACTTCAGCCATTGCAGTTCCGGCTTACGCGGGGATACCTGTTACACATAGGGGGGTAACATCAAGTGTAACCTTTCTTACAGGAAATGAAGATCCAGCTAAAGAAGATTCTGATATTGATTGGAGTTTTATTAGCAAAGGAGTAGGGACTTTAGTATTCCTAATGGGAATGTCAAACCTCCCTAAAATTGCAGATAAACTCATAGAATATGGAAGACATCCATCTACACCGGTTGCCCTGATTCGCTGGGGAACTTTGTATAAGCAGCAAACTCTGATAAGTACATTGGAACATGTATCTGATGATGCTAGTAATTGTAAGTTTAAAAACCCTGCTGTAATTGTTGTTGGAGAAGTAGTAAACCTTCGGAAAGAGCTCCAGTGGTTCGAAAATAGACCTTTATGGGGTAAACGCATTATTGTGACACGTTCTAGAGGTCAGGCCAGTTTATTTTCTCAAATCATAGAAGAATTCGGCGGACAAGCAGTGGAATTCCCTACAATTGAATTAGCCCCTGCAGATGATTATGAACCACTAGATATAGCGATCAGAAATTTAGGGCAGTATCACTGGGTTATTTTTACAAGCATCAATGGTGTGCAAGCTTTTCTAAAAAGGTTAAAATTTCAGCAAAAGGATCTACGGGAATTAAAAGGTATAAATATTTGCGCAATAGGACCCAAGACTAAAGAGAGCTTGGAAAACTATGGACTGATAGTTGATTATGTGCCAGATGAATATAGAGCTGAAGCAATAATTGAATTCATGTCTCAACAAAAAATGTCCGGAAAGAGAATTTTACTTCCCAGAGCAGATATTGCTAGAAAAATTCTCCCTGAAGCATTAAAACAATATGGAGCTATAGTTGATGAAATAATCGCATATAAAACTGTCAAAGCTAATCATAACTCTGAAAATGTCAGAACAATGCTAAAGGAAGGCATGATAGATTACATTACCTTTACAAGTTCCTCCACTGTTAAGAATTTTGTCGGTGTGTTTAATCCAGTAGAACTTCCTGTATTATTAAAACATGCAAAAATTGCATCCATTGGACCTGTAACCACAGATACGGCTCACAAACTAGGACTAAAGGTAGATATAGAAGCTAAAGAATATACACTTCATGGACTTTTGCAGGCAATTCTGGAGCATAATGAAAAGGGACATATCTCTTACAAGATTTGAGAAGTCATTCTCTCATCTTACATCCTACTTTTCAATTTCTGGATGTGGAATGTACTCAAGCCCTGAATATATTTAAATGTATTTAAATGCAAAGGAGAGAAAAAGTTTGTTTCCGATTATACGACCTCGTAGATTAAGAGAAAACCCTATTTTACGTTCATTAGTACGGGAAAACTGCTTGCATATTTCTGACCTCATTTTACCCATGTTTGTAACCCATGGATCGCGAGTAAAAAACCCAATTAGCTCAATGCCTGGTGTTTTTCAATTTTCAATAGACGAATTATTAAAAGAAATCCAACAAATTATTAAAGTTGGAATTTCAAGTATTTTATTATTTGGAATACCTGCAACAAAAGATGCAACAGGTTCTGAAGCGTATTCTCATAGTGGCATAGTACAACAAGCTGTTAAAGCCATCAAAAAAGAATTTCCAAATCTCCTAGTTATAACTGATGTATGCCTTTGTGAATATACTGATCACGGACATTGCGGTATTGTTCATCAGCAAAAGATTGTTAATGACTCAACCCTGGACTTATTAAATAAAACTGCATTATCCCACTGTGAAGCAGGAGCAGATATGGTTGCCCCCTCAGATATGATGGACGGCAGGATAGGAGCAATCCGCCGTGAACTTGACAGCAATGGCTTTAATTTAATACCGATTATGGCTTATTCTGCAAAATATGCCTCTAAGTTTTATGGGCCCTTTAGAGAAGCTGCAGGATCTACTCCTGTCTTTGGAGACAGACAAAGCTATCAGATGGATACAGCAAATGCCAGAGAAGCTTTGAAAGAAGTTGAACTGGATATTTTAGAAGGCGCTGATATAGTAATGGTCAAACCTGCCCTGGCTTATATGGATATTATTAAGTCCATTAAGGACAAGTATAATTATCCTGTGGCTGCCTATAACGTAAGCGGAGAATATGTCATGATCAAAGCTGCCTCAGCACAAGGTTGGATAGATGAAAAAGGAATTGTCCTTGAGATTATGTTAAGCTTAAAGAGAGCTGGTACCGACATTATTATCACGTACTTTGCCAAAGACATTGCTCAATGGCTTCATAATGAAATGTAAAAATAATTAATAGGAGGTTGAAACAGGTGTACAGCTTATCAAGATCTCAACAGATGTTTATAGAGGCCCAAAAGTATATTCCTGGTGGGGTAAACAGCCCTGTCAGGGCTTTTAAATCAGTGAAAATGGATCCGCCTTTCATTGCCCGTGGTCAGGGACCTTACATATATGATGTTGATGGGAATTGTTATATTGATTATGTAGCTTCCTGGGGTCCCTTAATTTTAGGCCACTGTCATCCGGAAGTAGTAGAAGCATTAAAATCTTGTTTAGAAATCGGCACCAGCTTTGGTGCGCCAACAGAACTCGAAACAAAGATGGCCAAAATGATCATTAATGCATATCCATCTATAGAAATGGTTCGCATGGTAAACTCCGGTACAGAAGCAACAATGAGTGCACTTCGGCTTGCCCGCGGATATACAGGCAGGGATAAAATTGTTAAATTTGAAGGCTGCTATCATGGACATGCCGATTTCTTGCTAATTAAAGCCGGTTCAGGCGCTTTAACTCACGGGGTACCTACCAGTCCCGGGGTTCCTGAGAATACAGCTCAGAATACTATTACCGCACCCTTTAATGATTTAGATACTTTGGAAATGATTTTTGATATGGAAGGGGAAAACATTGCTGCCGTGATCTTGGAACCTGTACCTGGTAATATGGGATGTATCCCGCCTGAAACAGGTTATTTAAAAGGTGTTAGAGATCTGACTGATAAGTATGGAGCTTTGTTGATCTTTGATGAAGTAATGACAGGTTTTCGTGTAGCTTATGGCGGAGCCCAATCCAGATATAAAATTACCCCAGACTTAACCTGCCTTGGAAAAGTTATCGGAGGAGGACTACCAGTTGGAGCATATGGAGGCAAAAAAGAAATAATGGAAAAAGTATCACCTCTAGGGCCGGTTTATCAGGCAGGTACTTTATCTGGTAATCCCTTGGCAATGACTGCAGGGTTTACCACATTAAATATTCTTAAACGTGCCGGTACTTATGAACTGCTGGAAGAAAATTCACTTCAATTAACTCAAGGTATGGAGGAAGCTGCAAAATTGACAGGGGTAGAAGTTTACTTTACACGAGTGGGAAGTATGTTTTCGGTATTTTTTACCAAACAAAAGGTAACTGATTTCCATAGTGCTGCGACATCTAATATAAACAAATTTATAGCCTTCTTCAAGTCTCTTCTTGAAAGTGGAATATATATTGCCCCATCTCAATTTGAAGCTGGTTTTATGTCATTAGTTCATAAACAAGAAGACATAAAAAGTACCATAGATGCATCTTTGAAAGCATTCAAAATAGCTAAAAATGCTTAATCAATAAAAATGTTATATTTTTATTAATCCTGGAAATACTATCATTGCACACTCACTTCTTCATAGACCTCCTTGAGCCAATAAATCCAGGGAACAGCCCTGGATTTATTGGTTTTTTGAATTTTAAATGACCCTAATTTGTCGTAATTAAAAGGAAATTTTATATTAAAGTCGAAAGTTATTAGCATGTACTGTCATTTATAGGAATTTGAGGAGTGAGTCCCCTTGAATGAAAAGAAATATCATTTTGCCCTTGACGTTGGAACTCGTACTATCGTAGGGGTAATTTTAGAGGAGAAAAACAGCAGGTTTAACATAGCCGCAGTTGAAATTGCAGAACATGCTACACGAGCAATGATGGATGGACAAATACATGATATACCTGCTGTTACAGAGGTAATTAAGGGTATTAAAATGAAGCTTGAAAAGAAACTAGGCCAAACTCTCACTGAAGTTTCAATCGCAGCAGCTGGAAGAGCCTTATATACCCAAAAAGCTTCTACCCATAAAAAGGTTTCTCCAAATGAACCAATTGAGGAAGATAATATTCATGCGTTAATTGCTGATGCCGTAAATGAGGCTCAAAAACTATTAATCAAAAATAAAGTAAATAATGGTGATAACAGCTACTATTGTGTAGGTTATTCAGTTACAAGATATCTATTAGATGGTATAGAAATAAAGAATTTGTTGGGACAGAGGGGTCAAATCATTCAGGTAGAAATAATAGCCACCTTTTTACCCAAAATAGTTGTTGAATCACTTAATGCTGTTATCAAGGCAGCATCTTTAAAAATCAAAAATATGACATTAGAACCTATTGCCGCAAGTAATGTTGTCATAACTGAGGGTATGAGAAAACTTAACTTAGCTCTTGTAGACATTGGAGCAGGAACCTCTGATATTGCTATATCAAAGGAAGGATCAATCATAGCATATGGTATGGTTCCCTCGGCAGGTGATGAAATAACCGAAGCGTTATCTGAGATACTAATGGTTGATTTTTCAACTGCAGAATACATTAAACGTCAACTTAACAAAAGTGACTATGTTGTTTTTTCTGATATATTTGGAAACACTGTAAAGCTGCAAAATCACATTATTATTGAGAAAATAGCTTCAGCCACAGATACTTTAGCTAAAAGGATTGCAGACGAAATATTAGAACTTAATGGCAAACCCCCTCAAGGCATCATTCTGATTGGTGGAGGCAGTTTAACTCCTTTCATAAGAGAAAAACTCGCCGTAAAATTAGAAATCCACATTGAGAGAATTGGAATTCGAGGTAGAGAAGTAATTGAGGGTGTTACTGGAGCCTCCAAAAAATTATGCGGTCCAATGTCTATTACTCCCATAGGTATTGCTCTTATGGAAGCTAAGGGATTTCGTAACACCTTTGAATACATTACTCTTAATGGTCAGACAATAAGAATATTTGGCAGGGAGAATCTTAAAGTCTTAGATGTATTATTAGCAGCAGGCATAGATAATTTCCAAATCTTTGCAAGGCCTGGTAAAGGCATGACAATTGAGATAAACGGACAATTAAGGGTAATCAAAGGCTCCAAGGGTACCCCATGTAAAATAGTACTCAATGGTAAACCAGCCAGTTTAGAAGAACTGGTTTTACAGGGAGATGACATATTATTTGAACCATGTGTAAAGGGTAACGATGCAACAGGTTATATTAGAGATATCCTACAAGATGGAATTATGGATAAAAGCATTTATTTTCAAGGTAATAAAAAATTTCTCAAACCGCAAATTTTTCTCAATGGGGCAAAAGCTACCCTTAATACACCATTGTCAGATAAAGCCCTAATAACAATCCAACCACTTAATACTATTTATGAAGTTTTAAAATACCTTGACGTTCCTGTGACTAATAGCCTAGCTGTCAAGGTTAATGGAACCATAAAACCCCTGGATACAGTTATTAAAGACGGAGATGAAATAATACTATTTAACAAAAATGAAACAGTTGAAAAAAACAATTCCGTGACTCCAGTAGTAGTTAACTCTCAAAGAGTATACATAGAAAACAAAAATCCTATTTTACTGTTGGATGTATTTAAAGTTATAGATTTTCCACTTACACCCCCAATGGATAAAAAACATCTTGTATTGATGATAAATGGGGAAAAAGCAACTTATACTACGGCTGTGAAACCAAATGATACGATAGATATTTATTGGGCAGCAGCAGAAAAAAAGGCAGATAAAGGGTAGACAAATCCATTGCATAACAAGAAAAAAGGTGTTAAAATAATCTAGCAATATCATAAATGCAGCTATAATCTATTATAAATGCGGCAGTGGCGGAATAGGCAGACGCGCTAGATTCAGGTTCTAGTGAGTGTACGCTCATGGGGGTTCAAGTCCCTTCTGCCGCACCAAACTGAAACCATTGACACCCAAGAGATTGGGTGCTTTTTTGTGTTCAAGCATATGGTTAGATATTCATCAGTTATTATTAAGGTGCTTTAGATGCAATTCACTATTTGCCTGAAGAAAAGAAATGTACAATAGATCAAGTAAGATGTACTGAATGTTACCTTTGCTTTAGCCAGAAGGTGTGCCCTGTAAATGCCATTGAGCCTGTTGAACATATAATTTTTACAAACAGTTTCAGCATGTTATTAGTGACCCTGTGGAGACCCATGGAGTCACTGGAGTCACAGGCAGGGGTACTGAAGAGGTTAAAACAAATGAAGTTACCCCACATTCCATAAACTATTCCCTTGGCGTATGGGGTAAAAAGGATAACCTGCCTGATGAGACAACTTTATCTATCACTACCATGTGTGGTCACCATATGATACCTCCTAAATTTGTTCAGCACATGATTAAGGTCCTGTACTTCCTCTACAGGCTTTGGTGACATGAGCCCAGCAATGGGAAGGGGCAGCAAGGCCAGTATTTTTTCGTCCATTACGGCGACCATTCCCCCACCGTGCTCTGCCAGGACATTGCCGGCATAGGCCATATCCCTATCATTTGTACCCATTATCAAAAGGTTATGGCTGTCATGGGCCACAGTAGACGCAACTGCCTCGGCTTTGATACCAAAACCTTTAACCAGGCCTATTCCATTGGTTCCATTAACACCATGGCGTTCCACGACCATTACCTTAAGGACATCATCAGCTAATTGGCGGATACCATCTTCCACAGGTAATTCCATGATTCTGTGTTTAGTACCAACATGGGCTTCAATTATTTCCATTACATTTACCCTGGCTGTCCCCTCTTTGACAGGAGCCTTAATGGTGAAATGCTTAGGCTCTAGCTTTTCCTTCAGATGAACTGATTGGGTGGCACTAGCCGGATAAGCAATTGCAGTAATAAATCAATTTAACTTAGATAACAATTTTTTATTTGAAATACTTAATATAAAAGAAGGAAATGCAAGGCATATTAAGAAAGTATTACCATGGAATGCATATTGTTTTTATAGGAAAGGAGCGCCAAATATGTTTAATTCATATAGGCAGCACATCTGTTCCGGGAATGATAGCAAAGCCTATTTTAGATATTATGATTGAAGTGAATAAGATTGATGATATTATAAAACTTATACCCTCCCTAGATGAAATAGGTTACAGGTTTTTTGGGGAATGTGGTAGGCCGGGAAGAATGTTTTTTGTAAAGGGAAAACCAAGTAATTGTACTCATCACCTGCATGTAATAGAAAAAGGAAGTATCTATTGGAAAAATAATATAAGGTTTAAGGAATTATTAATAAATAAACCAGACTTAGCAGCGGCATATGCAAAAGTTAAAAGGAATTTAGCCAGCAAATACCCATACAACCGAGAAGAGTATAGAATTAATAAATCAAAATTTATTGAAAAAATATTAAATACTTACCATGAAGACACTATACACGAACATACAGGCCACTCTGGCAAGGAATAACTGGTAAGGAAATAAAATTGCAACCGGGGATTGCTAATGATATAATTTTAGATAATCAACAATCAATTAGAAGCGAATTAGGCGAAATGAAGAAGGAGATATGCCATAGACTGGACAGGCTAGAGCAGGGCCAAGAAGCAATTCTACTATTACATTACATTATTGTAGTTAACTGGGAGTTAAGAAGCATTCTTTGCCTCTGCTGGTATTACAGGGCAATTACAGTATTTATAAGTGTAAGTAATCCATACTGCCTTCCGAAGAATTGCCTTGCTGTTGATACAAGACTAAACAGTGTACTAAATCTTCTTGTTTCTGTATGCTCCTTATCTGATACCAAAGTACGGGTGGTCCCGTATCCTTTTCAACCACCTAGACATCTTACTGAAGATGAAATTGTCCTAATATTTTGATATTACTGCAGGGGAGATTGTCCCCCTACAAGCTTGTAAATGAAATAAGTGTGGAGTTAAATGAAAAACTACCTTTACCATACTACTTTGACATTGTGCACTATGATTCTTTAAAACATGATGGACTAAAGGAGCATATAGATAAATATGGAAAAACCTTTTATATAAAAGGAAATATATATACTGTAGCTTCCAAGCCCTAAAACCTGCTGCAGTCCGGCAGCGCTTGCGCCGTTTTTCTGGGTGGTTACCCACCAAATTGCTGTGAACCAATTCCTCAGGGGCTTGCGTGTGTCCTGAAAAATCGTCCCGGCAATAACCGATGTCTGGTGACCGCATCTCGAACACTCATATAGATTTTCGCCTTTTGGCCATGCCTTTCCAGGTTCCTTGCACTTTGGGCAGACGAAGCCCTTGGGCCACCTCAGCTGATAAAGGTAGTCCCGGCACTGCTTTTCGGTCATAAACCGCTTGATAAATTCGTCAAATGTCATTGGATACTCTTTCATACCTCATATCATACATGTTGTGAGTACCGTAGTAAAGTGGATAACTGATTAAAAGAATATTGTCATGAACCGGGCAGCACTTATGCCCGGTTTTTTCGTGCTCAAGTGTACTAAAAGGTGCTGAAGTGCCAAAGAGTACTAATGGGACAGTTCTCTTAGTGACTAGTGTAAAGCAGCCAGAAGAACCGTCCCCCTGGTTAGTCAAGTATTAATTTTTTACTAGCATTCTTTTGATGAAAATATTATCATTAATGTGTATTTACCAAGCAATATACAGCAAATAAGTTTAGATTAACTAATTCTGAAGGAGACAACCAGATGTCACGAAAAAAATACGGAAAAACCTGGTGGGGCAATGTTTGGGTGGAGGCCCTGGAAAGAATAGATTACCATACCAACAGACTGCCCAGGGGGAGAGCCTATGCCGGTGATGATAGGGTAAAGCATGTGGAAATAACCCCAAAGGGCAATATTACTGCAAAGGTAAAGGGTACACGAATCAGGCCATATAGTATTGAAATAGGCCTAAGAAAATTTAATGATAAAGAAGTACAAATCATCCAGGATTTAATTGAAGGCAATCCTCTTGTGGCTTCCCAGCTATCCATGGGCAAACTGCCAGAGAACCTTCTGGAATTATTAGCCAAAAAAGGGGTCCAGCTGCTTCCAGATTCATGGGAGCAAATAGCTGCTCAATGCTCTTGTCCTGATTGGGCCAATCCCTGTAAACACCTTGCAGCAGTTTATTATATCCTGGCCAATGAAATTGATAAGGATCCATACATTTTATTCAAGCTGCGTGGTGTGAACAAGGAAACCCTGTTAAGTAACGCAGTTCATGAGCCTAAGGCCAATTTATTAATGGAACAAGAAAAAGAGCTGCCTTTTATTAAGTACATGGATTTCAATCCCAATGAATATACGGGCTATATAGAAAATATTGCCAAAAACTCCATTAAATCCACTGAAAAGCTTGATTTAAGCTTAATTGCAAACAATATACAGGGCGAACAGATCTTTGCCCTCTTAAGTGATGCACCTCTTTTTTATGAAGGCAAGGATTTTAAAAAGAGACTTCTTAAAGCCTATGAAAATTGTGCAAAAGCCGTTGAAGACCTGGAGCTAATTGAAAATGGCTTTTATTTTGCAAACTTCAAGCTAACCCTTTTGTACCCTGGAAAAAAAGATGAAGCATATACCTTTTTTCTTAGTGAAGACACTTCCCATGACCAAACCATAGAGCGGCTCTTATCTGCAGGAATAGAAAAGACAATATCCATTCCCCATTGGCAAGATGGGAAGCTGAGCCTTAAAAAGAAAAAAGGGGCTATTGTTTCTTTGGAAGAGGTTTTAGACCTGTTTCTGACCCTGCCGCTTGAACTTCCACAGGAAAATACCTCGCCCTGCGCCAATTTTCTTTGTGGAGCAGCAGGCGTGGCGCGAGCCCTGGCTAGGTCATCAGCCTTTGTGCCTGTAGTCAAGCTTATTGACGAAATGGGAAGCTTCACTATATGCTACCGGCCCCTGGATAGAATCAGCGGCCTGCAAGGTATAATAGAGTACCTTTCTCAACTGCTGCCTCCAGACTTCATATATAACCAAAAAGATAAAAGCCTGCTCATGCAGAAGGAGGCAGTAGAAGAGGTAATACAGTTATTTCTGTCCCACATTATGTATAAATATAATGCCCAAAAGGTTGACAAGGATGATGAAGTCGCCCTGGCTTTCTTTACTGGGAAAAAGTACAAGGCAGACAGCTTTGAAAAAAGGCAGACAGGCAATGCTGTAGCTAATTGGTTGGCATGGCTAAACCTTGAGAATTCATCTGTTGCTCCTGTTATTAAGATAGGGCTTCCTGCAAAGGGTAGTGAAAAGTTTAGATTGCTTGTGGAAGTAGAAAACAAGAAAGATCCCCTGGCGCCTTTAGTCCCCCTGGCCAAGGTTTTTTCTAATGATAAACATGATAAGGAAGCAGAGTTGTTTTCCATGCCCTTATCAGTGGTGCGTAGAGAGGTAGCAAAACAGTTAACCATTGCTGGAGAATATCTGCCAGTATTGAAAATTATTCTTCGGTTAAAGGGTAAAAAGGGCGCTGAAGTTTCTCCAGAGGCAATGGCAGGTTTTCTGGGACAAACTAAAGACATACTTGCTCTCCTTGGAATTGGTGTTATGATACCCAGGGAATTAAGAAAAATGGCTGCCCCAAAATTAGCCATTTCAGCTAGAACAAAGGGTGGGAACTCTGCAATTTCATATCTTAACCTTGCAGATATGCTTGAGTTTTCATGGCAAATAGCCGTTGGGGACAAGCTTATATCGCCTAAAGAATTTCGTGAGCTGGTAAAAAATGCAGGCAGGGTGGTAAAATACAAGGATGAATACATACTTCTGCAGCCGGAAGAAGTAAAACAAATCCTGGATAGGCTCCAGAAGCCTGAACTCAGGATGACTTCCATGGAAGTACTCCAGGCAGCCATTAGCGGGCAGGCAGCACATGCCGATTTTCTGCCTGATCAGGCGCTTCAGAAAATGATAGATGCCTTGATTTCCAAAAGCATTCAGGAGGAAATACCACCGCCTTCAGGGTTAAATGCCAATTTGCGGCCATACCAGCTCAGGGGCTTGAGTTGGCTCTACGGCAATGCAGTAAGGGGAATAGGCTCCTGCCTTGCAGATGATATGGGATTGGGCAAGACCCTTCAGGTTATTGCTTTGATTCTTAAGCTCAAGGAAGAGGGCAGACTTGCTAAACCTGTCCTTGTAGTATGTCCAACAACCTTAATAGGCAATTGGAGCAAAGAGCTTGAAAGGTTTGCTCCTTCACTTGAGGTGGAAATCTATCACGGCTCCTCACGCAAATTAGCTGCTAAAAATTTAGATGTTATCATTACTTCATATGGTATTCTTCGAGGAGACAGGGTTAAATTTAAAAAGCGAACCTTCGGTCTGGTTGTTATAGACGAGGCGCAAAATATAAAGAATCCCGATTCGGACCAGACCAGAGCAGTTAAAGAGTTGCAAGCCCAAGCATATATTGCCATGACAGGAACGCCAGTGGAAAACAGGGTTTTAGAACTGTGGAGTATTTTTGACTTTATCAATCACGGCTTTTTAGGGAACAAACAGGATTTTAAAACTCACTTTGCCAGTCCTATAGAAAAATACCGTGATGGACAAAAAATCCAAAAGCTAAGAAATGTTACAGGGCCATTTATCCTTAGAAGAGTAAAAACAGATAAGTCGGTAATAAAGGATCTGCCAGACAAGGTTATAAAGGATGAATATTGTTATCTCACTAAGGAGCAGGCTGCCCTTTATCAGAAGGTGACTGATTCGCTTTTAAAGAGCATTGAGGAAAGTGAAGGTATTGAAAGAAAGGGGATAGTTTTCAAGCTTATTACTTCTCTCAAGCAGATCTGCAATCACCCTGTCCATTATACAAAAAAGGGAGCGGTTGCTAAAGAACATTCTGGGAAAGCTTTAAAAACCCTGGAGCTGATTCAAAGCATTAGAGAGAAAAATGAGAAGGTCTTGGTATTTACACAGTATAAGGAAATGGGGGAGCTCCTGTTAAAGCTGATTTATGCTGAACTGAAGTTGGAGGCGCTTTTTTTCCATGGAAGCCTTAATCGCAAAAAGCGTGATGAAATGATCCACGAGTTTCAAAACCTCAAGGCAGGCTCACCCATTATGATTGTATCCCTTAAAGCAGGGGGCACGGGCCTAAACTTAACTGCTGCCTCCAATGTCATACATTATGACCTCTGGTGGAATCCGGCAGTTGAGGATCAGGCCACAGACAGGACCTTCAGGATAGGTCAGCTGCAAAATGTTATGGTTCACAGACTTATTAGTATAGGTACCTTTGAAGAAAAAATCAATGAGATGATTAATGATAAAAGGGAGTTGGCAGAGTTAACAGTGGCTGCTGGTGAGACAAGGATTAGCGAAATGTCTAATCAAGAGCTCAAGGAGTTATTTACACTCGGCAAATACTAATTTTTAAAAATAAATAATAACCGGGCCAATGTCATCTGTCTGGCGATGGTGTGTACACTCCTCTGCTATTAGTACACGGTATCCCTTTCACTTTGCCCGGGCAGTCCAATGATGCATCCTGAACCATTCAGGATGATATCTGTATAGGGCACAGCAAGCCTTAAAACAGCAACCAGTTTTTTAAAGTCCATATCACTTATTGGGTAGGGGGCTTCTTGTATGACTGATCAAAAGGCAGGACGCAGCCTTGGCGCAGAAATGGTGTGGTGACCGACACCATACTTGTTCAACAGGTAGTCTGAATGTTGCAGCATGGCAAGGACTGGCTGCTTGGTGGGGTAGATGGGTTTAAAAGCTTATTTATTCTATCTTCTTGAATATAATCCATGAAAAACATCCTTTCTTATAGTATATTTATACGATATTTCTGTAAAATTGGTTTTTTGCACTAGAATCAACCATATCCATGCAAAATCTCCTTATTAATGCAAAAATGCCCTCTCTGACGGCACAGAAAGGGCACACTAAGTCTGCATAAACTATAAATAGAAGTTCATTCTTTTTTTTGTTATAATATTCATGTATTCCGTATATTCAATAGATACAGCAAGTAAGTAAAATCTTACAATTTGAGGGGGCTATACACAACTATGCTTTATGCAGTACTATTTATAATTTCAGCCATTGTCTTAATTTTTCTTATTCCCTCACTTATGTTGAGGTTCGCTATTGCGGCTGTACTTAAAGAATTTCGTAAACAAAATGCTGTTTCACCGAAAAACGCCAAAAGTAGTATGGAACTAGGGATAAAACCGCAAACTTTTATTGATCGCTTGGTCACAAAACGCGATTATAAACCTCACGCTCTGCAAATGCTAATACAGGCAGAGACTGTGCAAGTGACAGAAGACGGTAGGCTTTATCTTCGTGAAGATAAATTAGCATCTACCCGGTGGGCAAGAAGTTAAGATAAACCGCCTACCCGCCATATTCTAGAATTTTATTCCATGCCAATCGGCCTTTAACGCCATCCCAGACAGCCTTTTTTTCCTTTTGAAAATCATCCCAACTATAATCTTTTGGTTCTGTTTTTAGCAGCCAATAATTCATGTTTCACCCCTTCTTTGTATATAAAAAATATCTGTTGTTAGCTTAACATTATCCTTAGATAAAATTAAATTTTATACTTACATCTCAGTCTATGTGTTAGGAGAAAGTTATTTGCTTCTAATAAAAATATGCACTTTTTAAAGAAGCATTTTAATGGAAATGGCGGCCAGTAATGAATAAATATATTTTTTAGTGTCACAATATAACAAATACACTTTTAGAGGAGATGTGATAAGGTGGATTTTCATAGAGCAGAGGAAATCCTGCAATCAAGAGATGTATATGAAGTTTTATATAAAAACGATTCTATCTGGATAAATAGTTTGAATTCACAAAACCAGACGGCTGAGGTAACTTTAAATGGAAGCTCTGCAAAAAAAATTGTACCGGTAACAGAGTTATTCGAGGTAAACAAGCAAACAGATTATATGTAAATGCTTCCAAATATCATTTTTTATATATAAATGGCTGTTGGAATTGCCAACAGCCATTTATAATAGTAAATTAAGTTTAGTTTATTAAATAGTGAATCAGGGAGCAGGAGTTGATAAAAATTTGACATTAGAATTAATTGCAACTGCAAGCTTCGGATTAGAGGCTATTGTAGCTCAAGAGTTGAAAGAGCTTGGTTTTGAAAATTTAAAAGTTGAAAATGCTAAAGTCACTTTTAACGCCAGCGAATTTGCTATCTGCAGGACAAATCTATGGCTTAGAACTGCATACAGAATACGTCTGAAAATCGGAGAATTTAAGGCCCTTACTTTTGATGAACTATTTGAGGAAACTAAGAAGCTGCCTTGGCATGAATTTCTCCCCCACAATGCAAATTTTCCGGTAGAAGGAAAATCAATCAAGTCGACCCTTTACAGTGTACCAGACTGTCAAGCAATAGTAAAAAAGGCCATAGTTGAAAATATGAAGAAAAAGTACAAAAAACAGTGGTTTGATGAAGATGGTCCATTATTTAGAATCGAAGTTTCTTTATTAAATGATGTAGCTTCATTGACCATCGATACAAGCGGTTTAGGACTACATAAAAGAGGCTACAGGAAAAAAAGCAGTGAAGCTCCTTTAAGAGAAACTCTAGCAGCCGGACTTATTACTATATCACGTTGGAATTGCAATTCTATTTTAGCTGACCCTTTTTGTGGATCTGGAACCATTCTCATAGAAGCTGCTTTAATCGGCCATAGCATAGCCCCAGGTATAAAGCGCACTTTTATTTCAGAAAACTGGCCCTGGATTCCCAAATGTCTTTGGAAGGAAGCCAGAACAGAAGCATATGATAAAATTGCTTACAATAAGGAATTAAATATTTTAGGATCCGACATTGATGAAAGTATGGTATCTCTTGCAAGAGAAAATGCAACTGTTGCAGGTATAGAAAAATCCATTCACTTTCAAAGATTATCTTTGGCAGACTTTCATTCAGAGAAAAAATACGGCAAAATAGTCTGTAACCCACCCTATGGTGAACGATTAGGAGATTTACAGGAAGTAGAAATACTATACAAACAAATGGGAAAGGTCTTTAAAAATCTTGATACATGGTCTTTTTACATTTTGACGCCTCACACAAAGTTTGAAAAACTATTTGGGAAAAAAGCATCCAAAAAACGCAAATTATACAATGGTAGAATAAAAGTAGATTTTTACCAATTCTATGGACCGTCTCCAAGGTAATGCTAAGGCTGATTAAGAACTTAAAGTAAGTAAATTGAACTGAATAAATAAATATAGTTTAGGATAATTTACCAATATAAAATTGTACTTTACACTTTATTTCTATAATTGTGAAACCACTAATAATAAAAGGCTGGTGCTTTAATGCAAATGCAGCAGGATTGGATTTATCACAATTCACATGAACTAAGCTATCGCAGCCCTTTTGGAGCTGTTCCCTGTGGTGCAGAGATTACTCTTCGTTTGAATATAATGAATAATACTCTACCAGAAAGTGTATTGATTTTCGTGACCAGGGATGGTATGGAAAAACAAAAAACTACTATGCAACTTGAACAAAATAAAAATGGAATAATAGTCTATCAATCAAAAATAAATACACCCGATACTCCAGGCCTACTCTGGTATTATTTTTCGATTTATATCCATGGAAAAACTTTTTATTATGGCAACAATATCCATATGCTTGGAGGAAAAGGTGAAATTAAAGATGCCATTCCACCACCATATCAAATTACCGTTTATAAGGAAGGCGCATCTTCTCCAGTTTGGCTCAAGGATGCTATAATGTATCAGATATTTGTGGATCGCTTTTATAATGGATACGAAGATGGAACAATTTTAAATCCTAAGCCAAACTCCCTCATTCAATC
The DNA here is from genome assembly GCA_040756735.1 of Bacillota bacterium. GTDB lineage: Bacteria > Bacillota > DSM-16504 > Desulfitibacterales > Desulfitibacteraceae > JBFLYC01. The sequence goes on along the minus strand of JBFLYC010000001.1, from coordinate 37,509 downwards.
TCACTGGAATAATACTCCTATTTATATCAGGGACCCTGAAGAAAAAGGAAAAGTAATACGATGGGATTTTTTTGGTGGAAATCTATTAGGAATAATTAAAAAACTTTCGTACCTTCAAGAGCTTGGTATTAATCTTATTTATTTAAATCCCATTTTTGAATCTCCAAGTAACCATAAATATGATACGTCTGATTACAAAAAAGTTGATCCTATGTATGGGGACAATGAGGTCCTAAAATATCTCTGTGATACAGCAAAAAAGATGGGTATAAATGTTATACTCGATGGGGTATTTAGCCATACCGGTAGTGACAGTATATACTTTAATAAATATGGCAATTATGCTGAAATTGGAGCATATCAATCCACCAAATCTCCTTATTATTCCTGGTATAGATTTCATCAGCACCCTGATTCTTATGAAAGTTGGTGGGGTATAGATTCTTTACCCAATGTAAATGAGTTGGAACCCAGCTATCAAGATTTCATTATTCATGATGAAGATAGTGTAGCAAAATTTTGGATTAAACTTGGTACTAAGGGGTGGCGCTTAGATGTTGTAGACGAAATACCAGATGAATTCTTAAAAAGCCTCTACAAAACCATAAAAGAGCTTGACCGGGATGCAATACTTCTAGGCGAGGTTTGGGAAGATGCAAGTAACAAGATTAGTTATGGTAACAGAAGGCAATATCTTTTAGGAGAAGAATTAGATTCTGTGACAAATTATCCTTTTAGGAATATACTTATTGATTTTATCTTAGGCAAAATTAATGCCTATGATACTCATACAAAATTAATGAGTCTTTACGAGAATTATCCAATTGAGTATTTTTATTCTACTATGAACCTAATAGGAGGTCATGATGTTCCAAGGATATTGACCGTCCTCAGCGAAATGCCTAAAGAGGAAACTCTGAGCTTTCAAGAAAAATCTGAACATAAAATGAATGATTATCAAAAAGCAATAGGAATTGCTCGACTTAAATTATTATCATTGATGCAAATGACCTTCCCAGGCGTTCCTTGCATATATTACGGTGATGAAGCAGGAACTGTAGGATATGGTGATCCTCTGTGCAGGGGTACTTACCCCTGGGGGAATGAAAATTTGGAGTTGCTAAACTGGTACAAAAAAATAATTGCAATTAGAAAACAAAATGATTGTTTAAGGACAGGAATTTGGGTTCCGGTTTACTATAGTGATGATGTGTATGGCTTTTTTAGAATAATTAATAACGACACTGATATTTTTGGACAAAAAAGGAACAATGGACGCATTCTTTCATTATTCCATAGAAATGCAAGTAAAGAAAAGATCGTAACAATTAATATTGAAGAATGGTATAATGGGACCATTGTTCCACTTCTGGATGCAAAATCAACAATGGCTTATCATGTTACTGACGGGAAGTTAGTTCTAAAAATGCTGCCTTTGGAAGCAGTAGTATTTTCTTTAATTTGAAATTTGGAGGAATTTAATGCTTAGTCATAAATCCTGTGGTGTCTTGCTGCATCCTACTTCTTTGCCTTCAAGGTATGGTATTGGAGATATGGGTAGAGAAGCATATGATTTCATTGACTTTTTAAAGGATACAAAGCAAACCCTATGGCAAATATTACCACTTGGGCCTGTGGGTTTTGGGGAGTCCCCATACCAATCTCTTTCTGCTTTTGCTGGAAACCCGTTATTGATAAGTATTGATTTATTGATAGAAGATGGGTTTTTAGATAGTACTGACATTAAAACAGGAACTTATAGTAATGATTCTAGAGTTAACTTTGAAAAAGCAAAGAAAATAAAAGGAGATCTTTTTAAGAAAGCTTTCAAGAGATTTGTTATCCAACCCAAAACCACCGAATACTATTCTTTTATTGAAAATAATAGTATTTGGCTTGATAACTACTGTCTCTTTACGGCCTTAAAAGAATACTATCAAGGTTTACCCTGGAATTGCTGGGACAAAGACATTGCTACAAGACAAGAACATGCACTGAAGCATTATACCGTTTTATTATATGAAAGCGTTGAGTACGCCAAGTTTTTGCAATACATGTTTTATTCACAATGGAAAGCCTTGAAGAAATATGCAAATAGTCTAGGAGTTTTAATAATTGGGGATCTTCCTATATTTGTTTCCCATGACAGTAGTGATGTTTGGGCTAACCGGGAATTATTTGATTTAGATTCTATGGGAAATCCTAGAAAAGTTGCAGGAGTTCCCCCGGATTACTTTAGTGAAACAGGACAGTTATGGGGAAACCCACTATATAAATGGAACCAGATGAAATTAGACGAATATAAATGGTGGAGGGAAAGAATATTAAATCTTTTTAAACTTGTAGACATAATCAGAATTGATCATTTTAGAGGATTTGAAGCTTACTGGGAAATTCCTGCACAAGCAAAAACAGCAGTAGAGGGTAAATGGGTAAAGGGACCAGCAGAAGATTTTTTCTGCAAAATCGAGAACTATTTGGGTAAGCTTCCTATAATTGCTGAGAATCTTGGATTTATTACATCTTCAGTTGAAAGATTGAGAAAAAAACATGGTTTTCCAGGAATGAAGATTTTGCAGTTTGCTTTTGAGGGAGGGCTTAAAGAAATTAGTTCGGCTCTTTTAGAAAAAAACACTGTATTTTATTCCGGAACCCATGACAATGATACTCTCCTTGGTTGGTTCAAAAGTTGTACAAAAGATAAACCCCATGTTATTGCATTAGCTGAAGAACTCTATGATATCAACATTTCCATGAGCGATACTGAGATTTGCTGGAGTTTCATAGAGATTGCTTTTCAAAGTAAGGCTAATATGGTAATTATTCCTTTACAGGATTTCCTTTGTTTAGATAGCAATGCCCGAATGAATTTTCCAGGAACTATGGAGGGAAATTGGCGGTGGAGATTGTCTAATATGGAGACAATCAAGGAATATGCACCAAAACTTTCTGATCTGACAGAAAAATACAAAAGAAATCTAGTAGATGTTAAAATATAGTTATGATTTAAGATTGGGGGTAGTAGTTTTGTTAATGGAACTAATTAGCTTTTGCAGCTTTGTCTTAAACCATGGCGAACCCATTGTTTTGCATATATATCGACAAGATGAAGATTATTTTCAACGTAATATAATTTATCAGTATGAGGATAATAGCGATTTAGGATTTATTATTTTCAAGGCCCAAGGATCTGATGAATTCTTAATCAATTTAACAGGGTCTGCAATTAGCCTAAAAACTGACCCAATCTCAGAGACAACTTATACTATTTTTCCACGTGAACAAAAATGGGGGAAAGAAATTTTATATGAGATAATTGATATAATCCATGGTAAAGAAGTTATTTATGCAGTAGGAACTTTAAATGAGGACTTAGCAAGAGTGTATTTAAAAACACTTCAGAAATAAACCATATGTCCTATTTTGGTTTTTTTAGTATGAATATGTGGCAAAATTTAGCAAAATTTATATGCAAATCTAGCATGAAGAAGTATTGACTCGGAAATCAATTTTAGATATAATAAAACTTGTCGTTGTCGGGGCGTAGCGCAGTTTGGTAGCGCACATGGTTTGGGACCATGGGGTCGGGGGTTCAAATCCCTCCGCCCCGACCAGTACGGAGGCCCGTTGGTCAAGCGGTTAAGACACCGGCCTTTCACGCCGGTAACAGGGGTTCGAATCCCCTACGGGTCACCAATAAAAATTTGGGAATAATTATGGGCGATTAGCTCAGCTGGGAGAGCACCTGCCTTACAAGCAGGGGGTCGGCAGTTCGATCCTGTCATCGCCCACCAAATAATTATGAATAAGGAGCTGTGGTGTAGTGGTCTAACATACCGGCCTGTCACGCCGGGGATCGCGGGTTCGACTCCCGTCAGCTCCGCCATATATATTAACTATCAAGCCGACGTAGCTCAATGGCAGAGCAGCTGACTTGTAATCAGCAGGTTGCGGGTTCGACTCCCATCGTCGGCTCCAATTATGACTTCAACAGCGTTTAATAACGCTGTTTTTATTTTGTATATTTAAACTCTATGGTATAATTTAACTCAGGAGGTTGATACATTATGCAAAATGTTAAAATTGTTACGGACTCGACAGCTTACCTTAGTGATGAAATAATCAAAAAGCACAATATTGTTGTTGTTCCTCTAAGTGTAAATTTTGAAAATGAAAACTTCAAGGAAAATGAAAAAACCCGTGAAGAGTTTTTTACCAAGTTAAAATCTTCAAAAACCTTTCCAACAACTTCTCAACCATCTATTGGAGATTTTTACCAGACATATCAGGGGCTGTTAGAGAACTATAACGAAATTGTTTCAATACATATTTCAGAAGAGCTTAGCGGCACCATAAAATCTGCAGAGGCGGCTGCTCAACAACTTAATCAAAGCAGGATCAAGATTTTTAATTCAACAACTACTGCAATCGCTTTAGAGTTTATGGTTTTAGAAGCAGCACACATGGCAGAGCAAGGAAAATCTTCCATGGAGATAATTGATAGAATAAGCTATATCCGGGATAATTTTCAACTGCTTTTTATCGTTGATAATTTAGAGTATTTAAAAAGGGGTGGAAGGATAGGAAAAGCCAGTGCACTTTTAGGTACAATTTTAAAGATAAAACCAATCCTTTATGTAAAAGGACAAGTTGGGATTTTCGATAAAGTCAGGACAAGCAAAAAAGCTTTACAAAGAATAATTGAAGAGTTGGAGAAAACTATTAATGAGGAAGGAGGACCTGAAAAAATCAAAGCCGGAGTTGTAGAAGTTAGCAATAAAGATGGTCTTGCTGAACTGTACAATATAATTAAGAAATCTTGGCCAAACCTTGAAATATCTAAAGCAAGCTGTGGCCCAGTCATAGGTTCTCACGTGGGAGCTGGAGCTCTTGGCCTAGCATTTTATAAAAAGTAAACAATTTATGAATTAAACATAAAAATCCACAAAAATAGTAAAATCCTGTTTGATTCAAATTTAACAGGATTTTACTATTTTTTGTTAATTATATGATTATAATATTTATTTATAACCATATTAATACTTTAAATACTTCATGGATTATGCTAAAATTACATTAGTGAATGTGAATTTTAGCACAAGTTTATGTTCTTATATGTACAATAATTGAGACTAAAAGACTTTCCTCGTTATCCTCAAACATTATTCTTATTTTTGAACTGCCAATTACTAATTAATTTGCCAAAATAATTGAATAAGAGTATTGTGCTGTTTCACTAAGTTACAAAGGATTTTTTGCTGCTATGTAGAATATAAAAATTAAACGGATGAATTGTTTGTTTTTACGGTTAAATGAACTAATATAAGCTTTCAATAGACGATTCTATACAATTAGTTGCATATCGACAAATATCCATTAAATTCACTATTATTAGAATGTTCTATACTAAGTCAAGGTTTTAAAATTATCATGAAGTGAGGTGCTAACTTGAAAATCGCTATTTCTGGAAAAGGTGGAGTTGGCAAGACTACTATTTCAACAGGCCTTATCTATTATTGTCTAAATAAAGGACTAACTGTTTTCGCTGTCGATGCTGACCCAGATATTAGTTTAGGAACTGTATTAGGAATAGATAATCAAGCTATCACCAATTTAAAACCTATCGTTGATATGAGAGAAATTATTGCAAACAAATCTGGAGGTAGTGGTGCATTTTTTACCTTGAATCCAGATGTTGATGATATTTTAAATGAATTTGTTTTTCAAATCGGCAGTCTTTACTTTTTAAAAATGGGTGCTGTTAAACAAGGAGGTTCATCTTGTTATTGTAGAGAAAATACAGTATTAAATGCTCTGGTCAACTCAATTTTAGTCAAGAGCAAAGAGATAGTAGTTCTAGATATGGGAGCTGGGATAGAGCACTTGACAAGAGGAACTGCTAATGGAGTTGATCTCATGCTAATAGTCTCCGAACCAAGTATTGTCAGTATTAATACAGCAATTACAATTAAAAATCTAGCAACAGATTTAGGAATTGATAATATTAAATATATTGGTAATAAGATTCGCAACTACAAGGAAAAAGAGTTCATTTTATCACGTCTTCCAGAACAAGATATTTTAGGCTTTGTTGAATTTAGTTTTCAGGCTTTAGAGCTTTCCATGGGTTTACATTCTATGGAAACACAAAGCTCATCTGCTCTATTGTTGGGTGAAATTGGGGAAAAAATATTATCCCTAAAGAGTTAAACAAATTAATTTTACCAAGGAGGTAAAGGTATGCCTAGATTCCGGGATTTAAATCACACATGTAGACCATCACCAGTAGAAAGAATCAAAGACAAAAAATCCAGGGAACGCACTATTGAACCTGCTGCCCTGGAAATGTTAGAGGTGGCAAGACAAAACAATGTTGAAACCGCTTTTGACAGGTTTTTAGCGCAACAGCCACAGTGTAAATTTGGTTATGAAGGTATCTGCTGTAGGTTTTGTATGAAAGGCCCCTGCCGAATTAAATCTTTAGAAGGTCCAGGAAGCAGGGGAATTTGCGGGGCATCAGCTTGGACTATAGCAGCAAGAAGTGTTGGCTTGATGATTATTACCGGTTCAGCAGCCCACTCAGAACATGCAAACCATCTTGCCATGGCATTATTAGAGTATGCTGATGGAAAGGCTCCTGATTATTCCATCAAAGACCCAGATAAACTTAAGGTTGTAGCAAGCAAACTGGGTATTGATGTCGATGGCAAAGATATCAGAGCCTTAGCTAAAGAAATTGCTTTAAAAGCTGTTGAGGATTTGAGTAGATTAAAAAATATGGGTGAAGCAAATTGGCTAACATCCAGTTGCATTCCGGCAAGAAATGAAGTATTTAGACAGTGCAATGTAGTACCACATGGAATCCATGCCACTATTTCAGATTTATGCTCTCAGGCGCACGTAGGTATGGATAACGATCCAGTTAACATAGTATTTGGCGCTATTAGAGTTGCCCTTGCAGATATTAATTCTCAGCTAATGGCAACAGACATTTCAGATATAATGTTTGGCACGCCTCAACCCATTATATCTCAAGCTAATATGGGAGTTTTAGATCCTGACAAAGTAAACTTTGTTGTTCACGGACACAATCCTCTTTTAAGCGACATTATTGTTACAACTGCCAGGGAAATGAACCAAGAAGCATTGGCCGCAGGTTCTAAAGGAATAAACATAGTCGGCATATGCTGCACAGGTAATGAAGTATTGATGAGACATGGAATACCCATGTTAACCTCCTATACTACACAGGAACTAGCTATTGTTACAGGTGCCTGTGACGCAATGGTAGTCGATGTCCAATGTATAATGCCCTCCATCCAAAAAATTGCTGAGTGTTATCACACAAAAATCATCACAACTTCTGATGTTGCTAAAATTCCTGGAACAATACATTTTGATTTTCAAGTAGACCATGCTGAAGAAAATGCAAAGCTATGCATCAGGGAAGCAATAGAAGCCTTTAAAGAGCGTAAAGCTATGAACAAGCCAGTGGTTATTCCTAATTACAAAGATAAAATAGTATCTGGATTTAGCCTTGAAGCCCTTTTAAAACTATTTGGTGCTGTGACTCCAGAAAATCCAATCAAGTATTTAACTGATGCTATATTAAACTCACAGTTAAAAGGAGTAATCCTTATGGCTGGTTGTAATAATACCAAATCCATGCAGGATGAGGGACATGTTATTATCATCAAGGAAATGCTTAAAAATGATGTGCTTGTATTAACAACTGGATGTTCTACTTATGCTGCAGGCAAATTTGGTTTAATGAATCCAGAGAATGTTAACTCACTTTGTGGAGAGGGGTTAAAGAAGTTTATTCAGAAAATTGAAGAAGAGTCAGATCTTAATATAAAATTACCTCCTACTTTCCATATTGGTTCTTGTGTTGACAACTCAAGGGCATTTAACCTGATGATGAAAATGGCTCAACAATTAGGTGTTGATACTCCAAAGGTACCCTTTGTCGCATCAGCTCCTGAAGCAATGAGCGGAAAAGCCACTGCCATAGGTTCATGGCTTGTAGCAAGTGGGTGGCCTACCCATGTAGGGAGTATGCCACCTGTTGAGGGAAGTGACCTTTTATATAGCATCTTAACTCAAATAGCAAGTGACGTTTATGGTGGATATTTCATTTTTGAGATGGACCCAGTGGTTGGGGCTCAAAAACTTCTTAATGCTTTAGAATATCGCACCTGGAAACTGAGAATTCATCGACAAAAGGCTGAAGAGTTTAACACGAAGCTCTGCCAAGTTTACTAATCTAACTGAAAGGAGGAATAAAGATGTCTGACAATAAGAACTTTGATTTAATATACGATGGCGTAATCGAAGAGGGTAAAGAACCTAAGAGTCTATATAGAGAAGCATATCACGGAGCAATTACTGCTACCAGCTATGCAGAAATTCGTCTGAACCAGGCCATACGAAGATTTGGCGCTAATCACCCTGTGGGTTATCCTGATACAGCATATTATCTTCCAGTTATAAGATGTTGGACAGGAGAGGAAGTAAAGACACTTAGAGATTTAGTTCCAGTTTTAAATGGTGCAAGGGGACTTCTCAGAGAAGATTTAACCTTTGAGACTGCTAGAGCTGCTGGAAGAGCTACATGGGTAGCAGCCGAAATCATCGAAGCAGTAAACTATTTAAACAACTCTAAAGATAACCCTTTAAATGTTGAACCATGGACAGGATTTATCGGTGACCCAGTCGTTCGTAAATATGGGATTAAGATGGTTGACTGGACCATACCTGGTGAAGCAGTAATTATCGGCAGAGCAAAGGACAGCAAATCAGCAAAAATGATAGTGGATGACTTGATGGGTAAAGGGATGATGTTGTTCCTTTGTGATGAGATAATTGAACAGCTCATGGAAGAAAACGTTAAGTTAGGCATTGACTATATAGCATTTCCCTTAGGAAACTTCACCCAGGTAGTGCACGCAGCAAATTATGCCTTGCGAGCAGGGATGATGTTTGGAGGCATTGCTCCTGGTAAACTTCAAGAGCAGCGTGATTATCAAAGAAGGCGCATTAGAGCTTTTGTGCTTTATTTGGGTGAACATGACATGGTAAAAACCGCCGCAGCAATGGGCGCCATTTATACAGGGTTCCCAGTAATAACAGACCAAGAACTTCCTGAAGATAAACAGATCAAGGACTGGTTTATCTCCCAACCAGATTACTCTAAAATGGTTCAGACTGCCTTGGAATTACGGGGAATTAAAATTTTACATGCGAAAATTGATTTGCCAGTCAACTTTGGACCAGCCTTTGAAGGAGAAACTATTCGTAAAAACGATATGTACGTAGAAATGGGAGGCGGTAGAACCACTTCCTTTGAATTGGTTCGCTCAGTTGCTGAACATGAAATTGAAGACGGTAAAATTGAAGTAATCGGGCCAGACCTTGATCAAATTGAAGAGAGTGCAAAAATTGATTTCGGAATGATTGTAGACATCTATGGACGCAAGATGCAGGAGGATTTTGAAGGCGTTCTTGAAAGAAGAATTCATGACTTCATAAATTATGGTGAAGGTCTATGGCATACAGCTCAAAGGGACATTAACTGGATTAGGATCAGCAAAGATGCTAAAGCCAAAGGAGTTAAGTTTAAGCACTTTGGAGATATTCTTATCAACAAGTTTAAGCACGAATTCCCTGCTATTGTTGATAGAGTACAAGTCACAATTTTTACTGATCCCGCTCTTGTAAGTGAAAAAATAAAAATAGCTAGATCAAAATACAGGGCCAGGGACGATAGAATGAAAGGGCTAACAGACGATAAGGTGAACGAGTTTTATTCATGTACCCTCTGTCAGTCTTTTGCTCCAAATCATGTTTGCATTGTTACACCAGAAAGGGTTGGATTATGTGGTGCTGTAAGCTGGTTAGATGGTAAAGCATCCTATGAAATTAACAACGCTGGACCTAATCAACCCATTCCAAAGGGTGAGGCAATTAATGAAATTAAGGGTGAGTGGAAGAGCTGTAATGAGTTTGTATTTGTTACGTCAAATAGAAGTATAGAAGAAGTCTGTCTCTACACTTTCATGGAAAAACCCATGACTTCATGTGGATGTTTTGAAGCTATAATGGCTATTGTACCAGAAGCTAATGGCATAATGATTACCACAAGAGAACACACTGGAGAAACCCCGTGTGGTATGACTTTCTCAACACTGGCTGGTATGGTTGGCGGAGGAGTTCAGACTCCTGGTTTCATGGGCATCGGCAAAAGTTATATTATAAGCAGAAAATTTATTACAGCAGATGGAGGCTTAGGTAGAATTGTCTGGATGCCTAAATCTCTCAAGGAATTTTTGCGAGAAGATTTAATCAAAAGAAGTGTCGAAGAAGGACTTGGAGAAGATTTTATTGACAAGATTGCTGATGAAACTGTTGGAACTACACCGGACGAGATATTACCCTTTTTAGAAGAAAAAGGACATCCTGCTTTCAGCATGGAACCACTTATGTAAAAATAATATTATATGTGAGGTGTCCTTTTAGGACACCTCACATATAACATAAAAAAACTTTAATCAACACCAATACCATTGTCATAGAAAGGAGATTAGTTATGGGTCTAACAGGTTTGGAAATCTACAAACAACTCCCTAAAAAGAATTGCGGGGAATGCGGACCACCAACTTGCCTTGCATTTGCCATGAACTTGGCAAGTGGTAAAGCTACATTAGATTCATGTCCTTACGTTACAGAAGCAGCACGTGAAGCCTTAGAATCTGCTTCGGCTCCTCCAATCGCTTTAATTAAGGCTGGTTGTGGTGACTATGTTGTGCAAATGGGAGACGAAACTGAATTGTTTAGACACGACAAGAAATTTTATCATGAGACAGCATTTGCTGTAAGAGTCAACGATACTTTCCCTGAAGAAGAACTGAAACAAAAGATTGCGGAAATTACTAAGCTAGTTATTGAGCGTGTTGGTATGCAGTACAAATTGCAATTTATTGCTGTTGACAATACTTCCGGTGAACAAACTGCCTTTATTAAAGCTGTGGAAATAGCAGTAAATAGTTCAAATATTCCTTTAATATTGATGACTAGTGTACCAGAAACTGCAGAAAAAGCTCTTAACATTGCTGGTGATAAAAAACCAATACTATACGCTGCAACAGGTGACAATTATGAGCTGATGACAAAAATTGCCAAAGAAAAAAATGTACCCTTGGTAGTTAAAGCTTCCAGTTTAGATGCACTGGCAGAATTAAGTCAACAGGTAGTGAATTTAGGATATAAGCAGCTTATTCTTGAATCTGTTTCTCAAAATCTATCTCAAAAGTTAGCTGAAATGGTCCAAATTCGTCGTCAAGCCATCAAGAAAAAATTTAGGCCTTTTGGTTATCCAATTATTGCTATTACTACATCTGCTAATCCAATGGAAGAGATCCTTGAAGCCGTATCTTTAACAAGTAAATATGCCAGTATCATTGTTTTGAATACCCTTGACCCAGCACATTTAATTTCACTTATGACCTGGCGTCAAAACTTATACACAGACCCGCAAGTTCCAATTCAAGTTGAAGAAAAATTATATTCCGTAGGTGAAGTAAATGAAAACTCTCCAGTTTATCTCACTACTAATTTTTCATTAACATTTTACACAGTTCAAGGTGAGATTGAATCCAGCAAGATTCCATCTTATATAATTCCCATTAACACCGATGGTACTTCTGTTTTAACTGCTTATTCAGCTGGTAAATATGAACCAGAACATATAGCAGCTGTTTTGAAGAAAATCGGTATTGAAGATAAAGTAAAACATCGTAACATCATTATCCCGGGTTTGGTGTCTGTAGTAAGTGGAAAGCTTGAAGATGCTTCGGGGTGGAAAGTAATAGTTGGTCCCAGGGAAGCATCTGGAATACCCGCATTTGCCAAAACCCAACTATCTTAGGAGTGATTAAATGAAGTATTCGGTGACTTTTCTACCTGACAACATAACAGTTGAGGTTGAAAGAGGTACTAGTTTACTACATGCAGCAAGCTTTGCTGAAATTAATTTAAAAAGTTCATGCGGCGGCGCAGGCACCTGCGGTCGATGCAAAGTTAAAGTAGATACCGGATATCTTCTTGCATGCAAAACCCTGATTAATGATCATATGACGGCAGAAATTCCTGATGACACAAGATTAGATGAACACAAGGTGCTCCTCAGCGAAAAAGAAGGACTTCTTACGGCACCCAGGGGTGTTACACTCACAGACTACCCCCATGTACCATTGAGCCGTAAGATTAGGGTCTCTATAGAAGCTCCCAGTATCAATGAAAACAGCAGCGATTTTTCCAGGCTGCAGGCGGAGATAGCTAAACAGGTTGGCCTTAAATCTCTTACCATCAGTCTGCCAGTTCTTAAAGGGTTGGCTGAATCGCTACGTAAAGACACATGGAATGTTACCATTACTCTTACGTACAATGGTTCAAACTTGGAAATAACTTCTTGCGAACCTGGGCATAGTCTAACATCCTGTTATGGAATAGCAGTTGACATTGGTACAACCACAGTAGCTGCAAGTTTGGTTGACTTAGAAAAGGGAATATCCATTGATAAAGTCGGGACATATAACCGCCAGGCTAGACTGGGAGATGATGTGATATCCAGGATTATTCATGGTTCAGATGAAAAAGGATTACAGGAACTCCAAAAACTAATTATAAATACTATCAATGAATTGATTGACAAGCTATTAAGCAAATGGAATATGCAATCAGGTGACATCAGCGTTATGGTTACTTCCGGAAACACTACTATGTCACACCTGTTTCTTGGGTTAAACCCTAAATATATAAGACTTGAACCTTATGTACCTACTGCCAATATATTTCCTGTAGTAAAAGCCAAAGAATTAGGGCTTGCAATTAATCCAAACGGTTTGATTTTCAGTTTTCCCGCAGTTGCAAGTTATGTAGGAGGGGACATTGTATCAGGTGTTTTAGCTACTATGATTTCCAAAAGAGAAGAATTAACTTTATTTATTGATATAGGTACAAATGGTGAAATTGTGTTAGGCAACCAAGAATGGCTAATTAGCTGCGCATGTTCTGCAGGCCCGGCCTTTGAGGGAGGAGGCATTACTTTTGGAACACGGGCTATGAAAGGAGCTATTGAAAAAATAGACATTAATCCAAGTACTTTTGAAACCAGAGTAGAAACTATAGAGGGTGCTAAAGCAATTGGCATCTGTGGTTCCGGTTTAATTGATTGCATTTCCAAGATGTACTCTGTTGGTATCATTGATAGAACAGGCAGTTTTCAAGATGTAAGTTCCTCAAGGGTTAAGCGTAACGAAAACGATAAACTATTTGTTTTGGTTTGGGCTAAGGATTCAGGACTTGATAAAGATATATATATAACGGAAAACGACATAAAAAATTTAATAAGGTCCAAAGGAGCTGTTTTTGCAGGAATTGAAAGTTTACTAAAGACTGTTCAACTAGACTTTAATGTAGTAGATAAAATACTCATTGCCGGGGGATTTGGAAACTACCTAAATGTCTATGATGCAATTAAAATAGGTTTGCTGCCAGATCTGCCCATGGAAAAATTTAAATTTGTGGGCAACACATCATTAAGAGGTTCTGAGATAGCCTTATTATCACAGGATGCATGGAAACAAGCAGAAATAATTGGTAAAATGATGACTTATATTGAGTTATCAGTGGGGAATCTTTTTATGGATGAATTTACCAAAGCATTATTTTTACCCCACACAGATTTAACGCTGTTTCCATCGGTAAAATAAAGTTTAATATTTGAGAGGTGAGCCAATGACTAAAGTCATAGCTGTTGCCGGAAAAGGTGGTACCGGAAAAACTACTTTTACTTCATTGTTAATAAGGCACTTAACTAAAAAAGGAAAAGGCTCCATTTTTGCAATTGATGCAGATCCAAATTCTAATTTAAATGAAGCACTAGGCTTAAAGGTAACAAAGGCCGTTTCAGATATTTTAGAAGCAACCAAAGACCCCAAGGCCATTCCAGAAGGAATGACTAAACATCTTTTTATTGAATACATGTTATCTCAATCAATCATTGAAACTGACATGGTAGATCTCTTAGTAATGGGTGGACCTCAGGGACCAGGATGTTATTGTTACCCCAATGATATTCTTAAAGGTAATATGGAAAAACTTTCCTCTAACTATGATTATGTATTAGTAGACAATGAGGCAGGTATGGAGCATATAAGTCGTGGTACCATTAAAAAGATAGATTATTTATTCATTATTAGCGATGCATCAGTTCGGGGCATCCGATCAGCCGGCAAGATTAAAGAATTAATCTTAACTTTAAAATCAAAGGTTAATCATGTTTATCTTGTTGTAACCAAGATAGAATCTGAAGACCAGCTTTCTGAGCTTAATAGTGAAATTAAAGCCACAGGGTTAGAATTAGCAGGGTATATACCCTTGGATAATAAAATTATTGAACATGATATAAAGGGTTTACCATTAGTTGACTTGCCCGACACTAGTGAGGCAGTTAACGCAGTAGATAATATTATATCAAGGATAGATATTCAATAACTTAATTTATGAAAGGAGAGAATGTTATGGCAGTTGCAATTCTTAAAGATAGAAATCCCTCAAAGGTACTTGAAGTTACCATAGGAGCCACCAAGGAACAGGGTGGGACTCGTTCTCACACCATTACTGTTGGAGGTGATTCAGCTCTGCCTTTTATGCACTTTGAGGGAAGTATTCCAAACAGACCTGTTATTGCAATGGAAATACAAGACAGAATACCGAAATGGAATGATTCATTAAAAAGCGAACTAGGAGATGTATGGGGGAATCCAACAGAATGGGCACAAAAGTGTGTTGAAGATTTTGGCGCGAACTTAATCTATCTTAAACTTGATGGCAGCCATCCTGATGAAGAAAACTATTCCCCTGATAAATGCGCACAAACAGTGAAATCAGTTTTAGAGGCAGTTAGTGTTCCCTTAATTGTGTGCGGTTGCGATGTGGAAGAAAAGGACAATGAGGTATTACCTTTGGTTGCTGAAGCCGCCGCAGGGGAAAATTTGCTTATTGGATCTGCAGAACAAGATAATTATAAAACTTTAACTGCTGCATGCATGGTTCATAAACATAGTATCATTGCTCGTTCACCTCTTGACATTAACATCTGTAAGCAATTAAACATCTTGATAACGGAAATGAACTTACCGAGCGATAGAATAATAATTGACCCAGCCATAGGTGGTCTTGGTTACGGAATTGAATATGCATATTCAATTTTAGAACGAGCTCGTCTAGGCGCCCTTCAGGGAGATAAGATGTTATCCATGCCAATTATTGCTACAATAGGTTACGAATCCTGGAAAACAAAAGAAGCCTCAGTTTCCATTGATGACTACCCAAATTGGGGTCAGCAAGTAGAAAGAGGTATTCTTTGGGAAGCAGTTACAGCGACATCCTTATTACAAGCTGGCGTTCATATTTTGCTGTTAAGACATCCTAAGACGGTACAACTTGTACAAAATACCATTGATGAATTGATGAAGCCAAACCAATTTTAGTATTAATTAAAAATTAATTTATTGAAGGAGGTTTTTTAAAATGATTATTATAGGTGAACGGATTAATGGCATGTTTAAAGATATTAAACAGGCCATTCTAGAAAAAAATCCCAAAGCAGTACAGGAGTGGGCTAAAAGACAGGAAGATGGAGGAGCTCATTATCTTGATATTAATGTAGGTCCAGGATCTGCAGATAGGGTAGGAGCCATGAAATGGTTGGTTGAAGTAACTCAAGAAGTGACAGACCTTCCACTATGCCTAGATTCTACCGATTTCACAGCAATAGAAGAAGGACTCAAACTCTGCAAAAAACCTGCAATCATCAATTCTACCTCTGCACAAAGAGAGAAAGTAGAAATTGCCTTTCCTCTTGCTGTAAAATATAATGCTTCAATTATTGGCTTAACAATGGATAAAAAAGGCATTCCAAAGGACGCCGATTCACGTTTAGCTTTTGCCATGGAATTGGTAGCAGCTGCAGATGAATTCGAACTGCCAATGGAAAATCTGATTATTGATCCGCTAATTTTGCCTGCTAATGTTGCCCAAGACCATGCTCCTGAAGTATTAAAAACTTTGCTGCAGATTAAGATGCTAGCGAATCCAGCTCCCAAAACTGTTATAGGATTGTCAAATGTATCCCAAAACTGTTCGGATAGACACCTGATTAACAGGGTATTTCTTGCAATGGCCATGGCATGTGGTCTAGACATGGCCATTGCTGATGCAAATGATGATGAACTAATGGAAGTCGCAGCTACTGCAGAGATTTTGTTAAACCAAAATATCTATTGCGATTCCTATGTTAAATTGTTTAAAACTAGGAATAGGGCATAAGTGTTTAGATTACTTGTAACTTTATATATCATTAAACTTAAGAGGTGGATAATCCACCTCTTGTTTCTAAATATATTCCGTTAATCATACAACTTGACAAGATGCTACCATATATTCCATAATTCTTCCCATGACTACATGTTGTATATATTGTCTTTTTTAGTTACAATTCATAAATATAGAGTATTATTTTAAAAGTTTTAATCTTTCATGAAATTAAAATTTTTTATGCACTTCAGTTTTACTATTTGGGGGTGGATGATATTGGAAAATAAATTTAAAGAGTCTTTGCTCAACAAGGACACACTATCAATTACTTGGGAAGTCGTACCAGGCCGAGGCGCTACTGAAACCGCTCAGGAGGTGGCTTTGGCATGCGCAGAACAAGCTGCTAAAGGCGGAAAAATCCATGCAATCACAATTACGGACATGCCCGGAGGTAACCCTGCTATCCTAGCAGACTATTTAGGTATGGAAATTCTAACTAAAGGCATTGAGCCTTTAGTTCATTTTACTTGTAAAGATAAAAACCGTAATCAAATGGAGAGCCAACTTTACGCATTGGATAGAGCAAAGGTTAGAAATTTATTAGTGATGACAGGTGACTACCCTGTAACAGGATATAAGGGAAGACCCAAACCTGTTTTTGATCTAGATCCCATCAATACCTTAAAACTAATTTCACAAATGAATGATGGTTTAGAATATGAAGGTATCAAAGGTACCATAAAACACAAACCCAGTGATTTCTTCAGTGGAGTTGCTGTATCTCCTTTTAAGGCTAATGAAGCTGAGCAAATGGTTCAATATTTTAAGCTCAAGAAAAAAGTTGCGGCTGGAGCTCAATTTGTCATCACCAATCTTGGTTATGATGCCAGGAAGTTTCACGAAGTGATACAGTTTATGAAATGTGAGGGCATAGACATACCAATCATTGCCAACTTATACATCCTGCCCTATGGTGCTGCAAAACTTATGAACCAAAACCAATTACCAGGATGTGTCGTAACTGATAAACTTCTTGCAGAGATTGATAATGAGAGAACGGCACCTGATAAAGGGCTTAGCGCCAGATTGCTCAGAGCTGCTAAAATGTATGCCTTTATGAAAGGCATGGGATTTGCTGGAATTCATATAGGGGGTCATGGCATTAAGTATGAGCAGGTTGAATACATTATTGAAAAGGGTGAAGAGCTCAGTACAAATTGGCAAGACTTAGTACACGAGTTTGACTACCCCATGCCTAATGGTTTCTATTACTTTGAAAAAGACACCAAAACAGGTTTAAACACTGATGTGCCTGTGAATAGAAAGAATCGCTCGTTAGATGCTCCTGTTGAGTTTGTATACCCCCTATCTAGAATGGTGCATAATCTTGTATTTGAGCCTGGAAAAAACCTTTTTGGGTTAATGAAGAGTATTGCTAAAAAAGTTGATGGATCTTCTTTGGAAAATTTATATCATGGAATTGAGCATTTAGGAAAAGTATTAATGTATGACTGCAAGGATTGCGGAGATTGTGCCTTGCTTGACTTGGCTTATATTTGTCCCATGTCCCAGTGCCCTAAAAACCAACGTAACGGTGCATGTGGCGGTAGTTACTATGGTTGGTGTGAAGTATACCCAAATAAAAGAAAATGTATTTATGTAAAGGCTTACTCAAGACTGAAAAAATACCAGGAAGAATCCAAGTTAGATAGCTATCATGTTGAACCATGTAATTGGGACCTGTACCAAACGTCGTCTTGGATTAACTTCTACCTTGGACGTGATCATTCGGCGCAACGTCTTGGAATTCAGAAGCTGGAAAAAAAATAAAGATTCTTCTAAAAATTGCTGGCCTATTAGCCAGCAATTTTTTTTGCATATTCTTGTCCAACAGTGAATAGGTTTAAATGAAAGGGGACACATCCCTAATATTAACAGTGGATACACCTCTATACTATTAATACTCCCATATATTGAAATGTCCCCCAAATAAATACTAAAGGGTGGTAGTTATGAATGTAAGGCAGACGAAAGAACTCGAGATAAAAATCATTAAAATGACAGATGATTTAATTGAAACTATTGTATCAGCTTCGTTAACAGATAATGAAGAACGCGAAATGTATTTAGACAAAGCCTTGAATCTAGTAACCGAATTGTCTAAAGTAATACATCAGTTGATAAATAATGATGTTCACCTTGAGTCAATGTTAAATCAGCTTGTTCTTCAAAAACTACCAGATGAATCATTTCTCGAAACACTTGAATATTTTTCAAAAGATATAGAAAAGGTAATACAATTAGGAGTAGAAAACTTCAGAAGCAACCTTAACAACCAACATAGTGTTGAAAATGACTGTGAAATCTTGTCTGAAGAACCTCTTGAACACATCCAGAGTATAAAGCCTGTTCTAGCACCCCAACAAGGAACTCAGGATTCATCTAACAATACAAAATCTATCATTAATGAAAATTTACATGAGAATTCTCTTATCAAAGAAGATGAAATACCCAGCATTTATAGTTTCTTGATAAATTACTTTCAAGGAGAATTTATTCTTAAAGATTATGTATATAAGGGAGCAAGATTTCAGTATTATGTCCCTAGTCAAAAACTTGTATTGGAAGAAACAGCAAATGGATCAAACAACTCTAAGATTAAAGGAATAAAAGAATACATTATTAACAGCGAAGGACTTAAATTAATCAAATTGCCATATAATACTAATTATTATAAGTTAAAAAAACTTTTAGATGCTATTATCCAACAATAACCACAAAAATTATGTAATTTTTTGTGGAGTTAATTAAAGTCTTCTGCTATAATTCTAATAGTCAACTAAATATAGTTAAAAGCAATGAGCAGGAAGAAGTAGTAATATAACCTTTAACAGAGAGCTGGACAAGGTGGAAGCCAGTAAAGGGTGTATTACGAAAGCCACCCTGCAAGCTTCAAGGCATAATGTCAAAAAAACCTTGTACGGCCCTTCCGTTATGAGTCTAAAGTGGGTAGTTTCTTTTTTACCTATTAGGGTGGTACCACGGGCTATTCTCGTCCCTTTTGCGAGAGTAGCCCTTTTATATTACAAGGAGGAATCAATCATGCGGTACAAAATTCTAGAAATTCTTGAAAAAAACAGTAAAGCGACACCAAAACAAATAGCGGGAATGTTAGGTCTAAATGAATCAATGGTAGCAGAAGAAATTATTTCCATGGAAAATGAAAGGATTATTCTTCAATACGGCGCTATTATTAACTGGGAAAAAGCTTCTAATAAAGATATGGTAATTGCACTTATTGACGTCAAGGTAACTCCACAAAGGGATGTTGGATTTGATCAATTAGCAGCAAAAATATATAAATATCCTGAAGTAAGAGAAATTTTTCTCATGTCAGGAAGCTATGATTTTTCGGTTCAAGTTGTGGGTAAAAATCTCAAAGAAATTGCTGATTTTGTTGGTAAAAAACTTGCAATTATAGATGGTGTCCAAAGCACCACAACTCATTTTGTTTTAAAGAAGTATAAGGTGGCCCATGTAATATTAGAGGATGATGAAAAAGACAGACGGCAGGTGATAACTCCATGACAGATAGCGGTAAATTTGTTTCTAAAAAGGTGAAATCCATACCCCCTTCAGGTATTAGAAGATTTTTTGATTTAGCTGTAGGGATTCCTGGTGTTATATCGCTGGGAGTAGGAGAACCAGATTTTGTTACTCCGTGGCATGTACGAGAAGCTTGTTCTTATTCTCTTGAGCAGGGATACACTATGTACACTTCAAATGCAGGTTTACTAGAATTAAGGGAAGAACTCCAAAAATCTATTCTTAATGAATATGGGTTGAATTATGATCCTATTAGTCAAATAATTATCACAGTCGGAGCCAGCGAAGCTGTAGATCTTGCAATACGAGCAGTTGTGGAACCTGGTGATGAAATCATTATCTGCGAACCTTCCTATGTATCTTATAAACCTTGCGTTTCATTAGCCGGGGGGATTCCTGTTCCTATAAAAACAGAGGGTCAGTATGAATTCAAATTGCAGGCAGATCAATTAGAAGAGTCCATCACATCTAAGACAAAGGCAATAATCATGTCTTATCCAAATAACCCAACAGGAGGTATAATGACAAAAACTGACTTGGAAGACATAAAGAGGGTTATTATAAAGCATGATCTGCTTGTCATTAGTGATGAAATCTACAGCAAATTAACTTATGGACAAGTTCACACATCTATAGCATCATTGCCTGAAATGCAAGAAAGAACTGTTGTGATAAACGGTTTTTCTAAAGCACAGGCCATGACAGGATGGAGAATTGGATATAGTTTTGGCCCTGAAGCCATTATCAGTGCAATGGTTAAAATACATCAATACACCATACTTTGCGCCCCAATAATGGCACAAAAGGCCGCCTGCGAATCTCTACGAAATGGTAAAGAAGAGATTACTAGAATGTACGAGGAGTATGACAAAAGAAGAAGGTTTGTGTTTAACTCTTTTATTGAAATGGGATTAGATTGTTTTGAACCTATGGGTGCCTTCTATATTTTCCCAAACATCAACAAAACGGGTTTAAACTCAGAAGAATTTGCTCAAGAATTGCTTAAGGAGGAAAAAGTCGCTGTGGTTCCAGGAAACGCTTTTGGTTTAGGTGGAGAGGGTCATATTAGATGTTCTTATGCTGCATCTTTTAATAAACTCGTGGAAGCATTAACTAGAATAGAAAGATTTATAAATAAACGCATTTGAACGAATTAAGAAGGTATCGGTGAATAATAAGTTCACCTATACCTACATCAAGTTGACTATTCCAGATATAAGCTCTTAACTATTATGTTTATATTAATTATATTCATGGCTGTCATTTGTTCTACAACTTTATAAACTGACAATTGAACTTCTTTAGCGATCTTAGTGAACAAAACATCATGATATTTAATGGATAATTCAATATTTAGAATAATACCTTCCATTGTGTTTATTACTTCGATTCGATTTATCTTAACTGGTAAGCCACTTTGATTAATGCTTAATTTAATAATATCTCTTAAAGCGGAATCAGCAATAAAGAATTTACCCAAATAATTAAAGTTAGGCCGTACAACTGCTTGCTCTACCCTCAAAGGTTTGTTAAATCTGGAATTAGTTTTTATATTTCTGTGAAACAAAGCCTGCAGAGGGTCTACAATGAAATCAGGAAATCTTGATTTCACAGCCACTGTCGGTGCGGGAATTACATGCTTGCCAAATTTCTTTCTTGTTAACTGAGCTTGCTTTATCTCATTTTCTGTGGCTATATCCGAGATAGACAATTCAATACTTGGATGTGGCAGGTCCAGTCGCTGAACAATTCTTCTTACCATTCCAGCAGATGTTCCTAGAACTAAAATGTTCTGTGCTCCATTTTCTTTAATGGCATTGGCAACTTGTTTTGCATGCTCCTCACAATTAAAAAGAGCAGTCTTAATTGCCCCGACTCTTGTGGTTTGTTTTTTAGCAGATGTACCGGCTAAAATTTTTGAGCCTTTTATTGCAAGCCCATCATCTATAATTATGTCAACATCGTATTCATGAGCTACCAGCAGTGCTCTATGGCTTTTACCACTGCCACTTTGCCCAATAAGAGCAATTGTTTGCATTAGTTCACCTCTAGTGAAAAGGGCTGAGACATCATATTAAGAATTTAGATATCTTGCAGTTAATAATTACATTTATTATAATACAAACAACTAGAAATGCAATTACCGTAAAATTGAAATTTATCTTAAGGAGTATACCATGAGAACAATAATAGTAGGAGCAGGTAAAGTTGGGTTTAGTATAGCCCAAATGCTTAGTTATGCAAATCATGATGTTGTAGTCATAGAAAAAATAAATGAGAGAAAACAAGTTGTAGATGAGAATCTTGATGTACAGACTATATTAGGCAGTGGAGCAAGTATCTGCACCCTTCAAGAGGCCGGAATAAGTGAAGCACAGCTTTTGGTTGCAGTAACAGAATATGATGAATTGAATATGGTAGCATGTTTACTTGGCAAAAAGCTTGGAGTTAAAAAAACAGTTGCGCGTGTTAGAAACCCTGAATATGTTGATAATAATCAACTATCTGCAAATTCTTTAGGCATTGACCTGGTAATTAATCCTGAGCGCGTTACTGCTGAAATGATTGCTAAATTGGCTGATGTTCCTGAAGCAATAAATGTAGATTATTACGCTGATGGAAAGGTCCAGCTTGTGGAATTACAATTAACCAAGGATGCACCTGTTGTCTATAAAAAATTGAAGGAGATATCCTTTCCCAAACCTAATTTGATTATTGCTATCTTAAGAAATGAAAAAATGCTTATTCCTCGTGGTGAAGACCAGTTAAAACCAAATGATCTAGTTTTTGTTTTAGCTGAAACTGCCAATATGGTTGCTATTGAAAAAGTACTAGGAAAAGAACGAATAAAAACCGAAAATGTCACAATTTTAGGTGGAGGTAGAATTGGTTTTTACCTTGCTAAAATATTAGAAACAAAGGGATATACAGTGAAATTAATTGAAAAAAGTATCGATGTTTGTCGTTCTATTTCCCAACAGCTTTCTAATACATTAGTTTTGCAAGGTGATGGCACAGACATTACACTTTTTGAAGAGGAAGAAGTGGGCCAATCGGACCTCTTTGTTGCAGTAACAAATGATGATAAAGTTAACCTCCTTGTCTCATTAATTGCTAAGCACTTAGGCGCAAAACGTACTGTTGCCCAGATTAGAAGAAATGAATATGTTCCCTTAGTTGAAAAAGTGGGTATTGACATAGCGGTTAGCCCAAGGGTGCTTACAGCTGGAGCTATTCTTCGCTTTATACGCAAAGGAGATATTGTATCTGTTTCCCTGATTGGCGGAGCAAAGGCAGAAATGATTGAACTAATTGTACCGCAAACATCTACTGTAACTGGTAAATCTTTGAAAGACTTAAAGTTTCCTCGAGATGCAATAATAGGTGCAATAGTAAATGATGATGGAGTAATAGTACCAACAGGATCTACTATTTTAAAACCCCTTGATAGAGTAATAATATTTGCCCTGCCAAAGGCCATTTCAAAGGTAGAAGAGTTTTTTGGATAGGCCTTTTCTTTTTTGTGGTACCCCTGGTATAATATTTATTAGTTAAATTATTTTTTGAGGTGCAATAGTGAGCAATCTAGATTCCTATTCCTTATTAAAATTAAAAGAACTTTTCTTTGAAAAGCCGTTGGTTTTGTCTCAATTAATCATAAAATTTTATACAAGATTGGACATTAATGAAGTGGAACTAGCAGTAATAATTCACCTGATTCGATTTAAAAACTGCTTGGGAGAAGACTATCCATCTATAGAAGATCTTCAAAAACTGATGACCCTTAATAGTGAACAAATAAAAGCAACCATTGCTGGATTAATTGAAAAAGGATTAATAAATGTTGAACACCATCAATGTACTAACAAAAATGGAAAAAGTTCATATTCTCTTAATCCACTTTGGGAAAGGCTGTTTAGCTTATGGGAAAATGAGATGAGTAAAAAAGAATCTAACCAATTCAAGGATACAAGCAGCAAGTTAAAAAAGATTTATACTACATTTGAGAAGGAATTTGGAAGACTTCTCTCGCCCATAGAAAGCGCTAAAATTGTACATTGGTGTGATAATGATGGATTTTCATCAGAATTAATTGTAGAAGCACTAGAAAGGGCTGTTCTCCAGGGGGCCTTGAGTTTCAAGTATATCGATTCTATTTTAAACACATGGGCTCGCAACAATATCAAATCCGTTGAGGACATTCTCAAATATGAACAGAATTATAAACGACCACGAAAACAAAAAGATACTTTGCAAAAACCATCAAAGGAAAAAGATAAGTTCAGTGAACTTTATTTAACTTAGGAGCGGTCTCATTATGACAGAGTGTAACATGTGCAATAATACCGGTATTGTATTACATCAAGGAGTAGCGTATCGCTGCACTTGCTGGTCCCAGAGGTTATTGGAATTAAAGGCAAAGAAGTCGAACTTACATAGCTATTTTAACAAAGCATCCTTCTCAGCATTTAAGCTTGATTATTACCCCAATACTGTGCCGGCAGAGGGTGGAACAACTTATAAAGAACGAGCTACAAAAGCTTTATCAGCAGCTGTTTCCTTCGTACAAGACCTAAATAATAATAACTATAAAAAGGGGCTTTATTTTTTTGGTCCTGTAGGGAGCGGGAAGACTTTTTTGGCTGCTGCCATTGTCAATGAACTCTTAAAATTCAATCATGATGTTCTATTTGTTGTAGTTCCTGATTATTTAGATGCCCTTCGTTTTAGTTATGAAAAAAATGAAGACATCATTACTGAAAAAAAAATAACTGATTTAGCATACAATGCTCCCATTTTAATCCTCGACGATTTGGGCGCTCACAACTATACACAATGGACAGCAAATAAAATATATTCTTTGCTAAATTACAGATTGAATAATAATATGCCTACAGTTATTACATCTAATCTATCCCTTAGCGAGTTAGAACAATATTTAGGAGCAAGGTCATGCTCAAGAATAATAGGCTTATGCAGTATTTATAGATTACTAGTTCCACAAGATATTCGATATACAAAGTACTTAAACAACATTAATTAGGAAGCACCCCTTTTTTACCAGGGGTTTTTTCATTCTTTCTGTCTCATATTACTTGCATCACCCATATGATATTAGCAAAACATCTCATCAAGGGGGCTAAATTTGTGTATTTTCCCGAAATGGTTAAAGTCAAACTGCACTTCCCCAAAGATTGTGTTGTAAACCTGCAAGATAATATAATTAAAGAAATTTCCAACAAAAACTTTGCTGACCTAATTAATCCTAATGATAAGGTCGGCATAACAGTAGGCAGTAGAAATATCCAAGGAATACATGTTGTCCTTAATACATTAATTCAATTTATAAAAAAGCAAGGTGCAACTCCATATCTTTTAGCTGCGATGGGAAGCCATGGAGGTGGAACACCTAGTGGACAGCTGAAAATTTTAGACAGTATGGGTATTAATGAGAAGAATTATAATGTAACTATTCTTCCTGATGTAACTTCTACCACCATAGGTTATATAAATCCTGGCAAGCCGGTAAGTTGTTTGAGTCAGGCTCTGAAAATGGATAAACTAATAATTGTAAATCGTATAAAACCACATACATCTTTTCGAGGTGATATTGAAAGTGGCTTGTTTAAAATGCTGGCAATAGGTCTAGGTGGTCCTACAGGTGCAAAGTACATTCACCACAATTCTAATGGAAATATGTCACAACTAATCGAAAAAACAGGCCATTATATGCTTAGTGTTTTACCTGTGGTCTTGGGTTTAGGTATAGTAGAAAATCCTTACAAGGAAATCTATAAGATAGAAGCTTTTTTACCACATGAATTTTTTGCTGGAGAAAAACGCCTTTTACTTCTTGCAAAAAGTCTTTTACCCAAAATACCATTTGAATATTTGGACTTATTAATATGTGAAAAAATGGGTAAATGTTTTTCAGGTACAGGAATGGATACAAATATCATAGGAAGAATGCGCATTAACAATGAGGATTATAAAGACACTCCACAAATTAAAAGAATAGTGGTTTTAGATTTAGCTGAAGAATCCCATGGTAATGCCAATGGAATCGGACTAGCAGATTTTGTAACTAAAGATTTAGTAGATAAAATCGACTTCACTGCAACCTACCTAAACTGTTTAACCACAGGCTTTCTGCAAAGAGGAATGATACCAATCATTATGCCAAATGATAGAGAAGCTATTAAGGCTGCCATTGAAACTCTAAAACCAGTAAACTATGCTTATCTTAAGTTAGTTCGCATTAAAAATACCATGGATATAGACAATATCTGGGTGTCAAAAGCTTTATTTAAAGAAGTTGAAATGCTTGGCTTAGAAATTGAAGGTAGTTGGAATGCCCTAACCTTTACTAAAAATGGTAAGCTTTTATAATTTGAAGTTGAATTATAAGGAGGTAGATGAATTTTGACATGTAATAATCACAATGATAGACAGTTGGATGATTTAGCCAGTATGATTATTGATTCTAAAAGGACTTTTGCATTAACAGGAGCAGGAATAAGTACTGATAGTGGCATACCTGATTTTCGTAGTCCTGGTGGATTTTGGGACAAGCACAACCCCATGGAAACAAGTAGCGCTACAATATTATATAATAACCCTAAATTATTTTATGAAGTAAATATCCCTAGATATGAAGCAATTATGAACTCAATGCCAAACGATGGTCATAAGGTTCTAAGCTGGCTTGAAAATAGAGGTTATATTCAAGGAATTATTACTCAAAATATTGATGGATTACATCAAAAGGCAGGCTCTAAAAGCGTTATCGAAATCCATGGATCTGTTGCGAAATGTAGGTGCGATACTTGTAACATAAAAGAACCAATGGAACATTTGTTTGCCCAAATAAATGAGGGAATAATCCCACCAAAATGTTCATCATGCAAAAGCATATTACGGCCTGATATAGTTCTTTTTGAAGATTCAATGGATGAACGATTTTTTAAAGCACAGCAGGTCTTAACAGGATGTGATCTTTTGTTAATAATAGGTACAAGCCTACAAGTTTATCCAGCAGCTTATTTGCCTGATAAAGCAAAAAAGTTAGTCATTATTAATAAATCTGAAACACCATGGGATTCTTATGCTCATTATGTTTTTAATTGTGAAATAACAAGCAATTTGATGAAAATTAAAGCTATTCTGGAAGCACTGTGAAACATTTCACTAATATTCCACTATTCAAGGAAAAAATAGGGTTGAAACCAATGGGTAATTAGGGGTATAATTACGGTGAATGGTAGTTTTTATGCGGTGATTGGTTATTTCACTGGGATAAGTGGATTATACTCAAGGAGGAATGCCTTATGAGTAGGTATC
Organism: Bacillota bacterium; assembly: GCA_040756735.1. Classification (GTDB taxonomy): domain Bacteria; phylum Bacillota; class DSM-16504; order Desulfitibacterales; family Desulfitibacteraceae; genus JBFLYC01. Next base: position 10,182 of record JBFLYC010000001.1, on the reverse strand, counting down.
TTCAAGTACCCATCGGTGTATCAAACAGACACTTACATTTGTGCCGGCAAGATTTAGACACACTATTTGGCAAGAACTATGAATTAACTAACATCAAAGATCTCATGCAGCCAGGGGAGTACGCTGCAAAAGAAATGGTTACTATTAAAGGACCCAAAGGGCAAATCGAAAATGTCCGAATCCTTGGTCCTGTTAGATCAATTAGTCAGGTAGAAATTTCCAAAACAGATGGCTTTAAATTAGGGATTAATGCACCCGTCAGACAATCTGGTCAAATAGACGGTACACCAGGTTGTGTAATTATTGGACCGTGTGGAGAAGTAGAATTAAAACAGGGAGTTATCATTGCAGATCATCATATTCATATGTCCCCTAAAGATGCCGAGGCTATTGATGTTAAAGATGGTGACCGCGTAAGCATTCATGTTGAAGGGGTAAGAGAAATAACATTTCACAATGTTTTAGTGAGAGTCAAACCAAACTATGTTTTAGAATGTCATATTGACACTGATGAAGCTAATGCAGGTTTAATTAACACAGGAGATACTGCAACTGTACTTAGTAAGGCAGCAAAGCTAAGTGATTTAATAGCTTAAGACGTGAAACACAAACATAAGAAGAATTACAATGGCAGTATAAGCCATTCAACATAAAAATAAGGCGTCAGCCTTATTTTTGTTTTATATATGGCGTGCCCGACAGGATTCGAACCTGCGACCCCCGGACTCGGATTCCGTTACTCTATCCGACTGAGCTACGGGCACACAAGGGGTATTTAATTTTTGAGTTCATTTTTGTCGCCCAATCGTCGCCCCTTTAAAATCTTTCCCAATGTTTCTTGACTTCTTTATTATTATATAATGGTGAATACATTTAGTCAAACCATCTCATGCCTATCCGATAATTGTTAAAAATTCCAATTATTTCTTAACTAGTTTAATTAGAGGATTTTTAATTTTAATAGTGAATGAAATATTAGATAAAATCAGTTAATTCGGGGGATTATACAATGTCGATTTCAGTTGCAGAAGTTCTGCTATTGCCACCTTTTGAAAATGCTAACGTGATTGCTGGGAAAAAGGGACTTTCACGAATAATAAAAGGGGTTACTGTAGTTGATACGCCAGATGTAGGACAATGGTTGAAAGGAGGAGAATTACTTTTAACTACTGCTTATGTTATCAAAGAACAGCCAGAGAAGCTCAACCAATTAATTAAAGACGTTCATTGCAAGCAAGCAGCTGCAATAGCTATCAAATTAAAAAGATTTATAAACAATGTGCCCAAATCAGTTATTGCTTTAGCAGATGAACTCAACCTGCCATTAATCGAAATTCCTTTTCAAATTTCTTGGATAGATATTATAAGCCCTGTAACCTCAGAAATTGTAAAAAGGCAGATGACACTTTATGCAGAAGATACTAATGAAATACAACAGAAACTGTTACAGAATCTCTTCTCGGGAGGAGATATTAATTCGGTCATATATCTTCTAGCTGACCTGATACAAAAGCCATGTGCATACTACGATGCTGCTGGCAATTTACTTGCTTTCAAAAATGGAGGGTCTATAGTAAAAAACCCAGATGACACCTCCTTATACTGTATAAAAAGTAATTTAAGAGAAGAAGAGTATTTAAGTTTTCCTATAAAAGTAGGAAGAAGAATTCATGGACATCTTGTTATCTCTGCTAAATGGGACTCTCTCTCACAACTCCATAGATTTGTAATCAACCAAGTTGTTGTAATAGTTGCTCTAGAAATATATAGATTATTATCAATCCAAAAAGCTGAACAACACCTTCGGGATGATTTTCTTTATGAACTCATTACTGGAAAAATCACTTCTATGGAAGACGCTGTGGAAAAAGCACAATTGTATAAGTTAAATGTTGAAGGTTCTAAAGCAATAATGGTCATTGACGCTTATCGCCAAGACATAAAAACAAAAATATCAGACATTAAAAATAGTATTATCAATTACTCTAAATCTATTTCTTTATATATCATTGTCACAAGAATAGAAAAACTTTTAGTATTTATTGTTGACACAAAAAATAATACGATCTCTGATGCAGATTTAATATGTCTTGCCGAAAACTTAAAAAAGAATATTACATCTTTAAAGGAGCTTTCTATTGGTATTGGCAGAAGATGTGACAATCCTTTGGAGTTGGTAAAAAGCTACTTAGAGGCCAAATCTGCTCTGGAACTAGGCAGAATTATCTCTAAGCATGGAATTTTCCATTATAAGGACTTAGGTTTTTATCGCCTGCTAACAAACTGTATGAATGATCATGAACTTCAAAACTTTTATCTTCAGACCCTGGGAAACTTGGAAAAAACAGATGCTGAATTGATAAATACCTTGGAATGCTTTTTGCAGACAAACGGCAATACAAGTGAAACGGCTAATAAAATGTATTTACATTATAACACTATTAAATACAGGCTAAATCAAATCGAAAAACTATTGAATATTAATTTGAAGGAGCCTGAAGTCCGCTTTAATCTAATGGTTGGGTTAAAAATACGTAATTATTTGTCGAGGCATTTAAATAATACTTCAATAGAAAATTAACCTATCAATATACTAATTTCAAAGTATAGTCTTTTTGTGAACGGGTGCTAAATATGGCGCCTGTTTTTTATGGTGTTTTTATAAAGGTGTTTACTGAAAATTGTCTAATGTTTTTAACTATTTAATCCTATAAATAATTGCTGAATATCCAATGTTTACAAAGGTCAAAATTATAAGCTTGGGTTATAGGTCAACAATACTACAAATTCATTCAACGGAGGCTCAATAATGACCGATTATAAAAAAATTAGGTATAAAGATAAAATACTAGGGAATGTAACAAACTTACTAATTCCACTCATATCTATAGTTCTCTCAATTTTAATAGGTGGTTTAATCATTATGGGTATGGGGATTAATCCTATATTAGCCTATACTAGTTTGCTCGAAGGAGCTATAGGCAGTAAGAATGCGATAGCTGAAACTCTTGTGAAAACAACGCCTCTGATTTTAACGGGTTTATGTTTTGCATTTGCCTTTAGATGTGGATTAATTAACATTGGTGCAGAGGGTCAGTTATACATGGGGGCCTTTTTAAGCGTTGTTGCTGGAATATATCTTGTAGGTCTACCAGGTTATATTCACATTCCTCTAGCTCTTTTTGCGGGATTTTTGGGAGGAGGTTTATGGGGTCTCTTGACAGGATGGCTTAAGGTTCGTTTTGGAGCAAATGAAATCATCACAACAGTTATGTTTAACTACCTGGCTATTTATTGGGTTAGTTTTCTAGTAAGTGGTCCACTAAAAGAACCACCTGGGAATTTTCCCCATAGTGCACAAGTAGCCTTAACAGCTCAACTTCCAAGGATTTTAGAAGGTACAAGACTACACTTAGGCCTACTAGTTGCTTTATTAGCAGTCCTCCTTTATTACATATTTTTATGGAGAACTAGTCGTGGTTATGAAGTAAGAGTTGTTGGACAAAATCTTAATGCAGCTAAATATGCTGGAATGACACCAGAGATAAATATTATGCTAATCATGTTTATTGCCGGTGGAATGGGCGGTCTGGCAGGGGCAAATGAAATATTAGGTATTCAAAAAAGACTATTGGAAACTTTATCACCAGGATATGGTTTTGACGGTATTGCAGTAGCCCTATTAGGCCTCAATAGTCCCATCGGTATTGTATTAGGAGCAGTTCTTTTTGGTATGCTCCGTAGTGGAGGAAATATGATGCAAATGTCGGCTGGTGTACCAATTGCAATTATATATGTTGTACAAGCTATGGTAATAATATTCGTTGTTTCAGGACAAATGATCAAACCAGCCAACAGGACCAAGGTTAGAATTCTTCTTGATAAAATTATGCACCACGCTAAATCTTGAATGGAGTGTGACTAAATGTTGTCTGATAATTCATTTATACCCATAATAACAAATTTTTTAGGCACCGACCTAAGAACTGCCACACCAATTCTGTTAGCTGCCATCGGTTTAATTTTTATGGCACGTAGTGGAATCGTAAACATTGGAGCTGAAGGAATGATGTTAATCGGAGCTTTGGCTGGCGCTGCAGGGTCATACTACTTGGGCAGTGCATGGTTAGGTCTGTTAACTGCCATGCTCTTTGGAGGATTAATCGGACTGTTGTTTGCTTATCTAGTTGTAACTATCAAAGCATCTCAGGTTGTTATAGGTGCAGCCATAAATATTTTAGGTTTAGGTTTAACGACAGCTTTTGCCAGAATTATTTTTGGAATAAACACCGCACCTCCAGAAATATCATCTTTTCAAATTGTCCCGATACCATTCTTGTCACAGATTCCTATAATAGGCCCAGCATTGTTTAATCAATATATACTGGTCTATTTGACTTTATTATTAGTACCGCTTACTTATATTGTCATTTATAAAACTCCTATTGGTCTTAATATACGCGCTGTTGGAGAACATCCAAAAGCAGCAGATACTTTAGGGGTCAATGTTTTTAGAGTGCGTTATGGTGCCATTATTTTTGGGTCAGTTTTATGTGGTGCTGCAGGTGCTTTTCTTTCACTAGCATTATTAAATTTTTTCACGGAAGATATGGTTACCGGCCGCGGCTTCATTGCATTAGCGGCAGTAATATTTGGCAAATGGAATCCTTTGGGTGTTTTAGGTGCAGCGTTATTATTTGGAGCCGGAGATGCTCTGCAATTTAGGTTGCAAGCCCTTGATACCTCAATTCCATATCAATTTTTCTTGATGATTCCATATTTACTAACTGTAGCTGCCTTAGCGGGTTTCGTAGGAAAAGCTACACCTCCTGCTGCAACTGGAAAACCTTATATTAAGGCATAAACTTAATCGATAATTCTAATGAAAGGTGGTGTTTTATGACAATTTACTAAAATAATGTCTAAAAAGTCTTCAAATAGACTCCGTACATCAAAAATTATTTTGGTAGAAAAAAGGTAAAAAGTTATAATTTTTAAAATCAGGAGGCATGTACACATGAAAAAGTCTGTTTTGTTAGGAATATTTACGTTATTGCTGGTTACAATTCTTACAATATCAGCTTGTGGGAAAAAACCTACTCAAGAGGCTCCTAAAGCTGAGGACCAAAAGATCAAGGTAGCCTTGCTCTTACCCGGACCAGTTAATGATATGGGGTGGAATGCATCGGCTTATGAAGGACTTGTGAAATCTGAAGAAGAGCATGGGATTGAGATATCTTATACAGAAAGTGTTTCCCAGTCTGACATGGAAGAATATTTTAGAGGATATGCTTTAAAGGGCTATAACATTGTAATTGGTCATGGATTTCAATTTGGTGATGCTGCAAAAGCTGTAGCAAAAGATTTCCCCAACACCATGTTTATAGTTACAAGCAGCAATATATCTCAAGCACCAAACCTTGGTTCGGTTAATTTAGCAAACAAACAGCAGGGCTTCATAATGGGTGTAGTTGCAGGATTAATGACTAAGACTAATATAGTTGGAGGCCTCGGGGGCCTTGACATTCCACCAATATCCTTGTCAATAAAAGGATTTAAAGAAGGTGCAGAATTTGTCAATCCTAATGTTAAAGTCCTAACCACTCTTACTGGTAGTAATGAAGATGTAGCAAAAATGAAAGAAACTGCCTTAGCTATGATTAATGAAGGTGCTGATATTGTTATGGCCAACGCAAATCAAGCAGGTTTAGGCGCTATACAAGCTGCGAAAGAAAAAGGGGTTTTGGCTATTGGAAGTAATCAGGACCAGAATTCAATTGCGCCTGATACTGTATTAGTTAGTGGTATTAAAAGTAATCCTAACTTAATATCATTTGTTGTAGAAAAATATAAAAAAGGTGAATTGGAGGCCAAGTTTTATGAACTTGGAGTAAAAGAAGGCGCTGTTTACCTTTCATCATGGCACGGTTTTGAAAGCAAAGTTCCTAAGGAAGTAAAAGATAAGCTTGAACAAGTATTAAACGATATCAAGAATGGAACAATAAAGATTTCGGATTATTAAAAAATTGCATGAATAGATTTATTCAAATATCACCAGAGACGATTGCTTTTAAGCAATTCATTTTGCTAAAATATTAGGATCAGTCACAAACAATTGTATTAAAAGCAAAAAAACATTCAGATTGAGGTAGAATCAATGAGTTATATCCTACAGATGAAGAATATAACCAAACAATTTCCTGGAGTTTTAGCCAATGACAATGTAAGATTTGAAGTTCAAAAGGGTGAGGTCCATGCCTTGTTAGGGGAAAATGGTGCCGGAAAAAGCACATTGATGAATATTCTTTATGGACTTTATCAGCCAACCTCTGGAGAAATCTATTTTAACGGGAAACTAATAGAATTTAATTCTCCAAATGATGCTATTAAAGCTGGTATAGGCATGGTACACCAACATTTTATGTTAATACCTCCCTTAAGTGTTGTAGAAAATATCATTCTAGGGATGAAACCATGGAAACCATTTCTTGACTTAAAAAGTGCTGCTACTAAGATAGCTGAAATATCCAAGCAATATGGAATGGATATAGATCCCTATGCCAAAGTATGGCAACTTTCAGTTGGTCAACAGCAAAGAGTGGAGATTATTAAAGTATTATTCCGAGGCGCAAATATATTAATTCTCGATGAACCTACAGCAGTTCTAACACCTCAAGAGACTACTGAGCTATTTGCCATGATTCGCAGATTAAGCACAGAGGGCCATACAATTATTTTTATCAGTCACAAATTAAAAGAAGTTAACGCTGTTAGCCACAAGGTTACTGTTTTACGCCATGGAAAATGTGTCGGTACAGTTATCACCCAGGAAACTACACCAGATGAATTAGCCAGGATGATGGTCGGGAGAAATGTTTCTTTTACAGTTGTAAAGTCGCCAGCTAAAATAGGCAATAAGATCTTAGAGGTTAACCAAGTAAATGCGTTAAGCAATAAAGGTCTAAAGGCACTTAAAGATATCTCCTTTGAGGTCCATTCTGGAGAAATCCTGGGAATCGCCGGTGTAGATGGAAACGGTCAATCTGAATTGGTAGAAACCATAACTGGATTAAGAAAAACATCTAGCGGAGAAATTCTTGTAAAAGGCAAGAATCTAACCAATGCACACCCGCGCAAGATACTCGAACATAAAGTATCTCATATTCCAGAAGACAGACAGCTTCATGGGCTTGTCTTAGGGATGACTCTAAAGGAAAACTTTATTTTGCAGGACCATTATCATCCTCCTTATTCGAAGGGTTACTTTAAATTATTGGACTGGAAGTATATCGAACAACATTCCAGGAGCCTTATTAAAGAGTTTGATGTTAGGACCCCAAATGAAAACGTATTGGCCCAAAACCTTTCAGGTGGAAATCAGCAAAAGTTAATTCTCGCGAGGGAAATATTTAAACAGCCTGATCTATTGATAGCAATGCACCCTACACGGGGTTTAGATGTTGGAGCCATAGAATTTGTTCATAAAAAGATAGTAGATCAACGAGATAAAGGAACGGCTGTATTATTGATATCTACAGAGTTGGATGAAATACTATGTTTGAGTGATAGGATTGCTGTGCTTTATGAGGGTCAGATTATGGGTATTGTAAAACCAGAAGAGGTTAGTATAGAACAAATAGGGTTAATGATGGCAGGCTCAAAACTGGAGCAAATAGGGGCATAAAATAAGGGTGCAATAAAGGGAACCAACAAAAAGGTTCCTTTTATACATCATTTTGATAATAGTGTAATTAATTCCGTTCGATCCTAAAATATGGTAGTCTATGATACCCCCTATTATTTCAGGAAAGTTTTATATTTAAGGAGATAATATGGTTTTATTTCTAGAAAGGAGCCAAGAATATGGATAACTCAATATCTAGAATTGATGCAGTTTCTAAAGTATTAGGAAAAGCCCAATATGCTGCAGATATTTATCTGAAGGATATGCTTTATGTTAAAGTACTCCGCAGTAAATACCCCCATGCAGAAATAAATCATATTGACACTACAAAAGCAAGACAGGTACCTGGAGTACACTTGACTTTGACTGCAAAGGATATACCAGGTATGTGTGGACAAGAAAAAGAGCGGCCTGTTTTGTGTGAACATCGTGTGCGCTATACTGGTGATGGCATTGCCCTGGTTGCAGCTGAGACTTCAGAAGTTGCCTTAAAAGCTCTAGAATCGATAGTGGTTGACTACACTCCTTTAGAAGTTGTCTCTAACCCTTTAGATGCTCTTAAAACAGGTTCAATAAGTATTCACAGCGGGGGTAATGAAACAGGAAGGCATAAAGTCCGAAAAGGTAATATATCTGAAGGATTTGAACAAGCAGACTTAATTTTCGAAAGAGAATACAAGACCAGTCGAGTTCAACATGCAGCCATTGAGCCTGAAGCTGCAGTAGCCGTTATGGAAGGACACAATAAAATCACTATCTATTGTCCATGTAAAAGCCCATTTAATGTTAGGCGCATGGTTGCTGAAGCATTGGGTATTAACTTGGGTCAGGTTAGAGTTGTTCAATGTGTGGTGGGTGGATCCTTTGGCGGCAAGGATTCTGATATGGCTATTATGGCTTCGCGCGTAGCTCTAGTTACATGGCTATCCGGAAGATCTTCAAAAATGGTTTTTACAAGGGAAGAATCTCTATTGGAGTCAACTACAAGGCACCCGTATATTCTTAAATATAGAGTTGGGGCAACAAAAACCGGACATATTTGTGCCATGAAAATTGATATTATTGCAGATGCTGGAGCTTATCAGTCAAAAACACCCTTGGTAACCTGGCGCTCAGCAGTAGAGGCAACCGGCCCATATAATGTTCCACACGTCAGCATCGATATAGTGGCTGCTTACACCAATAACCCTGTTTCTGATGCTTTGAGGGGTTTTGGGTCACCACAGGTCAATTTTGCAGTGGAATTACTGATTGATGAACTAGCTGCTGAATTAAATATTGATCCTTTACAACTTAGAATCCAAAACTGTTTTTCCGAGGGGGCAGTCTCTGCTACTGGTCAAGTCCTGCATGATGTTGCAATACTAGAATGCCTTCAGAAAGCAGCAGAGGCTACAGATTATCAACGGAAAAAATCTGAATATACCCTAAACAATATAGCTGGCTCTAAACATAAAAAACGTGGTATTGGTATGGCTTGTAGTTTTCGAGGTTCGGCTTTAGGAGCAGGTGGTGAGGGGATTGATGCAGCAGGGGCTATAGTATCTATACAAAAAGATGGAACCATAGTTATCTCATCTGGAATAGGTGAAGTTGGACAGGGATTTCATACTGTTGCAGCCAGGATAGTCATGGAAACTTTAGGAGTGCCATTAGAAAGACTGATATTTAACCAACTGGATACAAGTTCTGTTCCTGATAGCGGCCCCACTGTAGCTTCAAGGGGTACTGTCTTGGGGGGCTCAGCTGTAAAGATAGCAGCTGAAAAAATCAAAGATACTTTGTTAAATGTTGCTACAAAAAGGCTTAAAGTCTCAAAGGACATTTTGAGTTTAGAAAATGATATGGTTTTAAGCAAAGAAGTATCTAATATAAACATAGATATAACTGAAGTTGTCAAGTGGTGCTTTCAAGAGGAAAAAAGTCTTTATGAATTTGGTTGGTATTCTGCTCCTAAAGTATGGTGGGACAGTGAAAATGGTTGTGGCCATGCATATTTTTCATACACTTATGCTGCAGATGTTGCCGAAGTTGAAGTTGACTTGTCTACTGGTAAAGTTGACATAATAGAGTTTACAGCTGTTCATGATGTAGGTAATGCTATCAACCCTGCAAGTGTGAAAGGCCAAATCTGCGGCGGGGTAGCAATGGGAATTGGCTATGCACTAACTGAGGAGCTCAATATAAAAGACAGTGTTCTAATTAATTCCAATTTCGATACTTATCTTTTGCCTACCTCCATGGATGTTGGTAAAATCAAACCAATTTTTATTGAACACAAGGATAGGTTTGGTCCTTTCGGAGCAAGAGGTCTTGGGGAACCCGCAACGCAAATAGTAGCGCCTGCAATAATAAACGCTATATGTGACGCTTGTTTAGAGTCACTTTATTTGAAACTGGAAAAGTCACCCTAAATGAGACTGACAGGGTAACTACCCTAAATAGTGAATAAAGTCTGTCAGTCCGTCGGTCCGTTGTTCTTTGCCACAAAAAGATTA